>CAZYWJ010000001.1:0-51422 GCA_964651785.1 uncultured Cryomorphaceae bacterium
TCGGCGTAATTGTAAACCTGCGCCTTCGCTGCAAAAGCGAAAAGCATTAAACCCGCGATCAAGGCAATTCTTCTATTCATAAAGCTTTGCTTTTACGTCTTCCAAAATTTCTTCAACCCAAAGTTCGTACATATCTCCCGATGGGTGCAAACTGTCAGGAGCTATTAATTCAGGGTTTGTTTCTGCTTGCCGTGAGATTTCCGTAATGTTAAAGTAGCTTACACCATAACTTTGTGTTATATCTGCATTTATCGAATTATACAGATCCACGCTGGTAGAAATATTCGGATTATTTCCTCCGAAAGGGGTAACTCCGTAATCGGGAATGCTGAGAACGAAAACGCGATCGGTGTCATTTCCCGCAAACTGAATGGCGGTTTTTAACAGAAACTCAAATTCATTGGCATAAACATCGGTTGGTCCGTTTTGATATTGATTATTTACACCGATGAGCAACGAAACGAGATCGTAAGTTTCATCTAAATCGGCCGTGTCAATTCCCGCGATGAGTTGATCGGTTCGCCAGCCTCCGAAAGCTACGATATCCGGTGATTCACCCTCCAAGAGACTGTCTTCACTCAATCGTTCTACCAATTGATAGGGGTAGGCGCGACTGCTGTCCGGCAAAGCGGTTCCGACGGTGTAGCTATCGCCCAAAGCCAGATACGAAAATCGGATGGTATCTTGTATGGAAGCCGTATCGACGGGAACAGAGGTAGAGGGTGGCGGAACTTGATCCTCTTTATCATTACAAGAGGCTAAGCTCAATAAGATGAGAAAAAGAAAGCCCATTATGCCATTAGGTTTGAAGAACGCCAACATTGTATGGTTTTTCTGCGGGTGAATTATTTGCAGCCTCAATGGCCATCGCCAAGTGCATTCTGGTTTCGGCAGGGTCGATGATGGCATCGAGCCATAGTCGGGCCGCAGCATATTGGGGTTCCGTTTGCTCATCGTAGCGGTTTTTGATCTTGTCAAAAAGCTCTTTTTCCTTCTCTTTAGTGATTTCTTTTCCCTTTGCTTTCATCGAAGCTACTTCGATGCTCAGCAATACTTTGGCGGCTTGCTCTCCACCCATTACGGCGAGTCGGGCCGTTGGCCAACCAACAATTAACCGAGGATCATAAGCCTTTCCGCACATGGCGTAATTTCCCGCTCCGTAGCTATTTCCCATCACTACCGTAAATTTCGGCACAACCGAATTGCTCATGGCGTTCACCAATTTTGCGCCGTCTTTGATAATACCGCCGTGCTCGCTGCGGCTGCCCACCATAAATCCGGTGACATCTTGTAAAAAGACCAGTGGAATATTCTTCTGATTGCAGTTCATGATAAAACGGGCCGCCTTATCGGCAGAATCGCTGTAAATAACGCCACCGAATTGCATTTCGCCTTTGGCGCTTTTGACGATGTTACGCTGATTGGCTACGATACCGACTGACCACCCGTCAATTCGCGCGTAAGCGCAAACGATGGTTTGACCGTAGCCTTTTTTGTACTCGGTCATCTTGCTTTCGTCTACAATGCATTTGATCACATCACGCACATCGTAGGTTTTGCCCTTGTCGGCAGGAAAAGTTCGATAAACCTCGGAAAGGTCTACTTCGGGCATTTTTGGTTCTGCCCGATTGAAGCCCGCTTTGGCATTGGTTTCGCCGATCTTGTCGACCAAATCGCGTATGGTTGAAAGACACTCCTGATCGTCTTCCACCTTGTAGTCGGTTACTCCTGAAATCTCGCTATGCGTAGTGGCACCACCGAGGGTTTCGTTGTCAATATCCTCTCCGATGGCGGCTTTCACCAAATAAGAACCGGCCAGAAAGATGGTTCCCGTTTTGTTGACTATCAGTGATTCGTCGCTCATGATCGGAAGGTAGGCCCCACCTGCCACGCAGCTTCCCATCACCGCCGCTATTTGCGGTATACCGCGACTCGACATCACGGCATTGTTTCTAAAAATACGTCCGAAGTGCTCCTTATCGGGAAATATTTCATCCTGCATCGGGAGAAAGACACCGGCACTATCTACCAAATAGATGATCGGAATGTGGTTTTCCATGGCAATCTCCTGCGCACGCAAGTTTTTCTTTCCCGTAATGGGAAACCAAGCACCCGCTTTTACCGTGGCGTCATTGGCTACCACGATGCATTGTCGTCCTTTCACGTAGCCCATTACCACCACAACACCTCCCGACGGACAACCGCCGTATTCATCGTACATGCCGTGACCTGCGTAAGCACCTATTTCTATGCGATCAGCTTTATCGTCAAGCAAGAGATCGATTCGTTCACGAGCTGTAAGCTTACCTTTCTCGTGCTGTTTTTCAATTTTGGATTTTCCTCCTCCGAGGTAAATTTTTTCGAGTTCCCTTCTCACTTTCGATACCATCAAGCGCATGGTATCTTCGTTCTTATTCAGTTCCAATTCCTTTTTATCCGCCATGGGCTTCTTGTGGTTTTTTTCAGTGGTGCCCAAATATACGGTTTCAACCTTTTAAGACCGACAGAGAAGCGGGTCCTTCGTTGAAGAGCAAATCGAGGATTGACAAATTCGGTTGAAATTCAAACCGATCGGAAAAAACCTGAAGGTATTTGTCCGTGCTGAACTCCGAAGGAAACTGCTCGGGTGTTTTGATTTTTTGACGTAAGTCAAATTTGCACTCACATTCCAGAAAGGTCTCGCTTATTTCATAATCAGGATCGAACTTCAGCAGGGAAAGCCATAGTTTCAGGCTTTCGCGAAAAAATGCGCCGAAGTGGGCATGCTGCGCTTCAATCAGCTTTAGCAGCTTAGGGTAATAGTGATCGAAAAAAGGAGAGGAGCGGTACGCCGACTCCAAGGCTCTTTTGTGAAGGCGTATCCACGGCTCTTCATAGTCAATGGAAATATCCTTCGTTGGAATTTTTTCACCCTTTTGGCCAATCACGTTGACGGTCAAGGTTTGCACACCATTAGCTGCCAAGATGTGGTAGCGATTGCGAATACTTTGCTTTACGTAATTCTCGCCACCATCGAACAGAATCCGATAGCCACACGCCATGGCTACGAAAAGTCCGACGGGCGGAACCAAGCAAAAAGGAGAGATGATGACCGGCTGATCATTCATCGCCCACGAGCGAAAACAAACGGCTCCAGCGTATTCCCGTTTCAGGATCTTTGCTGAACCAGATGAATACCGCCTTTCCAACGACATGATCGAAGGGAACGAATCCCCAAAACCGCGAATCGGCGGAATTGTGGCGATTGTCACCCATCAGGAAGTAATAGTCCTGCTTGAAGGTGTAGCTATTGGCTACGGCGCCATTAATATAGATCTCTCCGTTTTTCACCTCCAGATCATTGTGCTCATATACGTCGATCACCCGGCGGTATAGGGGCAGATTCTCCATGGTGAGGTCGATGGTTTCGCCGCTTTTCGGAATCCAAAGCGGGCCGAAGTTATCCTCGGTCCAGCTATAATCGGGGTGATTGGGGAAGATGTGAAGGTCTGCCTGGGGTCTTTTCATTTCAATGGTGACCGAGTCCACCGAAGACATTCCCTCCATAATTTCTTTTTCGCTATCAGTGAGCGGCATTCTGTAAAAGCGATTTGTAGCATAAAATTGACGCTCCGCATTCGTTATGTAGATGTCGTATTTTTCTTGCAACACTTCCACGGAAAGCGGTGACTTGGTGTGTACATTGTAAACAAACTGTACACCTTCCGGACGTCTGATCGGCTCTCCGTTGATGTGCACCCTTCTGTTAACAACAGAGATTTCTTCTCCCGGCAGTCCGATTGTTCTTTTGATGTAATTCTCCTTTTTGTCTAAAGGCCGTACCGTAATTCCGCCCGTTTCTGCCATTCGGCCATCATCCGTAATGAACCGTTCTTTCATTAGGTTCTCTCTGCCAAACTCACGAACCCACTGATAGTAGCTGTTTTCCTGAGCGTTTACTACTACGGTATCTCCTTCCGGAAAATTGAAAACCGTGGCGTCATAGCGCTCAACATCGCCAAAGCCGGGCAAGCGGAAGTAGGGAAGCTTTTGCCATTCTACGTAAGACTTTGCGTTGATCACGGGAATGGTGTGATGTGTAAACGGAAAGGTCAGAGGCGTCATGGGAAGGCGCGGTCCGTAGCTTAGTTTGCTCACGAAGAGGTAATCTCCCACGAGAAGCGATTTTTCCATCGATGGCGTAGGAATGGTAAAAGCTTCAATGGTAAAGGTTCGGATGATGGTAGCAGCGATAACCGCAAAGACGATGGCTTCGGCCCATTCGCGACCTTTGCTCTTCTTTTCCTTCTTATAATCCGGTAGGTTGGTGTATTTGATGTCTTTCTTAAAGGCAATCATTCCCAATGCGAGAAACGGAAGGAAAATCGCCATGAGGTAATCTTTCCATGTGCGCATGCCAAAGGCGCGTACCAATTCTACGTGCATGGCACTCAACAATACGAAGTTGACTCCAGGAACGATGAGTATAAGTAGCCACCACCACGGTTTGTTGATGACTTTGAGCCAAACGAAAAGGTTATAAATCGGAACGAATCCCGCCCAAGACGGTTCCTGACCTGCCTTTTTAAAAATTTTCCAAAGGCAAACGAAATAGGAGAGGATGGTCAGGTAAAATATGGTGTAGGCTATGATCATAATTTCAATAGGTTATTCATCGAGTAAAAGCCGGGTTTCTGCTTGATCAGAAACTCAGCCGCCATGATAGCTCCGAGGGCAAAACCATCTCGGGAAAATGCTTCGTGTTTTATTTCAATTGCATCGATATCGGATTTGAACCGTACGATGTGTGTTCCTTTCACATCTCCCTCACGGTAACTTGTGATCGGCAAAATATCTTCGGGAACATCTTTATTCTCTTTCAACTGATAATCTGAGTATTTCGATTGTGCTTTAACCACTTCACCAGCCAGCGTTTCGGCGGTTCCGCTTGGTGCGTCCTTCTTGCCGGTGTGGTGCCATTCTTCTATCTCGGCTTCGTAATTGAAATCATTCATTATTCGCGAAAGCTCAGACGTAAGATGATGCGTGATGAAGACGCCCGGCGAAAAGTTGGAAGCATAAAAAAAGCGACCATCGGAATTGGCACAAATGTTTTTCACTTCGTCCATTTCTTTATACCAGCCCGTCGTACCCGTTACTAGCGGAACGGACTGATCGAGTACTTCGCGAAAGTTTTCGAGAGCAGAATCAGGTTGGGTGAATTCAATGGCCACATCGCAAGGCGGAAGTTCCTTGATTTCGCTTTTATTTTCGGATGTAATCTTCGACACGATTGTATGACCCTTTTCCTGCGCCAATTCTGCAATTCGCTTACCCATTCGTCCGTAGCCGATTATTGCAATTTTCATAGAGACGATTCCAAGCGGGCGAAGTTACAATTTCAGCGATAATGTGAGACCAGCTGACGGGAGTTGTGAAGGATTAACAAAAGGTTGGATATTCATCGTTAAATCTTCACCTACATCAAAATAGAATAAATGCGCATCTACATTGGCATCGATAATATTCAAGATGTAAATGGCCGCTAGTGAAATATATGAGAGATCGCGCCAGGTCTTGTGTTCACTTATGGCATCTAAGAGAAAATCATTAGGAAGATCAGAATCGTTTGTGGGGTCAGTATCAGTATTCAAGGCATATAGCTCCTTAAAGCGATCTATTTCAGATAAATTCCATTGGACGAAATATCCGGCCACGGCAAATCCTCCGTAAATTATAGGAACTTTCCAATACTTCTTATTGTAAACCTGTCCGAGCCCCGGCAAAACGGCCGACATAATCGTCGCTTTTTTCGGGCTGTGAATTTTCTCGATAGATTCCCTTGTCACCGCTTCCACCTCACCTTCCACCCGGCCTCGTTCTACTTTTAGTTCAGTTTCCGTACTATCTGTCTGAGCGGCGGATTGTAAAGAGAACGCAAGGAGAAAGGCCGACAGAAATATCAGCTTGGAAAAATCAGTCTTCAAGTGAGTCAATAATGCGTCGAAGTTGATCATCGGATGCAAAGGTAATCTCAATTTTACCTTTTCCTTTTTGATCGCGCTTGATGTCAACTTTTGTGCCAAATCGATCCATCAAATCGGCCTTGAACTTTTGGTGTTCAAAGGAAAGCGCAGCAGGTTTTGGCTTCGGTTTTTTCGTCTTCGATTCTTTCCCAAAATCTTCGATTTGTCTTACGGACATGCCTTCTGACAAAATCTTTTTGAAAGCGGTAATCAAATCATCCTCATTATCAAAAGCCAAAAGGGCACGAGCGTGGCCCATAGAGATTTTATTCTCGCGTAAGGCCATTTGCACTTGAGGCGGAAGTTTTAGCAAACGCAGGTAATTGCTAATGGTAGCTCTCTTCTTACCTACGCGCTGACTCATGGCTTCTTGCGTGAGGTTACATTCTTCGATCAAACGCTGATATGAAATGGCGATTTCTATCGGGTCGAGATTCTTTCGTTGGATGTTTTCAACCAGCGCCATTTCGAGCATGGCTTGATCATTTGCTACCCTGATGTAAGCGGGAATTTCTTCAAATCCCGCAATTTGCGAAGCGCGAAACCTTCTCTCTCCGCTAATCAATTGGAATTTATCGTGACCGATTTTCCGAACCGTTACCGGTTGTATGATCCCTAGTTCTTTGATCGATTGCACCAATTCCATC
Source organism: uncultured Cryomorphaceae bacterium (assembly GCA_964651785.1). Taxonomy (GTDB): domain Bacteria; phylum Bacteroidota; class Bacteroidia; order Flavobacteriales_D; family Cryomorphaceae; genus JAKVAV01. The sequence continues at coordinate 6,653 of CAZYWJ010000001.1, forward strand.
AAAGGCTCCTCTTCAAAAACAGTACGTGGCTGAAAGGGATTTGCTTCGATAGCTTCAACCGGAAGCATTGCCACCGAACCCAAAACGCGCTCGGTACTTTCCGTACTAACCCCCGTAGTGATATCGGTTTCTACATTCTCCAGCAAGGCGCTCAGCCCTCTTCCCAATCCTCTTTTCTTACTCATTTTCGAGCTCAATCATTTTGTCCTCAGTTTTGATTTTCGTGAGGTCATTTTTTTGCAAAATTTCTCTGGCAAGATTTAAATAGTTGATCGAACCTTTGCAAGAGGCGTCGTGCATGATGATGGTTTCGCCGTGACTGGGCGCTTCTCCCAAACGGGTATTTCGGTGAATAACCGTATTGAAAACCAACTCCTGAAAGTGCATCTTCACTTCTTCCACCACTTGATTGGCCAATCTCAATCGGCTATCAAACATCGTGAGCAAAATTCCCTCGATGGCCAAATCGGTGTTGAGTCTGGACTGCACGATTTTGATGGTATTGAGCAGTTTGCCCAATCCTTCCAAAGCAAAATATTCGCACTGCACCGGTATGATTACCGAATCAGAAGCGGTCAAAGCGTTTACGGTGATCAAACCCAAAGACGGGGAGCAGTCTACAATGATAAAATCGTAATCATTCTTCAACTCATTCAGCGAGTGCTTCATCATTTTCTCCCTGTTGGGAAGAGAGATCATTTCGATTTCGGCACCTACCAAATCGATATGCGCCGGAATGAGGTCGAGATTAGGCGTATCGGTATGAATGACAATGTCTTTTGGATCTACGTCATTGATCAAGCATTCGTAAATGCTCGTCTTAATGGTTTTCGGATCTATGCCCACTCCGCTGGTGGCATTGGCCTGCGGATCGGCATCCACCAAAAGTGTTTTGTATTCCAACACGCCCAAACAGGCGGCCAAGTTGATGGCTGAAGTGGTTTTACCTACTCCGCCTTTTTGATTTGCAATTGAAATAATCTTTCCCATATCTATAGTTCGATCGATTCTCCTATTTCAGGTAATTTCAAGTTCAGTCCTGCTTGAGTAAATTTATTTTTGGCTACCTCCAAATCAATCGTGATCGGAGGAAAAGTATTGTAGTGCATCCCGATTATGTTTTTAACCTCGACAAAATCGGCAGCGATGATGGCATCATCTATTCCCATCGTAAAATTGTCGCCGATGGGCAGAAATGCCCAGTTCACTTTGAATTCACGTGCGATGAGCTTCATGTCATAAGTAAGAGCAGTGTCTCCCGCGTAGTAGATGCAAACGTCGCCGAAATCAATGACAAATCCTCCGGGGTTCCCCAAATAGGTTCCGTCATCAAGAGCAGAACTGTGGATGGCATTTACAAATTTCACTTTGCCGAAAGGTTGACGTACGGCTCCTCCGTGATTCATCGGGTGTACGTTTTCGATATCTTGTTTGCCGAGCCAATTTGAAATTTCATAATTGCAAATGACCTTGGCTCCCGTTCTTTTGGCGATGCTGACCAAATCAGCCACGTGATCGAAATGTCCGTGTGAGATCAAAATAAAATCGGCCTCGATTTTTTCAATATCGATGTCTTCCGCTAAGGAGTTGGGGGTGATGAAGGGATCAAACAACAATTTGGTATTGTTGTAGTTGATTCCAAAACAAGAGTGGCCGTAGTATGTTATCGTCATAATTGCTGTATCAAGAGGATTTGGAAGTTTAAAAGTACTCCATTTCCGCTTTTCCAAGTCAGATTACAAAGCCTTATTTTGCACAGTTTTTTGTTAATCCACACCCCAATATGATCACCATTTTCAGTGCTACAAATCGAACGGATAGCAACACGGAAATCATTGCCAAAAACTATCAAAAACTCATTGAAGATCAGGGATTGGAGGCAGTAACGTATTCGTTTCGCGATCTGCCCGATGACTTCTTTTTTACCGAAGGTTACGGTGAGTGCCCGGAAAGTTTTAAACAAGTTTTGCATGATTTGATCCTCCCGGTTGAGCGTTTTGTATTTGTCATTCCCGAATACAACGGAAGCTATCCCGGAATAACCAAGCTATTTTTGGATACGCTCAATCCGAAAATATGGGAAGGTAAAAAAGCAGCGCTCGTAGGAGTAGCGACCGGTAGAGCTGGAAACTTGCGCGGAATGGATCATTTGGCTGCCGTGCTCAACTATTTAAAGATGGAAGTGTATAGTCAAAAAATACCCCTTTCATCGGTGCATCAACACATAAATGAAAGGGGTGAAATAGCCTTTGCCGAATACACTGATGTGCTCAACCGGCAATTGCATGGCTTTTTAAATTTTTAATCAGCGATCGTCTAAATCATCAAAACTGATATCCGTGAAAGCTTCGGTGGTTTCCTTTTCCGTTTCTGCGTGATAATAATCATGTTCTTCGTCAGCAGGATCAACGAATTCGTTGTTTCCTGATCTGATGTCTCTGATTTTATCGATGGCTTCCATCAAACCATCACTGAATTTATCAAAGTCTTCTTTATACAAAAACAATTTGTGCTTCTCGTAAGAAGGCTTGCCGTTTTTAAACTGCTTTTTACTCTCGGTAATTGTTAAATAAAGGTCATTTCCTCGCGTTGATTTTACATCGAAAAAGTAAGTTCTTTTTCCCGCTCTCACTGCTTTGGAGAAAATGTCGTCTCTGATGGAATCTCCGTGCTCCGTTGACATAGTAACAAAAAATTAGTTTGTAGTAGTGTAGTTGGGCAAATATACAATTTCGTTCAAAACCTATGAGTCCACGGTCTTTTTCTCCTCAAGAAGTTGTTTTTGATAAAGGTCGCGGTATTCACCGTCCAGTGAGAGTAGTTCTTCATGGCTGCCCTTCTCAATTACTTTTCCGTGATCCAAAACAATGATTTGGTCTGCCATTTTCACGGTTGAAACCCGATGGCTGATCAGAAGGGTCGTCTTTCCTTCCATGACCTTCCTCAGGTTGCTCAAAATAATTTCCTCGGTTTCAGTGTCTACTGCCGAGAGACAGTCGTCAAAAATCAGGATATCGGGCTCTCCGGCAATGGCTCTGGCTATACTGACGCGCTGCTTTTGTCCCCCCGAAAGGTTTATTCCGCGCTCGCCGAGAATGGTTTCAAATTTCTTAGGAAAGTCATCAATATTGTGTTTGACGAATGCACGCTCGGCAGCTTCTTTGATTAATTCAGGACTTACATCTTCCGGGTTCAGCCCGAATCCGATATTGTTTGCGATGGTATCGCTAAACAGAAAAACATCCTGAGGCACATATCCAATGGCACGGCGCAAACTTTCTAAGTTTAGCTTATCAATTGGCTTTCCGTCCACTAAAAGTTTACCCGAAGAGATATCAAAATTGCGGCAGATCAAATTGGCCACGGTACTTTTTCCCGATCCTGTTCGGCCGATTATCGCCAAAGTAGATCCGCTCGGCACCGTAAAGCTCACATCGTTCAACGCTTGAATTCCGCTATCAGGGTAGGTGAAAGAGACATTTTGAAACTCAATCTTGCCGGAGATATCGTCGGGTTCGGCTTTTGGATTGGTAATTTCGGGTTCCGTATGCAAAAACTCATTGATGCGTTCTTGCGACGCCGCGGCTCGCTGCACCAAAGAGGTAACCCAACCTACGCTGGCAAACGGCCATGTAAGCATATTCACGTAAATCACGAATTCAGCGATATTTCCAATGCTGATTTCGCCTTCTATGGCTTTTATCCCACCTACATAAATCGTAATAATAGTACTGAGACCGATCAAGAGAATGATGGCAGGCATAAAAAGCGCATCCACCTTAACCTGCGAAAGTGAAAGCACCTTGTAAGTATTGCACTCACGTGTAAAATCCTTTTGAATGAAATTCTGACGATTGTAAGCTTTCAATACCCTTATTCCCGAAAATGCTTCTTGCGTAAGCGTTGAGAGTTTTGACTGTTGTCTCTGGACTTTCTCGCTGCGCTGGTTGATGATTTTGCTGACGTAGTAAATCGAAATTGACAACAGCGGCAAAGGCAGTAGTACATATATGGTGAGCTCGACATTAACCCGAAGCATGGCGCCAATGGCCAGAATAGCAAGTACCACCAAGTTTATGGTGTACATAATGGCAGGGCCCAAGTACATGCGCACCTGTGTTACATCTTCACTGATGCGGTTCATCAGGTCGCCGGTATTATTTCTACGATAAAAGGCGAGGCTCAGCTTTTGGTAATGATCGTAAACCTCATTTTTAAGATCAAACTCGATTAGTCTGGACATGACAATAATGGTTTGACGTGTAAAAAAGAGAAATACCCCTGATATTATTGAAACGATAAGATAAATCGCGGCCAAAATAATCGACAGCTTCCCAATCAACTTCGCCAGATCATTTTTATCATTTATCTCAGTAAACATATTTTCATCAAATCCGAAAATGTCATATGCTACCTTAACTGACGTAGGAAGATCAATGGAATAATTAGAAAAATCACCGCCTCGGTAGGTACTCATCGTTTCCTTTACCAAATCCAACGCTTCCCTTATTAAGACCGGCGAATAGATTTTAAACAAATTGGAAAGAATGATAAACAGCGTACCCAAAATGAGATGCCATTTATACTTCCACAAGAATTGATTAAGATGAGCGAGTGCTCCCATTGAATTTTCCTACGCTGTGATTGAATGAAAAAGCTTACTTTTGGGCCTTTATCAGTCTGCAAAGCTAAGGCTAATTAGACCGATAAAAAACACGGAAGTAAAGCCAAAGTTCATTCCTTTAGTTTTGAAAGATTCAAAGTTCGATTTCGAAAATTTTTCTGTTCAGCCGATGGTTTTTAGTCAGAGCCGTGAACTTTGTATAGTTTTGCCGACTTGTTTTTCATTCACCCTATTTATAGAAAAGTTTAACGCCCTACGGAAATGCTGAACCGCAGACACATCCGAATTAAGATTTTGCACATTCTCTACGCCATGGGTCAATCCGGCGGGAAAACAGTGGCCCAAGCCGAGAAAGAACTGTTTTTAAGCATTGAGAAAATGTATGAAATGTACATTTACTTAATGTCGGTAATGATCTACGTTAGAGATGTAGCGGAAAAGAAAATTGAAGACAATAAGAACAAGCGACTTCCTACCGAAGAAGATTTGAATCCGAACATGCGATTCGTAGAAAATCGATTCCTCAGGCAATTGGATGCCAATAAAAGTCTGAAGGCTGCTTCTGAAAAAAAGAAAGTTTCCTGGACAGGCGAAGGAGAGTTGATCAGAAAGTTCTATCGCGCTCTGTTGGAGAGTGAAGAATACAAAAGCTACATGGCGGCGGAAGAAAATGATTATGCAGCCGACAGGGAGTTAGTCATTCGATTCTTTAAACGCCACCTGATCAATATGGAGTCCTTTCAGTCGTTCTTCGATGAAAAGAGCATTTTTTGGTCAGATGATTTAGACATCGTTGCCTCAATGGCGATAAAGACCTTCAAACTATTCGAAGAAAATTCGGATGAGTTTACGCCGATTTTATCACTTTGGAAAGACCCTGAAGATGAAATTGAATTCGCAAAAACTCTTTTCAGAAAGAGTCTTTCACAAGCTTCGGAGCATGACAAGTTGATAAAAGAACATACCGAAAATTGGGAGATTGAGCGCATCGCCATGATGGATATGATCTTAATGCGGATGGCATTAACCGAAGCACGTGAATTCAAACAAATACCCCTTAAGGTGACGCTGAACGAGTACATAGAGATATCTAAGTACTACAGCACTCCTAAAAGCAGTACGTTTATCAATGGTGTTTTGGACAAACTCTTCTCACAAATGAAAGAAACAGGCACCATTGCAAAAGTTGGAAGAGGACTTATTCAATGAAACTAAAACACCTTTTTTATTTCCTTTCAATTGCACTTCTCGTGCAATGTGGTGATGCTGAAGATCGCTCGGTTGGAACGGAAATGATTGATATCCCGACGAACGAAGACGGAAGCGTTAATGAGGATGAATTACCCGTGATCAATTTTGCCGAAAAGACCTTTCAAGCCGGTAAGATCACTCAGGGAGAAATCATCACCCATACCTTTAAATTTACCAATACGGGAGAAGCACCTTTGTTGATCGCCACGGTTGATGGATCATGCGGATGTACGATACCCCGAAGCTATCCGACGGGAAAAATTATGCCGGGCGAAGGTGGCGAAATCGAGGTAGAATACAATAGTGACGGTAAGTCGGGAATTCAGGATGTGAGCATCATCGTTTCTGCCAATACCGTACCTGCAGCTACACAACTCATGATTAAAACTGAGGTTGTGGTGCCTGATAACATGAAGTAAAAATCAAATTAAGATAATGGAGCAAGGAGAATTAATAAACATTCTGTTTTGGGTCGGTATTATAGCCGTTTTCTATTTTTTTATGATTCGCCCGCAGGCGAAAAGGGCCAAGGATGCCAAGAAGTTCAGAGAATCTTTGGCCAAGGGTACTAAAGTGGTAACCATCGGCGGCATTCACGGAAAGGTGTTGGAGGTACACGATAAAACGGTGCTTATTGATACCATGACCGGTTCGAAATTGAAGATCGAAAAATCTGCGATCTCTCCTGATGGCGCCAGCAGCGAAGAGGCGATTGCCAAAAAATAAGCCGATCCGAGTTGGAATTACGGGGGGAATCGGTTCGGGAAAATCGCTGGTAGCGAAAATATTTTCTACGCTTGATGTTCCCGTTTTCATTGCCGATTTCGAGGCCAAAAGAATCTTGGCTTCCGAAGAAGCCGTGGTCTCTCAAGTCAGGAAAAACTTCGGCGAGGAAGCATATCGCGATGGGGTTCCCGATCGGGCCTTTTTGGCGAAAGCCGTATTTGGTGATTCCATAAAGCGGGAATTACTCAATTCCATTATTCACCCCGAAGTGGGGAAAGCATTTGATCGGTTTTGCGTCATGCACAACCAAGCGCCTTATGTGGTGAAAGAAGCCGCAATATTGGTGGAGACGGGAGGCCACGAATTGTTGGATTTCTTAATATTGGTAACCGCCCCCGAAGAACTCAGAATTTCACGGGTAGTAAATCGCGACGGCGCCGACGGAAATGCAATCCGACAGCGCATTTCCGCCCAACTTTCTGACGAAGAAAAACGCATCCACGCTGATTTTGAAATCATCAACGACGATAAGAATCCCGTTATCCCTAAGGTTTTACAAATTCATAATGCAATACTGCGGTCTGCCCGAAAATGAAAGTCTATTTTTGCAGCCTGAAAATTGAACACATGACAAAAGCTTTTACCTTTTTCGCAATTCTGTTTACCATTTCAACCACTGCTCAAGTGGTGGAGTCATCTCAACCGAACCTTGATTTCGGCTTGGTCAATTATGGCGAAGAATCTACACTCTCTTTAGAATTAACTAACCTGAGCGACGAGGAAGTGGAAATTGAAGAAGTGCTGTTTTTTAATATTTACAATAGTTCACCTTTTCAGGTCAGCACAATGCCATCCTCAATTGCAGCTGGAAGTTCGGCCATGATGGAGATTACTTTTAATCCGATTCACAACATTGCTCACGACACCGAAATGATCATCAAAACTTCGGGAAATCGTGGTGCCGTTTCTATCGATCTGCAAGGAGCTTGCGACTATCCGGGCGATTATTACGATGATACCTTTGGAGAAATGGACGAGGATTTGGAAGATGTGCTGGAAGATATTTTATCTGATGGCTACAACAGCCTTGGTTATAACTACGGCCGCGACTTGATGTATATGGAGTTTGACAATCAGGCTGTGAATGGTCAGGGTTCTGCCCAAAACAGGTTGACACGCTCTTATATCGGTACGGATGCCGTCGGATTTTCCAGCCGTGGCGATGCGCAATCTCAATTTAATCTGAATACCGAACACACTTTCCCGCAGGGGAATTTCAACAGTAATGAGCCGATGAAATCGGATGTTCATCATCTTTTCGTGACGGATGTAGATGCCAATTCAGTGCGCGGGAATCTGCGATTCGGAAACGTGGTGAGCAACATAGACTGGAGCGAAGGCGGGAGTGTTCGCGGTCAGAATGCCTCGGGCGCGTTGGTTTTTGAACCACGTGATGCACATAAAGGAAAATCTGCCAGAGCGATTTTGTATTTCGTAACTCGCTATCAAAATTATGGCGGTCACCTTTCTGAGGATATGGAAGATGCGATGAGAGAATGGCATGCTCAGTTCCCACCTACTGATGTGGAGAGAAACCGCAATGATGACATCTACGGTTATCAAAACAATCGCAATCCATTTGTAGATTACCCTCAGTTTGTGGATCGAATTTTTTCATTCCGGCTAGACCAGGACAGACCGAATATCGGTGAGTTAGCCATAAGTCACTCTACAGCTGATTTCGGTGTGGTAGAAGGATCAACGGTCGAGTTCAATTTGGTTTTGACCAATATTGGTGAAAGGTTTTTTAGTGTTTCGGATGCGACCGTGTCCGGGGAAGGTTTCTCTTTAAGCACTACTCAGGAAGAAAGTTTCGTGATTCTGGATGGCGAGTCTAAATCGATTAGAGTTGCTTTCGATCCCTCGGCAGCACAAGGTGCGGCTACAGGTACTTTGACGTTCAATACAAATTTGTCTTCTACTCCGAACGTCACGGTTCCTCTCTCGGCAGAAGGGATATTGAGCATGACTAATTTGAGCGAGTCGGGAATAACAGTACTGCCCAATCCTGCTCAAGAATTTTTCAGGCTTTCGGGAAGTACGGAGGATATATCGACTATTCGAGTGTTGGATCTTCAAGGACGGCCGGTTGCAAGCTTTGCTAATTCAGCCGCCGAGTATTCACTTCAATCCATCAGCAACGGAATTTACCTCGTACAGGTATCATTCAAAAACGGTACATCCGGAATTCAGCGATTGGTCGTAAATCGTTAATCGAGAACGAGCTTTTTCTGATACCGACCTTTCTCCGTGTATTTACGGATGACCAGCTCCAATTCGGGAAGTGGTTCGAATTTTTTAATCAGATCGGCCTCCTCCAGGTTTCCGTTGTGTTGCTCTCTGTCCACAAAACCATAGCCGATTACGTGCGTACCACGTACATATACCACTGAGTTTTCTGAAGCCAAACGGCCTTCATCAACGATGAGGTATTCCGTTTCCGGAAAAATAGCTCCGTCACTTTCCAACGCCGAGGTCAGATCTAAGGTTGGAGTACTATGCTTTCCGTTTTTTACATAAGAGAGTTCCACACCGGTCGAGTCTGACAGTTCTTTAAAGTAATCCAACCCCTCGAAATAGCTTGTAAAAAATAACTCAGCTTTTTCACCTTTTTTGATTTTTTCCAAAGTGAGTTTAGCCGATTTAAGTTCAGTATGCAGATAAGCTGCAAAGCGAGGCTTTATGCTGAATTTTCCCGCATTGAACCGTGGCTTCTTCACCAGAACCTCATAAGCTTCGTCCAATTGCGAGAGCAAATCACTACCTAACGGCGACCAGTCAATTCGATACAAATCATTAATTAATCCCTGCCCGGATTTGCTGTCGGCCTCGCTCAGTTTTTTACAAATATCGGTGAGCATATGCTGAGAACGCTTGACGTAAAGTACTTCATCATTTCGATCATAAAATCGAAATACTCCACTTTCATCGGGGATGGAATCGATGAGTTCTTCGTCAATAAGGGGACTGTTAATTCGCGTGAAATCGGGCTTGCCAAAATTTAAATCAAACAGATCTTGCTGACTTTCCTTGAGGATGATTTTTTCAAAAAGTTTGGCGGTGGCCTTAGCATCAACGCCCGCTCTGTGATGGCCGTCTAATGTAATAGAAAGCTCTTTGGTGATTTTTCCCAGACTGTAGGACGGCAAACCGGGAAAAGCTTTTCGGCTGAGCTGTACCGTACACATCTTTCGACGACTGAAATCCATCCCGATTTTTCGAAATTCTTCACGAATAAAACGATAATCAAAATTGACATTGTGAGCAATGAATATCGTGTTTGCCGTGAAGCGATCAAATTTTTCTGCTATTTCAGAAAAGGTGGGTGCATTAGTCACCATCTCATCCGAAATACCCGTTAATCTTTTTATAAAATCAGGGATAGGTCGCTCAGGATTGATCAGGGTTTCAAAAGTGTCTACGATTTTAACACCATCGTGCTTTATAGCGGCTATTTCGGTTATTCGACCGTTATTCTTATTGCCCCCCGTCGTTTCAATATCTACAATTACGTACATCTCTTAAATCGATACAAAGGTATTTAATCCGATCGTCCTTTATTGAACTAATGGTAAATTTCGGTTCTTTGTCGGATGATTAGTGCTCTCTTTACGCAGTTATGCGTGTGGTGGTTCAAATGGACCGGATGGAAGGTTGAAGGATCTTTTCCGCCGGAAATAAAGCAGTATGTTCTCGTGGTTGCTCCCCATACCAGTAATGTAGATTTTTTCATCGGAGTGGCTGCCCGAAAGATATTGGGTATTGATGTAAAGTATTTGGCCAAGAAGGAATTATTCAAGTTTCCTTTTCGAGGTCTTTTTCTCGGTTTGGGCGGATACCCCGTAGATCGCTCGAAGAAAAACTCACTGGTAGATCAGGTTGTCGGCTTTTTTAATGCTCCCGTCAGTTTTGCGCTATGCGTTACCCCGGAGGGTACCCGAAAAAGAAGAGATACATGGAAAACCGGCTTTTATGTTATGGCTACCCAAGCTGAGGTTCCAATCGTTATGGTAGGTTTCGATTATGCTTTAAAAAAGGTGATCGTCAGCGATTTTTTTGATCCTTCCGGCAATATGGAGGAGGATCTTGAACATATGCATCGCTTTTTTGAAAAAATTACTCCAAAGCACCCCGAATTATCAATGTATCAACACTAAGTGAAAACTGTAAAGCTCAGTTAACCAGTGAGCTGATTCCTTTTATTTTCGCGCAAGCGTTATTTATTAACAGTGCTTTTTTATTCACATTAAGCGAATTTAACATAGGGATATATACTTTTAAAGCATACTTAATGTTCAAGTAACACCTTCTCGGAATGCATTCCGTTTTTGAACCTATTTATTAACCACATTAACTTTTTCACCATGGATAGATACGACAGCCTGATTTTGGAAATCATTCAGGAACACAAAAAACAGACGACGGATAAGTCTAAGATCAGGTTGAGGAGTTTGGAAACGAAATTTTGGAAGGAGGTAGAGACACACTCCGACATGAATTTAGGACAGGGTAGAGTAGGAGAGCGGATCACCAACCTGTACTTAAAAGGGTTGATTGAAAATAAAGGGGGGTACGGATTAACAAGAAAAGGAAGAGCCCAATTGGAGGCAGCTCAGACTCACGCTTAATTCAGTAAAGTCAAATTAACGCAATAAGGCCGTCGAATAAAACGGCCTTTTTATTTTATGGAGCCACAGGTTTTCAACAATGGTGGAAAAACATTGTGAACACTATGTGAGAAATGACGGGTCGATAAACCTTGTTTATCCGGAACCAATAATTACCTTAGTGACAGTCGACGAAGAGATAGTCGGTTTACCAAGCGAGGTAAGACTTTCGTTGAAGGAGTCGATCTTGAGAAATCATGGCTTTAATTAGCTTTATTCGACTGACCTGAGATATTTGATGAAAGGGAATAATTACGATTTTTTCTGAAACGATTAAGTTCGCAAAAGTCAGTATCAAAAGAGTATTCCTGTGAAGGACTTCTCCTAAAGGTAATTTTTCTAAAGAAAGGAATGCGCTTAGAATTTTTCGGAAGGAAAAGCACCCATGACATTCCCGATATGGATTTGCCTCACGGTTTTTCCATCATTAAGAAAAAGTCTTCAGCAGAGGTTAGATCATGGTTCTTCGGAATACATGTGAAACCAACGAACTGTTAGTTGACCATTGAAAAAGATTACGGTCTTTTTGAATGAGGCGGAACAAAGATTCTTTGTTCCGCCTTACTGTTTTATACCCCCCCTCACAACTGTCCACGCGAATATGTGAATAACCGGGTTTTTCAGCCTGCGCAATCCTCAATGTTGCGCCTACCTTTAAAGCAGACAAAGATTGAAATGGCACTACGAAAATCGACTAAGACTAAGACCAAGACTACGAGTAAAGTGAAGAAAATTTTCGTCCTCGATACCTCGGTCATACTCTACGACAGCAACGCGATTAAGAATTTTGAAGAGCACGATATTGCAATTCCCATTCAAGTGCTGGAAGAGCTGGATAACTTTAAAAAAGGTAATGAGACCGTAAATTTTGAAGCGAGAGAATTTATTCGATTCGTTGATGATATAGCAAAGGAAAAACTCATCAATGACTGGGTTCCGTTAAATGGCCGTACCACAGGTAATTTTAAGGTTATTCTTCACAACAAAAATGTCGGGCTGAATTCTGAAACCGTGTTTGACGATAGCAAATACGACAATAAGATACTCGATTGTGCCTTGACCTTAAAAGATGAAAATCCTGATAAAAAGGTGATCCTCGTCTCAAAGGATATCTGCCTTCGACTTAAAGCCAAAGCGCTGAATCTGACCGCTGAAGATTACGAGACGGGAAAAGTGAAAGATGTAAAAACCATCGACAAGCGACATGTGCAGGTAGATAGGGCCAGCGAAGAATTGATCGATAAGCTTTTTGCGGCTGGAATTGGTGATCCGGAAAAGTTGAATAGAAAGAAACTCTATGCGAATCAATACTTTATTCTGAAGTTTCGACGCAAATCAGTTCTGGCTTATTACAATAAGGAAGAAGAAATGCTGGAGCGGGTGCGCGATCAGGAAGCCTACGGGGTGAAAGCTTTGAATGCGGAACAGAACTTTGCTTTGAATGCTTTGATGAATCCCTCGATCAAACTCGTCACGATTCAAGGGATGGCAGGTACGGGAAAAACGCTTTTAGCATTGGCGGCCGCTTTGGAGCAGCGCTCAAACTATCGGCAGATTTTCGTTTCTCGTCCGGTAATACCTTTGAGTAACCGCGATTTGGGATATTTGCCGGGAGACATTAAATCAAAATTAGATCCTTACATGCAATCCCTCTGGGATAATTTGAATTTCATAAAAGGACAATTCAAACCGACAGATAAGAATTACAAGCGAATAGAAACCATGCTGGAAACCGAGAAGATTGCCATCTCTCCTTTGGCCTACATTCGCGGGCGGAGCTTGGTGAAAATCTTTTTCATCATTGACGAAGCTCAAAACCTCACGCCTCACGAGATAAAAACCATCATTTCGAGAGCGGGAGATGATACCAAAATCGTTTTCACCGGAGACATTCATCAAATAGATACTCCCTATCTGGATGCTCAGAGCAACGGGTTGTCCTATCTGATAGATAAAGTAAAAGATCACCCGATCGCCGCTCACATTGCTCTGCAAAAAGGAGAACGATCTGAATTAGCCAACGTAGCCAACGAATATTTATGATTATGAGAAGAAGCCTATTACTTTTGACAATTACATTTGCTTTTTTTGCGTGTAGCGAAAACAACATTCGCGCGCAAGACGAAACCCAAGAATCTGAGAATTCAGAACAAACTGTAGAAGAAGAGATAAAAGAACCGGAACCGATGGAATATGTAGTAATTGAAACGAGTAAAGGAAATATTAGCTTGGAGCTTGATCCGAATAAAGCACCTGTGACGGTTGCTAATTTTTTGGCTTATGTTGATGCAGGGTTTTATGATAATACCGTTTTTCACCGCGTTATCGATGGGTTCATGATTCAAGGTGGTGGTTTTACCACCGAAGGCGAAAAGAAGGAAACGCGGAATCCAATAACTCTGGAGAGCAATAACGGCCTTTCAAATGAAGTCGGTACCATAGCCATGGCCAGAACCCAAGCACCAAATAGTGCTACCGCTCAATTTTTCATCAATCTTAAAGACAATAATTTCTTGGATTATCAGCCCGGCAATCCGGGTTATGCCGTTTTCGGCAGGGTTACTTCAGGAATGGATGTGGTAAACGAGATACGACAGGCTGAAACGGGAGTTAAAAATGGAATGAGGGACTGGCCGATTGAAGATGTGGTCATCCAAAAAGTATATCGAGAGTAAAAGCTTTCGCAGTAATTTCCGTTAGACTTCCCATGAGACTGTTACAACTAATTCCTGCGACAACCATCTTTTGGTTGATCTCAGCATTCTCTTTTGCTCAAGACTCCTTTCCAAACGTTGAAACCGAAACGATCAATGGTGAAACGGTGATGGTTCCTGAGTCATTTTCCGGCAGCTTCATTTTCATTGGGGTGGGTACCGGAAAGAAGGCTGAGGACGAATTGAGAACTTGGCAGATTCCGGTTTACAATAAATTCATTGCCAAAACGGGTCTAATGGATGGAATGTATGATGTGAAGGTTTGCTTTCTTCCGCTTTTTACGGGAGCCATGAAGTTGGCAAAGAACGATGTGATTCGAAAACTGAAAGAAAACAACGAGAGCCTGATTCTGGACCACGTCTACGTATACTCCGGAGACCGAGAACCTTTCTCGGAATTCGGGATTGATGATAAGAAAACACCTTATTTTTACTTACTCAATCGAGACGGAAAAATTGTTTGGGAAGGAAAAGGTTCTTTCAAGCAGTCTTACTTCGATCGAATCGACGAGATTTTATCGCAATAAAAAACCCGACTCGAAGTCGGGTTTTTGTTTCATTGAATAATTGCGGCATCCGGATATTTTTCTTTCCAGAATTCGAATTTTGCCATATCTCGTACTGTAATTACAGTCTTATGATCCAGTCTAACTTTTATCTTAGGCTTGAGTTCCTTTATCTTATCTGTTTTCTTACGTCTTGCCATTTGGATTACTTTACTTAAACAACGTGTTAATAACCAACATGTTTTTGGAATAACCAAAAGTTTAACAACTTTTTAAACCTTAATCGATCTTTTTGAAAATATACGGGCCTTTTTCAGCGCCCCAAACTTGGTTTCCTTCCTCGTCATATCCGCGATCCCAGCTTTCCAAAACACTCTTTAGAACTTTTACCTCGGAAGTGGCATAATCAGCACCTCTCAGAGAGCTTTTACATGTTCCGATATTGGTTTGACCGGTATATTGAAATCCATCATAATTTAAAAACACCGCGCATCCATCTTTGTATTCTAAATCAAATTGTGTGATATCGTCAAATCGAGAAGTATCCTTCCATGCACCGACGAACTTTTCTTCTTCGGGAATCATGTAGATGTCACTGCTGAATTGGCCGTCGCCCATTTCTCTAACAAAATAAACTCTCTGTCGATACGGTTTGTCGGGAGTGTCGGCAACGGCTTGCTCAACGTAAATCCATGCCCCGGTTTTTTTATCAGACCAAACTCTGGTCATCTTCAGGCTGATGTCATAATACGAGGAGTCATTGGCTGCTTGTTCCGCACTGGAAAATTCTCCCGTCATCCAATTGACGAGCTGAGAGAAGTCTTCGCTTTGTTCTTGGCCGAAACAGAGTGACACGAAGAGAACAAATATTGCAGAAATTGATTTACTTTTCATTTTATGAGTTTTGTAAAGTCGGAAAGTTAACAAAAAGGTGCATCAATGAATGAAATGATTTTAGCCCTGTTCTGGATGACTTACTATGCCATTCACAGCGCAATGGCTTCTGATCGCATCAAGACATTTCTCAGCATAACCATTCCGGCATTCTATCCTTATTACCGCTTGGTTTACTCCGTTTTTGCTTTGTTAAACCTTCTCCTTCTTTTGCAATTGCACGTAATTGTTCCGTCCGAATCAATATTCGAATCGCGCATTGCTCCATGGATTGGTTTCACATTGTGTCTCGCAGCGGCGGTTGTCTTGTTAGTTTCGATCCGTTCTTATGGAATCGGATTTTTAATTCGAGAATCAAGAGAAGACGAATTGGTCACCACAGGTTTGAATTCAATTGTTCGCCATCCGCTTTATTTCGGAACGCTCCTTTTGCTCATCGGTGTTTTCCTTATTTTACCCAAGTGGAAAAATCTGGTAGTCCTCGTTATCAGTTCGCTTTATCTTGTGATAGGTTCTTTGCTGGAAGAGCGAAAATTGATCGCCCGATTCGGCGAAGATTACATTAGCTACCGCGAAAGAGTGAACATGCTCATTCCGGGATTATTTTGATTCGAAATCTACGGATACGGAATTTACGCAGTAACGCAGACCCGTTTCGGTCGGGCCATCATTGAATACGTGGCCTAAATGGCTGCCACAGTTTCCGCAGAGAATTTCGGTTCGAATCATTCCGTGCGTTGTGTCTCTTTCCGTCACCACCGCATCCTCGCTCACTTGATTGTCAAAGCTGGGCCAACCGCAACCCGATTCGAATTTGCTATCCGAGGTAAACAACGGATTTCCGCAAGCCCGGCACTTGTACATGCCGTCTTCAAAATGAAGATTGTATTCGCCGGAAAAAGGTCTCTCAGTTCCTTTTTTTCGCAGAACTCGATACTCTTCCTCAGAAAGTTCTTTTTTCCAATCTTCTTCCGATTTGTCAATTTTGTATTTCATGATTTGGTAACAAATCGACTACGACCTTGGTTTATTTCGAGGCCCGTTAAATTTCTTCTTTTTTCCTTTTCGGAAATTGCCCTTTCCTTTGCTGCGTCCGCCTGATGAAGGATTGTATTCAAAACTATTTCCTACCTCTTTGGGTACAGGCTGCTTCATGATCGTGCTTCCGATTAGAGACTCAATTCTTGCAAATTTGCGTTGCTCATCCGGAGAAACAAAGGTGATGGCCATTCCCGTAGAGTCGGCACGGGCCGTTCGACCTACGCGGTGCACGTAATCTTCGGCCTCATCGGGCACATCGTAATTAATAACCAGCTTTAGTTCCTTTACGTCGATTCCGCGAGATACAATGTCAGTGGCCACCAATACCTGCACTTTTCTCGCCTTGAACTTTCGCATTACTTCCTCGCGCTCCGATTGATCTAAATCGCTATGCATTTCTTCAATGTGTAGCGGGGTAGATTTCAGTCTTTTGGCAATTTGCTTTACGTTGCTTTTCGTTCTCGAAAAAATCAGAACGCCTTCAAGTCCCTCTTTATCCAAGAGACGTTTAATCAATTTTGCTTTATCATCCGGGTAAACCATGTATGCCACTTGAATTACTCCTTCGGCGGGCTTTGAAAGTGCCAATGTTATTTCATCAGGTTTGTGAAGAATACTCTTGGCAAGATCTCTGATTTTTGGGGGCATGGTAGCAGAAAACATGAGGTTTTGCCGTTTCTCGGGAAGAAAAGAAACGATGCGCATGAGGTCATCCACAAATCCCATATCCAGCATTCTATCCGCTTCATCCAAAATCAGAAACTCCAGATTCTTCATGTTCATGTAGCCCATGTTCAAATGAGAAATGAGCTTGCCGGGAGTAGCAATTACCATATCCGTACCCGACTCTAATGCTTTTTTCTGCTGATTGAAGTCGGCACCGTCACCGCCGCCGTATAGGGCTATAGAGCTGACATCTGCGAAGTAGGAGAGGCCCATAACCGACTGATCAATTTGCAGAGCGAGTTCTCTGGTAGGAACAATTACCAACGCACGGATGGAATTATCCGAGCGGCGATTGCTCATGAGTTTCTGAAGTACGGGAAGCACGAAAGCTGCGGTTTTGCCCGTCCCCGTTTGCGCACATGCTATAAGGTCTTTATCATCCAGTACTTTCGGGATAGCTTCTTCTTGTATGGGTGTAGCCTTTTCAAATCCCATCGCATCTAAGCCTTGCAAAAGCTCTTCTCCTAATCCTAATTCTTTAAATGTAGCCAACCGTCCGATTTTAAATTACCAAGGTATAATAATTAGGCGTTTCTCAGTGTCTTGTTAACTTTGCCGCCTTTGTAGATTTAATCAAACTGACAAATGATAGCAATCCTTTCACCCGCCAAGAGTCTCGACTTTGAGTCGAAACCACCTTATGCGCGGCGGTCAGATTTGATCTTCGCCAAAGAAGCGGATTATTTAGCAAATAAACTCAAGAAGTTTTCGGTAAAAAAGCTAAGGTCGATGATGAATATCAGCGAGGACTTAGCTCAGCTTAACGTTGAACGTTACGCAAAATGGTCTCTGCCCTTTACCGAAGAAAACAGTAAACAGGCCGTGTACGCTTTTGACGGAGACGTATACCACGGCCTTCAAGCCCAAACGATCTCCGAAGCCGACATGGATTTTGCTCAAGATCACTTGCGCATTTTGTCGGGGCTTTATGGCCTTTTGAGGCCATTGGATGCCATTCAACCTTACCGCTTGGAGATGGGGACTTCGTGGAGTATCACCCCCAAAAAGAATAGCCTTTACAAGTACTGGAAACAGGCCATTTCAAAACAACTCCAAGAAGACATTGAAAAGACGGACTCAAAGTTCATCCTCAACTTAGCTTCGATTGAGTATGGAAAAGCTGCAGATTTTAAAGCATTAAATATTCCCGTTATAGCTCCCGAATTCAAAGAGGAGCGCGGCGATAAATTTCAGATGATCTCCTTTTTTGCCAAAAAGGCCAGAGGTCTTATGGCGAAATATGCCGTTGAGAATCGAATTCAGGAACCGGAAGATTTGAAAGGGTTCGATTCTGAAGGTTATCATTTAAATGAATCACTATCGGATTTAGCTCAAAACAAATGGGTATTTACCCGCAAATACGAATCAAATCAAAATCAATAATGAAGAATAGAATGAAAAAGATCGGTTTTTTTGCCGGAGTATTGATCCTTTTGGGATCGGGAGCTTGTGCTCAGAAAAATAGCGGAAATACCGGAGCTACGGTGTCGCTGGACAATGAAATGGATTCCATTTCATACATCATGGGAGCAAGTTTGGCAACCAATATCAAACAAGCCAACATCGAAGATGTAGATTTAGACCGCTTGATGATGGGAGTACGAGATGGTATGGAAGGTGATTCTGCACTGGTGATAAACATGAACGAAGGAAACCAGTACATCATGGCTTACATGCAGCGAATTCAGGCTAAAGCGGCTGAAGAAGCTACCGCAAAAGCTCAGGAATTCATGGATGAGCAAGAAGCCACCGGTGAATACCAAAAAATGGAGAATGGTATTCTATATCAGGTAATGGAAGAAGGTGATGGTCCTAAGCCTGAAGCTACCGATGTGGTGAAGGTAAACTACGAAGGTACCAACACGAAAGGCGAAGTATTTGACAGCAGCTACGAGAGAGGTACTCCTGCTGAGTTTCCATTGAACCGTGTAATCAAAGGATGGACGGAAACGTTGAAAATGATGCCGGTAGGTAGTACGTGGAAAGTGGTTATACCACCCGGACTTGCTTACGGTGAGCGCGGTTCGCCCCCTAAAATCGGTCCGAACGAACCGTTGACGTTCAAAATTGAATTAATTGAGATCGTAGAGAAATAATGCTCTTCGACAATATAAATTTTCTTCTCCGCGAAAGAGGGGCCCCCTCTCTTTCGGGAGAAGATTTTTTAGCTTTAAATCCCGATGAACTCTGGGATTTGGTTTCACAATTGGGTTATCCTTTTGAAATTTTAAATCAGATTGATTTGGCGAAACGAGACGAGTTGGCCAAATCTGCTGCCATCAAACTCGTCGTCCTTGACGTGGATGGTGTATTCACCGATGGCGGACTTTATTACTCTTCAGATGGTGAGGATGCCAAGAAGTTCAATGTGAAAGACGGTATGGCTATAAAAAAAGCAGCCGACCGCGGATTGGAATTTGGGATCATCAGTGCCTCCTCAAAATCGGAAGTGGTTAAAATCAGAGCCGAAATTCTGGGCATTCAAAATGTCTACGTCGGCAATACACCCAAGCTTGAGATTTTAGAATCATGGCTTTATCAAAAAGGTATTGGTTTTGAAAATGTAGCCTATATGGGAGATGACCTCAATGATGTGCCTATTTTGAAAAAAGTAGGTTTAGCAGCCGTTCCCGCCGATGCCGTCTTACAAGCCAGGCAGGCCGCTCACATTGTATTGAAAAAGGGCGGAGGTCAAGGCTGTATCCGCGAGTTGGTTGAAGGTTATCTTTGCAAAATCGATTGAGAGAGCTACGAAAACCAACTATGCGGGTAGTTTTTCAATCACAAGCAATTCTTTAGTTCACACTAGATTTCTAACCTTCCGCTTAGTTTCACATCTACCGGAAATGCCGATTATTTTTTAACTTTATTTGAAATAATCGAGTAATGAGTAAAACAGAAATGCTCAATTTATTGAAAGGACTGAGCCTGAATGATAGAATACGATTGGTAGAATTGATCTTGGCTGAATTGAAGGAAATGACAGCTCATCAGAAGAACCAAGATGATATCGATTATTTACGTTCCGTAGCCGGAGAATGGAGTGAGGAAGAAGCCGAGTATTTTAGAAAGGCGATACTCGACTGAGGAAATTTATTTATGGTCTCCAGTTATCTTCAAAACTCATTGGCCAATGTGGATGTCTTATCCTAATTTTTTGAATTTGTTCTTGAGCATTTCTGATCGTCTTATAGGCAAAATCCTTGTCCCTGGGATCAGGGTAGTTTTTATATTTCTCTATGTGTTCTCTTACTGCTCTTCTTTGTCCTTCTAATTTTATTTTGTCGTCAGCCATGATATTTTAATTCGATAAGTTTACTCAGAGATTTCATTTACTGAAATATATAAAGTTTATGACTTAATCGAATTAAAATTAATTAACACTATTGAATTTAGAGTTAGATTGAAACCATTGCAATCTGTCTGACAAAACCATTGAGAGCTTTGATAATTGAAAAACATATGGTTTAGCTATTGAATTCAAAAATGACTAATCTCTTCTGATCATACTCTCCTTCTCTTCCCTCAACTTTTTCTTTTGTTCGATCAGGTCGTGCTTTTCAGCGATGTTCTGTGTCTTTTGATCAAATTCCAACTGAAGGTCTTCCACTTCATTCTTTCTTTCTGAAATTCGCTTTTCGTAAGTCTTTAGTTCTTTTTCGATCACTTTGGGGTCATTGCGGTCCATTTCAAGTTGCAGCGCATCCATATCATTTTTCAGCTCTGCCGATTTGGCTGAATACTCACTTAACTCTTGAGTCGATTCACTTTTCAGCGTGGCATACTTACTTATTGCTTTTTCGTGTTTCGATACAGCTTTTCCATGAGTGCTCACCGTCTTGTTTAATTCTTTTTCTTTAGTCATGTGCAGCTTTTCCGCTTCAGCGCTCAAGCTATCACCCTTGCTGTTTTGATGCCGACTCAAGTTGCTTTCCGCATCGGCTTTTGACTTTTTCGCAATGGTCATCTCCGAATCAGCCGTGCTGATTTTTTCATCAGCTTTTGCGATGTTCTTTTCGGCTTTCTTTCGGCTCTTTTCCGCTTTCTTGTACTGTTTTTTTAAGCTTTTGTATTCAGCCTTTTTGCTTGGATAATCAAAGGCATCGGCGGCAGCTCTGATACTGTCGCGTCGGTTTTCCAAAATGCTTACATCTCTTTTGGCTTGCTCCAATTCTGGCCTCACATCAGCCAAAGATTTTTCAATCTTCTCAATATCCTTGGTTTGCTCTTTTATGGATTTTTCCAAATCCTTTATCTCAGATTTAAGCACGGATTTGTCCGTTTTATCCGTCTCCTGAGCTACGGAAACCAAAACGGCGAGGCACATGACGATTGCGGAAAAAATTCTTTTCATTACTTCATTTTAAGGTTAATCCAAGTGGCGAAAGATATGTAAAAGTTCCATTTTCAACGTTTTGTTCTTATCCTTAAAATACCAATGATGAATTTTCTCACTGAAGTGGTCAAACGGCACTTTTTCATGATCGAGCTGAGCCTTATATTCCATAACCATATTTTGCACGGGAGCAGGTCGGGGCCCCCAAGTAAATAGCTCTTCTCCCGAACCTTCATCAAATGCAATAAGCTTAGGAATGCTCTTGCCCCCGTTGGTCAGGTAGCGATACATGAAGTCGGGATTTTCATCTCGGTAAACCAATCGTAATTCCACATTCTCTGAAGCTTCTGCCAATTTTGCTATGTAGGGCAGGTTTTGAGCGGCATCTCCGCACCAAGCTTCAGTTATCACCACCCAAATCATTTTTTTATTCACCTTATTCACTTCGTTCAGAAGTTCATTATCTAACTGAATGGTTTTGTTCAGTCGACTCATTCGGCGGAAATTCAAATAAGTGTAGTTGATCAAACTCTCCGACTGATTCATTCCCGAAGTTGCTTTTTTGTCAACCAATTCTTTCACCTTCCGTAAATACTCTTGATAAGACATGGTATTTTCAGGAAGCGATATCAACGTATAGTTCATGTTTGAAAGGTACCTTTGTATGCTAAACGACCATAGTAAAGCATTGTTTTGACAACAGGCCATTGGGTTTATACAATTCCGCTAATTGCAGTCGCCATTTATCTGGCAGTCTGCTTTTTTTACTACTTCTTTCAGGAGCGGCTCATCTTTGTGCCACTCGGTACGCTCACTGATGATGCAGTGATAGAATTAGGGCAAGAATTTTCGGAAGTGTTTCTTGATGGAGTAGAGGGGGGACGCATACATGCCCTGCATCTCAAAGCAAAAAATCCCAGAGGGTGCATACTGTATTTCCATGGAAATACGGGGCATATAACGCGCTGGGGGCCGATCGCCGAAGAATTGCATTCATTTGGTTTTGACGTATTCGTGCCCGACTATCGGGGTTACGGTAAAAGCAGAGGTTTGCGAACTCAGGAAACCCTCTATGCCGATGCATTACTTTGTTATGAACATCTGCTAAAATCATATCCTGAAAGTAAAATTTGCATCTATGGCCGCTCTCTCGGTAGCGCAATGGCTACTTGGCTTTCAGCTCATTCCAATTCGGGAGGGGTAGTTCTTGAAGCACCTTTTGACAGTTTGAAAAATGTGGCTCTTTATTACTTAAAGATTTTTCCTGCGGGAATGCTGTTGAAGTTCGATTTCAGAAATGAGCTCTACCTCAAGGCAAGCAAAGCTAATATCTTGATCGTTCACGGAACTAAAGATCGTATTGTGCCATACCGATGTGGCTTTTCATTGTATAAATCGGCCAAAGCAAAAGCAGAAATGGTGACTGTTCCGGGAGGGCATCACGGCGATTTAAACGGTTACCCCATTTTCAGAGACAAGCTCAAAGCTTTCTTTGACAAACATTTTGCGGTTCCCCGAAAGGAAGATGCGTAAACTCGTCCTGAGCGATTATTCCAAAATGAATTTGATGACCTGCTCCGTTTCTCCTTGAATTCGAGCCAAGTAAAATCCTTTATCAAGATGGTGCAGAGAGAGATAGTTTCTTCCCTCATTGAGGTAGTCTTGATACACAACTCGACCTTCCACGGATATAATGGTGATTGCCGCTCTGTCACTCCCGACTAAGTCAATATTTATGTCACCAAAGCTTGGATTGGGAAACAGAGTAATCTCTTCGGCGCTGTTATCCTCATTTTCGGTAGCAATGCCGGAGGGAGAACAAACTGAACTGAAAAAATTCCAGATTTCAACGCTGGCATTGATGTCCTGATTGGTAGGTTGCAAAAAATCCAACAACGGAACCGGAGGTGCTCCGGGCCAAGTGTGGCCACCACCTTCCACACGATAGAATTTGGCTTTGAGCCCTCCATCGCAATCAGAAACCTCTGCACCTTGAACCGATGAGAAGTCTATGACCGGAGCATTGGGAATGCTGAATGTTGATACCGTCTGACAATCATTGATGTTTTTCCAGGTTCTGAAAATTTGCTCTACGGGAAAAAAGCTTCCGAAAGTGGCTGCTGCGATATCGCCGCCATTGTAAGGTACTACAAGATCAGCGGTACCGTGAATTTCCATATAAGGTACGGGAATATTACCCTGACAAGCAGAAATGAAATTGTCGGTAATAGTACCCGTCACCGAAGCAAATGATTTGAATACATCCGAACGCTCGCACCCCAAATAGTAGCTCATCATTCCGCCATTTGACATACCGCAGACGTAGGTGCAGTTTTCATCCAGATCATAAATCAATTGAAGATCAGAAGCCAGATTGCTCAGAAATCCAACATCATCTACAGATTCCAGCGGAAAGTTGATATTCCAAAAAGTCGTTCCCGAAAGGTCTTGGGTACCTTGAGGATAACAAACGGCAAATCCGTTGGCATCAGCTACATCGTTCATTCCGTAATTGCCGATGATGGTCGACGCATTTGAGGTGTAGCCATGTAAAACGAAAACAAGCGGAGCTCCGGGTGCTAAGTCATCGGGAAGATAGAGAAAGTAGCTTCTTTCTTGGCCGTCATGTGTGTACGTCAGTTCAGAGAGTTGGCCAAAGGCTAAAACAGTAACAAGCGAAAATGTAAGCAGCGCCAGAAAAGACTTCATGGTAAAATGATAATTGGTTTCGGCCAATTTCTTCATTTTGATTTAAATAACCTAATCCTGTCTTCTCTTGTGCTTCCAACGGCGATGGCTCCATAGCCACCATTCAGGTTCTTTTTCAATTCTGTTTTCTAAGGCTCTCACATGCTTTTCGGTGATCGAATAAGGTGCCTCTTCTTTCGGATTTTCTGAAAGTAGCTTGAACTCGATTTCATAATGACCGCGGCGAACTTTTCGAATATCAAAAAAGACAACCGCCATTTCAAGCTTTGTCGCAATCTGTTCGGCACCCAGAAAAACAGGGGTATCTTGGTTTAGAAAAGTCGTCCAATACTTGATTTTCGATTCTTGCGGACTTTGATCGGCCAAGAAATAGGTCATGGTTATTTCACCGTTATCCTTTTCCGTTTTTAATTTCCTGAAACTGTCTTTGGTAGAAACCATGTACACACCGTACTTTGATCGCAAACCATTGATCAACCCGTTGAAGTGAGGGTTTTTGAGCGGTTTGTGAATCGCCCACACCTTGTGGTTCACCTGAGTAGGTAATAAGGAAAGCCATTCCCAATTTCCATAATGGCCCAAGATGCCGCAAACGCTTTTTCCCTCGAGGTAAAGCTTATTCAGCATTTCAGGATTTTTAAAGACGTATCTCGACTTGAGCTCTTCAGCAGAGCGATGCAGCGGGTAAAACCACTCGATAAAACTATCACCGAGATGACGGTAAAATCGCTTTTCGATTTTTCGAATTTCTTTCTCCGACTTTTCGGGAAATGCATTTTTCAGATTGGCTCGCACAACTTCTTTTCGGTAACCGAGAATGCGGTAGGCAATGAGATAAAACAGATCGCCAAAAAGAAACAAAGCTCCGAGCGGCAACCAAGTGATGATCCACAAAAGTGTATAAGCGATGGCGAAACCTAAATATTGCATCGCCGCAAAAGTAGCACAGATGCAGGATTAAGTTGATATTTTTGTCGGAAAGACGAGTCAATGCCTGCAAATAAATATGCCCTTCTTCGTTACCGTATCATCGATAGATGCATCAGCAATAAATTCAATCCCTATCCGAATAAAGAGGACTTACGAGAAGCGTGCGAAGAGGAGTTGTATGGTTCGGAAGGCGACAGAATTTCCATCAGCACTATAGAGAAGGATCTGTATGCTATGCGCAATGAGGCAAATTTGGGCTATTACGCTCCGATAGCCTATCACAAAACAGAGCGGGGCTATTATTACGAAGATCCCGATTATAGCATTGATGAGCTTCCGCTAAACCAAGAAGATATCGAAGCCATCGAATTTGCGGCTAATACATTGGCTCAGTTTCGAGGCATTCAGTTGTTTCAGTCGTCGGGAGATGCCATTGATAAAATTTTAGGTCGGTTGAGCTTAAGGCCAAATGACGGGCAGGAAGTGGAGCAATACGTGAGATTTGAAACCGCTCCGGAGTACAAGGGCTCGATTTATTTGAAGCATTTCCTGACGGCCATTAGAGAGCGAAAAGTCGTATCATTCAACTATCAGAAATTTTCGGGTGAACCTTCGCGTAAGTATCAGATTCACCCTTACTTGCTTAAGGAATACCGCAATCGTTGGTACGTTATTGGATTTAATCCCGCAAAAGAAGCAACGGTGGTTTTTGGCTTAGACAGGGTAGAGGGGGAAGTGAAAGTTTCAGATGATAAGTTCAAGCGGAATCCCGATTTTGATTCTGATCGCTATTTCAAGCACAGTTTGGGGATTACGGTACCGGATGAAGCCCCCGAAAAGATTCTACTTCGATTCTCGCCCGTATCGGGAAAGTATGTTGAAAGTCAGCCGTGGCACGAATCGCAGCAAATTGTGAGTGAAAATAAAAACTCCACCGAAGTGGAGTTTTACTTGTCCATAACCCACGAGTTGGTTATGCAAATCTTAAGCTACGGAGACGATGTGGAGGTTGTAAAACCGCTGAGTCTGCGCCGTATTATTTCAGAAAGGCTTCGCAGCGCCACCAGACATTATGAGGAATAGTCATACCTGAAAATTCCGTTTATCTCGGTATTCTTCAAAGGCATTGAATCAGCATCGACCAAATAGACTTTACCTCCTTGATTAATGGTGTGACTTGCTGCCAAATTGTACAGATCAGCATCACCCATGCGTCTTACTTCGTGTGTTTCTATTTGGTGATCCTTTTCATTATATCGACCCCACAATTGTTCTCCCTTTTTCAGAAAAAGAATATCCGTCCTACCGGCAATGGATGCAGGTATAACTTTCGCCGGGTCAGATGATGATTTGCCTTCGTTTACCAAAGCATTAAATCGAGCTTCTGAACCCATGCGTTCTCCGTCAAAGTTATCCTTAACAATTTCCCAAGCTTTTTCCTTCAGTACTTTTATATCAGTATTCTCATAATTTCCTTCTATCGGTTCGTTTACTAAATATCTGTAGGTATTTGCTTCTTTATAAATAGGAAAGAGATAATCAACACAAGCAACGACGAGTGGAACTTTTTCTTCGTAAAGCAATTCGCGCAAGCCATTGTCAATATCTTGGAAATATCTTAGCGCTTCATCTTTCTTCTCATTTTCGTTACCACCCCCGTGACCGTGAAATATACCCTGAGAGTCTCCACTTTCGCCGTGACCGGACCGCTGCTGCAAATGTTCTTCTTCCAATTCGTAACCAACGGAATCGCGCATGTCTTGAGGTATGTGTTTGCTTACGGAAATTTCCGAAATTCCATGAATGGTGACATCATAAAGTTTCGCACTTTTCAGGCTCAAGTTAAGGATGAAATGTCTGCATGCGCCATGAGTCAAATTGGCCATTGGTTTTAAGTAAAAGTGATCATTAACATAGGTGATCGGTTCTACACGCATGGGCAACGAGTAAGATTTAATTTCTTCTCCTTGGTAAAAAAGTGCCAAGCCTTCTGATTGATTAATCCAGAAATCGACATCCTCTTCTAATTTTTGAAATGGCTCCAAATAAGTATCAATTTCGCTTTCCTTCATGCCAAAAAACTGCAATTGCCTCGACGCTTCCTTCACTTGGTTTTTTAAATGAATCTTACTCTTTTTCCGACCATCCTCGCCATCGGTATGCTGCTCTGTAGGAAGATAAACGGAGATACAATGCTTTCCATGAAATTGTGATAATTGCTCAAAGTCTTTTTTTCTGAAAATTTTCATTGGGTAGGTTTTGATGTGAAAAAAGGGAAAATCATGCCGGCACACATCAGTGCTGATTTTCAGAACTTCATTAAGTGATATGTTCGATTACTTGTGGAATGCATTGCACAGTGGAATCAAAAGGTAATTTGATAATACTAGATATAAAAGTGATTTAAATCTCCTTTTAAACCTGTCTCTTTTACCAATAAAAGACTAACTTTCCCTTCATAAATTTTAACCTGTCATTTTAACTTAACCCGACCTTATCGGGAAACAACCAAATAATCTGATGAAACATTTTTCTTCACTTTGTGCAGGAATTTTCCTGCTGTCTACTTTTTATTCTTCACATACCACTGCTCAAGATTGGCTCAATTTTGATGTAGAGACCGAAAACCGCTTAGTGCTATCCTCAGTTGCTGCAACTGATTCGGAAGAAAAAGACTTTGCCGTGGGAGACTTGGACAACGATGGACTCGAAGATGTGGTTTGTGTTCGCAAAGAACCCTTTTCCAATTCTTCAGAGCCCGCAAAAACCGCTCTCCTGCTTATGAATCAAGATGGTGTTTTAACGGATGAGACCGCTGCTCTGGCGCCGGGATTCATCAATACGCCTACTTTCGGAAGACATGTTATCATTCATGATATGGATGATGATGGCTGGAAAGATGTAATCATAGCCAATACATTCCTGCAGCAACCGATGTACTATGCCAATCAGGGAGAAGATATCAATGGCAATTGGCTGGGTTTGACGGACGAAAGCTCAACCCGATTTCCTCTTTTGACTGAAGATGCCATCCTAATGTGTGCCGTTCAGGCAGGAGACCTCGATGGCGATGGTGATGATGATCTTTATTTCCTTAACTATAAGCAGGGTGGAGGTGCGGCTAAAGATTTCCTTTTAATGAATGATGGTAACGGAGTTTTTACCAACGAGAGCCAGTCCAGATTGGGAGACTTGAGAAATTCCGCTTTCGGGACTGCCGTCGAATTAGAAGACATGGATGGTGATTCCGATTTAGATATTATTAAAGTGTCCACCTTATTTAGCGTGGCACCTTTCAATGATAACGGGGTTTTCGTGCTATTTAATGACGGAACGGGCAATTTTTCAAATTGGCAGAATATTGCCCCGTTCTCTCCTTACATGATCAGTATTGCCGATTTTGATGGAAATGGTTTCAATGATGTTTTCGTCGTGGATGACGGAGCGGATTACGTCATCCAAGTAAATTCTGCCGTTCAGGATATAAGTTGCAATACCACTAGAATTAATGTTGTTGACGGTTCAGGAGGATTTGGCGGAAATGTTGAAAAAGCTGATTTGGATCTGGATGGGGATCTCGACATTATAACCAGCGATGTGGATGTGGATATCCCGCCTTGTAATTCAAGCCGTGAGCTCAAGATCCTACAGAATAATGGCGGCGTTTTCACGCAAATGTTTAACGATGGCTTCTATCCTTGGGCTACGAATAGTTATGATATTGCCATAGCCGACTTTAATGGAGACGGGCTTTTCGATTTTATCAACGGAAAATGTGAAGGCTATGAAGTCGTGATGAACAATTCTTGCGATATCGTGCAAGATGCCGCCGATTTTGACAATGACGGCTTACCCGATGCGTGCGATCCTTGCCCGACTAATCCCGATCCCGATTGTACACCCTCATCGGAGTTTCCCGTGGTGGATACGAATTTGGATATAGCCAGACAGTGGAATGAAATGCTTTTGGCCTCTATACGGCGCGATTTTGCCAGACCTACCATGCATGCTCGAAATCTATTTCATCATTCCATCGCCATGTGGGATGTTTGGTCGGTTTATTACGATGGCTGCTCCTACTTGTTGGGTCAGGATCGTGACGGGTTCGTGTCTGATTTCACTCCCTTCCCGCTTCCGTCAAATAAGAATGCGGCGGTGGCAGAAGCCATTAGTTATGCTTCGTATCGCCTGCTCTCACATCGTTTTCAAAATGCTCCCAATGCCATTCTTCTACAGCAAGCCTATGACAACCATATGAATGAATTGGGGTATGATTTCACATTTACTTCTACTGACTACTCCAATGGATCGGCGGCAGCTTTAGGAAATTATATCGCCGAGGAGATAATCGCTTTCGGACTTCAAGACAATTCGAATGAGGCCAATCTCTATGTCAATCAGTTTTACAATCCGGTAAATCCGCCGCTCAGTGTGGAAGATCCCGGGAACCCGCTTATTGCTGATATGAATCGCTGGCAACCTCTGATTTTGGAGATCTTCATCGATCAAAGTGGTAATGAAATCCCGGGGGCCGCTCCTGAGTTTCTTTCACCCGAATGGGGACAAGTGAATAAGTTTGCTTTGGACGATGATCAGGCAACTACTTTTGAAAGGGATGGATTTGACTACAAAACTTTTCTGGATCCGGGCGCTCCTCCTCAGTGGGAGGCAGGAGGTGCCGGAGAGACGGATCTATACCGATGGACTTTCATGACTACTTTGTTATGGTCTTCCCATCTGGATCCTACTGATGGAGAGATGTGGGATATATCTCCGGGAGCGATTGGAAACAGAGGTGCTCTTCCCGTTACTTTTTCAGGGCATCCGAGTTTCTACAATCAATTAGACGGAGGTACCACAAGTCCCGGTCATGCCGTCAATCCGTCTACCGGACTTCCTTATGAGCCGAATATGGTACCTCGCGGAGATTATGCGAGAGTGTTAGCTGAATTTTGGGCAGATGGCCCCGATTCTGAAACACCTCCCGGGCATTGGTTCTCCATTTTCAACTACGTAACCGATCATCCTGAGGTAGAATACAAAATAGAAGGTTTAGGGGCTGAAGTCTCAGAAACGGAGTGGAATATAAAAGGATACTTCACCTTGGGAGGCGCAATGCACGATGCTGCCGTTGCTGCTTGGGGAGTTAAAGGGCGTTATGACTTTATTCGCCCCATATCGGCCATTCGAGCCATGGCTGATTTGGGACAGAGTTCAGAACCCGGTTCGCCGAATTATCATCCTGCGGGATTGGAATTGATTCCCGGGTTGGTTGAGTTGGTACAAGTTGGTGACCCATTGGCCGGAGCCGGAAATGAGAACCTCAATAAAATAAAGGTAAAAGCGTGGAGAGGTCACGAAGTCATTGACAATGTAGATACCGACGAGGCAGGAGTAGATTGGATACTTGCGGAAGAATGGGTGCCGTATCAGCGACCTTCTTTTGTTACTCCGCCTTTTGCCGGCTATGTATCAGGACATTCTACCTTTTCCAGAGCTGCAGCAGAGGTGCTAACTGCATTTACGGGTGATGCATTCTTTCCCGGAGGAATGGGAACATTCATAGCGCCTCAGGATGAGTTTCTCGTTTTCGAAGATGGACCAAGCATTGATGTAGAGCTTCAATGGGCTACTTATCGCGATGCTGCCGATGAATCGGGACTGTCACGAATTTGGGGAGGAATTCACCCTCCGGCTGATGACATTCCCGGAAGGATAATGGGAGAAGTAATCGGTGTAGATGCTTTCAATCGAGCTCAAACTTTCTTTGATGATTGTGCTGCGCCGATATCCTGTGATTTCGCACCTGAAAATCTCGATGTCGAAATACAATCTAATGGTGTGACCCTCTCTTGGGACCCGGTTCCGGGAACGATAGGTTGCAAAGTGAACGGTCGAATCATAGGTAATTCGGGATGGAAGAACGTAAATATTTTGGTTCCCGAAGCTTCGGAATTGTTTGTGAGTAATAACTCACTGCAGCCGGGAACTTGGTATGAATGGCGGGTGCGATGTGGATGCCAATTAAGTCCTTTGGTTCTTACTCCATGGTCTGTTACCGATGTTTTCATCACTCCGTTCAGTATTTCTGAAAATCAAGAGGAACAAATATTTGGTAGTGAAGGCTTAGTAAATGTATATCCCAATCCTTCAAATGGTGAACTTCAAATCTCTTCTACCTTTGAAATGCAGACAATTGAAGTTTACGATATGATCGGAAGAAGAGTGCATGAATCAAGTGTTGGAAATTCCGTTAATTACAAATTAGATATTGGTCATTTGTCCGACGGGGCTTATCTTCTGAAAGCGTCAGGAACCGATAATTCAATCACACATCATATTGCCATAACCAATTCAGGCAACTGATCGGGACTGAATCATAGAAATATTTGAGAGCGAAATCATATTTTTTTGTGGTTTCGCTTCTTTATTTCAGGGAGTTATGTATTTTAAGGCGGTGAAATTATCTGAAAATACCGTGCGCGAAATAGCCGATTGGCTTCAATGTGGTTTGGAATGCTGGATTCACAAGCTAAAAGGCACGATGTATTTCTTACCTAAGAAGGATGACCCGTACTTCGATCCGGAGCAATGGCGAGAAGTTTTGTATGCCTTGGAAGGTAATGAAAGTGATTATCTGGTTTTCCAAACCATGGATAGCTCTCAATCTTATCGGATGATGCAAGATTTTACGTGGTCATTACAAGAAAGCTTTGAGCGTACGGAATTGGAACGAGCTCTTAAAAGTGCCCGCCCGTTTCACCATTTCAAGTTATTGGTCGACGTTTCAGATCTTAATGAAAAGTGGTCAAACCACCGCTTTGATGCTCATATGGATTGGGTAAAATCTCAGGTCAACTGTTTCGAATTGGTCTGGTAAGATTATCCTCTGAAACGGATTGAATTATCTGTTCACCTTTCTGGAATTTTTCGATTAAAAGGAAACGAATCATTCAATCTCATGAAAACCGTCGGTCTCTCAATCTTATCCGTCCTTATTATATCAACCTCTTCTTGCTCAGGTCAGAATTATGGGGATGGCTACTACAACTCTTCTCAGCCTCAATATGTTCAAATGGCGCACGAAAGCGGAGAAAGGAATGTAGAAATGAAAAATATATCAGACCCGAATACGGGTCAGGTAGTAGCGCAGATGCCACTTCCCGCTTCCTGGAAATTAAATCCAAATCCAACGGGAGAACAGCCGGCCCTTACCGGCCCGGGAGGTATTGAAATTCGAAATTTTGGAGCTCAATCTTTTGCATTTTCTAGTGATCCTTACATGAATCAAATGTATGAGCAGAACGGACAGAGTGTTCGTCAACCTGTAGGAATCGAAACGGTCATTCGAGAAGACATTGCAAGATCAGCACGGCAACAAGGATTCAAATTTGAAAGAATGTATCCTTTGCCAAAGCTCACACAAGCTGACAAGGCGTATAGTGATCAATTGCTAACTTATGGTCAGCAACAAAAATCTTTTGACGTGGCGGGAGTAGAGTTTACCGGAAAGGATGGAAATAAGGAGTTGCTGATCGTCCATTATTATGAAACTTTCGGAATGGGTCTTTATTACTGGGGTTATTACTTACAAAACCTTACT
Source organism: uncultured Cryomorphaceae bacterium (assembly GCA_964651785.1). GTDB lineage: Bacteria > Bacteroidota > Bacteroidia > Flavobacteriales_D > Cryomorphaceae > JAKVAV01. Next base: position 39,440 of record CAZYWJ010000001.1, read on the forward strand.
GCACCGGCCTCTAATTTCGAATCGGCAAAACAGGCCTACATCTATGGGCTGGAAAATATCCGTCATAATCCTGCCGCGATAGCAGCATTTAATTCCCGAGAGTCATCTAAGCTGAATGCGAATGACGCTGCATTTCAAAGCAGAATGCGTCAAAATCAGGCAAGTTTTGAGGCCACGCAACGAGCTCACGTGAATAGCAGCAATGCGATCAACGAATCACAGATGAGCATTTATCGAAGTCAAAGCGAAAGTTTTGATCGAAGCAATCAACGGATTTCAAATGGAATCTTGGAAGAAAACACCATCTACAATTCATCGAACGGTGAAACATATCAGATCGAAGGTCATTCAGATACCTATTGGATGAATTCAAACGGTGAGTACATACCAAGCGATAACAGTCTTTATAATCCGAATACCGATCCAAACGTAAACTCTACTGACTGGGTAGAGGGTGAACGGCGCTAGCCAAGCTTAAACTCGAAAAGGAAGAGGTGGCAATATGGTCACCTCTTTTTTTTAAAAGGAGTTTTATTTGAATTCAGATTCCATCAGCTTTTCAATTTGAGCTAAATAAATCCTGTCCATGTGAGTGGTATATGGATCAAGCATCCTTATTCCGTTTTTATAGAGTTTCTCGGCCATAGTTAAATTATCCCTGAATAGCTGCAAAGCGCCTTTTTGGCGGTAAGCCAGAGCTATAAAATAACGATTTTCCGCAAGGTCGTTAACTGTTTCTTGAGTCTCTAAGGCTTGTATGGCTCGATCAATATCTCCTTTTTCCAAATAAAGTACACCCAGATGCAGGTAGTCATATGGGCTGGCAAAGTAGGTGGAGTCTGAGAGCTTTTCTTCGATGATTGATATGGCTTTATCCGATTGGCCGATGGCTTTGTAACAAAGGGCCTTCGTGATCAACAGATGATAATCTCCGTTTTGTCCGAAGCCAATGTCATAATCCACCAAGCTTTCCAGCAATTCGATATCTGCTATGGCTCCCTCGTAATCTCTGAAAAACTGGTATCGACACCAGCCGCGATAAAATAATTCACCTTCCGGATCGTATTTTACTGCTTTGTCAATCAGCGCTTTCCAAGTGATGAAATCACCACTTTTCAGGTAGGCAGTCGATTTCACTTTATACGCATAGGCAAAAGTCGAATCAATGGCCAAGGCTTTATCCAATGCCTCCTGATATTCCCGACTGAATTGGTAGTGTCCCGCCCGTTTCTCTGCTTCGAGGCAAGCTTCATACTTTAGCGTATCTCCGTAATACAGAAATGCATTGCAATTGGGTTGAGCAATTAAGCTGGAAAATGCTAAGCAACAGATGAGAGCGAAGTAGAATTTATTCATGGCAATACCTCTAATAAGTCACCGTCTTTTATTTTGAAAATCAAATATTGATAGTAATCGTGGGAATTTTCAGCATCGGGCAACTGTTTCCACCCATCTAAGGATTTTGTGATGGTAAGTAATTGATCAGTTATCCGACCGTCAAATGCTCGGGATTGGTAGTTTTGGTCTGATTCGATCATTCGGTAGCGACCTGCTTCACCTCTGCAGTTTACGATGAATCGAATTCGAACCCATCCGCTTTGATTGATGTTTACACTTTTGTATTTCGATCGGAAAACCTCTCTGATTTTAAACATTTCACCATCGTATTGAATTCCTTCACCGACATGAAAATATTGTTTGGTAAGCATCTCGCTGTTGCAAAGTTTGAAGGCCAATTCATCCGATTTTGGGTCATTTTCAATATCACCTACCCATCTAAGATATTTTGACCGTTGCTTTTCAGAAGTGCAATTGTTGAGTGTCGCTATGATGAAAAAAGCCAACAGGACCGAATAGAAAAACCGCTTTAGCCGAAAACTTGTCTTGGAAACCATCGGCTTCAAACATATCAAATTCAGTGTTTTGAGTTTCGTTTTTTAGCGCTTGTTAACAAGAAATGCGTTTACTTAACTTTTTAAGGACGATCCTAAAGCAAACAAGCGACTCCTTGCGAAGCCGCTTGCTTTCCTACCTCAGCAGGCGCCTGTCTGATTTTTTAAATGATCAAACTTGATTTAGTGCGATTATTTAATCAGTCTTTTGTTCATCGAGCTATCTCGAAAGAAGTGAACAATTAAAGCGTACTTTTCTTTTTTCTCAAAAGAAACAGAATCACAATGAGTAGTAAAGAAATTGCGATGACAGAGATCCACCACCAATGTGAAGAGGAATTTATCGATTCCGTCTCACCGAATAATACAAGACCCGACCAATAGTAAGGGTTTTTCAATTCGCCTTTAGCTTGGTGTAAGTAGTCCAGTTTGGCTTGCCTCAGCGCCTCGTTTTTATTCCGACCATTTGCCAAGTTCTGGTAGAACGACTCAATGATTTGTGCCGAAGTTTTTTCATCAATTTCCCATAAAGACATTACCAAACTAGGACAACCCGCGTAAGCAAATCCATGGGCCATGGATAGTACGCCTTCCGATCGACTTTCTTTCCCGACGCCCGTTTCGCAAGCCGTGAGTACCGCCAGCTCAGCTCTGAGCGGCAGGTTGTAAATCTCATATGCGTGCAAGTAACCATCTTCGTTGACAGTTCGAGTAAGAATGAGCCTCGAAAGCATCGGTGAGGTGGTGTTGATTTCGGTGTGCGTACCCAAATGAATTATACGATGCTTAGCAGCCTCACTTTTAAAACGGTCTTCCGTAGCTTGCGCGGCAAGCAGCGATTGGCCTGAAAACAGATCGCCTATGGCTTGTGCCGTTTTCATGGCAAAGGGTTGACGAATGAACTTCTGTCCCGCACCACCTTCATTTTCACCATTTTCGAAACCGGGTGCCAGAGCTAACAGGCTATTTCTTTCGTCTTCATTTGGCAAACCCTTGTACAAAATCGAAGTAGTAGCAGAAAGCAGGTACGAGATAGTATAATCCTCTATCAGAAAACGATTTGACTTATCGTCGATCAGTACTTCAAAATTTAAAGCGTAAAGCGATCCATCGGGGATGATGTAAAGCTCGGTTCCTGAAAATTGATGTTGTAAAGGGGCTATGAGATCGCTATACAGCTCTTTTGCCAAAAGAGAACTTTGTTTAAGCTCACGATCTACAACGTATTTATTTAGTTTCTTTATTTTGTCCTGATAATCCGTCTTTTCCAATTTCACCGGTTCTGCTCTTTCCGATGTGATAACAAAAGCCAAAAGCTCCCGAGGTGTTTCCACGAACTCGATGAGTGTTTGATCGTTATCAACCAGCTGATCTTGGATTTCTTTTAGGCTCGCCGTCTTAGAATCATATCTCAATTCATAATAGTTCGGATATTTCTTTTTGATTAACTCGAGCAAGTCATCATATTTTTCCTCGAGCTCTCCGTATTCTTCTTTTGCTTCAGGATCTGAAAGCTTCTTTAACAAAAACCTCTCAGTAGAAATGATGCTATCGGGCACTTGAGCCACCCTTAAAGAGGAAAATTTATTCAATTGTCTTTTAAGCAGGACGGTTTTGCGTTCTTCGGCGTAGCGCAAAAGGGCATCCCGGTATTTTTCCTCGCCGGTCAACTCATAAAGCCGGTAGGCCACCGAAGCACTTTCACCATAAACTTCGGCGTGTTCGTCAATAAAGGATAACTGAGAACCGTCTGAGTCAAAGTTTCTTCGCTCTTCTCTCAGGTACTCAATGGCCGATTCCAATTTTTTTAAAGCTTTATCGAGCGAAGCTCTGTCTTGACCGGCCAGATACTTAGCCTTCATCATATAGGCTTCGGGCAGTGAACGCACAATGCCGCTATATCCCTCAGTTTCCTGATTTCGAAATTTTGTTCTGTTGGTATTAAAAATTGTCAAGGCCATGTCGAGATAAAACTCTGCGCTGTCTCTCATTTTCGCAGATTCATACACTTTGGCTTGCTCCAGAAAGATGTCTCCTACCGGATTGCCTGTTTTCCCGAAGGTTTTGCGATAAATTCCGAGCGAAACACGCAAATCATCCAAGGCCGATCGGGCATCACCCGTTTCAGATTTTACGGAGGCTCTTAATCGATGAGCCTTTGCCAGTTCCTGACTGTTGAATTCATCTGAGACCTGAGTTGCCAGATTAATGGTTTGATTCAGGTGTTCAAGCGCACGTTCGTAGCTTTTCATGGAATAGTAATGCTCTCCCAGACGTTGATGGCGGTTGAGGGTGTAGTAATTTACCTCTCCGTATTGAGCGATGGTAAGTTCCAAACTCTTAAGCAGATGTTTTTCCGCTGCAGCATAATTACCTGCTGCAGAATGGACGCTACCAAGCGCTTCTTCGTGTGATATTTCCCAAGACCTATCTTCAGGGAAAAACTCCGAATAAAGCGAGTAAGAATAGTCTGCCATGGCCAGCGCGCGTTCCAAGTCGCCGATGGTCAAATAAAGCCCTGAAAGATTGTGGTAATTGTTGATCAAATGCTTTCGTTGAATGTCTCGATCATAAGCCTCTTTTATAAATGGCAGTGCGGCTTTGCGCATGTCAATTGCCTCTTCAAGAAGTTCCATGCTTTTCGCCAAATTCCCTTCATCTTCGTATGCCAGAGAAAGGTTCCCGATTGCATTTGAAGCATAAATTTTAGACCGAACCGAATCTTCCATTTGTAGCGCCAGCTCACCACTTTTCATTAGTGCAGCTTTGGCTTTTCCCATATCGCCATACTTCCAATAGGATGCCCCAAGTGCATTGTAGCAATCAATACGCTTACCTAAAAAATCGGTAGAGTCTTCCTCAATTATTTCCAGCGCCTCCTTGAAGTGATATACCGCCCGAGGAATGTCACCCGCTGCTTGGTAGTCAAATCCCAAATTGTAATGGGCGTCCGTTCTTTCTTGAAGGTCGGCTTGGCTGTAAGCATCGCAAAAATTCTTAAATCTCAGGTCCGTCACTAAGCACATGCTATCGATCCCCGCTTCATAATAAACCCAGGAAAGCTCATTTATAGCAAACAGGATGTCAGAAGAGTCCGTAGTTTTCGTTTCGACCAGCCTTAAGAGGTGTTCAGTCAGCTCAAATCCCTCTTCCGATTTGCCCAACTGATTTTTGGTTCTGCCTACCTTATAAATGAAATCGTGAAGCGAGTCGTATCTGGCAGTTTCGATCAAATAGTTTACCTGTTGATCCAAGGCTTTTTCGAGCTCGGGGTAGGCCTCCAAGGCATAGAATGAATCAACCGATGCCTGATTGGTTTCGAAAACCGAGGGGTCAAAAGTTTGACAATAGCCTGAAAAGCTGATGCTGAACCAAGCTGCTATCGCCAACATTTGCCTCATTTTTTCACCGACTCTTGAATAGCGCGTATTTCAGGAAGAAATGGAGAATTTTCTGAAGGAGTGAAATTCCTCACGGCAGCTTCATCACCGCTGCGCCAATCCGACAAGAACAACATGTAGTTGGCCTTATGACTAAATGTTGAATTCTCCGATAGCGCTACTTTTTTTAAATATGGATTGGCTTTATCGTATTCACTCAGATTAAAAAAAGCTGCACCGATGTAGTAATTCAGGGTATCGTTCCCGGGATCGTCAGACAGGAGGGGGGTCCACTTTTCAATGGCTATATTGTAGTCTTCCGTTTTATAATCTACCATAGCATCGTAAAAGTCGTAGCTATCCGTAGCGCTCATCGGAACGGGCAGCCCCGGGTCAATGTAGGCGTATTCCGCAATAAGGTCGGCATCCGATTCATTGAGAAAGAAAAACCAGAATCCGAAGCCAATGAGAACTGCCAAAGAAGCTGCTGCGGAAAAGAGCAAATAGGGTCGGCGCTTCTGACTGTTACTTCCGTAAAGCTCATCGTGAATAGATTCCAAGTCAGCTCGCATTCCTTCAGACTCAATGGCTGTGATCAGGTTTTTTTGCTCTTTTACGGCTTGAGCCAATGCTGAATCTTCTTGTATGGACTTTTCAAAATTGATCTTCTCGCTCTCAGACATTCTGCCAAGCAAAAAATCTTCTATTCGTTCAAAATCTTTTTCAGACAAATCAGTCATTTTTACCTGAATTGAGTTCGCGTAATTTTTTCATGCAGCGGTATTTCTGAGTTTTTACCGTAGCCGCGTCAAATCCCAGCTCTTCCCCGATTTCTTCCAAGCTCATTTTTCCGTAATAGAATCGGTTCAGTATGGCTTGACACTTATCGCCGATTTTGGAGTAAGTCTGCCTCAATTGAAACACTTTCTCATCATCTATGTCCGTTTCGTTTTCTTCGGCCGGATCGTAATCCTCAGCCAACCTCATTGTTGACCGATAAGACTTTGATTTTATCCGATCGAGCCACTTGTGTTTTGCAATGCTGTAGATATATCCTCCGAGCGATGACTCATCCTTGGGATGAAACTTACCTTCTTTGGTATTTATCCAAGCGCCGGTAATGGCTTCTTGAAAAACATCCTTGGCATCATCACTGCTTCCTGAATTTTGTTTGATATAAGCTTCCACCGACGGGTAGTTTGTTGCGTAAATTTCTTTCAATGTAGCTCTGTCGTGTTTCAAAAAACGAAGAGTAACCGTATCAGAAATCGGAGGAATTTTGGCTTGTTTGCGCTCCACTAGGAATTAGAATCGATCTTTCACTCAATTTTAGAGATTTAATCGATGCAAAGCAATTTTTTCTCCTCCGTTTCAATCATATATCGAGAAAAGCTAAAAAGGTGAACAAGAATTTTCGAGCCAGACTATGATTTCAATTCAAAATAGCCGATAACAAATTTGAATTTCATGCGTAGGAAGTCGTAACGTACAGAACTGCATTTCTTTCTAAAAAATAACGTTCTGATTAAATTAAAAAGACATGAAGAAACAACATGATTATTGTGATCGGGTCCTTTTAAAACTGCGTAGGAAGTATCATAAAGATGAGGTAGTTGCCGCCTTAAATAAAGCTTTGAGCCAAAGAGAGATAGAGGTTGGGAAGCTCAAAGCCGAAATTGACTACCTTACTTCCAAGCTCGAGGAGAGTGAAAAACTGAAACCGTCCAGACAGCGAGCCTTGGATGAAGCGAAAAAGGAGGAGCTCTATCAAAAACTGGAAGAAGAGAAAAATTCGTACAAGAGTCAATTGGCTAATTCCAAAGCCAATAATTCTGAATTGGTCACTAAACTTCTGGCTTTTGAATCGATAATTAAGAAGGTAGCTTAAGAAATCAGCAAAGAACCCGGAAGCTCAGGTGACCTAGGTGGTCTCCGTCCTGTCCACAACCTGCGTTTTTAGATTCCTGTTTCTACTTCCCAAGGTGCCTCCAAAATAGGCTACTGCTGCCCCCAATAGGAGGGCTATGAAAGCCCAAATGCTGAATTTAGCTATAGCATCGGCAGTTTTAGCTGCTGCCTCTTCAACCTTCTGCATGGCTTTTTGATATAGCTCTTCGGCCTTTTGTACCGCTTCATCAATTTGTCTTTCCCATTTATTGATCATTCCTTCAATTTCGCTCTCTGACAGACTGGTGTTCTCCGCCATGTATTCTTTTAAATCAGCTTTTTTGAAGTATTCGCCATCTCCTTCTACGGTTATATCCAGATTTCCCTGATCATCTAAATTGAATTCAAGATTATTGAAAAAGCGCTCCACGTTTTCTTCAACATTGAGCTCTCGCATAGCCTCTTTCACATCTATTCGGTTTTGATTCAGCACGTCGTGCACTTCACCTGAAGCCTCTTCCGGGAGTACTTCATAGCGCTCACCCAATCTAACCGCCTTCATGATACTACTTTTCACATCCTCTAAACTTGTTTTGGTAGTCTGTTCTGATTTTTTCCGATTTTCTAAATTCACGTTAATCTCTTTTTGATTGTTCGAAAAGAGATTGGCTGCGGCACCCGTGACCCCGCCAATTATACTTCCTACCCCCGAAAAAACCAACCATACGGAGATCAATGCATATATTCCCCATGCAACGAAGCCATGGATTCCTCCAAGATTTTTTGATGATGCACCTGAAATGCGGCCTGCCACAAAGCCTCCCGCCAATAGAGCGATCAAATTTGTGATGACCCACCAAATGATAGAACCGGTCCCGAGTCCTTGCATCGGATTGCTCTCTTGCAATGGGTTTATACTGGCAAAGCCTATCCCGATGCCCAAAAGATTCAATAAGAGTAAAACGGATAAAGCAGTTATCAACCCTCCGAAAACGGCTCCCCAAAAATTGTTATAGCGGTTAGTATCATACTCTCTGTATTCGTGTGTACTTTTCTTCATGATGGAAATGGTTTATCAGTTAGGTTGAAAGGGTTCTCAATTTTTGCTCCTAAAAGATGATTTAATTCCATATCTGCAAATATTTGAATGATAGAGGTATATGTGTATTTTGTTCATGGGCCATGTTTGTATGGTGAGAAAGGCAATCCTCAGTTAAGGAATAGTATACCTCAAGGTATAAAATAAATAAACCGTCTCAATCAGAACAGGTTACTTAGCAATCTGAAAGTCGATTCCCCGACATCAACGCGAACATTTTTGGTTATCAATACGACGGATGTATCCCTATCAGATTAATCCAAGATCGAAGATTAATTCTTGGTAGCCTGCTCGTGGACACTAAAGCTTCGGTGACGATGGATGTGCTCCCCTCGACTACGCTCGGGGTAAACTTTTCATGCTGAGCATAGCCGAAGTGCTCGCCCCTGCTGCTTTATAGTAATACATAGAATCTACAGAGCATAAAAAAAACCTGCTCCGAAGAACAGGTTTTTTTGTGATCCCGCCGGGGCTCCCCTCGACTGCGCTCGGGATGAACTTTTCATGCTGAGCATAGCCGAAGTGCTCGCCCCTGCTGCTTTATAGTAATTCATAGAATCTACAGTACATAAAAAAACCTGCTCCGAAGAACAGGTTTTTTTGTGATCCCGCTGGGGCTCGAACCCAGGACCCCAACATTAAAAGTGTTGTGCTCTACCAACTGAGCTACGGAATCCTTTTGCTAAAAGCGGGTGCAAATATAAGTGCTTCCTTTTAACTCACAAAGCACTTTTTGCACTTCAATTTGTGTACATCTATTCTACAATGGGGCAGCGCTCAAATTCTGCCTCACGATCAAAGAGATAGCGATAAGTTTTCATCTCTCTGTATCTGGTGGCATTGAGGTTTTCTGCCACTTTTATCATTTTCGGATTAAAATCACCTATCCATTGCATAACTATTTTATCGTACAGCTTGTTTTCCGTGAGGTAATTTCCTGCCCAGTGAATCATGGTTCCTTCCACTCCTTTGCCATGCCATTCTCGTACCACCCCAAAAACGATTCCGACCATGGTGGTTGGCGTTCCTTTCCATTTGTGATAAAGAAATTTGAGTTTACCCCAAAAATTTAAATTGCCATTTACAAAGCGGAATATTTCGTTCAATTCAGGAATATTGATAAAAAAGGCGATAGGTTCATTGTCTTTATCAAAGGAGAAAATTAAAATGCGCTTATCCATCACCGGCTTCATGGATTTCACAATCTTCATTGCCTGCTTCTTTTCCATGACTTTAAAATTGTCGTGACCTCCCCAAGCCCCGTTGTACACTTTCAAAAAATTATCAGCAATCTCTTCTAAAGACATTCCTACAGCATTGCGTACCGTAATTTTTTGAACCTCTTGAAGTCTTTGCAATTTCCGCTGAAAGACTTCCTCCACCGGTTGATAGACGGGGCGGGTGTACAGATACTGGTTGAAATAAGTTTGAAATCCGTAATTCTCAAAAAGGGCAGGATAGTAGGGCGGATTGTAATTCATGGCGTAGCTGTTCATATCCGAGAAGTTTTGCGTTAAGCAACCCCAAAACTCATTTCGCTCACCAAAATTGATCGGGCCGTCCATCGCTTCCATGCCTTCCTTTTCCAACCATTCCTTTCCCGTATCAAAAATGTAGTTGGCAATTTTTTGATCATTCAGCGATTCAAAAAATCCAATTCCTCCGGTAGGTTGATTTTCGGAATAGGCCGTTTTTGGATTCACAAATGCCGCGAGTCGTCCGATCTTTTGATTGTTTTCGTTGTAAAATACCCACCGTATCGCCTTGCCTTCTTTAAAAAGTTTGTTCTTGGAAGGATCGAATATTTTCTCAATATCCTGTCGTATATGAGGGATATAGTTGGGGTCATCGGCATAGATCATCTCCGCAACCCGATGAAATTCATCGATCATCTTTTTTCCTTCAACCGGAACAGCTTTCATAGTCAATAGTCAGAAAATTTCTGCGAAATTAGCTTTATCAACTTAAAGCATGAAAAAGGTATTTTTAGTAGGCTATATGGGTGTGGGTAAAACCGGTTTGGGAAAGCGATTGGCCAACGCTTTGAGTATTCCATCGTACGATTTGGATGAAGAAATCGTGAAAAAAGAAGGCAAATCAATCAAAGAGCTTTTTGAGAATGGCGGTGAACGGCGCTTTCGCGAATTGGAATCGAGAATGCTGAAAGATTTTTGTCATCAGAAAAAGTCATTTGTACTTTCAACCGGTGGTGGGACAGCAGCTTCTCAGGGAAATATGGAAGCGATGAAAGATGCGGGCACGGTAGTTTGGTTAGATATTCCCGTAGAAATGATTTTGAATCGACTGAGCAAAAGTGAGGATAGACCACTATTGAAAGATGTCGCCCCCGAAGACCGCCTGGATTTTATCAAAGCCCATTTTGCCGAAAGGCAGCCACAATATCAAAAGGCGCACATAAAATTTGAAGCTTCGGATGTAAACTCAGCGAAATTAGCTGAATTGGTTGAAGAGATTCAATCGAGATAAACGGCATCATTGCCTTCCTCAAACTCAACTGCAATGTGGTCTTGCAATGTGGTGCTTAAGGTGAGTCCCACGAAATCCGCTTTTATGGGAAATTGCCGGTGACGGCGGTCAACCAAAACCACAGTGGTGAGTTTTTTCACTTCGTAATCGAGGATGTGGCGGGCAGCGTAAATCAAAGTGCGACCGGAATTCAAGACGTCATCTACTAAAATTACAGACCGGCCATTTAAGGCAGAGGTGTCCCCGTTCCAACTAGGTTCATCTTTCGGATTATTCTTGTTGATGGCAAGGTTGATCAACTCTACTTTGATACCCGAAATGTCTTCCAGTATCGGAATAATGCGTTCAGCTAAGAACACTCCCTTTTTTTCGATGGCTACAAAGGTGAGCGACTTTTCCAAGTGATTAAACTCGTAAATCTGATAAGCGATTCGACGCAGCTTTTGCAGAATTTTAAGGTGATCGAGAACGAGAACTCTTTTTTCGGCCATTTCAAAAGTTTGGTCAAAAATAGCTTTTAGGAATAATTGTACTACGACAAAGGTATTAAGTAATAAGCGTGATTGTGATGGATTCTGTAAGCAAAGGATTTTAATACTTTGTACTTTCGTCTTCATACTAATCAGATCATGAAACATCTATCAATCATCTTTGTGATTCTCCTATTGGCGTGGTCATGCTCCGAAGTGACTGCCGAAAAGTCTGATGGCGAAATTGAAGAGACGGAAATGAAAATGGCTGAGTTCAGTGAACTGGCCAAGTTGATGCGCGAAATTCACAAGGATGCAAAGCAGTGGCGTTCGCAGGTTGTAGCAGGTCAAATGGTATCGGATAGCGTTGCGATTTATCGTGCTTTGGTTGAATCTACACCGACCAAGGAAGAAGTTCAAGGCCCTGTGTTTGAAGGAATGGCTGCTAATTATCAGTCGAAATTAGATGCATTTTTGGCTGCCGAAAACATCGATTTGGCAAAGTCTTCTTATAACAATCTTGTCACGGCTTGCATTTCCTGTCATCAAGAGTATTGCCCCGGGCCGATTAAGACAATTAAGAAGTTGTATGTGAAGGAGGAGTAGGGCGACAAACTGTATCACGCAAAGCCGCTAAGGCGCAGAGATTCAAAATTGTAGGGCGACAAATGTGATTCACGCAAAGTCGCCAAGGCGCTAAGAAAAATTGAGATAGGGCGATAAATGTGAATCACGCAAAGGCGCTAAGGCGCAAAGTAGTATTTTGGA
>CAZYWJ010000001.1:51522-63400 GCA_964651785.1 uncultured Cryomorphaceae bacterium
AAGGCGCTAAGGCGCAAAGTAGTATTTTGGAAGGGCGATAAATGTGAATCACGCAAAGGCGCTAAGACGCAAAGTAGTATGGTGGTAGGGCGACAAAAGATTTTTACGCAAAGTTGCTGAGGGGCAGAGAAGTGATCAAGAAGGTGAAAATTGTATTTTAGTGGTTATTGAAATGTGAAAATTGAAAACCAAAACCCTATCATATGACCGAAAATGATCTTTCTAAAATCATCGTCGATTGCAGCTATCAAATTCATGTGGAACTAGGACCGGGATTATTTGAATCAGTTTATGAAGAGATCTTATATCATGAACTAATTGAGAGTGGTTTGAGAGTGGTTCGTCAACAAGCCATTCCTGTCCTTTGGAAAGGCTTACAGATGAACTTGGGTTTCAGAGCGGATCTGATCGTAGAAGACAAGGTACTCATCGAGATTAAGTCAGTAAAAGCAATAGCACCCGTTCATCAAAAGCAAGTGCTGACCTACCTGAAGCTGACCGATATCAAATTGGGCCTCTTAATTAATTTCAATGAAGTATTAATAAAGAACGGAATTTCACGAATAGTCAATAACTTGTAGCATTCCGAAATGCACCTATAACTAACTGAAATCTTTGCGCCTTCGCGCCTTTGCGTGAAAATCTAAAAGTCTATATTTCCTTCTTGAACTCAATAAAAAACTCTCTCCCTTGTCGCGGCTTAATTGAATTCCGAGCCGTTTCAAAGGTTTTGATTTCAAAGAGGTCTTCGAAATAACTGAGGTACTCCTCTTTCGTGCCACCAAATGGCGGGTGATCGCTAAATAAAGGGTCATCGAAGAGGACACCAGCCAAGATTCCGGCCGGGGCTAAGAGTTCATGCATTTTTTCAGCGTAAGCCCGACGAAGTGAAGGATCGAGCGCGCAGAAAAACGTTTGTTCCAAAATGAGATCATAGGGTCCGCTCAAATCAAAAAAATCACCGAGGATCATGTTTTTTTCGGGAAATAGAGGAAATCTCTTCTTCAAACTATCAAATGCACCCGGCGCCAAATCCACTACATACGTATTTCGGTAGCCTGCCTTAAATAAGTCTTCCGCCTCATAGCCATTACCACAGCCGGGGATGAGAATTCGAATATTCTTATCCTCAAAGCCCTTTGCGTATTCGGTTAGAGCAGGAGCTGCGTACCCGATGTCCCAACCTGTTTGACCTTCTTCCCAGCGTTCTTGCCAGTAATTCTTATCCCAATTGCCCATGCTTATTTCTTTTTGAATAATGCGACAGCTTCCACATGTCCCGTATGGGGAAATTGATCAACCAAAGAAAATTTCATCAATTCGTATCCGGATGATTGCAACGTCTCCGTATCCCTTGCCAAAGTAGCGGGATTGCACGAGATATAAACAATTGTTTCAGCGTCCAGCTCTATGGTTCTTTTCAGAGCTTTAGGCGCAATTCCACCGCGTGGAGGGTCGAGGATAACTGCGTCAATTTTGCCTCGGTACTCGGGGTGGTGCAACAAAAACTTTCCTACATCGGCCGCCTTAAATTCTACGTTGTCAACTCCGTTTTCGGAAGCCGAGCGCTTCGCGTCTTCAATCGCTTTTTCGACGATATCGACACCCAGCACTTTCGCTTCGGCCAGTTTCGATCCGACCAATTGTCCGATGGTTCCCGTTCCGCAAAACAAGTCGAGGATCAAACCTTTGCCATCGGTTTCTTCAGAAAGGTAGTCGATGGCCTTGGCATAAAGCCGCTCCGCTGCTTTGGGATTGGTTTGGAAAAAACTCTCCATCTGGATTTTGAATGTCAATCCACTCAGATTTTCTTCAATATAATCGCGGCCATAAACTAATGTGCTCTCGCCTTCCAGTGGTTGCACGCGGTCGCCAATGTCATCATTTACCGTGTGAAGAAATCCTTGAAGCCGATCTCCCAACAATTTTTTCAGAAAGGCCGTGAATTTTTCCAAATCAAATTGCTGCAATCTTTTCGAAGAAGTAACCAAGTTGAGCAAAAGTCCGTCATCGGTATAGCTTTTTCTCACCGTGAGAAAACGAAAGAAGCCTTCTTTCTTCGGGTGATGCCAGGCGGGCAGTCCCGTTCTTTCGCAGTAGATGCGAATTTCTTTTAGGGCATTTTCAAACTCAGCGTCGAAAAGTCCGCTGTCTTTGTCGAGGTTCTCGACCATCCACCAAGTCCCGCGGTGCTTGAAGCCAAGAGCGAAATCATCTACATCACTCTTTTTTTCCAAGTCGTACCGAATGGCTGCAAAGCTGTACTCCATCTTATTTCGGTAATGCCAATGATGAGGAGAGGAGATGAATTCTTCAAATAGCTCATGAGCATTCTCGACTTTTCCAATTCGCTGCAAGAGATCGATCGAGGTCTCCTTTTTTGTCTCTTCTTGGATCTCAATCGGCAGGGTGGCAAAGGGCGCTCCTGAAATGGCTTGGTAAGGAACCTCAACTTCAGCGGGCGAACGCTCCAGGATTTCCATTAGGCTCGTTTCCAAATGGCGTTTGCGCACCTTGGTTATTCGACATTTTACACGTTGGCCGGTAACGGCATTCGGCACGAAAGCGACGATTTCGCCTTGTTCGGTTTCCAATTTTGCGATACCTCGGCCGCCGAAGGCCATTTTGCTGATGGTGACTTCGATATCTTCACCTCGTTTAAAAGAATGTGCTTTCATTTCGGGTGCAAAAGAACGGATTATTTGGCGGATAAGTCTTTTTGGTTGACATTTGCGAAATCAACTCGAATACTTAAAAACATTGGCCATGCAAACGATAGAGCAGAATTCAAAAACGCAAAAATCCATTGAAATGGAACACAAATACGGAGCGCATAATTACCATCCGCTTCCCGTAGTTTTAGAAAGTGGAGATGGCGTTTTTGTGAAAGATGTGGAGGGTAAGAAATACTACGATTTTCTTTCTGCTTATTCTGCCGTAAATCAAGGTCACTGTCACCCGCACATTATCGGCGCTTTAAAAAATCAAGCCGAAAAACTTACCCTGACTTCAAGAGCATTTCACAGCGATAAGCTGGGAGAATACGCCAAATATGTAACGGAGTACTTCGGTTTCGAAAAAGTCCTACCCATGAACTCGGGAGCCGAAGCGGTAGAAACAGCCATTAAGCTTTCGCGAAAATGGGCTCACGAAGTGAAGAACCTCGATGAGAATACCGCTAAGATTATTGTTTGCGATGGAAACTTTCACGGAAGGACAACAACGATAATCTCCTTTAGTAATGACCAAACTGCTCGCAAGAATTTCGGGCCTTTTGTGGAAGAAGGTTTTATTCGTGTTCCTTACAACAACCTCGAAGCTTTGGAAGAAGCATTGAAGGATGATAAAAATATTGCCGGCTTTCTGGTAGAACCCATTCAGGGAGAAGCCGGAGTATACACACCAAACCACGACTACCTGAAAAAGGCTGCCGAGCTCTGTCGAGAGCACAATGTTCTTTTCATTGCCGATGAGGTACAAACGGGAATTGCCCGTACGGGAAGTCTTTTAGCAGTTTGCGGCGATTGCACTTGTCAGGGACATTGCGAACGTCAGGAGACCTTCGTCCGACCTGATGTTCTTATTTTAGGAAAAGCATTGTCAGGCGGTGTTTATCCGGTTTCGGCCGTATTGGCCAATGATGACATTATGCATGTTTTTACTCCCGGCTCTCACGGTTCCACATTTGGCGGAAATCCTTTGGCGTGTGCCGTAGCCATGGCGGCGCTTGAAGTTGTGGAAAACGAGAAGTTGGCACAAAACGCGCGTCGTTTGGGCGAAATTTTCCGAAAGGAAATGCAAAAGCTGGCCGATGAATCTGACTTGGTGAAACTGGTAAGGGGAAAAGGCTTGCTGAATGCGGTTTTGATCAACGATACCGAAGACAGCGACACGGCTTGGCGAATCTGCCTTGGCCTGGCTGAAAATGGTCTCTTGGCAAAACCCACTCACGGAAACATCATTCGATTTGCTCCGCCACTAGTCATGACCGAAGATCAGTTGATGGAATGCGTGAAGATTATTCGCAAGACGGTTTTGGAATTTGTGAAATAAGTATCCGGAACAGGTTTATAGCGAATCAGTTCTAATTATCCATCTTCTTGAGTCCTTCATAAGAGGGACCTTCCAGCACTTCGCCATCGGGAGCAAACCTGCTTCCATGGCAAGGGCAGTCCCAGCTTTTCTCCGAATTGTTCCAATGGACTACACAACCTAAATGCGGACAAATGGCAGATGTAACCACCGTTTTTCCATCATAGTTACGATACGCCGCGTAGTTGTTGCCTTCGATCTTGATGAGTTTGCCCTGGCCGGGCTCGATTTCATTTAATTCACCTACTTCTCCTTTGAAAGGGTAATCCTTTATCAACTGCCCGGCCACATTGATATTTTCCTTTATGAAGCGCTTAGCCGAGTTCACTGGGTTGGTCCTTCCGGGATCATAAATTTTTTCTGAATCGTTGCTCTTACCGCCGATTAAATCTGCAAAAAGCATGGCCGCAACCGTTCCGTAAACCAGACCGTCGGTAGAATATCCGGTTCCGACAAAAATTCGGTCTTCTCCCGGCATTCTTCCTATGTAGGGCACCTTGTCAGCCGACTTATAATGCTGTGCACCCCAAGTGTATTCAATTGTGCCTACGTCAAAATGAGTTCGCAAATATGATTCGATTCGATCAAGGTATTCCTTGTTGTCATCCGCCTGTCCTACTTTATGCGGCTCTCCCAGGCAAAATAAATAATACGCACCATCTTTTTTGTATATACGAACCGAATAGTGATGATTGCCCTGCCGTGTCCAATAAATACCTTCTTTAAAAGGTGTTTTGAGCTTGGCCGCTAAAACGTATTCACGATAAGGACCTAATAAAGTATGAAGAATAGAAATGCCTTTTGGCGAATGAGTAGCATGGACAACCTTCTTGGCATGACACTCAAAACCTTCACCACTTAATATGAATGGTTTATTCTTTTCACCTCCATCAATATTACGTACTGCACTGTTCGACATGATTTGACCTCCGGCTTCAACATATAGTTTGGCGAGGGCCTTCAGATATTTCTTTGGGTTGAACTGAGCTTGGGCAGGTACCTCTAATACGCCTTCTACCTGACCGGGATATTCAGCTAAATTCTCTTTGTAATTCGCTTTAATTCCCGCCGTGGCGCAGGCTTCGTATTCCTTCTTTACCTTATCAACTTGATCTGAAGTTTCGGCAAGGAGGTAGAAGGATGTTTCGACATATTCGCACTCAATATGAGCAGAACTGATAATGGAATTAATTTTAGCCAAAGCGGCCATCCGCGATTCAGCAATTGTACCGGCGGTGTCTTCATTAAATTTTTCGGCGATTTTGTGGTACATCTCATCTACCGTGGCGTAAAGGTTTCCCGTTGAAGAACCCGAGGTGCCATTCCCGATAAACTGAGCTTCATAAATTATAGATTTTACTCCTGCTTGAGCTAACAGGTACCCGGTAGTCAATCCTGTAATTCCACCTCCGATAATTGCCACTTCACAAGATTCTTTACCCCCGGCTTTAGGGTAGTCATCTTTGTTTTCTCCTTTCCAAACAGCTTCTTTTCTCATGATTGATGCTTTGTGGCGAACCGTCTACAAAAACCCCGGCTCTCTGTCCGCTAATTCTACGGTATGCTCTGATTTAAGAATTGAGACATAATTTGGCAAAGGCTGTGCCGAATACAGATTATTTCAATACAGAGATTCTTAAACGGGCATCCGGATTACCCTGTCGTTAATCTCATAAAAATTTGATCTCGAAAGGATTGATGTATTGAGCGAAATGCCTTGAAGCGTCACCGATAAGGAAACGGACAAAACTTAGTCAAGAATTCAGAAGTTAAGATTGACAAAGTGATGCGCACTATGACATCAAAAACTAAAAGCCAACTTCACATTAACCCTGCGCTGGGTGAGGAAATTTGGTACACCGTACTGCCTCCCGCTTGATTCTTGTATCCAGCTGTAGCTAATGGTATTATTGATGCCTAGCAAATTCCACACTTCCAATGAAAGGACGGCACTGTTGAAGTTTTTAAACAATCCTTTGCTCGGATTTTTAGGCATCAGGTCTTTCGAAAACCCGATGTCAACACGACGATAAGATCGATAGCGCTCCGTGTCTTTGTAGCGCTCATTATCCGGTGGCCCGAATGGCAAACCTGATCCGAAGAGGACACTCACGTGCACTTTGAAACTTGGCAAACTGGGCATCTCATCCTGAAAAAACATGCTGAAGAAAACCAACTGATCAGTAGGGCGGGGGATGTAGCCGGGGTATCGCACTACGGTATCCACGGGTACATTATTGGCGGTAAAGCCGGGTGAAATCAATTCACCCTCGCTATTGTAAGTCTCGTAATAAAAATCATTCAAGAGGTCCTCTTCCGTTCGGAGAAAACTAAGACTCGCCCATGACTCAATGCCCGGAATAAACTCTCCGTGTATTTTGGTGTCAAGACCTGCGGCATAGCCTACGGCATCATTTGTTCCGTAATAACGAAGACGAATATTGTCGATTTCGTAAGGGACGAGGAAGTCATAATCCTTGTAGTATGCCTCGGCAATGAATTTGAAAGGACGATTCCATAATTGGAAATTCACATCGGCTCCCAGCACATAATGGATTGCTCGTTGGGCTTTTATGTCAGGATTAAGTGTTCCGTCAAGCTCTCTCAATTCGCGGTAAAAAGCGGGCTGGTAGTAAAATCCTGAACTGAATCGGAATACTACATCCCGCGTTAACGTGGTGCTGTCGTTGATTTGTTTCGTCCACCTTGGCTTCCAAGCTATAGTTCCGCGAGGGCTTATTACCGTTTCATCACTATAATCCCAATAATTCACGCGAGCGCCTAAGGTGGCCGTGATTTGACTTTCATTGTCCAGAAGCATGTCCCAGCTATTTTGGACATAGGCCATCAATCGATTGGATGTGATTTGACTGTTACCTTTGATAACATCTTGAAGTATGATTTCATCCCGGGGATTAATAGGCACGGAATAGCCCGCCGAATCAATGTAATTCCACTCACTAAGCTTATCGGTGATGTCTTCGCCTCGCCACGTCACACCCCACTGTAGGTATTTGTTTTCAATGGTTTTAAATCCTCGGTGTTGAAAGCTATACACCTGCGCATCAAGTCGATTTCGCGCGTGTTCGAGATAAGAACCGATTCCCCGATTTCTCACCACATCGCCAAATTCATCATCGCCCAAGTCTCTTTCCAATTCATCGAGAAAGTACTGTCCCAGGATATCGAAAGTCTCGTTTTCAAAGGTGCGAAAAGCCGATCCCGTGAATTTCAATCGTGTGGAATTATTCGGTATGTACTCAGTTGAAAGAGCGCCGAAGAAGGTTTCAAATGAAGTGACTTCTTGACCTTCGAAAAATACGGTGAACCGCAGCGCTTCGTTAAAGCTTCCGAACTGCGTTTCGCGGGTGGAAGGCACGAATTTGAAATTGTTTTTCGAGTAATTTCCTAAAAATTGAACTTCCCATTTCTCTGATAAATCGTAGGTCCAATAGGTTTGAACATCCGTAAAATCGGGTTGGTAATCACCCTGTGTATCCAAACTTCCCAAAATGTATTGATTGGTGAGGTAACGCACACCGCTTACTTGCGTAAATCGATTGTCTTTTGAGGCGCTTTCCAGCGAAAGCGAACCCCCGAGCAAACTCGCACTCACGCTTCCGCCAAAACGTTTTGGCTTTTTGTATTGAATGTCCAATACCGAACTCATTCGGTCGCCGTACCGCGCATCGAAACCACCTGCGCTGAAATTGATCGTTCCCACCATATCGGGATTCGGGAAGCTTAAACCTTCCTGCTCTCCCGACCTAGCCAGAAATGGTCGGTAAACCTCAATGTCATTTACGTAAACCAAATTTTCAGCGTAGCTACCTCCTCGCACGCTGTAATTGCTGCTCAACTCATTGTTCATTCGCACACCGAGTTGGGAGGTCAAAACACTTTCGATTCCTTGCTGCACGGTAGGGGAAATCTTGATGTCCTTAATGGGAACTTTGTCCATGGGCGAGGTACGAGATCGGTCATCAACGATTTCTACTCCGCCTATTTCGATAGTTTCCATTCGGAAATTCAGTACTCGAGTTTCACCATCTATGAGATTGAGCTTTTCCGTTTTCCCTCGATAGGAAGTATGGCTTGTCTCCAATAAAATTTCATTACCGGCTACGAGCTCCAGCTTATATCGACCATAGCGATCGGTAAAGGTGCCTGCACCCTGACTGCGCACGTATACATTGGCAAACTCTATGGGGTTGCCTTCTCGGTCAGTGATTTTACCTTTTACAGTGGCTTTGTCCTGTGCGGAGGCCACTATAGTTAAGAGCATAAACATGACGGTCCCTAAAAGAAATCGGAAGTTCAAAACCGGAAACAAATTCAATCAATTCGCAAACATAACTGAATTGATCGAAGTTTTATTGTCCGCCACGTTTTCTGTCAGAATTAAAATCGCCGCGCTTCCACGCTTTGATAAACTGGGACCAGGCCACGGGGTTCAGCACATTGATCGGTGGCGCTTGTCCGGCATAATAAATCTGCTGCTGGTACTGCTGCATGCTGTATTTAAATGTTTCACCTCCGCCGGGCATCGCAGCATCGCTTCTGGCTATCATATCAGCTTGAGCCAAATTGCGCATCGCGCGGTCAAAATCCGTTTCGGGAACCTCCATTTCAAGGAAGGCTTGCTTGAACTGTTCCCGTGTGGGCCAAGGGTAAATTACGGTTTCGCGCAAGTTGATGGTATCCTTATCTAAAATTTGGATCAATGAATAGCGATTGGTTGTAAGGGTATCAGGAATGATAAATCGGGCTCGCTCATAACCTATGGAAGAGAATAATATCGAATCTCCTTTCTGCGCTACGAAGGAAAAATAACCGTAGTAGTCGGTCATCGTCCCCTTACTGGTGTTTTCTATTAAAACATTGGTAAAAGGTACGGGGCTCAGACTATCGCCCGTAATAACCACACCCGAAAACTGAATCAAATCTTCATCGGGATCTTGCGCTTGAAGCGAAATAGCTCCTGATAAGAGAAAAAACACGGACAGTACCGCAATGATATACCCTTTCTTCATATTCTTCAAAAATAACGGTTTTTAATTCGACTGAGCTGAAATGCGCGATATTTAACGCATCTTGGCGAGGGAGTAGTAAAGTTGAAATTTTTAAAATTACCTGTAGAATTTTCAGCCATTTCGAAGTAATTTGCACTAATCATTTTAACCGGCACTATGACAAAGTTTATACCTCTTTTAATATTCACATTTTTGATCAGATCCATATCGGCACAACCGATTATTGATCAAAACAACTTCGTGAACGCCGGGGATGTTTTCACTTATCTTCAATTTTCCAATAATCAACTTTCCGGGCTGACTGATATTCAAGAAGAGGTAGAGGATATAATCTGGGACTTCAGTGCCCTCCCCGTAACCGGGATTGAATTAACCAATTCCTATTATCCGCTTGATTCTACCCCTGATATTTTTAATTTATTTTTCGGAAATCAGTTTCTCGCAGGTCAGAATTTTTCCAATCAAGCGCTTGAGCTGTCTGCTTCCGATTTTGATCTTCCGCTTCCTCTTCAGGTAGAATCAGCATATCAATTTTATCGAAAGGATTCAGACGGCTATTTCATCACGGGAAATGCTGCTGAAGTGGAGGGCCTACCATTGCTCTCGGCCTATGATACGCTGGATCGCGTTTACTCTTTTCCTTTAGGTTTCGGTGATACGGATACCAATTCGTTTTACTTCTTAACGGAAATTCCGGGTTTGGGTACCTTCGGTCAATCAGGCATACGATCAAACCATGTTGACGCCTGGGGTAGTTTAATGCTTCCGGCAGCCTCCTATGATTGTTTGCGTGTTCGTACGGAACTTGACATCACGGATACACTTTACATCGATTTCACCCAATCAGGCGGACAAATCGTGCGCCCTCGCCAAATTAATTATACTTGGATTTCGCCGGAGGTAGGCGGAATAGTAGCTGAGGCTGTTTTTCTTGAAGATTCGTTGATCTCCTTTCGATACCTGATCGACGAGTCAGCTCTGAGCTCTGTGGTAGTAACGGCTGAAAGTTTTCAGTTATTTCCCAATCCCGCTTCGGAAAAATTAAACGTCACACTTCCGAAAAACTTCACGGGACGATACAAGATTTTGGACCTGACCGGCAGACAGGTAAAAAAAGGAATTATTGAGTCCTATACGGTTATTGATATTGCCAAATTACCTGAAGGAATCTATTTGGTGAATATCTTTGGTGGTGAAACGGCGATAACAAAACGGCTGGTAATTAACCGCTAGTTGAAAACGAGCTTTTGAGAAGATTTAAGATCTCCAACGGAAATTTCCAGTAAATATACCCCTCGGCTCAGACTCATATTATCGATTATCGATCCGTTTTCCAATTGTTGCTTTTCACCAACAATTCGGCCTACGGAATCGAATATTTTCAAATCAGCACGCCCTTGCCCGTTCCATTCTACTCGAAACTCATTTTTAGTCGGATTGGGATAAACTCTTGTATTTAACGCGGGTAAAATGTTTTCTACTCCCAAAGTCGAAACCAAACGCACATTATCAATGAGTAAATTGTTTCCCCGACGATTAATCGTAACAAAACTGAAAAAAATGGGAGAGTCATCCGTTAAATTCATATCAAGACTGACGGTCTTCCAGTCGTCAACGGTTTCCGGCAAACCGTCCGTTTCAGAAATATTATTCGTCCATAAATCAACGCCTCCCTGTCTGAAAAGCTCTTCACTCATGTATTCATCCTCACAATTTCTATTAATAAAGACTACGAGCGTATCCATTGTAAAATCATTACTGCTGCGTTTGCGATAGAAATAGTCGAAAACAATCGCATTCGTATTATCGGGTATGTTTTCGATAACGGGGCTTATCAAATGATCATCCTGACTAAAAACCCCAAAATACTCATCGTGATTCATATGAGCTGTCAAACCTTGGCTTCCGTCAATTTGCAGCACTTCCAACGTATCCCACGTGAGTGAAGCATCAGGATTGTAGACAGTCCATTTTTCATCGTTTATCCCTTCTGAAAAATCTTCAGTAAAGGCTCCTTGTTCATCCCAATCGTACTTCGGTATCTCCGTGAATCGGAAAACATTGTGATTATTTAATACGTCATATTCGCCATCCAACGGAGCGATTCTCGCATGAAATTCTCTCATTCCGGTGCCTGAGAAAAGGATTTCGCCGAGTTCAATTATTTCGCTTTGGCCGGGCTCCAATTCTATATCAATTGTCACAGATGTTTCTTCCGTTTCGCCGGCAATAGAACTAAAAACTTCAAAACTAACTATGGTTTCAATCCCGTTGTTTCTCACCTCAACGCTCGGAGTCAAGCTTCCATCTGAACACGTGACTTCAGAATTCGGATTAACAATTCTCACCAGCTCAATATCGGAATTGAGTTCTGCAGGCGGAGAAGGGGTATAGGTTTCAGATAGTAAATCATAGGCATTTTTTACGTTGATGAATCCCATCCCGTAAGTATTGTCTTCTCCGGGCTCTCCCAAATCGATGGCGCTATTGTAAAGCGCCAAAAGAATTTCTTCGCCCGTCACATCGGGAAAAGCTTCTTTCAGAAGCAGAACCGCACCGCTCACATGAGGAGCCGCCATAGAAGTTCCTTGATAAAAATCATATTCGCCGTTTTCAATGGAAGAGCGAACGTTTACTCCCGGAGCAGTTACTTCGGGTTTGATGAGTAAACTACCTTCGCCGCCGCAAATGCTCGGACCGCGACTGGAAAAACCTGCGATGGGAAAGTTGCCCAAAGATGAAGTGGCGCCGAC
>CAZYWJ010000001.1:63500-64612 GCA_964651785.1 uncultured Cryomorphaceae bacterium
CCATCGGGATTAATGGACCATTCGTAACCGAACATAAAATCGGTGAGAGGCTTTACAAAAGCCAGATTCGACACCACGGGGTCGGTAGCTATGTAATAAGCACGGGGTGCCACGCCGATGGTATCTGCAGTAGCGGTGTCGAGTCCCAGCATGGTGCCCGTTACATGCGTTCCGTGACTGCTTGATTTATCAATGGGAACGGGACTATCGTATCCAAACCATGTGCTGAGTACGGGCATTCTGTTAGCGAGAAATCTGGTTTTGTGAGACGGGTGATCATCCCAAACTCCCGTGTCGTAAGTCATGGCTATTCTTCCGTGGCCGGTGTAGCCCAAAGCCCACATTTCGGGGGCACCAATTGCTTCAAGCCCCGGCTCTATTCCGCCTTCACTTTTAGTGTAGCCCTCTGTTTTCTCAGGTTTCGGTACGTAGCCAAAACCATCTCGATTCAGATAAATATATGCGATGTCGTCTCGGTTGGAAAGTTCTGTAATAAGCTCCGGTCTGGCTTTCAAAGCGATGGTATTGGAAATCCAAAAGGTTTGAATCTCGGCATGCTCAAATCCTGAATTTTGGATAAAATCCAATATCGCCGGCTGAGTCTCCTGAGCTTTGTTCTTTAGCGCAAGCTCTACCAGAGGTGCTCGCCTCTTTGCAGGAAGTTTTTGTTCATTGAATGTTTCCTTCAAGGCCAATAGATCTACTTCATCTTCGAGCATCAGTGCTACGGGGATGAGGTCATTGCTTCCGGCTTCGGCAAGAACATTTATTAAAGGTTGATCTAAGAAGGCGTGCTGTGCCGAGCCGACCTTGATGATTAACAAGAAGAAAATACAAGCAAGACGTAAAATTTTCATCATGAATTGATTTTTTCGAATTTTCGAAGATAGCCAAAAGTTAACGACCTTGAACCTCATATTCTGCCGGCATCTTGGACTCCATAATTGTCGCAGTACCGACATGAACACATAGAATTATTGTCTTTTCTTTGGGGTAATGTCCGAAAACCGAAAAGTAGCCATTATAGGAAATGGCATTGCCGGTATAACAACCGCGAGACATCTTCGAAAAAATGATTCAAAAGTTGAAATCACCGTCATTTCGGCTGAATC
>CAZYWJ010000001.1:64712-67920 GCA_964651785.1 uncultured Cryomorphaceae bacterium
CTTGACGGAGTTCAAGGACTTGTGAGTTTGCAAGATTTGGAGAACTTGGAAAAACATACGCCTCCGCCCTTATCGGGAAATAAGGAAGGTATGAAGGCGGTGATTGTAGGCGGTGGCCTGATAGGTGTTGAATTATCGGAAATGTTGCAAACGAGAAATGTACCGGTTACGATGCTGGTGCGCGAGGATACCTTCTGGGGAAGTGTTTTGACCCATGACGAAGGCAAGCGAATCGGTGAGCATATCAGATCTCACGGAGTTGATTTGAGATACAATACCGAATTAAAAGAAATAAAAGGAGAGGGCGGAAAAGTGAAATCCGTCATTACTTCGACGGGTGAGGAAATTTCCTGTGATATCGTTGGAATCACCACAGGCGTGCGGCCCAATATCGAGTTTTTGGAATCTACCGGAATTGAAATCGACAAAGGTATTTGTGTAAATGAAAAACTGGAAACGAGTATCGATTCCATTTATGCAGTAGGAGATTGTGCTCAGATCAGGATTCCGCGAGAAGGGCGCCGCGGCCTTGAGCCCGTGTGGTATGTGGGTCGTATGATGGGTGAGGTGCTCGGGCAGCGACTGGCTGGAAAAGTGACTTCCTACTTGCCGGGTCCGTGGTTTAACTCGGCAAAGTTTTACGATATTGAATACATGGTTTATGGCAACGTTCAGCCAAAACCTGATGAGAATCAATCGCACTTTTTCCATGAGTTGGGCGAGAATAAGTTCATCACGGTTGCTTACCACCCCGACACAGAGCTTTTTCATGGCATAAATTCATTCGGCATTCGGTTGCGACATGCTTATTTCGATCGGGCCATTCGCGAAAAGCGAAAAGTAGGAGAGGTGATAGCTCATATAGAGCGGGCTAATTTCGATCCTGAATTTTACAAGAAGTGGCCGGCAGATTTTAAAAAGGAATTTGAAACCGGCACCGGCATAAAATTGCCAAAATCATTTTTGAAAAAATTGATTTCGTCATGAGGGATAGGTTAATGAAGTCGATTGGAATGGTGCTCTTTATTCTGAGCACTGCAGCCTTTATTGTACTCGCATTTGTGGTTGATATAGATTTTAATGACAGTGATTTATCTGATTTAATTCAATCAAAACATCAATCACTTGCAAATGAGATTAGCACGCTCGATCCTGCACCACCCGTAGCTATGGTCGGGGTGTTAAGTGATACTTTCGATCAGTATGCTCAAAGCATTGAAAAGCAAAAAGGAATATCGGATGAAGCTCTGGCTGATATAGCTGTGGAATTGGAATCAGACCCCGCTAATTACAACGAGAAATTTATCGAGAAAAACTTCGATGATTCGTTCATTCAAGATCGATTAAAAGAAAGCACCGGTTGGATGATTGGTCGCACGTGGAACAACTATGGCGAATTTGAGAAGAACCTCAAAGAAAAAGTGTCGGATGTAAATCGATCGGTAGTAACTGAATTTGGAATCGGGGCAGATCAATCAGATACACTCATCCCTCAGATAATGACCGCAGGTGCCCCCGAGTGGTTGAAAACCGGGTTGATGGCATGGCTGATTTTTGGCTTGGGTGTTTTGGGCGGGATTCTTTATGCCTTGCCCTTAGCCTACAAGCATAAAGGAATACACAACGATCACATATTTCATCACAAGTCACAGACGAGGCATTATCCTGCTATCATCGTTTTTGTTTGCTTGGTGGTGTTTTACATCATTCTTTATCAGTTTCCCGCCTACCTTGCTAATCAGGTGGTACTTCTTAAGCCTTTGGCTGAAAAGCTGGCAGGAACGGCTTCAGATCGCTGGTTTCTCTATGGATTTCTTTACACGATTTCCATGTGTACCATGGGGTTCAGAATGATGTTGAAGTACCGCGGGAATCAATACCAGCAAGTTCGAACCTTATCGGTATTGTTTTTCCAAGTGGCTTTTGCCTTTACGCTTCCGCAAATTATGACCGCGTTTCAATTGCCGGCCTATGACTTTAAAAGCGCTTGGCCTTTGGAGTACACCTTTTTCTTTGATTACCGTGTAGATCAATACCTCAACGAAGGAACGCTTGGAGTTTTTCTTTTCGGTTGGGGAATAGTCCTTTTTGCGATCGGGGTGCCCGTACTCACATATTTCTATGGAAAGCGGTGGTATTGCTCATGGGTGTGCGGATGCGGCGGATTGGCCGAGACGGTGGGAGACCCATATCGCCATTTGAGCGACAAAAGCTTGACGGCTTGGCAAATTGAGCGTTGGCTCGTTCATAGTGTTTTAGTTTTTGCGGTTTTTATGACGGCTTGGGTGGCTTATACTACATTCACGGGAACTTCAGAACTATTGGGGATCAACTCGTATAGCGTGAGAAGTGTCTATGGTTTTGCCATCGGTTTTGTATTTGCGGGAGCGGTCGGTACCGGGTTTTATCCCGTAATGGGAAACAGGGTGTGGTGCCGTTTCGGATGTCCCTTGGCTGCTTATTTGGGATTGGTTCAGCGGTTCAAATCAAGATTTAGAATAACCACAAACGGCGGACAATGCATTTCGTGTGGAAACTGCAGCACGTATTGCGAAATGGGGATTGATGTGCGCTGGTACGCCCAGCGCGGTCAGAACATTGTCAGGTCAAGCTGTGTTGGGTGTGGCGTTTGCAGCGCGGTTTGCCCGCGAGGTGTGCTTAAATTGGAAAACAAAGAGGAAGACGGGCGGATCAATGACAATCCGATCTTAATAGGCCGCGATGGCGCCTCACTGAACTTGTAAATTGAATTGGAGCGAATTATTGATGTGATCATTCCCGCTTTTAACGAGGAGGAATCGATAGAATTGGTGTTGAGGGATATACCTGCAAGCTTGATCAGGCAAGTGATTGTGGCTAATAATAACAGTAAAGACGCCACCGCCGAAAGAGCCGCTGCTGCCGGCGCGGTAGTGGTTAATCAACCTGAGCAAGGTTATGGGGCAGCCTGTTTGATGGCTGTCGAAAAATCGATGAGCTCCGAACCACCACCCGATATCTTGGTTTTTCTCGATGCAGATTATTCCGATCATCCTGAAGAGATGCCGAAATTGATCGATCCGATTCTGTCGGGTCGCGCCGAATTAGTTATCGGAAGTCGCGCTTTGGGGAACCGAGAAAAGGGTTCCATGATGCCTCAGCAGGTCTTTGGTAACCGATTGGCTACTTGGCTGATGAGGTTAATGTATGGTTCGACCTTTACCGATCT
>CAZYWJ010000001.1:68020-69238 GCA_964651785.1 uncultured Cryomorphaceae bacterium
CAGCTTGCTTACTAAAGTCCAGGCTTTTGCCTTGGATGCGCATTTTACGGTGGAGCAGTCAGGTAGAAATTCGGGGAATCACTTCATTAATTTCAACGGTACGGCAGGCGTATGGCGGCGAACGTGCATTGAGGATGCGGGCGGCTGGAGTGCCGATACCCTCACGGAAGATTTAGATTTGAGCTATCGCGCTCAACTGAAAGGGTGGAAGTTCAAGTTTATTGAAAACCTCGTTTCACCGGCTGAGCTTCCCGCTGAAATGAATGCGCTTAAAAATCAGCAATATCGCTGGAACAAAGGGGCGGCTGAATGTGCCAAGAAACACTTGAGAACGGTATTCAAGTCCAAGTCCATTTCGTTTGCTACAAAGCTTCACGCATTTTTTCATCTTCTCAATTCTTCCATTTTTATCTGGATTGTCATTTGTGCAGTGGCGTCGTTGCCTTTAATACTTCTAAAGAATGAAGTTGTTGGCTATGAAATGCTCTTCGCTTCAGGTGGTATTCTTTTGTTCAGCTTCTTCGTTTTGGCATTTTTCTACTACACGGCATTTGTGAGTCTCAGTACGGAACCAAAAAGAAAATTTGTTTGGTTGTACCCTGCCTTTCTCAGCCTTTCTATGGGAATGAGTCTGCACAATGCTCGAGCGGTATTGCTGGGCTATTTCGGAAAGAAAACCCCTTTTATCCGTACGCCGAAATGGAATTTGGTAGGAAATAGCGGAAGCTTCAAGCAAAAAAAATACATCGATAGGAAAATTCCGCTGATATCTTGGGTAGAAGGTTTTCTCGGGTTGTATTTTCTGCTGGCGCTTTTTGTAGGAATTCGACTGGGCGAGTGGGGATTTATTCCGCTGCACATTATGCTGGTTTTCGGTTTCTTCGCCGTCTTTCATTACTCCGTAAAACACGCTCGAGAATAGATGCCGCGAGGATTAATGAATTCGGGGTTGGCGCTGACTTACCTGTTTGCCATTGGTTTTGTCTCGCTCACGCCACGCTCGGCTTTCGAATTGCTTTTAATAGCGCTGTTCATCGCATTTTCGATTTGGGTCGTGTTTTTAAAAACGAAGGTGAATATGCCGCTGTTGCTTGCGACTGCTCTTCTGGGTCGGCTTATTTTCTTTTTCGGCTTACCCTTTCTAAGTGACGATTTCTACAGGTTCATCTGGGACGGTGAGCTTTTGCTGAATGGAATTAATCCCATCGGAAATATTCC
>CAZYWJ010000001.1:69338-74192 GCA_964651785.1 uncultured Cryomorphaceae bacterium
CGTTCCTATTGCCATTGCGATTTTAATCAAACTTAATCCGCTGATTTTAATTCCTTCCATTTGGAATGAGACGGGTGGACGGAGAGTCGTTTTGATTACCGGAACGCTGGTCCTTATTGGGTTTCTGCCATTTCTAGGTGGCCTTTCCGACTCCTTGCATGGGTTCGATCTGTTTTTCAGAAGTTTTGAATTTAATGCTTCATTCTATTACCTCTTTTCAGAAATAGGAAAGCAGATAGTGGGATATAATGCTATTGCTATTCTGGGTCCTGCCATGGCTAGTTTAAGCGCTGCGGGAATAATTGCCATCGGCTATACGCGTATTGAATTCAAAGAAAAAGCCTTGATGGCTTATTTAATTTTTCTGCTTTTTGCCGCCACCGTCCATCCTTGGTATATCATTCCCTTGGTTTATTTGGCGCTATTGACACGTCGGGAAGCTATTTTAATATGGTCCTTTACCGCCTTCTTCTCTTACAGTCACTACTTAGATGTTTTAGAGCCAAAATACAATTGGTTGTTAATGGAGTATGTATTGTTATTTGCAGCGATAGTTTATGAGTATCGCAGAAAACCCCTTCAGTTATTTCGAGGGTGATAAAGCAGAACGGTATCGCGC
The DNA here is from genome assembly GCA_964651785.1 of uncultured Cryomorphaceae bacterium. Taxonomy (GTDB): domain Bacteria; phylum Bacteroidota; class Bacteroidia; order Flavobacteriales_D; family Cryomorphaceae; genus JAKVAV01. The sequence continues at coordinate 69,958 of CAZYWJ010000001.1, forward strand.
AAATAAGTGCGATCTAAGTGAGTGTATATTTCCGTGGTGGTGATGCTTTCGTGCCCCAGCATTTCCTGTACCGCACGCAGGTCAGCTCCGTTTTCTACCAAGTGCGTGGCAAAGCTGTGTCGAAAAGTGTGAGGGCTGATGTTTTTTTGAATGCCTGCTTTACGCGCAGAATCTTTTACGATGGTAAAGACACTGACACGGCTCAATCCGGATCCACGTTGATTTAAAAAAAGCGTGTCGCTATGCTCTTTACGAACGTTCATATGATTGCGAATTTCATCGCGGTAAATCCTGATGAATTTCAGCGCTTCACGACCCACGGGAACCAGTCTCTCTTTATTTCCCTTTCCAATTACGCGAAAAAATCCTTCATCAAAGTAAATCATGGAAAGCTTTAGATTGACCAATTCACTCACGCGCAAGCCTGATGCATAGAGCGTTTCCAAGATCGCTCTGTTTCGAGCACCTGATGCTTCGCTCAAATCAATGGCCTCTAAAATTCGGTTGACCTCTTCCTTGCTCAGTGTATCGGGCAGCTTTTGGGGTAGGCGAGGGGTTTCCAAGAGTTCTGCAGGATTATCTTCACGCAAATCTTCCATAATGAGGTAGCGAAAAAATGCCTTAACTCCGGAGATTAATCTCGCCTTGCTTCTGGGATTTGGCGTGGCCTTCGCCGAATGATGCACAAAATCGGTCAAGTCGGGATAAGTTACCGACATGGCTTTGACAGGCTTCACTTCCGTGAAAAAATGGCGCATCCGCGATACGTCGTGTTTGTACGCATCAATGCTGTTTTTGCTTAAGCCCTTTTCAAGCTTGAGGTACGATTCAAATCCTTTTGTGAGAGATGGCCAATCCATGATCGCGGGAACTTCTGTAAATTTGGTTCAATTCAAACGACGTCAGATTGAAAAGAATATTAATTATCAACGGTCCCAATTTGAATCTTTTGGGAACACGTGAACCGGTGCTGTATGGTAAAGTATCTTTCGAGAAATTTCTCCTAGAATTAAAAGCTGAACATGAGACGGTAGAAATAGCTTACAGGCAAGAGAACGGGGAGCATGAATTAATCGAAGCAATCCAGGGTGGAGCTGATTATGATGCGGTAATTCTCAATCCCGCTGCTTTTTCTCATACTTCATTGGCTATAGCCGATGCTGTAGCTGGAATTGAAACGCCTGTGATAGAGGTTCACATTTCCAATGTTTTTGCACGCGATGCTAACCGCTATCATTCACATGTTAGTAAATATGCCGCGGCTATAATTGTTGGAGCAGGTCTGGATGGTTACCGCATGGCGTTAGGTCAGGCATTGCGCCTCTGACGAACGAAAAGGTTGGAAGCTAAAGCTCCGAATACCTTCTTCTTATCTTTGAAATAATCTTGAACGATACTTCCTCTGTATAGCCCCGTTCTATTTATATCGTGGGAATTTTCCTTCAGATACTTTCGCTCTTTCAGCAAGCGGTTGAGATTAGAGTAGAAGTTCAGATGAGCTCTGAATACCGCGAAGAAATGACGCGGTCCGGAATTTACAAGCATATAGCCCGCTGCGGCGCCATCAAAAATCATCCTTTTTATGATTTTCTTTGCCAATGAACCTTTGTAATCATTTTTTACTATGATGCTCAGGTTGTTACGAAAGTTGAGGTAGGTCTTTCGTGGATTAGTAGCTGCCAGTGTGCCTCCGCCCAAATGATAAACGGTTGATTGGGGGAAGCAGTAAATTCGATGCCCCTTATTTTTCAGGCGCCAACACAGATCTATTTCTTCCATATGAGCAAAGAGGCGATCATCGAAGCCTCCTACAGAGTGAAACGCCTCTGAGCGTATAACCAAGCATGCGCCTGAAGCCCAGAAGACCTCCCTTTCATCATCGTGCTGGCCGATATCTCTTTCAGAATGATTAAAGATTCTGCCGCGACAAAAAGGGTAACCATTTTTATCAATGAATCCACCTGCTGCCCCCGCGTATTCGAACTGTTTGGGGTTTTCAACGGATTTTATTTTAGGTTGGCATGCCGTGATTTCGGGCCGGGCTTGCATCTCTGACAGAATCGGTTCAAGCCAATTCTCGGTCACTTCTACATCACTATTGAGAATAACATAAATGTCTGAAGTAATTTGCTGAAGAGCCTGATTGTAACCACCTGCAAATCCGAAATTTTCAGACAGTGTGAGCAACCTTATATCAGGAAATTCCGTGTTGAGAACTTGAACTGAATTGTCGGTGCTGGCGTTGTCAACCACAATTATATCAGCTTTCGCCGAATTGCAGTTTATCACTGATGGCAGAAAACGGCGAAGGTGAGATTGGCCGTTATAGTTTAAAATAACAATTGAAGTTTTCAAGGGCTCGAGCCCACAAATCTAACGTGGATTATCGAAAAAGTCATCAACCCGGCCGCCAAAATGCTCCCGTCCATCTCTGCGGTCAACATTATTCATAGGCGTATTTCGCTGTTCAAGCAGTAAGCGCCATTGAGGATTGTTGATTTCTCCTCGTATTCCTTCAGCGTGAAGCAGCTCATAATCAACCGTCATAAGAGTAGGGTCGTAGAAAACAAAGCGCACGTTATTGAATTGGCCTGCTTTGTAATATCTCCATATCTGATATGGGTAAGAGGAAGGTTCGTTGGCCCGGTCAGTTAAATCATCAGGCGCACCATATTGCAAATATACGCGTCCACGATCCGTTTCATAGCCCTGTTTATTTATCGTACCGAACTCTTCATTTACAAAATCTACTTTTGGCTTATAGTCAAGCCAAGCGCGCTCTCCGTCTCCGGGGCTTCGGCTTTCCCAAAAGGCATACATAAAGTTTTGCATGTATTCCAATTCGGTCTGCTCAAAGTCACGGAAACTGTTACTGAGCATATTCTTTTCTTGCATAGTCGCAATTGGACGCAAAGAATGAATATAATCGTAGATGGAAGCTTTTGTCTGAAATTTTGATACCCAAGTTGTTCCGATGTCTTCGTTTTTCATCAAACTCAAAATATCATCAACCTGTTTTTCATCTCTTCTAATCTCATGTATCATAGTAGCAAAAAGATCATTGTCTCTCGTTCTGGCTTCAATAACCACCAGATATTCGCCCTGACCAACCTCCGTAAGCGGGAGAGTAGTTAGAACGGGGACTACAACGCCTGTATTTCGGCGTAGATATTTGCGAGTGCTTTCAATTGGTTTGGCACTATCTTTTTCTGCGAGATAGGTGGAAATTAAGAACATATCATCACCCAACTTTTCTTCCGATCCATAAAGTTCGGCATACACCACCAACTCCTTCATTTCCGCTTTCAAAATAGAATCGGAAACCATAGGTAAAAGATCATACCCTGAACGTGAAAGCATTCCGGGTTCCGTTGTTTTCTTGTAAGCCGAGACTAATTCGATGTCGGAAAAGAAAGGACCTTGCGGGACTTGAGGTACGACCAGATCAACAGTGGCCTTAGTTGTCGACGACGCCTCTTCCGCATTTAAATCTTTCAATTCTATTTCTACATCATATTTTCCTGAAGGTAATGCAAATCGTTGCACATCTATAAAATCCACAATGTTTCCCATTGACATCACGGGCGTTTTAAGGCTTTTTTTATCATATGTTACTATCTCTCCGTTTTGTTTAAATATGATAGTTAACTCGACTTCTCCCTGAAATGCATCTACTTCATCTTCGAGCTTCATAAGGGTGACCGATTTTCCATAAATATCAAAGTACGTTTCTACTACGGGTCCTTTTCCGGGAACGTAGAATATCTTGTGATTGAATACCGCATAGGGTACGGCGAAAGCTTGAAATGAAATAAATAGAAGTGGAAGAATAAAAAGTTTCAGGGTTCCTTTCATATCTGTTTTTAATTGTAACACGTGAAGTTACGAAAATGTGCAGGAGTTATTGTGTCCATTTTTCTGAATTAATTGACATCTCAGCCTTGCTTGATTTAACAAAAGGTTTACTTTTGCGGCGGAGAAGTGGCAGAGTGGTCGATTGCACCGGTCTTGAAAACCGGCGTACCGAGAGGTACCGGGGGTTCGAATCCCTCCTTCTCCGCATCGACCCTGAAACCCGCATCAACTGTAGTTGATGCGGGTTTTTTGCTTCCCGGATTTCGCAAGCTTGCTTGTCGAAGTCCGGGAAGCAAAAAACCAAGCTTCGCTATTTCAGCGAAGCGGGTTTCAGATTAGATGCAGGTCCCCCTTCAGGGATCACTCCGACGGAAGGAGGA
>CAZYWJ010000001.1:74292-79392 GCA_964651785.1 uncultured Cryomorphaceae bacterium
TCCCCCTTCAGGGATCACTCCGACGGAAGGAGGATTGAATCCGATGAGGTACATGTGAAATCGCGCAAGCTTGCTTGCTTAAATACACGAAATAATATTAGAAGCTTTGCGCCATTGAGCATGTCACGGCGCTGGCCTGACTGCTCAAAATTGTTCGAGGAAAAAATGGGTTCGGATAAGAGAAAATTTCTCAAGTAAGATACTTAGCTAATATTCAGGACTATTTCGAGAATTGGCAAGTCGTAGTTAGTTATTAATTCTTATCTTCCCGTTTATTCGGTATAATGAGAGAATTGTGATAATTCATTTCGCATTTTTTGTCGAACAAATTTCAAACTGTTACGTATGCAATTACAAATAGTAAGTTACTCTTTCCCTTATGGTTCAAACATCTACTAAATCTCGAGTGTTTTCGCAAAATTCAGCCATGTCTTCGGCCCAAGCATTTATTAATACGTTGGTAGCCATATCTTTTAATCATGGCGACGTATCGGCTTTAGCCTTAGCTTTAATAAATCAAAAACTTGCTTGTAAGGATTTCTTGCTCGATCAGAATTTGCCGTTTTGTTTGCGCAAGGCCGTAGATTTGACAAAAGATTTGGGGCCGGAAGGAGCTATTAAAGCAAGCGCTTCTTCGGTAAGCAAAGATTTGACTCTTTGCTGTTTTTCGAATGCCGTTCATTTAGCTTTTATCATCACGGGAATTAATGCTGAGAAAAGCAAACTTATTGATTGCTTGATGGAATCTTGGACAATTGATTACGAAAGTTATCGAATGGTGTTGGAAACGGTTAAAATGATGGACGGTAAAGATTTTAAAATTGCAATCAATTACTAACTCAAAGGCAGCGTTCAGATCAAATATGCACCCTGGTCTTTCACGCTAACTACATACCCTTTTTCCTCAAGCTGTTGTTTTAGTTCTGCTCCGACTTCACGATGAGCATCTAAAACAAAGTAAAAAACATCATTCTCTTCGTCCCTTTTTGGCTTATCCACACTCTCGAAGATACTTTCTAAATCTTCTTTTGCTTCGCGCATTGTGCCGGATGTAGGTGGAGTATGAAAAATTAAGTGAATCATATATTGCTTTGGGTAATTATCCCATCGAATAATTATAGTTGAGTTAAAAAGAATGTATTTCGATTAAACCAAATGTATCTCTCTCGAATCTTGTTGTAATGTTTTCACCATCATACCATCATTGCTATATTCAGCTATGATACTCTTCAAATCGGTTAAGGTCAAATTAGAGGAAAATGTGATGGTGAGGTGTGGTGATATTTTGTTGGTCTTCGTTTTAATCTGCCATACTCTGTTTCCTGCCTTATTAAAAAAGGCTCTTGCTTCGGCGAGTGATTTAGATCGAACTTTGAAGTTTGGCATAATTTTCAGCGTAAGTAGGTTATAGGTGAGGTTAATTTAGTTTTTTTCAAGAGATATGTCAAGAATTACCGGCACCTCTTCAAATCTACTTAAATTACGCTCACGTTAGATTACCCTTAATCTGTGTTTAAAAGCCATCATTGAGAAAGGTAATTTGTTTCTCATTGATAAGATTCATTTGCATAACGTTTTCTCGCATATTGACTTCTCCTTTGACACAAATCCTTTCATTAAGTAAATCTTGCTCAGGCGGATAACTAAAATTAGCTGCATTTCGAGCCCATATGGTCAGAGTGAAAATGGTATTCGGATACTTCTTATCTAAGTTCACGAAGATGTTGTTGTTTTTTGATTTAAACGTGCTGACAACCGTTCCGCATACCTCTATCTTCTTTTTAGTATCCGCAAATTCATAAGCCTGGAGTGTATTATAACGACCTTTTGCCAATATCGACGGAGAAATAATTGACACTCCGTCTCTCTGAGCTGCGGGAAGCCAGTCATGGTAATCCAATTGAGACTCGACTAAAGATTCCAGCTCATCCGGCAGGGAAGAATAAAAGTCTAAGCCGGTGGTTTCTTCAATTTTATCAACACTTGCGGCGTAAGCTTCAATCGGCTTTTCACAAAGCATATTTGGCATAATAAAACCAATCGCCTTCCGGTTCTCTTGATCCAGAATAACTTTAAAATGGAATCGCGGAAGACTCATGCCGTTCACACTTCGCTCTACTTTAGGAAGATCATTTGTAAGTACAGGCCCCGTTACAACGTACAAGTCCACATCATTTTCAATAACATACTCGCGTATATTTGCTTCCAGTTCGGCCCAAATTCCCCTATTAAAATCCGGGTGTTGCGGTGTCATATTAGAATAGTAGTAGGTCTCGCTCAGCGCTTTTTGATTCCATCTGAAATCGGCTGAAGGGGCCAGGTGACCGCGGTCGTAACCAAAACCATCGTACTCCGTCTCACCATCAGTTCCTTTAGAAGTAAGAAAGTAATCTTTCTCTTCAGCGGAGCCCGTGGAGACTTTCGGATCTACCCTGAAGTCATTCGTGCGGCCGGTGCGTCCTTCTGCAACTTCTTTCGATAAAATATGAGCTACCCAACTCGCCATTTCATGTTCTTCAGAATAGCTCAAGGCAAAACCGCTATGTTGAACCAGTTCACCCTCAGTTCCTGGCCAACCCATAGCTATAAGCCGTTCGGAAAAATTAAGCAACTTCAACGAATCGGCCTTTTCAATTAAGGCATTAATCTCGTTGCGCTTTTCAGCTATAGAATCTTCAAGAGAATGTATGCGGTCTACATAATTTTCTTGTGAAACGGATGCCAAATAAAGTATTGAAAAAACTACCGTAAAGAATGGACGCATGGGGCAAAGATAAATCTGAGTAAGGTCTTAAATCAAAGAAGGACAGGAAGTTTTCAAGAATTCTACATTAAATGTCACGTTAAGAAAGAGTCCAACTTTGTTTTCCTCTTAGATAAATGAAGATGGATATGAATAACAATAGACTTGAAGATGGTCGTTGAGAAAGATTCTGATCAACGTTTAACAAATTCACAAGAGCAGTTTATCGGGTTAAATCATAAAGTGAATTTGCATCAGATACATACCTTTTTGAAGTTCCTGCTCACCCACGGCGTCGGGCCCCGTCGTGCCGCGATAAATGGGACGAGTTTGATAAAGAAAAGTAAGCTTCACTTCGTGTCCGTGCAAAAACCACGTTATACCTGCATCGTATTTCCATAGAACGTCTGCCAGACCTTCAAAATCGTGAAGGGTGTAAGTACCAAATGGCATAAGTTTTCCTCTTTTTCCAATGATGATGGGTAAAAGATAGCCGAATTGTGTGTGAAAAATTTGTCCGGAACCTATGGTGAACTGACTGATACCGCCACCTTGAGGATAAATTGATGCAAATTCTGCTGCAAGTTGATGTCCGTCTACACCTGTCGTGCTCCGAAGAAAATTCGGCCCCATATTGAAATTGTAATACACGGCGTAGAGGTTGATTAAACTTTTCTCATTAAGCGGATAATCAATAAGGAGGTCTACACCCAATTGAAGTCGCTCCTGAACAACGCGTTCAAAATTGTCATTTAGATAGGCAATCGATTTGGGGTGGTAGTGAAAACCTGCTCCCAAGGTGAGGATTTTTTTCTTCCCTAAACGAGTCATATGATAAAAGGGAAACCAACTGAGTTCGGTGTCAAGGAAGCTCCAAGTAAAGTAACCGTTTAGGCTAAAGGATTCACTTCCATACTCGCCCGCTACATTTCTTACGGAGTCTTGTGCAATTCGGGTGAAATTATCAAAATAGAAAGGTTTCCCCATATTCATTCGGTAGCCGAATTTGCCTATCTGTCCGTTTATCCATGTTCCGATGATTCGCGCTGCTTGGTCGGTCCTTCCGATGTTGGGATAGTTGAAAACGGGATGGTCGTGAACGTAATTAAATTGAAATGAGATATTGGTGTACCTCGATATTCCCATCCAATTATTCAAGCCTGCTCCTATCCGTAGTTTCTTATCGAGTAATGCATATGATACGTTCAAGTCGTGAAAGAAAATGTTTTCGCCACCGCCATCGAAGCGCTCTGAATTACTACCGAACTGTGTATAAAAGAAGATTTTATCATTTAGGAGAGTGTAAATCCGAAGTCTGTTACGGCGCATAACCATATCGGAAAACCAGTCGATGGGTTCACCATTGAAGCCCAAGGTGCCGGGGTTGGTCCGGGCGTGGCGCACCCACATTTGCATAGCGTATTTAAATCCTATTTTGGACTTTCCGTCAGGACTGAGTTTGTAGGTGAATCCTGCACTAAGCAAACTGTCGAGGAAGGATGTTTGACCATTTTGACCATGCGCTACCCATGTCATTAAGGCGAAAAAGCTGATCAGAAACATCCTTTTCATATCGCAAAAATGGGAGGACATTTTCGAAATGCAAATATTTTTCTCAGAGTTTCAATTTAATCCGCGCGAATTTTCGTTCTGAATTCACTTCCCGAAGTATCGAGGATTACCACTTCATGAATTCCTCTGTCGAGCGCTAGCTCTAAATGATGAATGCCGCCCGTCGAACCGCAGTAAGTCTGATCAAGGTGCCAAAACAGGGTAGCTTCAGGATCGGTACACGCAGCTTTGAAGACGATTTTCTCCTTGACACCCGTAAATTCTCTGGGCAAGAATATCGTTGATTCAGTAGAGGGATAAATCAGCCTGATCTTCCCGTTTTCAGGAGTGCTCATACAGTTCGGATCGAATGACGGTACTTTCTTATAGGCGGGGTTATCCTTCATAAAAAACCATTCTTCCAGTGGTGGCAGCACAAAGCGTTTTTCAGTAATCATCATTTCGGGAGGGTAGCATTGACTGGTTACCTGATGCGTTTTTTCCGAATTCAGAAAAACCGTTTGGCAAAAAGTGCAAAGCTCATTTGAGGCACCCGCAGACGGAAATCGGGAGCTTTGGACTTTCGGACAATCGCTTCCCGACCTCATTCCGCTGTGAGCGCAAATCAGCTCTTCTGAAACACCGCGCACCGGCTCTTCAAACCATTTGCCGGAAGGCAGATAATTGAGCACATCAAAGAGCACGGGGGCGGCCGCGTTGAGTCCCGTCAATCCGGGGCGACCCTCACCATTCGCATTCCCGATCCACACACCGATCGTATAATCGGGATTTGTTCCCACCGCCCA
>CAZYWJ010000001.1:79492-81269 GCA_964651785.1 uncultured Cryomorphaceae bacterium
AAATCCCACAGCTTGATTTCAGCTCCGCCCAAAATCAACGAGAGTCCGTAATTATCGGCAGTTCGGTTCACGGAAGTAAATCCCCATTCCTGTAAGTCGGCGTGAAAAAAATCGACTCCGTATTGGTCCAGCATGCGTACGGCAGGAATATTCAGCGATCGCGAAAGAGCTTCATTTGCCTTCACGGCACCCGAAAAGGTTTCGTCAAAATTTTTAGGGGCGAAGTCGCGGTAATGCGTCGGGATATCAGGTATCAATTGCTCGGGCAAAATGCTGCCTTCGTTCAGCATTTCGGCATAAAGAAAGGGTTTCAAAATTGACCCCGAGCTTCTCGGTGTTTGAATCATATCGTTCGCACTCTCATTGTTTTGCCAATCGCCACTTGCATTTCCGATATAAGTTAAAATATCGCCCGTTCGATTCTCTACAATCAGAATCGCGCCGTTCTGAATATGGTTTTGACTCAAGAAAACCAACCTCTCACGAAGAATCTGATTGCACCGTTTTTGCAGGTCCGCATGGATCGAAGTAGAAACCTTTTGACCTTTCTTCATTTTTTCAATTTGAGAAGTGAGGTGAAATGCTTCTTGTGGCAATGTTTTAGGTGCATTGGGTAGAGCTTCCAACAGGGCTAGCTCGTAGGTCGCCTCGTCAATGTGACCATTGTCTTTGAGCTTTCGCAAAAGAAAATCTCGCTTTTTGCGAAAGGCCTCGGGAGACCTTCCGGGAAAAATCAACCCGGGCGCATTGGGCAATACGGCAAGAGCGGCTGCTTCGGCCCACGTGAGTTGTGTCGGTGGTTTCTGATAATAGCGCCATGAAGCTGCATCCAGTCCGACCACATTCCCGCCAAAAGGCGCATTTGATGCGTAGAGATTCAAAATCTCTTCTTTCGAGTACCGCATTTCTGCACGGAGCGCCTGCGCGATTTCCAAAGACTTCTGGAGATAAGTCCGCGGTTTATTCTCGCCTGCCATACGCATTACTTGCATGGTTATGGTACTCGCGCCGCTCACTACTTCCCCTTCGGTGAGGTTTTGTTTTACGGCACGCAAAATGGCTTTCAAACTCACACCCAAATGGTCTTCAAAACGCTCGTCCTCGTAAGTGAGAACGGCTGTTTTAAAGCGCTCCGGAACCGAGTCAACTGCCGGAAATCGCCACTGCCCGTCCTCGGCGATTCTCGCTCCGAGCAGTCGATTTTCACTATCAAAAACGACGGTAGAAGTGGGGGAGTGAAAGAGTTTTGCCGGCAGGCAAAATAGCCAACACAGCCCCAGAAGGATCAGGAACGACAGGCCGACTACTTTCTTTCTTTTGCTCATTATTTCACCTCTATCCACTTGCCCGGCTCCACCGAGATGATCGACTCATCGTACATGGCATAGCACACGATGGCCGGCAGGTAAAACCTTCCTGAATAAGACGCATTCACTCGTGTGTAAAATCTGACCTTTTTATTCGGGTCCAAATCAAAGTAAGTCATGACCTTCGCATCTCTGATGTCTTGATATTCGGGCTCGATGGTCGATGCGTCCGTCATTCCCGACAATCGTGAATTGAGAATTTCCCAGCCGGATGGCACCGTATGGGTCAGCGCCATTTCCTTCAAGAGGCGGTTGCTCGGATTGGTAATTACTATTTCTACAATCAAATCCGTTCCTCTTTCGGTGGAGGCTACATCGATAGGTTTGAAATTGGCATCGAGGTAGTTGACTTCCATGAGCAAATTGGCATTGCGCTTCTCCTCTTTTCCTTCTGCGGGTCGGCCGGTTGT
>CAZYWJ010000001.1:81369-84470 GCA_964651785.1 uncultured Cryomorphaceae bacterium
GCCAAGCTGCGCGCTACTTCAGCCGCTTCCGTAGATTGACCGAGCCGGTGAAGCGTCATCAAAACGAAGGCTTCATCTCGAGTAGAGCTTCCGTAGGAAAAGCCCAGCTCGGTGTAGTCTTCAATGTTCTTTGGCAAAGTCTTGATTAGGTCCATTGCTTCCTTGGATCGACCCGCCGTGGCGTAGGCCAGGCTGAGGATCCACTTAGCTGAATTGTTCAGGTTTGATCGCTCGCGAAGGGTATTCATCGAACCGAAATCGGGCGACTTGGCCAAAGCCAATGTCAGCAAGCGGTAAGCCTGTATTCGTTCGGAGTAAGATCGGTGATAGTCGTTGCTTGACATCCACCGCCCTGCCAGGCGCTTTTGGTATTGGATCCAATCGCGCTTCATGCCTGCCGGCAATGTATAACCGGCTTTTTCGGCGGCGAGCATAAAATGACCGGCATAGGTGGTGCCCCACTCGTTGCTGTACGCTAACCCCGGCCAATACGAGAATCCGCCGTCGCTCATCTGAAAGCTGCGCAATTGACGTAATACGTAATCGACGTTCTCTGCTATCTCGGTTTGACGAGCAGAAGTGAGGTAGACAAAATTGCCTAAATAAAGCTGTGGAAAGGCTTTGGACGTCATTTGCTCCACGCAGCCGTGCGGATAGCCGATGAGGTAGTCCAGTCTCTTTTCCAAATTCAGCGAAGGGAGTTTCGACACTTCAATACTCGATTTGTTGCTTCCTTTTATTCCGAAATAATCAATCTGCTTGGACCAGGCATTGCCCTTTTCGATTACCGCATCCTCTATCACCGAATACATTGGGTTTGGCAATCGGAGTTGAACCTCAGCTTCGTACTTGGCTGATTTATTTCCCGCTGTCGCGGAAATGGAAACTTTGGCTACACCTTCGGCATTGATCGTCTTCAATTCGAAATAGACCATTTGCTCGCCTGCTTTTTCAAATCGCACGGTCTTCTTTAAGTCGGTAGACTTTTCGAAGAAGTCATTTGCATTGAGTGTAACGGTGACATCCGAAATGTTTTCTTCCATAGCAAAAACATTCACGGGCAGCGAAATCGTTTCATTCGGGCCGAGAACCCGTGGCAACGTTCCTAAAACCATCAACTCACTTTTTACGGGTACGTTTTTTTCAACGTGACCATAAGCTTCGCCTTGAGCGGCCACTACCATCACCCTTACCGAGCCGATATAGTTCGGCATTTCGAGTTTGTGCTGATGTTTTTCTCCGGCTTTCAACTCAAAAGGTCCCAGATGAAAGACGACGGGTTTGAAGCGCCTCGCTTTCTGCTTCGACGGGTCGGGAGCTTCTTCATCTCCTCCAATGCTCATGATGTTTTGGTTCAGATTGCCAAGCGCACCCACCACATGGTCGTAATAATCCCACGTGCGAACGCCCAAGGCTTCGTGCGCGTAGAAATAGTCATGCGGATCGGGAGTATTGAAATTGGTCAGGTCCAGCAATCCTTCATCTACCACGGCTAGCGTGTAAGTCATGGCTCTGCCTGATTTTTCTGAAACATCAAGCGTAAAAGATTTCTTCGGTCGGATGATGTCGGGCAATTTTACCTGAGGCTCCAAAACGGTTTCGGGATCTTCTACGCTAAACGGGATGACGCCAAACATTCGAATCGGACGATCATTTACGGTTTGCGAATGAGGCTGAATCAATGAAATATGCACGTAGGCATTGGGCGCCATTTCTCCCGTTACGGGAATTTCCACTTTGGTTTCCCCCTCGGTTGTTGCTACCCATTTTTTCATCAGTACCGAGGTGCCGTTTTCAATGGTGACCAAAGCCCTGCCTTCTTTCGGAGAAGGAAAGCTGATTTTGATTTTCTCGTCAGGTTGGTAGACTTCTTTGTCGCTGCTGAAGCCTAAAATTGATGCCGCCTCACTTTCGGTTCGATTGGATCGCATCCAGTAGGGCCAATCGAAGAATACGAATTGCGCGGATGAATGACCGCTTTCGAGATCCACTACCTTGAAAAGGTAACGGCCCCAGTCTTCGTTTTTCACGTTGATTGAAAAATCGCCCTTACCATTCTGTAGCGTTATGGTCTCTTCTTTATACTTCCGATAGCTGCCCGTATTCAGGTAGTTGTATTCATCTCCTGAATAGCGATCAAACCACCATCGATGGTCCACTCGATAAACCAAGACCTTTACCTTTTTATCTGCAACGGCATTTCCCGATTCATCCACTGCAGCCAGTTGGATCACGTGATCTTTGGCTGTCTCCAATGCGCCGCGCCAGAGCTCACCTTCAGGTACTTTCATACCGGCGTAGGAAGAGTAGGGGCTTATGGTCGAGTTATAATAGTCGACACTAAAACCGCCGCCCGGCTCGTAGACTTTCGTTTCGAAATAAGCCTTCAATTTACCGGGTGCATTTTTTCCCCTATCCGTCATGGAAATGGAAAAAGACTTGTTTCCGCTTTGGTCGAGATTTCCCTCAAAGACTTTTTCGCTGTTTCGCGAAACGCGAGATTCCAAAAGATTGTCAAAATGATAGTCGCGAAAACGGTCGAAGGATGTGGTGGTAGAAGAGAGCCGCATATTCACATCGGCTTTGAGCCCTGAGGCGTCCGTGCCGTGCAGCCATGTGGCGGTGAGGTTGGCTTGCAGATTATCATCCGTCGATTTCGTTTCGTCAATCTCCAGATCGATTTTCAATCGATTGGGTTTAATGGTTTCTATCGGAATGCGCTTTTCAAAACGTTGGTTTCCCACCAAAACCTCCAAGCGATAGTCACCCGTCGGCGCATCGGGCTCGGTCACCGTTGCAAAGTCGTAGATTCCATTCACGCTGCTGTTTCTGATTTGTGTATCGGTGAGTTGGCCACGTGAGTTGTAGAGCTGCATTTTAATCGGGTGGTCTTCTGGTAGTTTCTTTGATTCATCTCGGAGGATGAAATTAACGAGAAGCGAATCACCCGGACGCCAAACCCCGCGCTCAGCGTAGATGAACCCTTTCAGTCCGTCTCGGATGGTTTTTCCATCAACCTCAAATTTGGAAAGGGAGAGGGAACTTCCTTCATCAATTTTAAGAACCGTTTGATCCTTTGCCGTTTTTACCGTGACGGCAAA
>CAZYWJ010000001.1:84570-90899 GCA_964651785.1 uncultured Cryomorphaceae bacterium
CTTCATCAATTTTAAGAACCGTTTGATCCTTTGCCGTTTTTACCGTGACGGCAAAAGGAATTCGGCTGCAGTCTAGAGTGATAAAACCTTCGCTATCCGTTTTGCCTTGAGCCAAAAGCTGCTGCTGATAGTCGAAAACCTCCACTTCAGCGCCGCTTACGGCTTTTGCCGATTTAATATCGCTTACCGCTACGTGGAGCAAGTTGTCTCCGCCTCGCTTTGCAATCACTCCGAGATTGGTGGCCATTACTACTTTGCTCGCTTTCGTTCGGTATCGATAATAGTAGGCTTGGTTGCACGGATTTTCACGCTCGTTCCAGTCGTAGCGGTAGTTTGACCAGTAGTCTTCCTCAAGGTAATCCGTGTCCGCCAGCCAGCCGTCTTGAAAATCGCCTGAGAGGTTATCCGACTCCACACAATCCAGTGCAGCATACTCCTTTTTAAATCTCACCTCAACTTCGTAAAGTGCCGCCTTGTCGGTATTGATCACCTCGCTCAAATCCACGTGGTAGCGGTGCCACTCGTAGGTATTGTTGCCTGCTGCTTTTCTTAGGTCCAAGTGTTTTTTATAAACCGTTCGACCTACACCGTAAAGTGAATTGCCATTTCCCTGATTGTTGTTCTGTAGATATTGAAGGATGTTGTTGCTAAAAACTTTTTGGATGTAAATATCCACGGCATTCACGGAAACCGCTTCGAAGGGGAAAATCAGAGATTCACCTTGAGTGGGGATGACAAACTTATTTCCAACCATCCTGACGGCGGGATTCTCGGGGTCGAAAACGATAGTCTTGGTAAATTGGGTGCCCATCTTTCGTCCCGCGGTATTTTTTACATCGCCACTCACGGTAAGCAACTTTTCGCCTTGCAGCCCTTTTTGCAGAACTACGCTGACCTTGTTGCCGTCTTGCTTGATGGTCAATTCTGAGTTCTCGATGTTTTCCACCGAAATCAGTCCCACCAATTCCTGCTTTTCCAAAGGGTCTGAAAAGTAAATGTTGATGAGTTCCTCGGCACCTTTCACGTATTCGGCTCTCATTACGCTGAAGTCGTTGATGGATGGAATGGTCAGCTCAGCTTCTTTTTGATCGCTTTTGGCGAAAGCATCTCCTGAAATGATCAGTACCAATTCCGACGCTTCTTCCATGCGTGTTACTCCCGGAATGGAAAAGGTGAACTGCCTTTCGTCGACTTGAATTATCTCCATGGATTTTGCCGCTCCACCCTGAGATGCCGATATCGATTCCCTTAATTCGCTTACGTTGCTGTTATCAGCCGTCCGAATTGTTCCCGTTACAATCACGTTCGAAATGTCAGAGGGCGATTCAACTTCATAACCATCAAAATAAACATTGAGGTTTTGCTCAATGGTTTGAAATTGAAATTTGAAAACGCCGAAATCTTCGGCATCCTGAAAGAGCTTTGGCAGCCCGAATGTGGCCGTGTAGATTTGACCGCCATCTAGTTTTTTGGTCGGCTCAAAGACCAACTTCTGATTATCCACAAAAGTGAGCTTTCCGCTGATTACGGG
This sequence comes from uncultured Cryomorphaceae bacterium, assembly GCA_964651785.1. GTDB lineage: Bacteria > Bacteroidota > Bacteroidia > Flavobacteriales_D > Cryomorphaceae > JAKVAV01. The sequence continues at coordinate 86,102 of CAZYWJ010000001.1, forward strand.
ATCAAATTCCAAAAGGTCTTCGGGCAAGATGTTCCCTTTTTCGTAAGGCTGAGCCAGTTCTATAACAATTGGTTCATTCACTGAAATCACCCCCGAGGTATAGCCTCGAATGTATTCGCCGAAGGCCGGATCGACCTCAACTTTTTCAGGTTTATCATCACAAGAAGAAAGTAAAAAGATAAGGAAGACGGAGTAAAAAAGTGAGGAGCGATACATCGAGAGTAGGTTTTATCTTAAACGAATATATGCCGCTTACCTCTCAGCGCAAAGTATCGGTTACTCCGTAATATCAACAGGATTTACCGGGTTCGCAGTATCCGTAATTCAAGACATTAAGAAACTTTAGCAGTTATGCAGTAGGGTCAGATAAGTTCAAATAGTGACAGCAATGAGAGACAAACCGCCAGCAGCAGTGCGTAATACGCGTAGGTATTGATATTTGGAAATTTAACGGCATAGCGTGCCGTGACTATTCCGCCCACTAGTTGACCCAAGCCGATGGTCGAACCGTAAAGCCAATGAATTTTACCATCGAAGGCGAAGAAAATGATGGCGGGAATGGTGTAGATGCCAATGGCAAGTACTTTTATGACATTGGCATTCAGTAAAGGCATTCGGCCACCGATAACGGCTATTGCCAAAAAGAAAATACCCATTCCCATTTGGATAAAACCGCCGTAAATTCCCAAGCAGAAGTAAGCAAGGTCGAGCAGGGGGCGAGGCCATTTCGGTTTATCCGGATCGGGATGTATCCAGCGCTTTGGCTTGATGAGCAGAACAAAAAACAAAGCGACCACCATGTATTTGAAGACGTCCATGAATTGCTCATTGCTGACGTAAAGTGCAAGAGCGATTCCTAAGAAACCTCCGATCGTGAGCAGAATTACCGTTCTGACTTGCTGCCTAAACGATAGGATTTTAGCTTTTTGAAAAGTTACGGAAGAAGATACCGTTTGCAGGGCTACCCCGATACGGTTTGAACCATTGGCCACTACTCCCGGTAAGCCGAGCAGCTCGGTGAGAATAGCGAGTGTAATAACGGAGCCGCTTCCGGCCAAAGTGTTTATAACTCCCGCAATGAGACCTCCTCCGATGGATATGGCTATTTCGACAGGCTCCACGCTCGAGCGAAAGTACGCATTCCAATCGCTAGAATTTCACATAAGCCTGAGCCAACAAACCTTCGTAAAGTTCATTCTTGTCCGGATGAATTGAGATGACGGTGGCTTTCACCTTAACACCTTTGTCCATAAGGTTGGCTATAGCTTTATTTTCAGGATAGGACCAGTAGCCGAGCTTTCGGCCACAGAAATAGACAGCCACGGCAAAACGATCGTGTTTATTATTCGGCTCCCTTTTCAGCGTAAGCGGATCCTCAGGACTAATTGAACGGTAGGCCTGAGGATAGTCGTAATAAGACAAACCTTTGATAAAAGTTCTGTCCAGATAATACGGGTTGGAAAAGTGGCTGAACGGCAACCTTCTGACCGATTCTTCTGAAGAAATTTGTGCAATCATACCTTTGTTTTTGTCAAAGGTGAATGCCGGGTACGTAATCTATTTACGTCGGGAATTACTTTTTCTTCAGCTTGTCCAGCAATCGCTGCATCCAGCCTTTTTCTTTTTCAGACTGCTCTTCGTCCGGCAGTGAATCTTTCGGAGTGACTTCCTTTTCTTCTTCCCGTGCTTGTTGGCGCAGCTCTCTTCTTCTTTCGCGGGCATCTTTATCGAAGAGGTTTTCCAAGAAATATTCGGTGCGATCATCCACGAAAATGGGACACATCATGTCAATGAGGATATCGGCATCCGTTTGCGGAAAGCGAGAGCCCACCAGAGAGACGGTCTCCTTTTTGGCCTCAGAAGAACGTAAAAACTCTCCAACGATTGGCAGGGCTGTGGCCGCTCCTTGACCGAGGCGGGTGGAACGAAATCGCACAAGCGGCGACTGACCGCCCACCCAAGCACCGCAAACCATTTTTGGAGTAATGGCCATAAACCAACCGTCGGCGTTGTTTTGGGTCGTTCCCGTTTTTCCACCAATTTCCGTTCTTATTCCATACACGGATTTGAGGGATCGGGCCGTACCGCTGTCAACCACGAGCTCAAGCATTTCGCGCATAGTGGCGGCTACTTCGTAATTTAAGACTTCCTTTCCCTTCTTTGCTTCCGATTCGAAGAGTACTTTATTCTCTGATGTCTCAATTTTTAAAATGAAGTTGGGTTCAGCGAGTAATCCTTCATTCGCGAAAGCGGAATAAGCAGGCACCATCTCCAACAAAGAGAGGTCAGAAACGCCGAGGGCGATGGAAGGACCATTTGGCAAATCAGACTTAATGCCCAATCGACGCGCAAGATTTTTGGCGGCAGTCGGACCTACTTCGGCAATGAGCCTCGCTGCTACGGTATTGACCGATTTTGCCAATCCGCCTTTCACGGTGTAAAACCCTCCGTATTCGCCACCTGCATTTTGCGGACTCCAATCATCGTAATTGCTGAAAATGATCGGCTCGTTTTCGATGTAATCGCAGGGCTTGATGCCCGCTTCGAGAGCTGCTGCATAAACGAATGGCTTGAATGTAGAACCAACCTGACGTCGGCTGGTAATGTGATCGTACGGAAAGTGGCCGAAATCAATTCCGCCGACATAGGCCAAAACATTTCCGGATTTCGGATTCATGGCCAAAAAGCCGGCTTGCAAAATCAGTTGATGGTAGGCCACGGAATCCAAAGGACTCATGGTTTTGCCTTGATAACCATCAAGCGTAAAAACATTGAGTCGGGTAGGGGTGGTAAATACGTTTTTAATTTCTTCTTCGCTTTTTCCCGCTGCCGCTAGTCGCTGATATCTTATGGACTTTTTGGCTTCAGCCCAAAGAAAACCATCATCTTTTCCCCAAGGTTTTTGGTTTTTCCAATGGTTGTCAAAGTCGGCTTGGAGTCGCTTCATTTGTTTGGAGACGGCGGCTTCAGCATTTGCTTGAAGTGCAGAATTTACGGTGAGCGTAATTTTCAAACCATCGCTGTAAAGGTTGTAGGGCTGCCCATCGCCGCGATCGGTATTGGCCAAGAGCTCTACCAGCTTAGGCTTAAGAAATTCACGTAGGTAAGGAGCGGGTCCGAATTGCCCTTCCAGCTTTTGGTAGTCCAACTCAATGGGTTCAGTCTGCAGTCGATTCAGCTCATCGGGAGGCAATGAGCCTTCCTTTACCATGAGGGCAAGTACCACATTCCGCCTTTCCTTCGAAGCTTCGGGGTAGAGGCGGGGATTGTAGGACGTATTTGCCTTGAGCATGCCCACTAAGGTGGCGGCTTCAACTATTTCGAGATTTTTTGGTGTGGTATTGAAGTAGCGCTGCGCCGCTGCTTTTATTCCGTAGACATTCTCACCAAAACTCACCGTGTTGAGGTAGAGCGTTATGATTTCTTCTTTGGTGTAGAGCTCCTCCAGCTTCAGTGCGGTGATGTTTTCTTTCAGCTTATTTACGGGCATGGACAGCGCACCGTGATCTTTTCGCCCGAAAAGGTTTTTCACCAATTGCTGTGAAATGGTACTTCCGCCACCGCCTGAGCGATCGCCCAGAATGATGGTCTTGATTACGACTCTGGGGATGCTGTAAAAATCGATTCCTTCGTGTTCAAAAAAGCGGCTGTCTTCGGTAGCCACCAGCGCTTCGATAACGGAAGAAGGGATTTCGTCAAAGCTTATGCTGGAGCGGTTTCGAATAAAGTATTTACCGAGAAGCTCTCCGTCGGAAGAAAATATTTCACTGGCGTTGTCTTGCTTGATTCCCGTAAGGTCATCCTCAGAAGGAAGCGGACCGAAGAGGCCGATGTAAACGGCGCCGAACAGGGCAAAGAGCAAAAGCAGTGTTCCGAAAAACGCGAAAAGGCTGAATTTTAGAATTCGCCTTTTCCAATTGCTCTTTCGTTTATTCTTCTTCTTTTTTCCTGATTTACGGCGTGGCTTTGGGGTGGATTTCTTTGCCAAGGTTTAATTAGTTATACCGAAGTGTTTGCCCGATGCGTAGAGTCGTCGTACTTCTGATTCCATTTAAGCGGCAAATGTTTCGAATGGTGGTTCCGTATCTGCGAGCAATTCCCGAAAGGGTGTCGCCACTTCTGATTTTGTGGTATTTACGTTTACGCACTTCGACTAAATACTCAAAGTGCTCTTGGCTCAGCGCGAGCGTATCGTGACAAAGATATCCGGTTTCCCACTCAATTAATTCGTTGGGATCAATGGGTTCTCCTTTGTAGCGCGCTTCGAAGTGCAGGTGACTGCCAGTGCTACGACCGGTGTTTCCGCCCAAGCCTACAATGTCTCCTGCTTCAACTCTATCTCCTTCTTTTACTTTGAGTTTTGATAAATGCGCGTAGAGCGTTTCCAATCCGTTCGGGTGTCTCACAACAACCACGTTCCCATAATCACCGTCGTATTGGGCGATGCGCACCACACCTTCAAAGGCTGATTTTACATCTTCTCCCTGATAAAGTTTTATATCTACTCCGTAATGATAGCGGTATCGGCGATAGCCGAAGTCACTGGTTTTTCTACCTGTGTAAGGCGATACAAAATCGCAACTATCGGGAGCCAGAACCAGCGTAACCGTATCCTTCATAAACCTCAAATCATCTTTGTAAGGATGAACCCTTTCCGTATTCCACGAGCAGTATGTGTCATAGGAAGGAATGTGCGTAAGTGAGTCGTTTATATTCCAAATTACTGCCTTAGTACCCGATGCATCGGGCATCTTTCCGTCAAGGAAAATATTGAAGTTGGTTTTGGTTTCGGCAATTG
>CAZYWJ010000001.1:90999-105199 GCA_964651785.1 uncultured Cryomorphaceae bacterium
TCGGGCATCTTTCCGTCAAGGAAAATATTGAAGTTGGTTTTGGTTTCGGCAATTGGTCCCTGTGCTGAGCAGAACGGGATCATAATCAATAAGGTAAAAGAGGAAAGAAGTAATTTCATAAGGGCTAAAAATATTCAGGGCCGTTTATCAAAAAGAGCGCCACTTAAAAAGATGTTGACACTCGCTTTTTCATTTTAATAGAAATCAACGGATCTACCTTGGTTTTGGTATTCAGATACGATTAGGAGATGGCTTTTGTTACTACTTCTTTTTATTCATCCAAGGTCCCTTCAAGTCGTATTTTCGGCGTATGAAAAGAGTTCTGTGGCCATGCTTCTTTTTCCTTCTGTATCCCATGAGGTGAAGCATTTCGAGACTATACCACTTAGCCACCTGTTTATTCACTATCATGGTATTTTCACTATTCATGTATTTCCGAACTCCGGGAAGATAGGCTAAGATGTGGTAAAAGTTCAGACGGCGAAAAATGTAGGAAACGCCTAACCAAAAGCGAGCGATTTTTCGGATGATAAAAAAGCCGTCGTCTCCTTGGTCTTGATAAAGCGGCATGAAGATTCGGGCATTTTCATTAGCTTTCAATTCGTGGTTGTTCAAATAGGCCAATGTTTGCCCTTTTTTTACTTTTTGGAAGTTTTCAAATCCTGTCAGCATCTTAAACTTATCGCCGGGTTGAAGACCTAGACGCATTCTGATTTCATATACTTTCTTGTTTCCTTCGGTAGCGTGATAGAGCTGGTGATAGTGTTTGGCGTATTTAGGCACTTCCATTTTTTTCATGAGGCCACCATTCACTAATGAAAGCCAAATCATTGCTTCATGGTTTCTAACCGATTCGGGGTCGGTGTGCTGACCGCCTTCGAAGGCAAGTGAAGGGAACCCCAAGTCGTTTACATAACTCAGCAAAGGTTCATCCAAATGTTCTTCAATACCTATAACTACAGGGACGGGCATTTTTTTGATGAATTCTCGATTCATCAAAGTATCGCTCATAAAAATGAACGGTTCCGATTTCACGGAAGTGGTATGTAGATCGACGAAGTAAAATTTTTGATTGCTTTCCTTTAGTAGTTTATCAATGTAGGCCCAGAGCTCTATTTGCTCTTCTACTTCATTGATTACTTCATCGGGGTGGTAGTCTCTTTTCAAGGCTCTTTCCACCTTATCGGCTTGCCAAATTCGGTTCAGATCGTTTACGATAAACCGTTCACCTCGTTCTAAGGCGGTAAGATTTCCAACTAAGGCGTAGATGTTTCCCGAGATCAAAGGCTTCAATTGATGAAGCTGCTCCATAACGCGGTGCAAGGCCAAAACTCCCGTGGGTTCATTGCCGTGCATTCCGCCGATAAACACCAGATTTGGTCCCGGTTTATCACCTTTGATCGCTGCTATTTCACGCTTTATTCGGACGGATCGTCCTTCCACAAAATCAAAAAGTTTAATCTCTTTCGGCTTCAATACTTTGTAATTCTTCAAATAGATACTCGGCCATATAAACGAAGTCAAACTCCGTAAGTATGCCGATTAGTTTTTTGTCTTTCACTACGGGCAGGCAGCCCAAATTGCTCTTCCGCATAATTTTCAGAGCTTCCGCTACTCCCGTTTGAGCAGTAACGGTCACGGGATTTTTGATCATGATGTCGTTGACAGTGATATTCTCGTCATCTGCTTGTTTGCAATAATACTTGATAATATCACCTGCTGAAATTATTCCAACTACTTCTCCCTCTTCATTCTCGACGGGAACGTGATGAATCTTTCTCCAATTCATCAAGTTTGAAACCAGTTCCACCAAATCATCTTCCTGAACGGTGTAAAGCTCCTTGCTCATGACCTGATGAACGTAGCGATATTTATTCGCCCAAGAACCGCTTTCTTGTTTTGTCGGATAATCCCATTCGTGCACGGGGTTTCCGGCATATTGTCGTTTGAGCATGCCCGCCGTTACGGCTACCACGGCCTCTTCACGGTTTATATCTTTTTTCAATCGATTAAAAGATTGAACAATCCATATTGATCCCGTTTGATGATTTTGAACTCTTTTTTCAATTACGGTGATGTACCTCTCAATGTCCGCATCATCAATATTCATTTGTTTCAAGCCCTCCCGACTCATCGGGACAAGTTTTTCCAAGAGTAGGCTCTCCGCCGTATGTACTTTACCGTCGGTCCATTTGAACTGGGCCGATAGTCCCATTTGAGCGGCTTTATGGAAATTGAGCTTGGCACTGTCAAAATCCAATTGTTCTGAAATCGAGCTGATATCTTCGGGCATGCCTACCATTAATCCGAGCCAGAAGGCAGTATTTGCGATTTCATCTAAAATGGTAGGACCCGCGGGGATGTATCGGTTCTCAATTCGAAGGTGAGGTTTTCCATCCGTAATTCCGTAACAAGGCCGATTCCATTTGTAGATCGTTCCGTTATGCAGTGAAAGCGCCTTAAGTTTTGGAATCTCTCCGTCTTTCAACATCTGCAAAGCATCCTCGCGCACATTGCTGGCAAGCAAGAGTTTGTAGTACGAGACATCATACTGAAATATTTCGGTAACGCTTTCCTGTAGCCAATCGGTTCCGAAATCTACTCTGCTTTTTTGTTCACGCTCGGGGTTTCTCTGGTTTTTCAGATCTACCGTTTGCTCGAATACGGCTATGCGTGTTTCATCCCACAATCTCTTTCCGAAAAGGAGGGGGGAGTTGGTCGTGGCTGCCAGTACAGGCCCGGCTATCGCCTGAGCCCAATTGTACTTATCTACGAATTCGGTCGGGTTTATCTGTAAGTGAATTTGAAAGCTGGTATTGCAAGCTTCGAAAAGCATTGTGTTGTGCTTAGTGATCAGCTCGTCCGTCGCTTTGATGTGAAATTCAAAATCGCCACCGCGCTGCCTGATCATGGCATCATTCAATGCTCTGTAACGGTCATAAGGTGTGATATTTTTAAATTCCAGATCGTCTTTCAAAATGGTTGGCAGAATGCCAGTTAATAAAACTCTGGCACCTTTGGATTGCGCAACCTGATCAGCTCTGTCCAGCAAGTCGCGCAGGTGGGTTTCCATTTTCCGTAAAGCATCACCCTCAAATACCATGGGGTCGAGATTTGCCTCCAAATTGAACTTAGCAAGTTCAGTGGTGAAGTGACTGTCATTCAATTCGCTCAATACTTCCAGTCCGATGAGTGAAGGTCTCAAGTTCTTATCGACAAAACAGAATTCTTGCTCAGCACCTATTCTGGTTATACCTTCTTCAAACATTCCTCGGTCGAGCATTATCTCCAAGGCTTGCATATCTTTCAAGATGGCTGAAACAAATTTCTTCCTTTGATCCTTTGTTTCAACTACATATACATCCAATTCACCCATTGGTTTCCATTATTGGTTAAGGCTTCGGCATCGCCGTCAAAGAGATGAATTTGAGAAATATATGCGAATAATACAACTAGTGAATTATTTCACTTGCAGATGCAGCAGTTTTTCTCCTTCCAAATAACCCTCCAATTTGTCACCTTTCTCAACGCGACCTACGCCTTTCGGGGTTCCCGTGAAAATCAGGTCACCAATTTTTAAGGTAAAGTATTTAGAAACTTCCGTGATTAAATCATCGAATGAAAAGAGCATCAGAGAAGAATCTCCTTTTTGAACGGGCTCGCCATTCTTGTGCAATTCAAAATTGATCTTTCCCGGGTCAGGCAGGTCTTTGATCTTTATGAACTTTTTACCCATCGGTGCCGAGTGATCAAAAGCCTTTGCCTTCTCCCATGGTAATCCTTTTTCCTTGCACTTCTGCTGGGTATCCCTTGCCGTAAAATCTATGCCGAGCCCCACTTCATCATAATACTTAGAGGCAAATTCTCTTTCAATGTACTTTCCTACCTTTTTAATTCTAAGAACCAATTCCAGTTCATACTGCAAATCGGTAGTGTGTTCCGGGTAAATGAACGGATGGTTTTTTGGAAGAAGTGCCGTATCAGGTTTGCAAAAAATGACCGGCTCGGCAGGGATTTCATTTTTTAGTTCGGCAGCATGATCGGCGTAGTTTCTGCCTATGCAGATGATTTTCATGCGTCCATTCTTTCTTTGATCGACTTCAAAACCTTCTTTGTGTACAATGGAAAATCACCGTTTAGCATCCAACCGTAGTAGCCGGGTTCTGTCTTCAATACCTCAATTACGGTTTTTCCTTTGTGCTTGCCGAAGTTAAAGCACTCAACATTCTCATCGTTATAAACGAAACGTCCTAAGAAATCGACGTTGCGATGCCTTTGAGAAACGACGTGAAGCTTATCCATATCATTGACTACGGGAACTACTTTTTCCCCATCGCGGGTTTCTATTTCTACGTCTTTATATCGCTCTATCTGAGCTAAAAACACTTCATAGGTTGCCTCCACGTCAGCCATTGCTTCGTGTGCATTATTAAGTTCTTTTCCCGTGTAGAATTTGTATCCTGCTTTGAGCGTGCGCTGCTCCATCAAGTGAAAGATGTTTTGAACATCAATCAGATTTCGATCCTCAATGCTAAAATCGATGCCGCATCTTAGAAACTCTTCTGCTAAAATCGGAACATCAAATTTGTTGGAATTAAAGCCGGCCAGATCGCAATCGAATAAAAACTTGAAGATTTTGGGTGCCACATCAGAGAATGTAGGAGCGTCCTTCACATCTTCATCATAAATTCCGTGAATGATGGAAGACTCAACGGGAATCGGCATTTCAGGGTTGATCAAGAAGCGCTCATTTTCGTTGACAGGTCTTTTTTCAATTCGCCCGTCGGGATAAACTTTTAGAATCGCAATTTCTACGATTCGGTCGGAAGCCACGTTGGTACCCGTAGTCTCTAAATCAAAAAAGGCGAGTGGTTTCTTCAGATTCAAATTCATTCTTCTAGTTTGATCAGCTTTACGTTGGTATCTTGTCTGGTGTGGTAATTATTTACGACTAAAACCTCGGTATAAGGCTGGTACCCTTCGGCATCTACGTAGATAAAATACTTTCCCGGATACAGCGCCAAGAGATATCTTCCGGTAATCTTATTCGGCATATATTTTCCGACTACTTCATCCAGGTCGTTCTTGATCACGATTTCAGGTGCCGGCCCCTGAATTGTCGATGATGCAGGAATATTTATCAAGAAAACCGCGGGATCATCCGATTCTTCTTTATTGAAGACTACTTCGTAAATATCCAGTTGACTATTTGAGCCGGGCTCTATTCGCGTGACATAAGCTACGTCACCATTTTCGGTAAAAGAAATGGTTTTGTTATCGAATGGATTATTAATGGGGTAACCAATATTCTGAGGTTTCGACCAAACTCTGTTTTGTTCGTCCCAAGTTGAGAAAAAGAGGTCGTAACCGCCCATTCCCGGGTGGCCATCGCTACTGAAATACATCGTTAGTCCATCTCCTGACAAAGTTGGAAAATCTTCATTGAGCGGCGTATTTATCTCCTCACCTAAGTTTTCCGGTTCACTCCAATTTCCCCCCGGCATTTTCCGCGTCATGTATATATCCAAGCCTCCGAAGCCATCCGGTCTTTCAGAACTAAAAAGCAACGTTTTGCCGTCTTCGGAAATGGAACAGGCCGACTCAACACTTTCAGAATTTATCTGCGCTCCGAGTCCTTGTGGTTTGTTAAAGCGGCCTACCTCCTTTGCACTTACGTAGATATCACCAAAATTCTGAACGTGATCTACATAGAAAAATATGCTATCTCCCGAATCAGTGATACCTACAATTTGTTCATCGTAGGGTGTATTGATCGGTTTTGGCAATGCCTCAGCTTGACTCCAACCTGTCTCCGTTCTTTCGCTTACCATAATATCAGAGGGAAAGTATCCGTCAAATTCAGGTTTATCTCCGGGATTTAATTTTCGTCGGGAGGTGAGATAAAGCGTTTGACCGTCTTTGGTAACAAAGGGGTGATAGTCGGGATACTCAGAGTTTACCTTATTCGTCAACCGGTTGAAGCGCACGTCGACAGGGTATTTCAATAAATCCTGAGCGGCAATGCAATCATCCATCAGCTTATTGAAACGATCTTCATTCTTCTTCTTTACCCCTCCTTCTTCTTTAAATTTTCTGAGGTAATATAGCGCTTGATCGTAATCGAGATGGTAGGTATTGGCTATAGCCAAATCCAAGTAGCGCTCTTTGTCAATTTTCTTCCCCAAATTTTCAGCAGCCAACAGGTAATCCAATGCAAGAAGCGGGTCGATATAAGTTTTTAAGTAGCTCATTCCCAGGCGCTCGTTGTAATAGGGATTGTCGGGTTCTTTATCTACCAATTTCGTGTATTCCTCTGCAGCTTCTAAGTAGTTTCCCACCTGGAAGGCTTCGTCAGCTCTCTCCTGATTTTGGCTCAAACAAGAAATTCTCGTAAGAATAAAAAAAACGAATAGGAGAAGAGATAAGCGCAAAACTTTAAGGGGATTTATCAAGTTTTCATTTCCGATTTGGAAAATGAATATTTGAAGTTAAGAATCATTTGGCAACTACGTCAACATATTGAAAATTGCGATAAGAATCTTTGTTTTTGAGATAGTCACCTTTGTAATCCGGACCTTGTACTGCTCCTTCCACTGATACAAACTTCAATTTTTCAGGATTTATGTTCAGCTCTTCAGCGTATTTTAAAATACGCTCTTTGGCATTTGTGGCTCTCAAGTCGGCCAGAACTTTATTGTTTTTGTATGTACGGGTCGGAACTTTTGAGGCACTGCCAAGGATGGTTATTTCAACCTCGCCGTTCAGAGTGACCTTTACTTTCAAATTCTTCATAAAATCTCTGAAAACTTCTTCTTCCAAGGCTACTTCATTGGCATTGTAGCCAAAGAATTTTTTAAAGGAGGCGGGCTCTTGGTCGCCTTTGGTAGTAGAAACGAAAACCGTCTTGCCATCCTCACCAACAAGAACGGGGTTGAGTAGAAGAGTCTTTTCGATTTCTCTGTAGGCACTTTTGCAATCTACACTGAAGGAGTCGATACCGGCGGTATTTCCATCTATCAGATATTCCACTTTATAATCAAAGCAGGGAGGTAAAATGGCTATAAAACTGCCATCGCGCTCGCGAGGAGTATAATAAGTCGTTTCTTTTGTTTGTTCGTTCGTAACGGCCACCGATATGTCGTCGGGCAGGTCATCACCTTCAGCCGGAATAATTTCACCCAAGAGCAAAGCCAAACGCACTTCCTGAGGGTCAGGAAGTTCCAAAAGGTAAATGTCCTTCTCTCCATAGCCTTCTTTTCTGAAAGAGGAAAAGTAAGCGCGTTTACCATCAGCGCTGGTCACGAAGAATACGTCGTCATCGGTAGTATTGATGGGGTAGCCGATATTTTTTGGAGTACCCCAATTGCCGTCCGCATTTTTTGTAGTGCTGAATACATCAAAACCTCCGATACTATTGTGACCTTGAGAACTGAAGTAGAGTGTATTTTCATCGGGTGAGATAAATACCGCGTCTTCTTCAAATTGAGTATTTAAGGTTGGCCCCATGTTATAAGCTTCTCCCCAAGTGCCATCAGGTAATTTTTTGGCGCGCCAAATGTCACGACCACCTAAGCCTCCTTTGCGGTCGCTGATAAAATAAACCGTATTGCCATCCGCGGTCGCCGCCAAATGTGTTTCCCACGCGCTTGAATTGATAGGTTCGGGCATTTTCACGGGGGTAGTCCAACTCTCACCTACAAGTGTACTTTCGTAAATGGATCCACCCTCATCGTCTCTATATACATAAAGAATCTGACCATTGGGCGAAACATTCATGGTGGCCGAATGGGCGTCAGAGTTGATATTCAGAAGTTCAGGTATTTGCCAGTCGCCTTTTCGATTTTTGTAAGAAACATATATATCCTCAAAATATCCGCCCGTATTTCGGTCAATGATCGCAATGTTACTACTATCATCTCTCAACCGTCGAGACGTAAAGAATATGGAGTTTTCGTCAATTGATATTACCGGACTATAATCGGGGTAAGGTGAATTTATCGTGTCACCCAAGTTTTCAATTTCAAACTCTACAGGATTGGCAGTAATAATTTTGGCGTTGGCCACCTGATTTACTCCCAAACTCGCATCATCGAATAGAAAATGCTTGGAAGGCGCCGTCTCCATAAACTTTTCGTAGTATAGCTCAGCTTTGTCAAGATTGTAATTCAGGTGATGAGCCTTCGCTAAATAATAGTACAAGGTCATCGGAGATTTCTTTTCCTGAGGACTTATGGGATTGTAATTTTTATCAATCCCGACCTCTTCAGCGCGTTTGAGGTAGGGTAGAGCGCCGGCTTGCTCGTTAAAAGATTCGAGGTGAGCCACGCCCGCTCTGAATTGCAGGTTTCCGTTATCAGGGAAATCGGCGGCCAAAGAAGTCCAAACGTTAAAGGCCATTCGCTTCTCACCTTCTGCTTCGAGCTGGACCGCTTCTTCAAAGCGCTCATTCAACGAAAGACTTTGGGCGGGAGCGATCAGGCCGAAAAATCCAATAAAGAAAATGCTTAGAAGTAGATTTTTATTCATCCAAAAAGGGAAATAATCCGTCCAAAGCTAATATAAACCGTCTGTATGACTTCTTGAAATGGCGTCAAATTTCTCGGTTAAGATCAAAATTTTCGAGAATGTCAGCCACTTTTCGTACGAAACTACCACCCAAAGCGCCGTCAATGATGCGATGGTCGTATGCGTGCGATAAGAACATCATATGTCTGATGCCAATAAAATCTCCTTCGGGAGTTTCTATCACGGCAGGTTTTTTTCTGATGGCGCCCACCGCCATGATGGCTGCCTGAGGCTGATTGATAATCGGCGTACCCATCACATTTCCGAAGGTACCCACATTGGTCAGTGTATAGGTGCCACCCTGAATTTCTTCGGGAAGCAATTTGTTTTCACGAGCACGTTTAGCCAAATCATTTACTTTTTTGGTTAGTCCCAAAAGATTTAGTTGATCTGCATCATGAATGACGGGTACAATTAGATTTCCGGTAGGAAGGGCTGCGGCCATTCCTATGTTGATATGTTTGCGCTTTATGACGTTCACGCCATCCGTGCTGACATTTACACCTCGCATTTCTTTGATGGCTTGCGCAATGGCTTCTATAAAAATCGGAGTAAAGGTGAGTTTCTCACCCTCGCGATCCTGAAACTTGTTCTTCCACTTATTTCTCCAATTCACAATGTTTGTCACATCAGCCTCCACATAAGAGGTAACGTGAGGTGAAACGTGCTTTGACATCACCATATGTTCCGAAATGAGTTTCCTCATTCGGTCCATTTCTACAATTTCATCATCGGGGCCCGCCTTGATGGTAGGGGTTTTAATAGTAATTCCACTTCCGGTTGCCGCAGCAGGCTGCTTAGCAGAGGTGGAAGTCACGGGAGCTTCCTTGGCGCTTTCGGCGGAAGCAGAGGTTTTTGTTTCTGCGGGCTTTTTGTCGCGATTGGGAATGTAATTCAGAATATCCTTTTTGGTTACCCGACCTTCAGCACCGCTGCCTTGTATTTGTTCTAATTCATGAAGTGAAACCCCTTCTTTCTCGGCAATATTTCGCACCAGCGGAGAATAAAAGCGACCTGAAGGGCCCGTTTTTGAAATCTTTTCGGCGCTTGCCTCAGCCATCACCGGCTCTTGTTTCGATTTTTCAGCTCCATTTGAAGCAGGTATGGCAGCAGGTTTACTTTCGGCAGCAGGAGCAGGGGCTGAGCCACCTCCCTCACCACCTGATGAAAATATAGCGATCGGCTTTCCTACTTCAACTACATCGCCCTCTTCGCAAAGTCTTTTTACCAAAACTCCATCTTCGGGTGCGGGCACCTCACTGTCTACCTTGTCGGTGGCGATCTCGACTAAAGGCTCGTCGGCCTCTACGGAATCGCCTTCTTCCAATACCCATTTAATAATCGTTGCTTCGGCTACGCTTTCTCCCATTTTGGGAAGTAAGACTTCATATTCAGGCATAAAATTCAGTTCTATCGTGGTGGCGCAAAATTAGGGGAAAATTCGCAATACACAATTGATGCGGAGCTAATCGTCGCGTCGGCCCAAACGGCTGAAACCGGATGAAATAATGGCCAAATCTTTTCGCAGGCCATATTCGCGTGCATAGATTGAGTTGAGTTTTTTAGCAGTCTCATCGGGAGATTTCAAATACCTGATTCGATCCATTGGATTGAGCACTCCGGTCTTAATCCGAGGTAAATCGGTTTGAGAAGTTTTTGTTTTAGCATAGCCTACCCAAGAGATTTTTCCGAAGAGCACTTGCCATATGTTTTTAAAGAAACCGACTTTTTCCTGTACTCCCCATACCGTTACCGGGTAGGATATTAACAAAGCCAATGCTAAAAAGAAATCGAGAGATCTCTTTCTTCTTTTGTTTGAGGCTTTGTTGATAGCATTTAGATCCATTAAGAAAACGTTTCCGCCTCTTTCAATGGAATTACTACCAATAATAAATGCGCTTTCGGGCGGCGCAATTTTAAATTGAAGACCCTTGGACTGAGTGTTTGCCATTAACCCGATTATTCTTTGAGATGCCACATCTGATCCACTGAAGATGACCGTTTGTAATTTGTAAATCGACACGATTTCTTCGAGCCGATCAGCATGTGCCTCTTCTCCGCGAATATCCTTTTCAGGAGAAATTCGCAAGGGCTTAATTCCGCGAAATCCTGAATCAGTCAATAGCCTTTCTATTCGTTCGAATTCGTTCTCGCCGGCTACAATGCCTATTTTTCCGTCACTGATTCGAGCCTCTACGGGTGCAATGTAGTTGAGCAGGCTTCGACTCAGCAAGAAATAAATCGTAGTAGAAACGGTGCCTAATAAGATCAGCGCTCTTGAAAATCGAAGACTTTCGGGTAAAAGGGCATAGATCATGAGTATAAGCAGCGTACCGATGGCTATACCTCGTAAATTTTTAAAATGGGAATAGGGGCGATCGTAGCCTCCATTGAGAAAACAGCTCACTATCCAAATAATTGAATAAGTAGCGAAGGCTCCCATGAGCAATTCTCTTTGATAAAAAATGCCGGTGATGGAAACATACCAGATTTTCAAGAGCCAAAGCAACATCATCAGGATGGTGAAGTCGGCCAGGTAAATAAACGATTTGGAAATGAATCGCTGTAGAATGGCTAAGCCGGCACGAATATAAATGGCCAAGTTGATGAAAAAGCCGAATGTCTTCGCATTTCGTTTGGAGAAGTGCTTTTTCGCGAATATCACCATGGCTCGATAGAAAACGAAAACGTAATTGACGCTACTTTTTTTAGTGCTCTCACCTTTGTAGTGGATGATCCGAGCCTTATGAAAGTAGTAATTTTTGTATCCGCCGAGAATTATTCTGTAGGAGAGATCAATGTCTTCACCGTACATGAAAAAATCTTCATCCAGCAGCCCGACTTTATCCAAGGCCTCTTTTCGCATAAGCATAAACGCTCCCGATAAAACTTCGATGCTATGAGTCTCTTCTTTGCTCAGAAAACCCAAATGGTACTTGCCGAAAATTTTTGATTTGGGAAAAAGAGCACTCAACCCGAAGATTTTATAAAACGCCACGCCCGGAGTGGGCAGACCTCTCTTGCTCTCAGGCAAAAAGCGACCTTTTCCATCGATCATTTTTACACCCAAGCCTCCTGCTTCAGGATGATCGTCCATAAAAGCTACCGTCTGCGAAAAGGTATCTTCCTCAACCAAAGTATCGGGATTCAACAATAGCACATAGCGCCCTGAACTTTCTCTGATTGCCTGATTGTTTGCGCGACTGAAACCTACGTTGTGCTTATTAGCGATGAGTTTTACTTCGGGAAATTTTTGTCGGACCAGCGCTACCGATCCGTCCACGGAATTATTGTCAACTACAAAAACTTCGCAATTGATTTTTTCAGAGGCTTTGCGAACGCTGTGCAGGCATTGCTCCAAGAAATAGGATACATTGTAACTGACAATGACAACCGAAAGATCAACCATTGTTATTGAAGGCTTTTATCGTAGGGTGTGCGTTGCACGATTGATCTTCCCAGCGTGACTTCATCCGTATACTGAAGTTCATCACCTACGGGCACACCACGAGAAAGTGTGGTGGTGATGAGGTGCTTATTCTTCTCCAGTTTTTTGTAGATAAAATAGGCCGTGGTGTCGCCCTCCATCGTAGCAGAGAGGGCCAAGATGAGCTCTTTGACCTCGGCGTTTTCTAACCTTTCTATTAATGTGCCCACATTGAGGTCGGAAGGGCCTATTCCGTCCATGGGTGATATTTTTCCTCCGAGCACGTGGTACAAACCCTTGTACTGATGGGTGGCCTCAATCGCCATTACATCTCTGATATCTTCTACCACACAGATAATGGATGCATCTCGAGAAGGGTTGCTGCAAATATTGCAGATCTCCGTATCAGACAAGTTGTGGCATTTTTGACAAGACTTCACATGAACCTTCAAGTCTTCAATTGATTTTAAAAATCGGGCAATGTCTTCTTCCGACCTTCCTGCTAAATCCAAAACGTAGCGCAGAGCCGTGCGTTTGCCCACACCTTGAAGCGATGCGATTTCATTAACTGCATTCTCAATGTATTTGGAAGAAATCATGGCACAAAACTACCATTTCCGTTTACCAAGTTTCACTTTTTGTTAATGCTCCCTTATGACCTTGGTACTAAATCTGTTAAAAGCGTATCCTTTCTTGTTAATCAAAGTTAAAGATCGAAAAATCGAAAATCTCGAAGTAACAAATCCGGTAGCTTAGTCGTCAGACATGCAAACAAACAACAGGCAACTCGAGCTTAACCAAGCTCAAAGATTTTACGAATTAAACATTAAACAAACTAAACAAACAGGCTATTATGAAAACATTTAATCAAGTATTACTCGCCCTATTTTTTACAGCTTTTTCTTACGCAGGATTTGCGCAAACGTCAACCACACCTTCTAAAACTACTCAGAAGGAAATAGTTCGGATTCACTCTACAATTATGGAATTAGAGAATGCCGAAGAGGAAGATGAAGCCGAACGTCAACATCAGGATAATGCCTTAATTAAAATTCCTTGTAAGTACTGCTTTGTAGATGAAGATGACTCATCTGATTCATCGATCAAATCTGCCACGGATAAGAATTCTCAGAAGTAAATAAATTTTGTTGTTCTCTGATTTTCATAGGCTTTAATTTTGGGACAACAGTTTTCGATCCCGCATGGTGGTGCGGGATCGTTTTTTTTAGTCTCCGAAAATATCTTTGAAAGTATGCGCTTCCTTTAGACGCACACCCTTTTCCGTTTCGTGTACACGGATACACTCATGGTCTATGTCGTGTTCCAAAAAGATAATCCGATCTTTCTCAGCGGCATCATCAAGAAAGATCTTTTTCTCTTTTAAGGTTTCGAGAGGTCTGACATCATATCCCATCACGTAAGGCATGGGAAGGTGAGCCGCAGATGGTAGCAAGTCGGCCGCAAAGATGAGCGTTTGATCTTTATAGTCGATGTACGGAATCATTTGACTCTCGGTATGCCCATCGGCAAAGAAAAGTCGGAAGCCCGGAAAGAGTTCTTCCTTACTCCACCTCCCGTTTCTTGTCACGAATTTTAATTGACCTGCTTCTTCAATCGGAAGAATGTTCTCTTTCAAAAAAGAAGCTTTCTCGCGCTCATTCGGATTGGTAGCCCAATTCCAGTGCTCTTCGCAAGACCAGTAGGTTGCATTCGGGAAAGTAGGGTAGTATCGCTCTTTCGATCGATCCAGCGATACTGCACCACCGCAATGATCAAAGTGTAAATGAGTTAAAACCACATCAGTCACATCTTGCTTTGAATAGCCCTTCGCCTCGATGGATTTGATCAACTCGTCATCACCGAATAGATAGTAGTAGCTAAAGAATTTCTCGCTTTGTTTATCGCCCATACCCGTATCGATCAATACCAACCTGTCGCCGTAATCGATCAAAAGGCACCGCATCGACCAACTGCACATATTGTTTTCATCAGGCGTTTTTGATCGCGACCAGAGTGATTTGGGAACGACGCCGAACATGGCGCCTCCGTCTAATTTGAAATTTCCCGCTTCTATCGTGTGTATCTTCATATGCTATGCTTTGCCACGAATGTAACAATACCCTGTTTAAAAGAGAGCGAGATTTCAACCTCCTTTCGTACTTAAAACCGGTAAGTTCAAGCCATGAAAATTCACTTCATTGCGATAGG
>CAZYWJ010000001.1:105299-114724 GCA_964651785.1 uncultured Cryomorphaceae bacterium
GATAAGACCCGCGTAGTCATTGGCGGAAGCCATGGAAAGACGACTATTACGGGAATCCTTCTTCATGCCATGAATAAATTGGGTACGGAGGTGGATTATATGGTAGGGGCTCAGCTTGAGGGGATGGACTGCATGGTAAAGTTGACGGATGATGCAAAAGTCGTGATTTTGGAAGGTGATGAATACCTCTCATCACCCATCGATCGGCGACCGAAATTTCATCTGTACCAACCGCATATCGCTATTCTTACGGGCGTGGCTTGGGACCACATCAACGTCTTTCCGACTTTTGAAAACTACGTCGAGCAGTTTTCCATTTTTGTAGACCTTATTGAAAGGGAGGGAACATTAATCTATTACGAAGAAGATGCTGAATTGCAATTATTGGCGACTCGGAGAAAGGATTTGTCACTGGTGCCTTACGGCAAAATGGACAATAAGGTAAGGGATGGGAAAACCATCGTTAACTTCGAAGGGCGCGAGTATTCCGTTGAGCTTTTCGGTGAGCACAATATGGCGAACTTGTTGGGAGCGTTGGAAATTTGCCGAGCTTTAAATATTAAGCCTGCGGATTTCCTCAACGCTATAGCTGATTTTAAAGGAGCATCCAAAAGGTTGGAGAAGGTGGCGGAGAACAATCATTCGGTTTTTTACAAAGATTTCGCACATGCTCCCAGTAAATTGCGCGCTACCACGGCAGCCTTAAAAGAGCAATTTCCCGAAAGGGAGCTTATAGCCTGTATGGAGCTGCATACTTTTAGCAGCCTCAACAAGAATTTCCTTCCGCAATACGCCGATACCATGAGCAAAGCTGATCGAGCTTTGATTTATTTCAGCCCTGAAGTGGTGGCTCATAAAAGACTAGAGTCGTTGAGCGAAGGAGAAGTAAAAGTAGCTTTCGGCGGTGAGAACGTTGAGGTGTTTACTGATTCGAATCAACTACTCTCCGAGTTGAAATCAATTTCCTGGAAAGGAAAAAACCTGCTGATGATGAGCTCGGGCAATTTTGATGGAATCGATTTTGCCGAAGTGGGAAAGGAGCTTTTCAGCGAATAACCAATCGCTTCAAAGCGGAAAGTAAAACTGCATAAAATACGCCCATCGCCAAGAAGAAAAGTACTGCCAGTACCGAAAAGTTTCTCAACGAAAAAAATTGCTCGACCCCTCGTCTGAGCTCTGCTTCGTCGAGATCGGGATTGGCTTCAAACTCACGCGCGGTGATCATATCCACCATATTGGGAAAATAATTGGTATCCGCGAAAGCGTAAAAAGTGTAAATGAAAATTGCCATAGCCACCGAAAAGACGGCATTTAGCCTCAGCGAATTGAGTGCATCTCGCTTGAAATCAGTTTTAGGCTCACGTGGCCAAATGGCGTAAATGGTCAAAAGCGGAAAAGCTGCCAAGAGCAGAAAGAGAAAGATTTCTTCCTGATAGGGAAAATCGGCATTGATAAAAAAGAGAACGAGTCGCAGAGCCATAAGACCCAATGCGACTCGCACTGAAATATTCACACTCGGGTGGGTCATTATCCGTTCATTGAGATCAGGAATTCTTCATTCGAACGCGTCTGTTCAACCCGCCCTTTGATAAATTCCATCGCTTCGATCGGATTCATATCCGCGATGTGCTTGCGCAAAATCCAAATTCTCTGCAGCACATCTTTCGACAATAAGAGATCTTCTTTTCGAGTACCTGAGGCCAATATGTCGATGGCAGGATAGATTCTTCTGTTCGAAATTTTTCTTTCGAGCTGAAGCTCCATGTTACCCGTTCCTTTAAATTCTTCGAAAATTACTTCGTCCATTTTCGATCCCGTATCGGTAAGGGCTGTCGCCAAAATGGAAAGCGAACCGCCGTTTTCGATTTTTCGGGCAGCACCAAAGAAACGCTTTGGCTTTTGCAATGCATTCGCATCAACCCCACCTGAAAGTACTTTTCCTGAAGCAGGGGAAACCGTGTTATAAGCTCGCGCCAATCGGGTGATGGAGTCAAGCAGAATACACACATCGTGTCCGCACTCTACCATTCTCTTGGCCTTCTCCAGTACGATGTTGGCAATTTTCACGTGTTGTGAAGCGGGCTCATCGAAAGTCGAAGCAACGACCTCGGCATTTACCGAACGCTTCATGTCCGTCACCTCCTCGGGACGTTCGTCGATGAGAAGGATGATCAAATAAACTTCAGGATGGTTGGCTGCTATTCCATTAGCCACATCTTTAAGTAAAGTCGTTTTACCCGTTTTCGGTTGCGATACAATCAATCCACGTTGACCTTTCCCGATAGGAGCGAAAAGATCCATAATTCGCGTACTGACATTTTTATTGTCGCCTGCCAAGTTGAATTTCTCCTGCGGGAAGAGGGGGGTAAGGTATTTAAACGGAACACGGTCTCTGACGAAGTCAGGGCTACGTCCGTTGATTTCTTCTACTTTGATGAGCGGGAAGTATTTCTCGCCTTCTTTCGGCGGACGAACATGTCCTACTACCGTATCCCCCGTTCTCAAGCCAAAAAGCTTGATTTGCGATTGTGAAACGTATACATCGTCAGGCGAATTGAGGTAATTGTAGTCAGAAGATCTTAAGAAGCCATAACCGTCAGGCATGGTTTCCAAGACCCCTTCCGTTTCTACCAGTCCGTCAAAGTTGTAGTAATCGTCGCGCTTTTGCGGCGGCTGATTTCGTTGTGGTCTGGGATTCGGACGATGCTTTTGATTTTTATCGTCGTCATTACGCGACTTGTCATTTCGGTCCTGATTGTCCGAAGGGCGTCGACGATCATTTGAAGAATTGCGGTCGTCGCGATTTGATCGGTCATCGCGATTGTTTCGATCATTATTACTTCTGCGATCATTCGACTTACTCCGATCCTGATTGTCCTTAGACTGATCGTCGGACTTATCGTTGGAATTATTGTTATCGTTAGAGCGATCAGATCGCGAGGAAGGCTTATTGTTTTGATTTCTATCTGAATCCGACTTGCGATCGGGCCGAGGTCTCGGCTTACGCTCTTCTTTCTGATCAGAATTATTATCGGAAAACAAATCCGTCTTGTCCTCTGATTTTTTCTCTTCGCCTGAAACTTTCGGTGGATCCACCTCTTTGGCCGTCACTTTAAATGTCTTTGGCTTACGAGCCGGTTTTGCTTCCTTCTTTTCAACGGCGGGTTCCGCGGACTGCTGCTTTTTCGGAGGGTTAATTGCTTGCTCATCCAGGATTCTGTAGATGAGGTCTTGTTTTTTTAGAGACTCTGTTCTTTTGACATTCAGCTCTTTAGCAATAGTTCTGAGTTCGGCTACTTTTTTACCGTTTAATTCAATGATGTCGTACATCGACTAAGAAATTATATTAAGATGTTGTGTTCAAGTAGTTATTGAGGATAGTGCGACAGAAGAGATCTATCGGCTCACTGATGGTGCAATGATACAACAATTCGCATCAAAGCCGGTTCGAATCTAAAAAAAATATCACAAACGATCGTTGAAAAGACGGGGTATTTTATATCCTATATTTGCGCGGCAATAATTTCAATGCACAAAAAATGATTCAGCGTTCACAAACCATTTATCTCTTTCTGGCCGCTATGGCGGGACTATTAACCTTTTTTCTTCCTTTTGCTCATTTCCTACAAGACGGCGTGAAGCTTTCCGAGTACGCGACATTTGGTGTTTTTAATGTTCAGAGCGACTTGATTGAAATGTCAGGTCCCTTTGCTTTTCCGGTTTGGGTTTTTAGTGTTCTCGCCTCCATTATTCCCGTGGTAGCTATTCTGCTTTTCAAAAAGCGACCGATTCAATTAAAAATCACTCGTTTGGCCTTACTCACTAATTTGGGCTTCATCGTATTCTTGTTTTTTGCAATTGACTCCATTCATACTGATCTCTACGGAATGGAAGTCGGAATATTATACCATGCCGGATTCTATATGCCTGTCATTGCCATACCTTTTCTCTTCTTAGCCATTCGAGGCATAAAGCGCGATGAAGCATTGGTAAAGTCATTGGACAGAATCCGCTAGACACCTCTTTTGCCGAGCTCAATAATCTCGGGCTCTACAATTTGTCCCTTCTCAATTGCGAATCTTATCATGGTTCGCATTTTATGAAAGCCATGTTTTCCCGCCGCTCCCGGATTTAAATGAATCATTCCCGATTTCGGGTCACGTTGGATTATCAGAATATGGGAGTGACCGCAAATAAAGATATTAGGTCGATTAGCCCTAATCATCTCCTTCACACGAGCGGGATATTTACCTGGCCTTCCGGCAATGTGGGTGATGTAGCATTTCGCACCCGCAGTTTCAAAAATATTGTCGAGAGGGTAGGTGCTGCGCAATGAAATTTCGTCTATGTTTCCATAAACGGCGCGAACTTCTGCAAGATCGTGAAGCGGTTTCATCACTTCGTGACTACCGATATCGCCTGCATGCCATATTTCATCGCACCCCTTCAAATGATGAAGAATTCGATCGTCCATATAACCATGCGTGTCTGAGAGAAGTCCGATTCGTTTCATGTACTTTTGCGAAAAAATTGACTTGACGCGCTACTTTTTAAAATTGGCATACGATGGCACAAACTATTCCGGCTGGCAAATTCAGCCCAAAGTTACGACCGTTCAAGGAACCTTGGAAAATGCGCTGAGAATTTTGGTGAAAGATTTCCGTGCGCTGATAGGCTGCGGAAGAACGGATGCGGGTGTGCACGCACGCGAGTATTACGCTCACTTTGATACGGAACTTCCGCTTCATCCCGAGTTTCTCTACAAACTCAATGCTATCCTGCCACCGGATATTGCCGTGGATGAGTGCAACGAAGTAGATGGTCAGTTGCATGCGCGTTTCTCTGCCGATTACCGCGAGTACAAATATTATATGCACTTCAGAAAGATTCCATTTAAGAACGCTTACTCTGTATACCACGTTAAAGAGCTGAATCCGGATTTACTCAATGAAGCTTGCGAAATGTTAATCGGGGAGCATGATTTCTCCAGTTTTAGCAAGAGCAATACGCAGGTTAAGACGAATATTTGTCAATTAAAAACGGCTCATTGGGAACCAATCGAGGATGGGCTTGTTTTCACGATTGGTGCGAATCGTTTTTTACGAAATATGGTCCGAGCAATCGTCGGAACACTTCTACCTATCGGGGAAGGACTCGATCCACCCGGCAAAATGTTGGAGGTATTGGAAAAAAAAGACCGTACTTCGGCAGGAAAATCGGCCCACCCGCAAGGACTTTTCTTACACCACATAAACTACCCTGACTAAATGGCTCAAGTAACGGGCAAAGCATTCGATACCAAATTATTTTCCAGAGTGATGGTCTATGCCAAACCGTATATGCACGTTTTGTATAAGGCATTAGCGCTTACCATCTTCTTAGCTATAGTCGGAGTTTTAAGGCCTTATTTAATCGGTCTGGCTGTAGATGAATACGTGGTGGCGGGCAACTCTAACGGACTCCTCACTTTAACACTGGTTATTGTCGGCGTTTTATTCATCGAGGCATTCATGCAGTTTTACCAGACTTATTACAGCAACTGGCTGGGACAATCAGTCACTATCGATATTCGCTCCAAGCTTTTTTCGCACATTACTTCATTCAAGCTAAAATATTTTGATAAAACTGCCATCGGTACGCTTGTAACCCGCTGCATCAGTGATATCGAGACGATAGCTCAGATTTTTTCTCAGGGCTTGCTTTCCATTATGGGAGAACTCCTCAAGCTGATTGCCGTGATCGCCGTTATGTTTTGGGTTTCTTGGAAATTGACGCTATACAGCTTGGCACCCATTCCCTTTTTAATCATAGCCATGATCGTTTTCAAGAATGCCATCAAAAGGGCATTTCAGGAGGTGAGAACGCAGGTTTCAAAATTGAATGCTTTCGTACAGGAGCACATTACGGGGATGGTAATTGTTCAGGTATTCAACCGAGAAGAAAGAGAGAAAGAGAAATTCAGAGCGATTAATAACGAACATAAAAAGGCACACATTCGAAGTGTCTGGGCTTATTCGATCTTCTTTCCCGTTGTCGAAATATTGTCAGCCATATCACTGGCTTTTCTCGTTTGGTGGGGAGTCGGCGGAGTTCTGGAAGGAGAAGTGACCCAAGGAGACCTCGTTATGTTTATTCTCTTGATCTACATGCTCTTTCGACCTATTCGGCAATTGGCCGACCGTTTTAACGTGTTGCAAATGGGAATGGTCGGCTCAGAACGAGTTTTCAGAGTATTGGATACGAGCGAGCAAATTCAGGATACGGGTACGCTTGACTCGGGTATAAAAGGCAACATTAAATTTGAGAATGTTTGGTTTGCCTACAATGATGAAGAGTGGGTACTAAAAGATATCTCTTTTGAGGCAAAAGAAGGAGAGACGATTGCTTTTGTTGGTGCTACGGGAGCAGGAAAATCATCCATTGTCAATTTGGTCAATCGCTTTTACGAATTTCAAAAAGGCGAAATTAAGATAGACGAAACGCCCATCCGAGATTACGATTTGGATTACTTGCGCAACGAAATTGCCGTCGTTCTCCAAGATGTATTCTTATTCTCGACTTCCATCAAAGAAAACATCACACTTCAAAATGATGAAATAAAAATGGAAGAGGTGAAGAAAGCCGCTGAAGCCGTTGGTGCCGGAAAATTTATTGAAAAGCTTCCGGGTGGATACGATTATGATGTAAAAGAAAGGGGAGGAATGCTCAGTGTCGGACAGCGACAATTGATCAGCTTCATCAGAGCTTACGTATACAATCCCAAGGTTTTAATTCTGGACGAGGCAACTTCTTCGGTGGATACAGATTCAGAATTAATGATACAACACGCGATTGATCGCCTGACCAAAAACCGAACGAGCATAGTCATAGCTCATCGCTTGAGCACAATACAAAAAGCGGATCGAATAATTGTTTTGGAAAAAGGAGAGGTTATCGAGCAGGGTACTCATCAAGAGCTTCTCAGCATCGATGGGCATTACAAGAAGCTTTTTGATTTGCAGTTTAAAGAAGAGGTAAGGGATTAAAACTTCTCTTTCAGATACCTCGCAGTCAGAGAACCTTTTTGCTTTACTAATTCTTCGGGCCTTCCGGCAAATACGACTTGGCCACCGGCTTCACCACCTTCGGGACCCATATCTATTATCCAATCTGCACTTTTCAAGACATCCGTATTGTGCTCGATTACGAAAACGCTGTTTCCGCGGTGAATCAGTTCGTTGAAGCTGTCCAGTAATTTGGCCACATCATGAAAATGCAATCCCGTAGTGGGCTCATCAAAAATAAATAAGGTGTGCGGCTCTGAGTCACCCTTTGCCAAAAAGGCAGCCAGCTTTGTTCGCTGAGCTTCACCACCACTCAGGGTATTTGATGATTGACCTAATTGAACGTACCCCAATCCTACTTTTTCCAAAGGAGTAAGTTTATCGACAATTTTCCGTGCCGCGTTGCTCTTCTCATCTTCTTCAAAAAAAGCAATGGATTCACTTACGGTCATGGATAAAACTTCAGCGATATTCTTTCCTCGGTATTTGATCTCCAGCGTTTCTTCTTTGTAGCGGGTTCCTTTGCAGCTATCGCAGGTAAGGTAAATATCCGCCATAAACTGCATTTCTATCTTCACTACGCCTTCACCCTCGCAAGTTTCGCAGCGTCCGCCTTTTACATTAAAGCTGAAAGTGCCGGGCTTGTAATCTCTTAATTTGGCTAATTTTTGCGATGCATAAAGCTGTCTTATTTCATCGAAAGCTTTGACGTAGGTCACGGGATTGGAGCGAGAGCTTTTACCGATTGGGTTTTGATCAATGAACTCAATGGCTTTAATCAACTTCAGGTCTCCTTCCAACCCATCGTGGTCGCCCATCTTATTCCCGTATTCTCCGAGATTTTTTTGAAGGGCAGGGTAGAGGACGCTATTCACTAAAGTGGACTTGCCGCTTCCACTCACTCCCGACACGGCAACCAAGCATTCCAAAGGAAACTGCACATCAATGTCTTTGAGGTTATTTTCTCGCGCACCTTTAATGGTAATTGAATTTTTCCAAGTTCGTACTTTCTTTGGCAATTCAATTTCCTTTCTTCCCGTCAGGTAATCAGCCGTCAGAGAACTTTGAGCGGTCAGCAGCTCTTCGTGATTTCCCTGAAAAACGAGTTCGCCACCATGGGTACCTGCTTCGGGACCCATGTCCACAATTTGATCGGCCGCTTTCATGATTTCTTCGTCGTGCTCTACGACGATCACCGTGTTTCCAAGCTTTTGAAGAGATCGCAAAACTTCGATCAACCGATTGGTATCATGCGGGTGCAATCCGATACTCGGCTCATCGAGGATGTACATGCTGCCCACCAAGCTGCTGCCAAGAGAGGTAGCCAGCTTGATTCGCTGTGATTCTCCGCCCGAAAGGGTGTTCGAAAGTCGATTTAACGTCAAGTATCCGAGTCCGACATCGCAGAGATACTGAAGTCTGTTTGTGACTTCCGTCAAAATGCGTTTGGCCACTTGTCGTTCCCCTTCTGACAAATCGAGGTTGCGCAAAGCCACCACACTTTTGCTCACGGGCATGGCTAGTAATTGAACGATGGAATGGCCGCCAACTTTTACGTAAGTGGCATCTTTCCTGAGTCTCGATCCTTTGCAATCAGGACAAGTCGTCTTACCGCGATACCGACTCAGCATTACGCGGTATTGAATTTTGTAAGACTTAGATTCCAGGTATTTGAAGAACTTGTTCAGCCCTTTGAAGTACTTATTTCCCGTCCAAAGCAGGTCAACTTCTTCTTCGGTCAATTTATTAAAAGGTCGATGAACGGGGAAACCGAATTTGTCAGCATTGTAAATCAACTCATCCTTCCACTTGCTTAATTTTTCTCCTCTCCAAGGTACAATGGCATCATCATACACGCTGAGGCTTCGATTCGGAATAACGGCATCGGGGTCAATACCGATAACACTTCCAAAGCCTTCACAGACTTTACAAGCACCAACGGGATTGTTGAAACTAAAAAAGTGTTCCGTGGGAATTTCAAAGGTCATCCCGTCTTTTTCAAATCGGTTTGAAAAGGTATGCGTGCCTTCTTTATTTCCGTCCAAAACTTCCAATTGGCATTCTCCCTCTCCTTCAAAAAATGCGGTTTGAATGGAATCAGCCACACGTGCATCATTCTCTTCATCGGTCGCTTTTCTAACTACACGATCGAGCACAATGGAAACGTTTGATCCTTTTTTTGCTTCGGCTTCTTCCAAGCGAACTACGGAATCGTCAACCTTAACCCTGGCAAAACCTTGTTGCTTGAGAATATCAAATTCTTGCATCCAATTTCTTCCTTTCCTTGGCGATATAGGAGCCATGATCATGCACTTGGTGCCTTCTTCTAAAGAATGAAAGAAATCCATCACATCCGTTACGGTTTCTCGCTTTACTTCTTCG
>CAZYWJ010000001.1:114824-118676 GCA_964651785.1 uncultured Cryomorphaceae bacterium
TAAAGAATGAAAGAAATCCATCACATCCGTTACGGTTTCTCGCTTTACTTCTTCGCCTGATATGGGACTGATGGTTTTACCGATTCTGGCAAAGAGCAATTTTAGATAATCATATATCTCAGTCGAAGTACCTACCGTAGATCGCGCATTTCGAGTAGTCACCTTTTGCTCAATGGCAATTGCAGGCGATATTCCGTCGATTGCTTCGACCTCCGGTTTATCCATCTTTCCCATAAACTGACGAGCATATGAGGATAGGCTTTCAACATATCTGCGCTGACCTTCTGCATAAAGTGTGTCAAAAGCCAACGAAGATTTTCCCGAGCCCGAAAGTCCCGTAATAACAATGAATTTCCCGCGTGGTAAGGCAATGGTGACTCCTTTCAGATTGTGAGTACGGGCTTTTTTAATTATAATATGTGTCTTGGAATCAACGTGCTTAGCCGTTTTTGTACTCATATGGGAAGTCGGGGATTAACATTTTTTGGAACGGCAAATTTATCACATATTTGCCTGCAACGAAGAAATAACATATCTTAGTGCCTGTTGTTCGTATAGAAGTGCGGACATTTTTTTTGAAAATCACCCGAAAACATTTTTTGCCTATAGCATACATCTACTCCTGAATTTTTTTATTCACTACTACTAATTAAAAGGAGAAAGTATGCATTCTAATTCGGCTACGGACCAGGAATTGGTTCGCTTTTATCTGGAAGGAAATGAATCTGCATTTGAGGCGCTTTTGTCAAGACACAAAGACCGCATATACACGCAGGTTTATATGTTGGTAAGAGACGAAGAGCTCGCCAACGATATATTTCAAGAAACATTTGTAAAAGTCATTCGCACTTTAAAAGCAGGGCGATACAACGAGGAGGGAAAGTTTCTTCCGTGGGTTATGCGAATAGCTCACAACCTGTCCATCGATCACTTCAGAAGGTCAAAGAAAATGCCATTTGTGAGGGAAAATGAAGACTACGACCCCTTTGCTTCCATTCCTCGTGAAGAGAAGAATGTGGAAGATCAATGGATAGATGAGGTGATCAATGAAGATGTGCGCAAATTGGTAGAAGAGCTGCCTGAAGAGCAAAGAGAGGTAGTTATGATGCGTCATTATGGTGGGATGAGCTTCAAAGAAATTGCCGAAAGAAGCAACGTAAGTATCAACACATCTTTAGGACGAATGCGTTATGCTCTCATTAATATGAGGAAAATGATTGATAAGCACAATATCAAGTTGACGAAATAATTTTCGATGGTGAGATAATAATCACGGATAGAAGGTCGTTTTAGTTCCATAAAAATTAAAACGCCTATGCCAAATTTTACTCCTGATTTTTTATTTAATTCAAACAAAGAAAAGGCAAGTCGCCGTTTTTTCACTCATAGAGGTGAAGAGGTGAAGTGCCCCAAACACCAAACCATCAAGAATATTATAGCTTTCTCCCATGCTCTGGAAGTAAAGAACGGAAAGAGTGGCTCTTTAGAGATGGTGCTGAATTGAATAAGAACACGAATATTTTTTCAAGCGACATGCGTTATGTGTGTCGCTTTTTTTAATTTCGGTCGATATGAATATGCTGATAAAATTGCTCCTGAATGCGTTGCTGGTTTTTGCCTTAGCTTGGGCATTGCCCGGAGTTCAGGTAGAAAGTTTTTGGACTGCCTTAGTAGTTGCGATCATTCTTGGTTTTTTGAACATTTTCATAAAACCAATTTTGGTCATTATCACAATTCCCGTCACCATTTTAACATTAGGACTTTTCCTTTTGGTTATAAATGCGTTGGTTATTCAGCTAGCCGCTTGGATAGTTGATGATTTTGCCGTTGCCAATTTTTGGTGGGCACTCTTATTCAGTCTTATCCTCAGCGTGATGAATTCGGCTTTTGAGAGGTCAGCCAACGGAGATAAGAAAGACTATTAATTCACGAGCACATTGGCGGCCCAAGTAGCTATCAAGAGGTCGGGTTTGGTCTTGGCTTTGTATCCCATACTTTGCGCGTATCCCACAGCCGCTTGAAAAACCTTGTTCGACGGAAAGTCAGGATCCGAATTCAGATCTAAGTCGATTTGCTCAATGGGTACATCACATTCAAATTTTAAATATCCGGCTACATCGATACTTCGCTGTAACTCACCCCAGAGGCGAGTCCACATGTCCGTAACCAACGGAGTAGACTCTCTATGGTAAATGACGTGCGCACCGTTATTTTTAAATCGAAAAACTACGGTGGTGGCATAGAGTGTTTTTTTGGAGTAATTCTGACTGTCGCTACCTACGTAAATCTTGATGCCCGGATGCTTTTTCACCATTTCCTTGGCGTAGCTTCCCAGCTCCACCTTGACATGGCTTCCCATCTTCTTAAAAACTCGATCCATTTCTTTTTTCGTTCAATTTACATTTGATTAAGTCGTATTTATAAGCACTCAATGAACAATTATTCACAATAAGAGTTTTCCTACCAACTTTATCCAACTCAATAATGAAAAAGCTAAGCCTGATTTTTGCCTTATTATTTGCCCTCTCTATTTACGCTCAAAATAACGCCGATATGAATATTTACGATTTTTCCGTTCCCGCACTGGAAGGTGGAACCATTAACTTCAACGATTTTAAAGGAAAGAAAATACTTATTGTGAATACCGCTTCAGAATGCGGTTACACACCGCAATACAAACAACTGGAGGAACTGCATAACGAAATGGGAGACATGCTCGTAATTATTGGTTTTCCTGCCAATAATTTTGGCGGACAAGAGCCCGGATCAAATGATCAGATTGCCGCTTTTTGCGAAAAGAACTACGGCGTTTCTTTCCCTATGGCAGCCAAAGTGAGTGTAAAGGGATCAGATCAACACGAGCTTTTCGAGTGGCTTACCGCCGAGGAGAATGCAGACTTTACGGGTGACATCAATTGGAACTTCGAAAAGTTTTTGATCAATGAGGAGGGAAAGCTGATTCACCGATATCGATCAGGTACGACGCCGCTCGATGAAGCAATTTTGTCCGCTCTGGAAGACTGATCCAAAATAGTATTTTTGGGCGCTGATCGGCGTTCATGAAATCGGGACTTTTACAAAACGATAATTTTTATTACGGTCTGTTCGCGGTTCTGTTGCTGCCCGCTTTGCTCATTAATTTGGGTGCTCACCATATTTTCATTCACACCGATGAGAGTTTGCGTGCACTCATTGCACTCGAAATGCTCTTCAACGATGAGTTTATTGCGCCTACGGTCAACGGAGAATATTACTACAACAAACCACCTCTATACAATTGGATCATAGCCGGATCGTATCGATTGTTTGGTGAGCCTTCGCTTTTTGCACTTCGCTTTCCCGTGGTATGTGCCATCGTAGGTTATGGCATTCTGATCGTCTCCTTTATGAAAAAAGCGGTGGGAGGCAAGATGGCTTGGTTAATAGCCATCATGACCATCACCAGCGGTAGAATACTTTTCTACGACAGTTTTTTGGGTTTAATTGATATTGCTTTTTCCGCAGTCATTTTCACTAACTTCATGCTGTTTTATTTCCTGGGAAAGAAGGAAAAGTATTTTTTACTTTTCTCTTTAACCTATTTTCTCAGTGCCGTAGCCTACCTCATGAAGGGGCTTCCGCCGATAGTCTTTCAGGGTTTAACGATTATAGCTTATGCCATTTACCGAAAGGATTGGAAGTTCATCTTTCATCCGATGCATTTTTTAGGGGCGCTTTCTTTTATTCTACCCGTGGCATTGTACTACTACGCCTACCTCGAGGTAAATCCACAGCCATTGACTGATTTATTCAACACATTGTGGGTTGAGTCCAGCAAAAGAACGGTGACCGATCACGGCTTCGCGGACACAC
>CAZYWJ010000001.1:118776-131358 GCA_964651785.1 uncultured Cryomorphaceae bacterium
TTGTGGGTTGAGTCCAGCAAAAGAACGGTGACCGATCACGGCTTCGCGGACACACTGAAAGCGCTTTATGAGTTTCCTCTTGAAAACCTATACCACTTTGCCCCCTGGACGATTTTCATTGTCTTTCTTTTTAGAAAAGGATCATTAAAATCCCTCCTGAGTCAGGATTTCAGTCGATACCTCATTCTCGTGTTCGGACTCAATATCATTGTTTATTGGACCTCCCCCGGAGTGCATCCACGGTACCTCTTTATGTTTTTGCCGCTCTTGTTTGCCCTTTTGGCTATAGCCGAAAAAGATTCGAGTCCAAAAGTGATTTCCGTAGTTCAGTTAATTCTTTTGGGAATAATGGTAATAGGCTCATTAGCGCCGTGGTTTGCCATCAGCACTATATTAGAATCGGGAGTCAATGACCCGATAATTAAGTCCGTTATTGTAAGTCTGTCAATGGCTTTAATCACCTTGACTTACTTCAAGCAGCGTAGCAGGCGTTGGATTTTACTCGGTATTTTTTTGTTGATCATTCGGATCGGTTTTGATTGGTTTGTACTGCCTAATCGTGATTCCGAGGGAGCCGGGTATGCTGCATCTGCTTTGGAAGTGGCGAAAATTACGGAAGAAAAACCACTATACATCATTGGGCCAAACTACGTTCACAGTGCTACTTCTTTCATGATAGAGCGGGAGCGACGGGAGGTTTTAAAGATGAAAGACCAAACCGAACCGGGTGCATTTTACTTAGCCAAAGAGGGATTTAAGGTTGAGAAAGCCGATTCTATTATGACATTTGGCACGCGAGGAACCGATACGCAACTTGTTCTTTACAGAATGAGAGAGTAGAAATTACGCCTCGTCAAATCTTTGTCTTAAGTTTGAGCACTTAATTGAAGTGGCTCCGGTAGAGAAAGAAATATTGAGATTATTTGAAGAAGGTGATGTAAAAGCCATGGACCTTCTTTACGATAACTATTCAGATGCGCTGTATGGTGTGAGCCTGAGAATTGTCGGCGACGAAGCCACCGCGGCAGATGTATTGCAGGAGTCTTTTGTAAAAATCTGGCAATCATCTAAATCCTACGATCCTGAGAAAGGAAGGCTGTTTACTTGGCTGATGCGAATTGTCAAAAACAAGTCGATTGATGCCGTCAGAAAGAAAAATCGAAAGACAGAAATCCGATCAGAATTGAAGGTCGTATATGATGGTGAGGGTTCTTCATCCCCTGATCCTTCAGTAAAGCAAGATTTAAAGACCGTACTTTCAAAATTGGATACGGATCACCGAAATTTGGTGGAGCATTCCTACATTTTGGGATACAGTCACCCT
The DNA here is from genome assembly GCA_964651785.1 of uncultured Cryomorphaceae bacterium. Lineage (GTDB taxonomy): Bacteria > Bacteroidota > Bacteroidia > Flavobacteriales_D > Cryomorphaceae > JAKVAV01. The sequence continues at coordinate 120,101 of CAZYWJ010000001.1, forward strand.
GAAATTGCAGAAAAGTTTAACCTGCCCTTAGGAACCGTGAAGACACGGATCAGAAGTGCAATGAAAGAGCTACGGACAATATTTGGAAATGGACGTTAAGGCATACATAGAGACCGGTATTTTGGAGCAGTACGCTCTTGGCGATGTGTCTGATCAGGAGCGTCGCGAAGTAGAGTGCTTGTCCAAAATTTACCCTGAGATCAAGGCTGCTTTGGTAGAGGCTGAGATGGATCTGGAGATGCTTGCCAACATCGGTGCGGTAAAAGCACCGTCGGGATTGAAGTCCGATATTCTGGCCGAGGTATCTAAGCATTCCCAACTTCCCGTGGATGATTCCGGAGCAGAGAAGAAAGCCGTCTCTTCTACGGAAGTGGAAGAAAGGGTAGTGGTTCAACAAAAATCATCCTCAACGTGGCCCATCGTTTGGGCTGCAGCGGCATCGGTGGCGTTGCTGCTTGCCTTTTGGCAATACATCGAGCGTGAAAATGCCGAAGAAGAACTTCTAAGTGCACAAGAAGCCCAGCGAGAGCTTTTAGCCAATAATGAATACTTGCGAGGAGAAGTTGAGTACCTGACCGAAGATGTCAAGGAAAACTTCGACCCTAGTTTTCAAAAGATTGTACTCGAACCGACTAAAGCTGAGGATCAAGGCGGAGTATCCGTATTATGGCAAAGAAAATCGGGTAAAGTTAAAATCAATCTGGCCTCACTTCCTGAGCTGCCATCTGATAAACAGTACCAACTCTGGGTGCTTAAGGATGGAGTACCATCAGATATGGGCGTACTTCCAAAGGATTATCAAGACGTCTACATCGCAGAATCGCAGACTTCTGAAGGAGATGCTTTCGCTATAACCATCGAACCCCTGGGTGGTTTGAAAAATCCGTCATTGGATCAATTGGTCTACATGGGTTCTGTCTGATACGGAATCACCCCTTTCTATATTAATTTCAAATCTGATCCGGTTTTTGGTGCGTAACTAGATCAAATCAATAAAATAGAAATCATGAAAAAAATAGCTTTAGTTATCAGTCTTGGACTATTCAGCTTAGCGGGTTATTCTCAAAGCGAAACCGTAATGGTAGGTGGCGAAAAAATGTACCCTAAGAAAGATATTGTGTCCAACGCCTTAAACTCGAATGATCACACCACTTTAGTAAGCGCCGTAAAAGCTGCCGGGCTTGTGGAGACTCTTCAAGGCAAAGGCCCGTTCACGGTTTTGGCTCCCGTTAATGATGCCTTTGAAAATTTGCCTGACGGAACGGTTGAATCTTTGCTGAAACCCGAAGCCAAATCAAAACTCACGGCTGTATTGACTTACCACGTTTTGGCAGGAAATTACAGTTTCGATGATATCGCATCAGCCATCAAAAAGGGTGGGGGAAAGGTATCCATGAAAACCGTTCAAGGTGCCACCTTAACTTTTGCCATGAATGGAAAGCATAATATCGTAGTAATGGACGGAGCGGGTAATACTGCAAACATCACTACTTATGATGTAGGCCAAAGTAACGGAGTGATTCACGTAATCGACACGGTTTTACTGCCGAGTTAGTTTCCAATGTTTGCACGCTATATATGGAAACGAAAAGGGCTGCCTAATGAGCAGCCCTTTTTTATATACTTCTAAGTTATTTATACTAGAGCAAGGTACTCGGACAAACATAATCCGTTTTCGGAACATCGGCTTCGGCTATTTCTTTAAAGCCTCCTCGGATGTCAATGAAGTTGTCCCATCCCCGTTGTTTTAAAATGGAAGCTGCAATCATGCTTCGATAACCACCTGCGCAGTGCACCATAAACGGTTTGTCCTTCGGAAACTGAGAGAGATGCTCATTGATTTGATTCAAAGGTATGTTTAGTGCATCTACCACGTGTTCGGAGTCATATTCACTTTTTTTTCTCACATCTATTACCAGTGGTTTCTCATTGTATTTCTCGGCAAACTCTTTGGCCGACATTCTTTTTACACTGTCGACTTCTTTACCCGCATTTTTCCAAGCTTCAAATCCACCCTCCAAATATCCGATGGTATTGTCATAGCCAACTCTGGAAAGGCGAATCATAGCCTCTTCTTCCTTGCCTTTATCGGTCACTAATAAGATTTCCTGTTTGATGTCCTTGATCATTTCACCTACCCACATGGCAAAGTTTCCTTCCAAGCCGATGTTGATGCTATTTGGTATAAAACCTTTGGCAAATTCTTCGGCATCACGCGTATCAAGTACCAATGCATTGGTATCATTGGCCACGTATTCAAAAGCTTCAGGTGATAGAGGTCGGCTGGCTCGCTCTATTACGGTATCCAACTCTTCATAGCCCTGAATATTCATCAAGACATTTTTGGGAAAATATCCGGGAGGAGTAGTCAAGCCTTCCAAGAGCTGTTCAATAAACTCTTCCTTACTCAAATCGGGGTTGAGTGCGTAATTGGTTTTCTTCTGATTTCCCAAAGTGTCCGTGGTTTCTTTGCTCATTTTCTTACCGCAAGCACTTCCTGCTCCGTGGTTAGGGTATACAATCAGATCGTCGCTTAACGGCATAATTTTATTTCGCAAAGAATCAAAAAGGTACCCCGCGAGTTTTCGTTCCGTTAAGTCTTCAATCACGTGTTGAGCCAGATCAGGTCTTCCCACATCGCCGATGAATAGAGTGTCACCGGTTATGATTCCGTGTTCCTTACCCTCTTCGTCGATCAACATATAAGTAGTCGATTCCATGGTATGACCGGGCGTGTGAATAACTCTTACAGTGGCCCCGCCAACTTTGAATTCCTGATTATCCTCGGCTACTATTGCATCAAACCCGGGCTTGGCCGTGGGACCGTAAACAATTTCAGCTCCCGTTTTCTTAGCCAAATCCAGATGACCACTTACAAAGTCTGCGTGAAAGTGGGTTTCAAAAACATATTTGATTTTCGCTCCGTTTTTTTCAGCTCGATCGATGTAAGGCTGAACTTCTCTTAAAGGGTCAAAAATGGCCGCTTCACCATTGCTCTCCAAGTAGTAAGCCGCGTGAGCGATGCATCCGGTATATATCTGTTCTATTTTCATGAATTGAGTATTTCATTATTGATGGATACAAAGATAAGGGCCTCAAACAGGATGAAATGCGACTTGGGTTACAGAGCCCGGGCAACCGTTGATTTTACAAGTTTCGATTTTTCAATCTCACTTTTCTCTAATTTTGCGTTCTTATTTTTTAATAGTTGAACGAACTAATTGCAGACCCTTGGGAAGCGAGGGCCGATCACCTTGCCGAAAACGATTGGGTGATCTTAGATGATTTCTTGCCGACAGACCTGACGACGGCTTGCAGAAATTTCCTCAAACAAAAGCTCGAATTAGACGAATTCAAACAAGCGGGTATCGGGGCTTTGAATGATTTCAGGATTGAAAAAGCAATCAGGAGCGATGAGATATTTTGGCTGGAGCGACAAAGAGATCAGGAAGTGACCCGATATTTCGACATAGTCGACGAGGTCATCGCACAACTCAACCGACTGTGCTTCTTAAGTATTGCGGGTAGTGAGTTTCATCTAGCCCATTATCCGAAAGGATCTTTTTATAAAAAACATATCGATCAATTTGATTCACGTAGCAACCGACTTATCTCGATGATTTGCTATGTGAATGAATATTGGAAACCCGAGCACGGTGGTGAGCTGAGACTGTATAAAGCAGATGGTGATTATAACGATGTGGCACCACTGCCTGGTCGCGTCATACTTTTTAAGAGCGATGCGGTTCCTCACGAGGTTTTGCTATCAAATGCATCGCGGTATAGCATTACCGGTTGGCTTCTGCACCAGCCCGCAGGTTTGGGCTACTTGTTGGGATAAAAAAAGCCGCTCATTTTAGAGCGGCTTTGACTTATTGCTTAGAAATACTGTTATTCCTGAACTACAGGCTCTCTTAGAGTTTCTAATAGATCTGCCACTTCTACTATCAGCTCTTCGGGTACATTATTCATTTCAGCGCTGGCGCCGACTGCTGCTACGAATGCATCAAATGCCATATCGTCAGCGGCAAACTCCATTCGTGGGTTCAAATCAGGATCGTGGGCCGTCACCATATCCAAACCATTGTACTCGATATTTTCAGAACCGGTAGCATTACTGAAAAAATTAGTCAACCTCATGCTAAGGGCGTCCCGGCCTGTGAGATTTCCGTCATTTACTTCCATTAGAAGTGTTTCGAAATAAGGAGCTAAAATCGTATCCGATGGAATCAGCACAATAGTAGTATCAACTACGCTTCTCAAACCGAGTTTCCCTTGCTCAATCATTTCATCGGGATTAACCGGGTCTTCTACCAAAGTAGGGCCTCCCAATTTCTCGTATAAAGTAGGTTCCATGGGTGGCGGAGTATCGTCGTCATCGTCGTCGTCATCGCAGGCAGTAAAACTCATGGCCATCGCGATGGCAAGCATTGAAATAAAAAGTCTTTTGATTTTCATAATAAATGGTTTTTGGGTTTAGATTACTCAAATAGGGAAATTAGTTTCCCGGCTACTCCTTGATCTTTATTTATGGGACAACCTGAAGCTGCTAACTCCTTAGAAGGTATATACAGTTCAGAATTGACACTTGAATTTTCAGCGAATTCAGTGAAGATTTCTGAAGATTTATGCGTTTGAGGATTGAAGGAAAATATCAATCGCTTGGAATCAGGGTTGATGTAAGCGTGTGTAACACCTTCAATCTTATTGAAATCACTTTTGATCTTGGCAAATTGTTCTGCGCTAAAATCCTCTTGAATGTCTATTCGCGCCAATTGGGATGGATTACCTTTCGGACTCGCCTCCATGACATCGTAAAGATGTATGGCTAAGGAAATGGCGAGGATGGCTGCCAACCCTAAGGTGAAATAAATAAGTTTCTTCATTGTTCTCTTCATGGTAAATGATTTTAGCATACTTACGAGCCAACTTTCAAACCGGATTTCAGGAAGTCAAAAAAAGTGTAAACAAAAAAGCCGCTCTTGCAAAAGAGCGGCTCTACGGTACGATTCAGAGATCGGATTTATCGCCAATCTACTATTTCAGCAGCAGCTTCGTATTCTCCGGCTTCCAGTTTTACTTTGATTTTCTTGAAAGTCTCGATAGTATACTCAACGTCTTCAATTTTATGAACAGCCGTAGGGATAAGTCGAAGCATGATGACTTCTTTCGGTACTACCGGATATACCACTATGGAGCAGAAGATATTGTGGTTTTCACGTAGATCCATGGTTAGGTTAGTAGCTTCTCCCAGTGTACCTTTCAGAAAAACGGGGGTTACAGCGCTATTGGTAACTCCTAAGTCAAATCCTGCATCGCGTAATCCGTTTTGAAGAGCTGTAGCAATTTTCCACAGATTGTCCTTGTGCTCGGTTTCGGTGCGCATCATCTCCAATCTCTTCAGCGCTCCTACAACAATGGGCATCGGTAGAGACTTGGCAAAAGTTTGAGATCGCATATTGTATTTCAAATACTCGATCACTTGCTCATCACCTGCTACGAATGCTCCGATTGTGGCCATGGCTTTCGCAAAAGTTCCGAAGTAAACATCAATTTCCTTTTGCACGCCTTGATAATCTCCTGCACCTCTTCCATTTTCACCGATGGTTCCGAATCCGTGAGCATCATCTACAAAAAGACGGAATTTGTATCGCTCTTTAAATGTCACGATTTCTTTCAGCTTTCCTTGGTCTCCGGCCATCCCGAAAACACCTTCGGTTACAACCAATATTCCGCCTCCCGTTTTAGAAGTCCAGTTTTCAGCTCTCTCCAGTTGTTTTTGAAAGCTTTCCATGTCATTGTGCTTAAACACAAATCTCTTTCCTTGGTGAAGCCTCACTCCGTCAACCATACAAGCATGAGATTCGGAGTCGTAAACAATCACATCATTTCGGTCCACCAATGCCTCGATCGCAGATTGGCATCCTTGGTATCCATAGTTCAGAAGAAAAGCATCTTCTTTTTGCATGAAGTCAGCCAGTTCTTCTTCGAGTTGTTCGTGCTTAGAGGTGTGTCCTGACATCATTCGGGCTCCCATCGGATAACCCATGCCCCATTGGGCTGCAGCTTCAGCATCGGCTTTTCTTACTTCGGGATGGTTGGCCAAACCTAAGTAGTTGTTGATGCTCCATACCAGCACTTCTTTTCCTCGAAATTGCATCTTTCGATCTATCTCACCCTCCAATTTCGGAAAGGTGAAATATCCGTGGCTCTCTTTGGCATGGCGGCCTAAAGGACCTCTGTTGTTCTTAATTTTATCAAAAATGTCTTGCATAAAAATATGAGTGACAATTATTTCAAGCCGCGAAAATACCGCTTATATACATCTTGGCAAAATCTTTGAAAAATAAGTGCTAACAGACTTCCGTTGTTAACTCCTCTTAAATGACTTTTCAATCTCCAAATAGAACGTATCTTTGCGCGATGTTTTTGCAAAACGTGAGATTTATATTCATCATTTTCATCGTCTTTCTTACCTCGTGTTCCGAGTACAGCAAAGTACTTAAGAGCACCGATGTAGAATACAAGTACACGAAAGCCGTAGAATATTACGAAGAGGGGCAATACAGCAAAGCTCTTTCTCTGTTCGATGAATTGGGAACGCTTTTCCGGGGTTCAGATCGCAGTCAGGAAATACACTATTACATAGCCAACTCCCATTTTGCTTTAGAAGATTATTACTTTGCCGCTTACTATTACAAGAATTTTACAAAGACTTATCCGCGTAGTGCTCGAGCCGAGGAAGCATTATTTAAATCGGCCTATTGTAGCTATTTGAATTCTCCGGTTTCCAATTTGGATCAAAGTGATACCGAGCAAGCCATTGATGAATTTCAGCTTTTCTTGAATCGATACCCCGAGTCTTCGCTTAAAGACAGCACCAATGTGATGATCGATGAACTTCGACTGAAGTTGGAAGAAAAAGCCTTTAATAATGCCAAGCTTTATTACTTAACGGAAGATTACAAGTCAGCCACCGTAGCTTTGCAGAATATGTTAACCGATTTTCCCGATAGTCCTCACCGGGAAGAAATTGAGTTTTTAATTGTAAAAAGCTCTTATTTGCTGGCGATAAACAGCATTGCTTCAAAGAAAGAGGAGAGATTGAACGAAACCATCGAACATTATCATAAATTTGTCGATTCTTTTCAGGATAGCGACTATGTAAAAAAGGCAGAAGATTATTATGCCGATGCACTTCGCGAACTGGATAAAATGAAGTTTTAAACCCGGGATATGAATTTCAAAAATACCAATGCAGCGCGCACTACCATTACGCGCGACGTAAACTCACTAGAGCAGCAAACGAATAATATTTACGAGGCAATCGTAATTATGTCGAAGCGGGCCAATCAAATCAGCAGTGAGATGAAGGAGGAGCTTAATGCAAAGCTTCAGGAGTTTGCTACCAGCCAAGATAATCTGGAGGAAGTGTTCGAAAATCGCGAACAAATCGAGATTTCTAAGTTTTACGAGCGTTTGCCAAAGCCCCATTCTATAGCCGTTCAGGAGCTATTAGAAGATAAAATTTACTTCCGTCGCCACGAGGAAGAAGAGGCTAACGCCTAATTTCTGCTAAAGCATGCTTCAAGGTAAACGTATTCTTCTTGGAGTTACGGGAAGCATTGCAGCATATAAATCAGCTTTTTTAGTAAGGGAGTTCGTAAAGGCAGGTGCCGAGGTGCAAGTTATTTTGACCGAAGCAGCCAGGTCTTTCGTGACTCCTTTAACGCTCGGCACGCTGAGCAAGCGTCCTGTATTGGAGAATTTCGTGAGGGAACCGCTCCACGCAGGAGTATGGAACAATCACGTAGAGTTAGGTCTGTGGGCCGACTTGATGATTATTGCTCCTGCATCGGCGAATACTTTGGCGAAGATGGCTAGCGGTGAGGCTGATAACCTGTTGCTAACTACCTATTTGAGTGCGAAGTGTTCCGTTTATTTTGCTCCGGCGATGGATTTGGACATGCATGCTCATGGTGCCAACCAAGCCAATATCGAGACACTTATATCTCGAGAGAATATTCACATTCCTTCGGCGTCCGGCGAGTTGGCTAGCGGGCTGGAAGGCCAGGGTAGAATGGCCGAACCCGAAGAAATAAGACGGTTTATCGAAGATGATCTCAGGTCGAAGGCACCCCTTTCGGGAAAGAAAGTGCTGATCACAGCCGGTCCTACTCAAGAGCCGATTGATCCCGTGCGCTACATCGGAAATCGTAGTTCCGGGAAAATGGGCTATGCCATTGCTGAAGCAGCTGCTACCTTGGGCGCAGATGTTACGTTGGTTTCCGGACCAAGCACCATAGAGACTCCGCGCCGGGTTAAGTTGATAAATGTTCGAACGGCTCAGGAAATGTATGAAGCGACGGTGCCATTATTTAAAGACGTGGATGTAGCTATATTGGCGGCAGCCGTGGCCGACTACAGACCATCAAGAGTAGCTGACCAAAAAATGAAAAAGTCTTCAGAAGCTTTAAAGATTGATTTGGAACCTACACCCGATATTCTTTATACCCTGGGAGCAGAAAAAGAAAAGCAGATTTTAGTTGGGTTTGCGCTGGAAACGAATGATGCCCTTCAAAATGCAAAACAAAAACTGGAGCGAAAGAATTGTGATCTGATTGTTTTAAATTCTTTGTCTGACGAGCACGCGGGTTTTGGCTTTGATACGAATAAAGTTACTTTCGTCACGGGCAATAAAGCAATGCAATCGGAGTTAAAAACCAAACGAGAAATAGCCATCGACCTCCTCCAATTTATCAAGGAAGAATTCTTATGAGACAATATTTTATTTTTGTTTTCATTCTTTTTGCCTTTGCTTTTCAGGTGAAGGCTCAAGAGCTGAACTGTCAAGTGGATGTAATTTATCCGCAAATTCAAGGTGTTAACCCCGCCATTTTTGAGCAAATGGAAAATGACATTTTCGAGTTTATGAATAATCGAAAATGGACCAATGACAAGTTTTCGATAGAAGAGCGAATCGAATGTAGCATCGTTTTGAATATAACGGAGGCAAGAGCCAGTTCGAATACTTATCGGGGTGAATTGCAGGTTATTTCTTCACGTCCGGTGTATGGAACCGATTACCAATCTCCCGTTCTGAACATACGCGATGTCAATCTCACTTTCGATTATTTCCAAAACACCCAATACAACTTCAATCCTGATCAGTTCAGAAACAATTTGGTGTCCACGCTGGCATTTTATGCCTACATGATCATCGGGTTTGATTACGATACTTTTTCACCGGAAGGTGGAACGCCATACTATCAGCAGGCACAGCGAATCGTACAGAGTGCCCAGGTTTCCAACGCTGAAGGATGGAAGGCATTTGAAGGCGACAAGAACAGATATTGGCTCGTGGAAGATATTCTTCACCGAACCTTTGAGCCTTTGCGTGAGACGCTTTACACCTATCACCGGGAAGGACTGGATGTAATGAGCGAAAAAATGCGACCGGCTCGTCAGACCATAATGAACAGTTTGAAAAACTTTGAACAGATTCATCGCGTGAAGCCTTTAGCCTACAATACACAACAATTCTTTCTCGCAAAAAGCGATGAAATAGTCAACCTATTCTCGGAAGCTGACCCTCCCGAACGAAATCAGGTATACGAGGTGGTTTCGAAAGTTGATCCGGGAAATCTCGCGAAGTACGACCGAATGCAGAAGGGCAAATAATTTGCTGTTTCGTCCGCAATTCAATAGTATATTTAGTCCATGCTTTCACACCTTTCCATTCGGCACTACGCCCTTATCGACCAATTGGAAATTGACCTTACTGACGGGTTAAATATTATCACCGGTGAAACCGGTAGTGGAAAATCCATTATCCTGGGAGCTCTTAGCCTGATTTTGGGTGAGCGTGCCGAAAAGCGCGTCGTGAAAGAAGGTGAAAAAAAGTGCATCGTTGAAGGCAGTTTTTCTCTGAAGTCTGAGAAATGGCAATCTATCTTTGAGCAAAATGACCTCGATTTTGAGGTTAATTCCATTTTGCGGCGCGAGGTGCTGGCTTCGGGAAAAAGCCGAGCCTTTATAAATGATACTCCCGTAAGCTTAAAGCTTTTGCGAGAAATCGCTTTGGATTTGGTCGATATTCATTCTCAACATCAAACCATTCGATTAAATGATCCCGATTTTCAATTGGGTGTTATTGATGCTTTCGCCAAAACGACAGCGGAGAAAAATGCTTACGAGAAGGAATATAAAGTTTACTCAATGGCTTTGAGAAAACTGCAAGAATCTGAAGACCAATTGGCACGTGATAAGCGAGAAATGGATTTTGTAGCCTTCCAACTCAAGGAATTTGAAGAGGTCAAATTGGATCAAATTGAGGAAGATGAATTGGAAGAGGAGTACAATATGTTGTCCAATAGCGAGGAGATCGCTCAAAAGTTACATGCCACGGTTGATGTGCTGAGCGACGGAGACGAACCCGTACTTTCAAAGCTGAAAGATGTTCGATCATTATTGGAAGGTTTAGCTGACTACTCTGCCGCTTACAAAGAATTGTCGGAACGCTTGAAAAGCGTCGTTATAGAATTAGATGATATTGCTTCGGAAGTGCAGGATGCCTCAGGAGACATTGAAATGAATCCTGAACGATTAGCCGCACTGGATGAAATCCGTTCGGTCATTTTTCGATTGGAGCAGAAGCACGGCGTGACCGGTGTAACCGCTTTGAAGCAACGAAGAGACGAGCTGGCTCAGCGCATTTCGGGAAGTGAGAAACTCGAAGAGGAGATTGAAGACCTGAAGAAGGCCCTTGAAATGGGAAAAGCGTCCGTGCGAAGAGCAGGAGAGGAGTTGAGTAAAAAGAGAAGAGACGCCTCATCTGAATTTTCAAAATCGCTGGAACAACTTCTTGGTTCGTTGAATATGAAAAAAGCTTCCTTTGAGTTGCACTTCGAAAAACGGGCAGAACCTACTCCTAATGGATTTGATAAGTTGGAAATGCGCTTCAGCGCCAATCCGGGTCGCTCTCCCGAACCGCTCAAGAATGTAGCGTCGGGAGGAGAGCTTTCGAGACTGATGCTTTCCATTAAAAAACTTTCGGCATCTGAAGGTCGGACGATTATCTTGGATGAAATTGATACGGGAGTGTCGGGCGAGGTGGCCAATTCCATGGGTAAAATCATGAAAGAAATGGGAGGGGACCGACAAGTCATCAGCATCACCCACTTACCTCAGATTGCTTCAAAAGGCAAAACTCATTTTAAAGTTTTCAAAGAGGAATCAGATAATGAAACCATTACGCG
>CAZYWJ010000001.1:131458-186210 GCA_964651785.1 uncultured Cryomorphaceae bacterium
TTCGGTGGAAAAATTGACTTCGTGTTGCACTCCATCGGGATGTCTCCGAATGTGAGAAAAGGCAAGCACTACACCGAAACCAATTACGACTTTTATCACAAGACTCTTGATATATCTGCCATGAGCTTGCACCGCGTGCTCAAGACGGCTTATGAGAAGGATGCGATTAATGAATGGGGGTCAGTCGTAGCACTGTCGTATATTGCTGCTCAGCGTGTTTTTCCCGATTACAATGATATGGCTGATGCGAAAGCTTTGTTGGAAAGCATCACTCGAAGCTTCGGATACCACTATGGAGTAAAGCGCAAGGTTCGTATCAATACCATTTCACAATCTCCGACCGTAACGACGGCGGGAAGCGGTGTAAAGGGTTTTGACGAATTTGTAGCTTACGCCGAAAGCATGAGCCCGCTGGGCAATGCGGGTTCCGAAGATTGTGCGAATTATGTAATCAGCTTGTTCAGCGACCTGACCAAGTATGTCACCATGCAGAATCTTTTTCACGACGGTGGTTTTAGCTTTACGGGCGTATCACAAGATGTAATCGGACGATTTGCCAAATAGGTTACTCTAACTCGTAATCAGCCAGTTCGGATTTCCATTCTATTGACTCGATCCTTTTTATGATGGCCAGATTGAGTGGTTTGCGAGCTTGACCCAGCGGTAAGGCGAAAGCGTAATATTGCGTTAGAAATTTGGCCGGCGCTACCATTACTTCTTCCTGAAGCTTCTCTTCTAAAATTTTGTAGCGCAGGAGAGGTTCGTCATAAACAAAGGCTTCTATTTGACCTTCAGCCAGCATAGTCAAAGCTTCTTCGGCCGATAAAACACCACTCGACGCAATTTTCTTAGCCTCTAGATAGTTGTTGGAAGTAGATCCGGTTATGGTAGCCACTCTTACATCCTTCAAGTCGTCAAGATCGCTGATCTCGACAGAAAGCTGTCCTACGGTGAGTGAAGATGCGATAGAGGCAGTGAATCCGCTGATGATGATAATTGCCGTAAACATCCATACCAAAGCCACAATTCTCCCGCCGATACTCCGCGGAGATTTATCGCCGTAGCCCACGGTAGTCATGGTTACGGCACTCCACCAAAAGGACTCCCACAACCCTCTGGCATCGGTGCCGAACTCTTCCTTATTGTGTTTTCTTTCGAATATCCACGCCAAAAAGCCAAAGATCAAAATGATCAATGCCAGCAACGCAACCGCCGTCCAGAATTGCCAAGAGAAAATATTTAACATCAATCGAATGAACGGGCTTCTCTGTTCTTTTTTTACGGCTATTGCCAAATTGGTTATAAAAAATGGCTGCGTAAATTCCATCTTGGCAAGTCGGGCGGGTGTTACGGTCAAAGGATTTATCGAAATATCTACTTCGTTATTCTCCACTGCATTCAAAAGGGATGACAGATCAGGGTAGGGCACATACTCGTAATTAACCTTTAAGTCGGTGGCAACACGCTCCCACAAAAAAATGCTTAAGCCGCTGTAATCCTTATGATTCTCGTCTTGAATGATGAAGGGTTCACTGACTTTTATTCCTACTCGCACCACTTCATCGGGCGGAAACTGAGGAACCGTATCAGGAAGCAAGGCCTCTTGAGCGTATGAAAAATTCAGGTTACATAAGAAGATCAGGCAGATTAGTTGAATTCGCATTTATATGATTTTAATACATTATTATTCGACTGAGATTTCAGCGAGCTCTTTGAGCATCATGGCTGTAGCTCCCCAAACGGTATGGCCTAAAATATCAAAATACTTGACATCCAATTCCGAATTGGTTACCTGAACGAAAATCGGTTTTTGCTTAATTGAACTCTCTTTCAGAATGAGTTTGAGCGGAGCTTCAATGATTTCGGCCACTTCAACAGGATCAGGTTTAAAATCAGGTCGCTTTTTTGAGTAAGCTACGTATGGTGATACCATAAAGCGGCTGGGAGGAATATAGACTTTGGAAAGTGCTCCTAAAATTTCGACCTCTCCGGGTAAAATGTTCATTTCTTCATGTGCTTCACGCAATGCGGTCTGAATTAAGTTCTGATCGGATTCTTCCTTTCTTCCGCCGGGAAAGCTCACCTGACCGCTGTGAGTGCCTTCGTAAGTATTGCGTAGCATCAGCGCGATGTGAGGCAGATTATCTTTAGGATAAATTAAGGCTAAGACAGCGCCTTGTCTGGCCGAAGGATCAATTTTATCCAAATCCGTGGCTTTCGGCCTGATGTAATTGATCATCTTTTTGTGAGCGTTCCAGCCGGGCAAAGGTTTGGCAAGTCCTTTTTGAATCTTTGAAATGAGTTCATCCACGAGACAAACTTAGTTTTTTACGGGTTTTGTCCAATTCAACAAACCAAGTCTATATTTGTGCTATGCCCGTTTATGGCTTGGATCCCGAATATCTGTTTTTTCCCGACCCTGAACATGCAAGGGAAGACGGGCTGCTTGCCGTAGGTGGATTGATAAGGGAAGACTGGATTCTACGTGCCTATGAATCGGGAATTTTTCCTTGGTTTAATAATAATGACCCGGTGCTCTGGTGGAGCGTCGATCCCAGGAGTGTTTTATTTTTTGATAAGCTCCATATTCAAAAGAGTATGCGACCTTACCTCAATTCGGAGAAATATCGTTTCACTTTCGATACGGTTTTTACGGAAGTTATGGAGGCTTGTGCCAATGCCAACGGCAGAGGTAAAAGCCGCACTTGGATCAGCGAGGATCTGATCAAAGTGTATAGCTCACTTCATCAATTGGGTTTAGCACATAGCGCTGAAATTTGGCAAGACGATGAATTGGTAGGAGGACTATACGGGGTGAGTTTGGGAAAAGCCTTTTTCGGCGAGAGCATGTTTAGTAGAAAGAAGAACATGTCAAAATTGGCCTTTATTCGCTTATGCCGGAATTTGGAGAGTCGAGGCTTTGATTTTGTCGATTGTCAGGTGCCCACAGCCCATTTGAATAGTTTGGGTGCCACCAATATATCCAGAAAAGAATTTTTGAAACGGCTGAGGAAAACGCTTCAAAAAGAAACTGAAATAGGAAAATGGCGGATTTAGTAAATCTGTGAAATCTTACTCATCAATTTCAGCTGATCCGAAGTTATTGGTTTAGAAAAGAAACTTTTCACCATTTCATATGTATTTGCTCGATCAAAATCAGATTGATTGATGGTGGATGATAAAATACACACCGGAGCTTTAATAAATCCCCTACGGCAAATCATTCCGTATTCGTCGAGAAAATCCCAACCGTCCATTATAGGCATATTGAGATCGAGAGCAATCAAATCGGGAATTTCTTCATTTTCGGGATCCAATTTTTTCAGAAAGCTCATTGCTTCCGCACCGTTTCTTGATTCATTGACAATCTTTGCGCCCTCAAATTTTTCGATTTGTTTTCGAAAAATAAATAAGAAGGTAGTATCGTCGTCTATGACCATTACCTTCATAAGCCTGTTTGTGTCAAGTTTGCTATAATGTAAATAGTATTCACCTCTCTTCGTTTCTATTTGCTTACGAGCAATACCGTAAATCGCGTACCTCGTCCGGGTTCACTTTCTACTGAAATATGACTTCCCAATGCACTTAATTGTCTTTTGACCAAATACAGGCCCAATCCTCGACCGTCAGAATTGGTGTGAAAACGCTTATACATACCAAACATCTTCTTCCCGTGTTTTTCAAGGTCTAAACCCAAACCGTTATCTTGAAAAATCAATTTTACATAGTCTTCCGTTCTGGATGACGATATGCGAATATGCGAAATTACACCGTCCCTGCTATATTTTATCGCATTTGAAATCAAGTTTAAGAACAAATTTTCTAAATGGGACCGTTCGTATTTGACCGATTCTACTTCAAAATGTGTTTGAATTCTGAATGCTTTGGCACTTATTTTTTCGCTTAGCTGTAGCCTCACACTCTGAATCAGTTCATTCAAATTCACCGTGCGAATATCAAATTCTTCCTTGGCTCTGACCCGCAAAATTCGGTGCATTTCTTCCAAGGTGAGGTTAAGCTGATCTACACTAACCGAAAATTTTTCAAAGATTATTCGGTTAATAGGATCCATGGGATCATCTAAATTGTAATGCCCTAAAAGTCCGCTGAGATTGGTCACGGGAGCACGAAGATTATGGCTGGCTAAATGAGCAAATTCGTTGAGTTCGTCCGTTCGTTTTTCCAGCGATTCTACGGCTTCTTCCAATTGTTTTCGGGCTTGAACTGATTCGGTAATATCCAAGGCAATACCCAAGGTGAAGTCTCCCCGCTCATCTTGAAGTACACACGTATTAATGGCCAGATAGCTGGCTTCGCCACTTTTGGTTTTGATCTTCAGGTTATAGGATTTTGGCGAGTTGTCTCCGCTGTACCTCGCTTCCATGGCCTTGTGTGCCTTTTCATCAGCTTCCAAAATCAAATCGTAAAGACTGAAGTCCGATGAGATCAACTCAGCAGAAGTATAGCCGGTCATTTGATAAAAGCGGTCATTAGCATATTCGAACTTTTCTCCTCTCAGAATGTAAAACCCGCCAAATGCATTCTCTACGAAACTTCTGAACTTCTTCTCCGTTCGCTTCGTCTCTTCCATAGCTCTGTAGCGCTGTATGCGTGATGAAGCAATGGATGCTATGGACTCGAGAATTTTGGCATCCTCCTCGGTGAAATGGTTTTTCTCAGGATGTTCGGAATCGATCACCCCTATTAATTCATTGTCTGCTATCAGAGGGACTGCAATCTCAGACATCCGCTGTTCATCGTCCAATACATAATTGCTTTCTTTGGTAACATCATCTACTATAACCGTTTCCATGCGGGTTGCAGCCATGCCAACTATGCCCTCACCAAAATTAAGACTGATAGGATCTTCGATAAAGTCGCGCAATTTTTTTGGATTTTTCGGACCGTATGCGGCTTTTTGTTTCATCAGACCATCTTTGCGATCAAGCAGATAGACCACACAATCCACGAAATCAAGTTTGGCAATTGCTTCTGCCGCAATGGTGTGCGCTACATCTTCTTCCGTTTCTGCTTCGAGAAGGGCCATGGAAAAAGCGCTGATAACCGAAAAATAGTGTTGGTGTTTTTTCTCTTCAGAAATGTCTACTCCGTATACATCTGCCTTTTCTTCATTGTCTCGAGGACAAAAGCTAAAGCTGAAATGTTCTTGTTTCACCTGAATGGTCAACTTCTGTATCTTACTCAGAGAAATGGCTTTACTCGCGGTTTTCTCAAAATCTTCAGGATAAATGATTTTATCATCCTTACTTCCACAATTTTTGAGAAGCCGACGGGCCGCTGAATTTGAATAGTACAGTTCTCCTTTTCGACCTATCGTAAATACCGGATTGGGATTGCGATCAGGATAAAAATTTAACTCTTTGATGATGTCGCTATTCTGCTTTTCCATAAGGTAAATGAACCTCAGGTCCACCCCAAAACTTTCAATTCGATTTTTGGGGAAGAAAGCCTCCTAAAATCTTCTTTAGCTGCGAAGGTATTAATCGAATGAAGGCTTTTCCAAAATTTTAGATATAGCGCTTTAATTCTAGGACGGACGGAATCACTTGCCCTATGAAGGACACTTGTTCATCAACGAATGACAGAGAGGTGCAGCGGCTTAATACTGTGTGAATATGAGTTTCCCGATCGAGCGATTACCGTTAGAGTTCAGCTCTGCTATGTATATGCCTGTTTTGAAAGGAACGGTAAGAGATAGACGCCCGTTATCTTGTGTGATGTATGTGGCGTAAACTTCCTGACCGCTTAAACTGTAAATGCGGAGCCCGCCATGCAGGATTTCAGAAGTTTCAACAATTATTTCGCTTCCTGACTGATAAATTTTTAAGGGATTTACTTTAGGGTCATCACCCACGGTGGTAGTGACGAGACTCAATGCCGTGGCTGAAGCTGTGGAAAATGAAGAACCTTCGTAGACAATTTCGTGTGTGACAGGGTGTATGACATAATATCGTGGTGTACCCGTTTGGAGCCAAAATTCTTCCTCATCAATAAAAGCGAAAATGCTCTGCCCCCAATTATATGTAGAGCTCCAGCCGGCTAATTGACCACAAGTTGGAACGGCAGAAGAATACGTGTTTGTCATAGCCGCCCAGATTGCTACCTCTCCCTCGTTTGCATTGGCAAAATCTCTGACATCGTCTGCTTGATTCTGACAAATTGAACAATCAAACCCTTTTGAAGCTACGATCAATGGCAGTCCGGCATCGCCCGTTTCATAAATGCTTCTCGACTCTCCATCACAATTCATCTCCGTTCGATCAGCTATTTGACCTGAAACCATTGCTGAAGAAACTACTAAGATGAGCGTAAATAATATTTTCATGATTTTTTTCGAAAGATACAATTTCCGAAAATCGGGAACTCGACGAAGTGTTGGAACTTAACCTCGTTGTCGTTCAGACGACTCTACCGCCAACAATTTGCTTGGTTTTTTTTCGATGTAGGTTTCAATCTCATTCAAGCTTTGAAAGAGTTGATCAAAACTCTCAATCACAAAATATTTATCCTGAATCTTCATATTGTCGTAATCCTGCTCCAGAATTTTGGCTACGTCAAATTTGAGATGAGTTGGTTTATCCGAAAGGCTGAACTTCGTTTCGCCGTGCGATGACAGAATACCTGCACCATAGATTCTCAATTTACCTTTTTCGCTGATTAAGCCAAACTCAATCGTAAACCAATACATGCGTCCCAGCATCATTATGGCTTCAGGATCGTGGAGATATTTCATGGCTATGTCAGCAAGTCCTTTAAAAAAAGCGCAGAAGGTAGGATTGCTCAAGAGCGGAACATGGCCGAATACATCGTGAAACATATCAGGCTCTTCGAGATAATCGAGTTCCGACATTTTTCGGAGCCAAGTAGTCGCGCTGAACGTTTTGTTCGAAAGCAATGGAAAAAACTCTTCGTTCGGAATAATGTTAGGAACTACCGTAAGTTGCCAGCCTGATTCACGTTTCAAAATGGTATTTACTTCTTCAAAATTCGGAATGCGATCAGCAGAAAACCGCACCGTTTCAATTGCTTTCAAATAGGATTCGGAGGCGAGTTGTGGCAGTATATCCATTTGTCGCTCGAATAGGGTTTTCCAAACCTTAAAGTCTTCTGCGGTGTACTTGCTGTAATCTTGTGTCATCATTTTATGGCAATAAAAAAACCCGATTCAAAATAGAATCGGGTCGAATAAGTTTAGGCATAGCAATACTATTTCGACCCGAAGGAGAAATAAGTATAGCGATATGCGTTTCCGATAATCATGCTTCAAATCTATGACGTTTTACTAAATAAGCAAGTCAGCGTTTCACGAAAGGATATTTTTTTCTCATCTGACCTTTTGGCCAATCGCCAATTTAAACTTGCTTTGTTGTAAATCAATTACAATCAAAAGCATGTTCCGATTCTTGATTTTATTCATTTCAATACCCTGCATCTCTGCGGCACAGGGTGGGTGGGAGTGGGAAGAACTTCCCTCAATGCCTGAGCCCGTTTCCAATAATGCGGTTGTCGAGGCTTTCGCCAATGATTCACTCTGTGTGTATAGTTTTACAGGAATAAGCGAAGGACTTGAGCCTTCGGATATTCATTTGAAATCTTGGAGATACAACACCGTAAATCAGGAATGGACTCAACTTCCCGATGTCGATGATTTTCGAGGAAAGATTGCGGCAGGGGCTTCTACGGTTGGAAATATCATCTATCTGATTGGCGGTTACTACGTATTTGAAAATTTCAGTGAGCAGTCTTCAGAGAAGGTTCACCGCTTTGATGCGAATGCAAATGCCTGGCTTGAAGACGGAGCTGATATTCCCGTACCGATTGACGATCATGTCCAAGCCGTATGGCGCGACAGCCTGATATTTGTAATTACAGGCTGGAGCCAAAATACCAACGTCAATGATGTTCAGATTTACGATCCGTCTCAAAATGTTTGGGCGGCAGGCACGCCGACTCCCAACTCCAATGACTTTGAAGTTTTCGGAGCGTCAGGAGCCATTATCGGGGACACTATCTATTACTACGGCGGCACCAAAATTTCAGGGTTTAATTTTTTGGCTACGAATGAATTCAGAAAGGGTGTAATCAATCCTGAAAACCCGACTGAGATTGAATGGTCACTCTTGCCGCATGACGAACTCCCTGACGGATACCGCATGGCGAGCTCTTTTTTTAATGACGAGCTTATTTGGTTCGGAGGTGCAGAAGTGGCCTACAATTTTGATGGCTTGGCTTATTCAGGCGGGGCCGTAGTTCAGCCACATCAGGAAATCCGAACCTATAACACCGATTCAGGAGAATGGACATTTTTTGAAGACTCACCCTTTGCAGTGATGGATTTAAGAGGAGTTGCAAAAGTAAGTGAAGATGAATGGATTATTGCAGGTGGTATGACCAACGATGCTCTGGTGAGCAACGCGGTTTACAAAATCAGCAGAGCTACGGTATCTACAAATAATTCGGAGCAATCCGAGATTCAGATTTTCTGTTTCGATGATCAACTTTTCATTCGCAATTTACCTGAAGGGGATTTTCAACTTAGAATGTATGATACGACGGGGCGAATGATAGATAACAAAGATGTGTCGGGCCGATCGCATCAGATTTCCGTCAACTCGATTCCTGACGGGATTTATCTGGTCTCAATTTCAGGTTCAAATGCGGGTGTAGCCAATTTTAAGATTGCGACCTTCTGAGAATTTAAACACAGTTTTATTGAGCGGGGTTCTGATCGAAAAATCTTGGCAGGACTTTTATCCCTTTGAAATATTTGATTTCTTCGCGCGATTAATTTCACAAAATTGGAATACCCAACAGAACTGACGGGGCAGGAAATTGCAGGGATTTATATTCACGAACCGGGGGCGCTGGTTTCAAATTTTGCCATTGCCGTTACCTGTTTGATTATTGCTTATCGGCACCGAGATACTGATTCGAAATCCGCACGGTTCTGGGCTTTATTTGTAATTTGTTTGGGAATAGCTGCCGCCGGAGGTGTGATTAGTCACGGTTTCCCGATACATATTTCACCTTCCCAATTTTTCGGCATATGGTGGTTTAAAAACACCTTCGTTCTCTTGGCAAACTTGTTTGCTACGTTGGCAGTATTTTCTCTCACAAAATTCTCGGAGCGCAGGCTATTGTTGATTCTAGGTTTCAAATTCGTTCTGCTCTCTGCCCTGCTTTTCATCACGTTTGATTTCCTGCCCGCCGTAGTCGATCTGGCTTTGACATACTTTGCCATTCTTGCCATTACCTGGAGCAGAACTGAGACGAAGGGCGTAAAATATCTGAAGCTATCTTTTCTGATCGCATTGGTTTCGGGCTTCTTCTATTTGTTTCCCTTCAGTTTGTTTAATGATTGGTTTACAAATAAGGATGCAGTTCACGTCTTCGCCATTATCAGCCTCATTCTGGTTTCCAAAGCCATCCGTCAGATGGAATCCTTTTGATATTTAGGTTATATTTGAGGCCCAATCAAAATTGTGTAAGATGAATTCATTCAGAACTTTCGTGGCTTTTGCCACCCTGTTATTTTCTATGAATGTCGTGGCTCAGGATGAGCTTCTACCAAAATTTCCAACCCAAGCTGAGCGATCCTACATGGAAGCAAAAGCTGCAGCGTTAAATTCGAAAAGTAAACCTGAGAGACCGGGCAGTAGCAACGACGCTAAGGCAGGTCCCGATAGTTGTGAGGACTATTGCGGAGTAGAAGCTCCGGCCGGATGCTGGTGTGATGATCAATGTCAGGGATTTGGAGATTGTTGCGATGATTACGAAGAGTTTTGTCTGAATCAGAATTTTACGCCTACTCCGGCCGACTTGGTGGTACCGGGTGAGTTTGAAGAATCTCAAGCTGTTTTGCTTCGCTGGACGGGAAATAATTCAAGCAATTCATTCAAAAGACTTTATGCTGAATTGATTGATGCCATTCAGCAAGAAGTTCCCGTTTGGATAATGATTGGAAGTAGCTCTGATAGTACCGGAGTGAAGAATAATCTGGCTAATTACGGAGTGACCCTCAGTAATTATGAGTTTTTAATCGTTCCCACGAATTCGATTTGGACCAGAGACTATGGACCTTGGGGTTTTTATTACACCGAGGATGACAGTCTCGCTATGATCGATATGCAGTATTATTCATCTCGACCATTGGATAACGCCATTCCCGCTTTTATAGCAGGATACATGGGGCTTGACCATTACACTTCGGAAATCAGACACGAAGGCGGAAACCTGATGGTGGACGGTTTCGGACATGCTTTCCATACCACCTCTTTATTTCAAAATAATTCCAACTTTTTAGGTTGGTCTACTGAAACGACTCGTCAGGTGCACGAAGAATTATTCAGAACTACGGAGGTGACCGAACCTACACGACTGCAATGTGACGGGGGAACGGGGCATATTGATATGTGGTCCAAATTGATAGATGAAGAAACGATTATCGTTTCCGAATATCCTTCGGCCGTAACGGCCATTGATAAAACGATCATTGAAGACAATGTATCGCTTTACAATACCAAGACATCCGTTTATGGCTCACCCTTTAAAATCGTCCGCCTACCGATGCCCCTTGCGGATAACGGAAGTTTTTACACCAGCTGCAATCAAATAGATAACGATGCACGTGGTTTTGTAAATGGCTTATTTGTAAACAAGACCTTGATCGTTCCGATTTATTCAAATGAGAATAGCCCTGCTGCCAATCAGGCATATGATGAAGCAGCTCTGGATTTAATCAGAGAAGCATTACCGGGATACAATGTCGTAGGAATTGATTCTCGCCCGTTGACTCCATTGGGAGGTGCGATTCACTGCATTACGATGCAAATTCCCGCCGACAATCCGATTCGCTTCTTCCATCCTAAGGTGGCCGGACTGCAAACGGCGCGCCCCAACTACCACATTTTAGCTGAAATTTCGAATAGAAGCGGAATTGCTGATGCTTCTTGCTTTTGGAAAATAAAGGGTGAATCGACTTGGAACGAAATACCTTTGGCTGACAGTGCCGGTTTTTTTGTCGGAAATATTACAAATCAAGGATTCACCGTTTCTGATACGATTTTGTACTACTTGGATGCTACATCCAATAATGGAAAGAACGCAACCAAGCCTATCGTAGCACCTGAAGGATATTACTCGTTCTTTTTTGACGAAAACTTCAACGGTGGCGGAGATTGCGACATACCGAACGGTTTGTTTACATCGAACATTACGTATAACAGCGCTCGATTAAATTGGACTCAAGTGCCATCCGCCACCAGTTATACCATCGAAGGTGGAGTAGTAGGAGGCGGAACTACTACACTGACTGTAAATGCTCCTGCCGATTTCAGACAGATAAACAATATCCTGCAGCCCGGCTCGACTTATGAGTGGAGAATCAGAGCAAATTGTGACGGCGAAAGTTCTGAATTTTCTCTTCCGGTACAGTTTACAACGAATTGCGGAGCACCTGAGAATCTTTCGACTATTAATGTGACGACAAATTCGGCTACCTTCCAATGGGATGCCGTGCCGGGTGCATTCGGTTACCAAATCAGAGGTGGCGTAGTAGGTGGCGGCATGGCTAGTGTAAATGTCGGTGCATCTACAACCTCATTTAACACTCCAACACTTCAATCCGGAGCGAACTATCAATGGAAGGTGCGCGCCTATTGCAATTCAACGTTGAGCCAGGCTTCGCCTTGGAGTGCTGATGAATTTTTTACCACCGGCTCAGGGCTGGTAGAGGTGCCGACTGATCAGCCGTCAGCGAAAGTATTCCCAAACCCGAATACGGGTAGTTTCAGATTGGTTGTAGAGAATGCAAGCCCGTCTTCTCAGGTTATTCTTTATGATCTGATGGGTAGAATGGTTTTATCTACGCAATTGCAAGGAGCTACTGATGGCATAGGTGTGATGGAATTTTCCGGTATTACCGAAGGGGTATATCTCCTGAAGGTTGAAGAAAATGGTAAGTCAGATATGCTGAAAGTATTTGTGCGCTAATCTGAACATGGAGTCGGGTTGGGAGCAACATCCTCTTCCATTCCAAACCATACGGTTGCGAAATTTCCGTGAATGGCGACACCTACAGCTTTCCATTTCGCTTTCGCAAAGGACATTTTGTTCAAAATAACATTACTATGCCCGGGACTGTCAAGCCACATTTCAATGGCAGTGTCGGGCTTTATTTCTTCTTCAGGGTTCTCACTCGTTTGCCAATAGGCTACTATCTCAAATCCGTCGGAATCATAATCGGTAAGCTCTGAAGGTTTTTTCCACATACATTCCGCATTGGAGTGATCAGAGCGATAACAGCACGCTGTCCAAGTACCTTTATCAGACCAAGAATGCATGTTGCAGTTTTTATTGTCAAAAGGTTCGTTTTCCGACAGATCAATGGCATGCGATTTAGCTACCAAAGAAAGACTACCTGATAGCGGAATGCTTTCCATACCTTCCTTTGCGCGTATCTCGTTGATGAGTTCGTAGAGTTTGATTTCATTCGCCGAAAGGCAAATCTCTGTAGAAGAGGAAGTCGGTCCGAACTGGCAAAGTAGAATAGTGAGGATATAAGTGAACATGACAAAACTTTCACAATCAACGCGCAAACTGAACCGATTATTTTAAGCTCTCCGTTGAGGCTGGCATAGTGAATTCTTTCATCGTACATTTGAAAAACAGCAAATAGATTAAGGTAAAAAATGCGAATTGTTTACGTTTATGACGCCCTTTGTGGCTGGTGTTACGGATTTAGTCCGGTCATTAATCGCTTGTATGAAAAATACAAGTCGAAGCTCGGAATCGAAGTGGTTTCAGGCGGTATGATTTTGGGTAAAAAAAGCGGACCGGTGGGAAAAGTAGCCGCTTATATCTCTGAGGCTTACAAGCAGGTGGAAGATAAAACGGGTGTTGAGTTCGGTTCAGCATTTTTGGAAGGAACATTAAAAGAGGGTAAGGTGGTATTCGACTCGTTTCCTCCGGCAAAAGCTTTGAAAATTGTAAAGGAGCTGAAAGATGTCAGAACCTTGCCTTACGCGACGGATATCCAAAAGGCCATTTATTACGATGGTGCTGATCCGAGTAATGTCGATTTATACAAAGACTTGGCGTCGGCTCACGGCATTTCTGTGAAAGATTTTGAAATCTTGTGGTCATCACCGGATTATCAGGTAAGAACCCATGAGGAATTTATTTTTGCTCAACAGCTAAACGTGACCGGTTATCCCACGGTTTTTATAGAAGAAGATAGCACATATCACTTGTTGGCTCGCGGATATACGTCTTACAAGGTACTGCGCGATCGCTTGGAGCATTTAGTAGGTTTTGCCGAATCGCGGTAGATGGCAGCGCTTAGAGCTTAAGGCGATCTTTCAGTTCTTTGATTTCTTCGGGATTTCCAAAGAAGAAAATCTTGCTTTCATCCGAAACTTGAAAATCCTTGGAAGGATTCATGATGTAATCGAAATCGGGTGACATGATACCCACCACTTTACAATCCGTCTCTAACGCATCAATAATTCCACCCACGTTCTTAGGTGATTCCGAGCAGGGCAATCGCTCAACATCTACTTCAAAAAGGTAAGTGTTATCGCCTTCCTTCAACGAAATGCTATCGATAAAGCGATTGATGTTGTGGTCTATAATAAAGCCAGCCATCCTGGCTCCACCTACCTTATCAGGCATTATGACAACATTTGCTCCGGCTATTTTGAGTTTCGATTCGGAAGAATCCTGATTGCATCGACTCACGATTTTTATGTCACTATTGAGCTCGCGAGCCGTGAGTACAACGAAGACATTGTCCGTATCTTTGGGAAGTGCCGTAACCAAAGCTGCTGCTCTATCAATACCTGCCTGGAGCAGAGCTTCTTCTTCGGTAGCATCACCTTCAATATATAGCAATCCTTCATCTTGCAGTCGGTCGGTCACCTCAGGACGTTTTTCTATAATTACCACACTGCGGTTATCGGCCAGAAGATTTTTAAGTGATTCTTTACCGTTTCTTCCGGCGCCACAAAGCACCACATGGCCTTCAAGATTTTTTATTCTGCTGTCCATTTTATACTTTTTAAAGTAGCGTTGGAAAGTACCCGTAATGATATAACTAGAGAGTGAAGATAGGGTATAGGCAAAGGTACCGAAGCTTACCAAAATCAGTAGTGTGGTGAAATATCTTCCCGGGAGGCTCAAATCACGCACCTCTTTAAACCCTACGGTCGAAACGGTAATCACGGTCATATATAGAGCTTCCGAAAAAGTATATCCTTCGATGACTATGAAACCCACAATTCCCAAGGCAAAAATGCCCAGAATGATGGCCAGAGCATAGTAGAGTTCTTTGAGGTATTTGAAGCTGGGCAACATGATTTAATTTGCCAATGATAACACTTTCAGGAAGTAAATGAGTTCTCTGAAGATATAACGACGGGAAAATGAGCTTTCAAAAGTTGAATGGAAATTTCTTTAAACTCTCCTTGAGGCTCACCGTCAAGCTGCAGTTCTCGAGGCTTGTCTAAGCTAAGTTTGGCATCACTTAGTTTTAAGACTTCGGTATTTTGATCTTCTGCTATTTCGCGATTAAAGATGGTCAGCCCTTTTTTGATGACCGTTGAGAAATCCATTTTATAAATCAAAACAATTTCGAACTTTCCGTCGAAGGGGTTACCATCTTTGGTAAGGTAGACGCCCGTTCCGTATTGCCTGCAATTGCCCAGGCCAACCATTACAACATTTCCGTCAAAGACGGTTTCTCCCTGGGTTTGTACTTTGAGTGAAAAGGGTTCGGCTTCTGCCAATGCTCGTGTAAGGTATTTGGCGTAAGTCAACATCCCGCGGTTTTCGTCCTCATCATACATTTGAACAATCTCAGCATTGATTCCGACATCGCCCAAGTGAGCACAAAACTTATCACCATTCACACAGATGACGTCCATGTGTCTGACCTCCGAGGTATCGAGAAAAAAATCCAATGCTTCTTCGTGATTTTTCGGGATACCCAATTCCATGGCAAGCCCGTTGGCTGACCCCATTGGTATTAACCCAACAGGAATATTTTTTCCTTCCACAGCCGTGCAACAAAGTATAAAATTGCCATCTCCTCCCAAACTCAATATTCGATCAGGCCGATTTTTTTTCACCTCGCTTTGTATTTTCTTTTCGTCATTCTCCCCGGTAGTTTCGAAAATATTTACTGCATGACCCGCTAGTTCGCAACGTTTAGTCGCGATTCTTGTAAACTCTTCCTTATCAATATCACCTGAAATGGGATTAACTACGAACTGAATATTCACTACCGATCTTGTTTACGATTGATTCTATTTCTTCAAATTCAGAATAGTGAGCAAAACGAACTTTGGACTTGGTCAATTCCCGAAGCTCTGCAATCTCCTTTTCATTGTGACCCGAGCCTGTCTTGCGAATCATGATGGCGTCAATCTGCGTTGGAAAATTTTCCAGGATCGTTTTAAAAGCCAATGGATCCTGCTGAGAGTCGTCGCCAAATAATGCAAACCGAGTTTGAGGAAACTGAGTAATGAGCCGCATCATACGATTTACCTTATAGTTTTCTCTGGACTTTGCCTTAAGCAAATCTCGCCAATGGGTGTAAGGCCTGAGAAAAACGGGCCCTAAAGGCAAATCGTGAAAGAGGAGAAAATTGGTAATCGTAGCAAAGAGATTTTGTTCACTTGCTGAAACGTACGAAAACGGAATTCCACTCTCTGACAATTTGCGGTAAGCCTTTTCGCTCTCCTCTACAAAATTTCTTTTATCCGTTTGTCTGAAAAGCATCAACCAAATTTTGGAAAAGAACTTTTCTGAATTGGAAACCAAGATGGTATCATCGATATCAGAAATCACCATGTATGGCGTCTTTTCCATATCGAATGTAATGGGATAGGTTTGGCTTATCTCGAGTTTCCGGCTATGCCTTGACTCAAACTTCATGGATACGGGGTCCAGTTTATCACATTCAAATGAAAAAATTCCTTTTGAATCCGTTTCCGATTCTTGCTCACCATTATCCCATCTGGCTTTTATAATTCCATGATAAGGCTTCGCAAAATAGGTTTGAATGGTGCTCTTGAACGTTGTCCACCAATTACCCTCCATTTTCTGCGGCGACTGATCTTTCTTCAACACCGTGCCCGATACATACCAGCCTTTTTCGCTTTTGATGCAATGTAGCTTCCATATGATCGGATTCATTTTCTTTTAATTTTTTTATTACTCAATTAGTCGGCTTTCGCCAACGGAACGTCAACACGTACATTATCCCATTGGAACATCATAATCGGGGGTGTATTTTGAATGTCAATGGTGAATTGCTCCATCACCTTAAAATTTCGTTGTACTTGAGATTTTACTTTGAGCACGTCCCGTGCCGGATCTCTCGCTGCTTTAGATTCAAAATTCACGCCCCATCCATATTCACCCTCGTTAAAAATCACCTCCCAGGATGATGCCTTGGGAATGGTCCAAAGCGTATATTTTCCTTTCGGAAGTAATTGGCCGTCAATGATCAAATCAGTCTCTGTTTTAAATGTTGTTGCTTCATTCGCACCCGTGCGCCACACTTCACCGTAAGGTACCAATCCACCGAAAATTTCTCGATCCTTTTTGAAGGGACGTGAATAAACGATTTCAATGTTCATTCCATTTTCTTCGTATTTCAAGGTAGTTTCAGGGCTGTGCTTTTTCGTATTGTGTTTCATAATCTGAAAGCCAATCACACCAAGACCCAACAAAATCAAGACAACTATAACAATCCATTTTAAGACTCGCATGCTGTTTTTTTTCCAAAGATATGCTATTGATTCATTGCTACTAATTGTGGTATAGTTTACCCGATTCGGAAAAGAAATATCCTCATTGCCCTTACCAAGCGGGCATTAAATCCTTAGTAAAATTAACATGAGAGTTTGTCTGATTAATTGTAATATCGCCGAACTAATCTGTAATTCAAAATGGAAATGCGCTTCATTGTTCTTGAAGAAGAACAATTAATTCTACAAAAATTTGTGGGAGAACTGAGATACGACAATTGGCTTCAATCTGCAGAAGAAGTCTGGCACCACCCGAAGTATGATAAACTTTACAGAGGACTAGTTGATTTTCGTGATGCCGATGTAAAAATGGGTGTGCCCGAAGTTAAATCAATCGTCAAATTACTCACGGAGGATGATGAAAAAGCAATGCGTGCCGATACCGTAATTTTGATCAGTGAGCCGACGGCAGCAGCTTTCGCCAGTATTTTTGCCGATACTGCAGGAGATTTGTTTAAAACCAACATTGCTACTACGGAAGAAGGTGCTGCCGCCAAGGTTGATGCGGACCCTTCGGTCTTTGCTCGTTTAAACGGACCGGATGTAGTTATTAAGACTTTTGACTAGCCAATTTCTCACTAAGTTCCTTTAGAGTCTTATCAGCTTCTCCGGCTTTCTTTAATTGACAAGTCCAGATCACGAATACATTCCATCCGGCTTTTTTAAGTAGATGGATGTTCTTCTCGTCTCTGTCGCGATTACCATAGAGTTTCTCCGTCCAAAAATCCTTACGTGATTCGGGTATTCTAAAGTATTTACAATCATTATGTGCGTGCCAAAAGCAGCCATGAACAAACACTACGGATTTATAAGCCGGCAAGATCAGGTCGGGTTTTCCCGGAAGAAAATTTCCTTTGTACTTTCCGTGTAGCGTGTACCTAAAACCTTGGGCATGAAGGAATTTTCGTACAAGCATTTCGGGTTTTGTGTTTTTTCCTTTAACCCGGCTCATGTTATAGGATCGCACGGCGGGTTCGTGAACGTCGGCCATGTGAGGAATTTACTCTATTTCCGGAGAATAGAGAAGCTCTTCTTCGGCAAAGTCATAAAGGGTAAGTCTTCTCAAATCAAAGTAGGCCACCCAAAAATCGCGAAGAGCATTGACATAAGAGCGCTTCGCCGCATCTTTTTCCGAGAGTGCAATGTTGAGATTGGTGATGTCTACCTTTCCGGTGAGATACCTGTTTTGAGCTACGAGGTATCGTTCGGCCGCTACCTCGTCAGATTTCTTCGAGATTTCCAATTGCTTGCGCAAAACGTCAAACCTTCGGACCAAAGTCACTATTTCTTGCTCGAAGTTTTGAATGTCTTGATCGATCACGTAGTTGGTGAGTTCTCTGTTAGCCAGAGCCGTTTGCATCCTGGCTTTGTTTCGACCCCAGTCCAATATCGGGATAACTAAACCCACATCGAGGCGCTGTTGATCATTCGGGTCTTTATAGGCGTTTTCCAAATCGCTCGATGCACTGTTTAAGCCATAAGAGGCCGTAAGGTCTACTTGAAAACGTTGGGCTCGGGCTTCAGCCACCTCTCGATTGGCCTCAATTCGCTGCCGTTCGAAAGCGATATAATCCGATCGATTCATTTTTGCGTATAGCAAGGCATCCTGCATGGATATATCGAATTGAGGAATGCCATCCGGAACCTGAAGGAAAAGCGTGTCAGCGTTATTTAAACCCAAATAGGCTCGCAATTGCTGTCCCGAGGTTTGCAAGTCGAGCAATGCTTGCGATACGTCCTGTTGAGAACGAAGCAACTGCAACTCTACTTGCAGCAATTTGTCCTTGCTCGTTGTTCCGATGTTGTAGCGCCCCTGCTCGATTTTGTAGATCGTGTCATTGTTGAGTAGGTTAAATTGAGCGATTTCAAAATTGATCTGAGCAGTGAGATAGTCAAAAAATCGACCTGAAGCTTCTCTCGAAATGAACTCCATTTCTTCCACGTAGCTGCGCTGACTTTCCTCATAACGCAGAGGTTCCGTCTGTTTGTCCCATTTCAAAACGTTAAATCCGAAAATCGGTTGATCCAACCTGACGTTTACCGTTGTAGTATTGTAACGCGTCAGGTCCTGATTCAAGTCATTGAAGTAATTCATGCTTGAGTTTACCGATACATTACCGCCGGTAAGGGCAATGGGTTGAATCAAACCGAGGTTAAGACTGGAATTAATTTGTTCCCTATCTTGAAAGACAATGGTACCGTCGTCCAATCTGTTGCTCAGGAAGTCACGGTTGTAGCCCGGAAGGTTTCCGCTTAACGCCAACTGAGGGTTGTAATTTGACTTATAAAGACGGTATTGCCAATAGCGGTTTTCGAGCCTCGTTTCCGCTTGTTTTGAGGAGGGTGATTGACCTCTGGCCAATACAATTACATCACTTAAACTATAGGTGTCTGAATCTTGAGCTCCGGAAAGCAGAGAGCAAACCATCAGCAAGATGATCGCGAAATATCTATTCATACCGCAAAGAGTTGATAGGGTTTTGCAGGGCGGCTCGGCGCGCGGGTGCGATTCCGAAAACAAGCCCAACCGTAGCTGCCACCCCGAAAGAAATGAGGATTGAACTGAAAGAAATGACCGTATTGATATCGGCGAGTTCGGAAACCAGGTAAGCCATAGAAATGCCTAAAATCACACCGATTAAGCCTCCCGAAATACTGATCAGTACCGACTCGAACATGAACTGATGAATGATGTCTTGCTTTTTTGCACCGAGGGCCAATCGCAATCCGATTTCTTTAATTCGCTCCAAGACGGATGCGAGCATGATGTTCATAATTCCGATTCCCCCTACGAGCAATGAAATACCTGCGATAGCCCCCAACACATAATTGAACAACTCGTTGTTTCGTTTTTGCTGCTTCAAAAGCAATTCAGGGATTTCTATTTGATAGTCAATTACGTTGAAATGCTTTCGCTCAAGCAAGCGACTTATTACATCAGCTATAGGGGAGAGGAGTTCCGTTTTTTCAACCTGAACGACCATCCGATCTATCTGATGATAATTCTTTGATTGTTTTGGTTGCTCACCATTTTCATCATCTCCGTTTCCCGAGGCATTGGCTTGCTCTATCATGGCCTTGGTTACCATATCTCGATTTTCGTAACGGATCAGTATCGTTTCCAGCGGAGTATACACATCCATATTGTAATCGCGAATTCCGAGATTGCTCACACTGCTTTCGCTGATCAGACGCTGTTCGAGAACACCAATAACCGTAAGCCATCGGGGCCCGACCTTGAGTTTTTTTCCAATGGCATTCTCGGTGGGGAAAAAGCGATTTTTAATGGACTTACCGATAATGCAAACAGGTGCACCAACTTCCGTTTGATAATCGTTGAACATTTCACCTTCAGCAACATCAAAGTTGAAGATTTCGAAGTAGACCGGTTCGACGCCAACCAGTTTAGCCGAACGACGAATACCATTACTGATAATATACGTTTCCAGAACTATTTCGGGACTGATTTTCTTCACGCTCGGCACTATCTCCTTAATGGATTCGGCATCAACCAAACGCAAGCCGGGAGAGAATCTATCTTTCTCCTTGCTTTCGTTATTCTGCTCGAGGTTTTCTTCTTTCTGTTCGATTACCGGTTCAATGACGATATTATTGACACCAACCAGTTTCATTTGCTCATTGAGCTCAGCTTGGGTACCGTTTCCAATGGCGAGCATGGATATTACCGCTGCCACACCGAAGATGATTCCCAATGCGGTCAACAAGCTGCGGGTTTGATTACTAATTAAAGCCTCAAGTGCAATAAGGAAATTTGCTTTTAATCGTTCGTTGATCATTTCGAGGCTGGTCTTTTTCGGCCCTTACCGCTTCTTGCTTCATTCTGAGCCGTTTCAGCTTCAGCTTGATTTTCCTCGGTTTCTTCTTCCTTTACGTTTCGTTTGCCATCCATTTCAGGTATGAGGTTTACCTCTTCATCATCCAGCTCGGCTAATCGATTGAGATAGATTTGATCTCCTTCTGTCAATCCCGCTTTTATAATTACCTCATTTGTATTCGTCGCTCCGATCATGACCTCTCTTTTTTCGGCGCTTAATCCGGCTTTTTTGTAAACGTAGGTTATGGAGTCATTCTGATTAAAAAGACCTTCAATCGGAATGTAAAGGACGTCTTCCTGCACTTCGGTGATGATTTGATTGCTTGTAGTCATGGAAGGTTTCAGCAAATCGTCACGTTCATTGAGCAGGATATTTACTTGAAATATCTTGGCATCCGAATTAGGCCTTTGCTCACCCACATTGGCCACTCTAATCACCTCTCCACTTAATTTTTTTTCAGGAAAGGCGTCCAATCCGATTTCAACTTTCTGTCCGTCTTCTACCTTTCGAATATCAACCTCATTGACATACGTTACTGATATCATTTTACTCAAGTCAGGCAGGGTAGCCACAACGGGATCCCAAGCGCTGATTTGCGATCCTTTTCCCACCGATTGACCGTTCCAGTCCTTCTTGTAAATCAACATACCGTCTTCCGGGGCCGTGATCGTAAAAGATTGCATCAGCTCCATCATCCCGTCGAGGTTGCGCTGTTCTTTTTGTTTGTTCAGGATTACCTCCTGCATCTTGGCTATGTTCTGTTCGCGCTTGATTTTGTAGTTCTCCTTCGCTTGTTCGTAAGCTCTTTCGGCTTTCGCCAAATCAATTTCAGCTTGGCGTATCGTGGCAGGCGGCTCATATTGACTTTGATCAAGTTTGAGCTGCATTTCGTCAACCGCATAATTGAGGTTGATCAACTCATCTCTCGACTTGCGCATATCCAAGGTAGTATCCAGCTTCGTTTGGATGTATTGAGACTCTATCTTCTCCATCTCCAGTTGGCTGTCTTTTATTTTGTTGGTCAGCTCAGTCGGGTCCAGCTTGGCCACATAGTCGCCTTTTCTGACAAATGTTCCTTCATCGATAATATCCTGAATAGTCATATTCCATATGCGGTAATTTCTGGTGCCCTGCGGTCCCAGAATTTGCACGGAATTTTTTGCTTCCAATTCACCGGTGGTGGTTATGTCTACCACAAATCTTCCTTTTTTGGCCGTAGCCAAAACCCCGGAGGACTCACTGCCCGAAGCTGACGAGAAAAAGTATATAACGGCGATAATGACTATTGTGGCAAGAGCAATCGGGATGATTTTCTTCTTCATGATTGCGCTAATATAGCTCGTTCAATCGATGAGAAGCGCCGATAGAACTCATTCGATGCAGTTAAGGATTGTTAACCGAATCTGAGATAGTGTGGTGTGAGAAATCAACAACACTGTACCGAGAGGTACTCAACGGGGCAGGTTATGATTTAGCAATCTAATAAGAATCGAAAAATCGCCTGTAGTTTCAGCTTTTGTTTTTTCTTGTTCTTTTTATCACGGCGAAGCCGACGAGTAAAACAATAATGACCAAAACGGGAACATAATATGTCGGATTTTCCCAAAGATAGAGGGTATCTTCATCGCCTCGTGAATTTCCGGGATCAACGTATTCCGGATTTTGGGCTATTGAAACTGCTGAAAGGAACACACTCGCTAATACCAAACTGATTTTTTCCATATTCAGGATTCTTGCAATTTCAATACCGCGGTCATTTTTTTTTGCGAATCCAAGCAAATAAAATCAGTAGGGCTATCACGATAACTATAGGGATTATATAAGTCGGGTTTTCCCATAAATCCACTGATTTATCCCCCTGTCCCGGATCAATGTGAGTAGGAGTTTGAGCTAGTATTCCTGCAATGGTCATATTGTTTTTTTAGATTGATTTAAAAATTAAGTTCAGAGACCCGTTACTCGTTTCACGATTCTCAACCGGTGACTGTAGGATTGGGTATCAGCATTGTAAATTCCTTCATGATCTATTCGATCAATTCGTACCATTCCGCTGGCGTGAATGATATGTTCGCCATCCAGCATGATGCCAACGTGTGTTATTCTGCCTTCCTCGTTATCAAAGTAAGCCAAATCGCCTGCTTGAGCCGTTTCCACAAAATCGACCGGTTGACCCTTTTCGGCTTGCTGATATGCGTCTCTGGGTAATTGTATTCCACAGCACGAATACACGACTTGGACCAAACCGGAGCAGTCAATTCCAAAAATGGACTTGCCGCCCCATAAGTAGGGAGCTCCTAAAAACTGCCGCGCTATTGAAACGGGGCTATGGGATTTTTGCCCCACGTTTTTTTCGAAATCAAACCTATGCTCACCGATGGAGAATTTGCCCGAGGAAACCTTCGCCCCTGCAGGTAGCAGCCATATTTGATCTCCTCTTTTAATTTGCTCAAATACGGAACTGATAATATGATTGAGATTCGCCCGTTCAGAAATGAAGGTATGCTGTTTCTTATCGATCCAGCATTCATATTGATCGACCTTGTTCTTTATGAGAAGCCATTTTTTTTGCGATTCCAAGACGTCGTATTCCTCTCCGAATAAAAGCTGTGTGATCATTTCACTCTTGTCACTTGGTTCCCTTCTCCCGGGCACCAGGGGATAAGCAATACTACCTCTTTCTTCACTCATGCTAAAAGTTCATCTAATCGATTTCCTGTTCACTTTTTCTTTTCTTGAGATACTCATTTCCGAATACAATTAGCAGACAAATACTGCAAACTGAAAAACCGGCAATGCTTTTTATATCTTCCCAAGCAAGACTTTCTACCAAAAACCAATTGTAAACGGCAATACCGAAGAGAATTATACCAATGATCAGCATTATTTCGTAGAAATACTTCATGACCGAAAGATAGAAATCATTGGAATAGAATTTGTCTCAATATGGCTCGGATGAATAAAAAAGCACTTTCAGTACTGAATGCCTTGATTTTGGCAGCTCTGATATTTTGGAATTACTACTCCAATACGGGAGCGATAAATGGTGAAACGGTGGGTTCACTAAGTGATAAATACTCAAGCCTGTTCGTTCCGGCAGACTACGCCTTTGCCATATGGGGATTGATCTATTTGGGCTTGGCGGCTTCCGCGATCTACTTTATTTATTTGGCTTACCAGGAGGATGATAAAACAAATGCAGTTACTAAAGCCGTTCCACCTCTGATTTTGGCAAACATTTCCAACGGTGCCTGGCTGTGGTTTTGGCTGAATGAACAAATCTTTATTTCGATAATCGCGATGATGGTGGTATTGTCGGCGCTGATATCGACCGTTATTCGTCTGAATATGGAGAGATGGGATGCTCCGGTAAAATTCATGGCTTTGGTTTGGTGGCCCGTTGATCTCTATATCGGATGGATATCCGTTGCACTTATAGCCAATATTTCAGCTTACTTGAATTATGTCGGATTTTCTTTTTGGTTCAGTCAGGAAGTTTGGACGGTAGTAATGATTGCAGTGGTTGTGTTTCTCAATTTATTCATGATTTTCAACCGAAATATGAGAGAGTTTGCCGCAGTGGGAATATGGGCCTTGGTAGCTATAGCCGTAAGACATTGGATGGAAATACCGATTATTGGTATTTCAGCAGTTGCCGGGGCGCTCTGTCTGGCCGTGGCATCAGGTTATCACGCAAATCAGAGAAAGCAGACCTTGCCGCACAAAAAGGTACAGCGTGGTGAGATCTAATAAATTAAGGATTGAGAATTAATCCATAAGGAAAATTATCGTCTCGTTCACGCTTGGTCCCTGTCCAGGTTCCGTCAAAATTTCCTTCTTCAGAGTGCCACTCACCGGTCAGATTTGTTTCCGTAAGGAAAGCTTCGTAGATGGCAACCCGACCAAATACGGTAGCTGTCATTCTTAATTCACCATCTTCATCGACCGCCCCGATAAAAATAAACGATTGATCTTCTGAGTCAGAAGGATAAGCCACTCCTTGTGATGTTCCCTCTTCATCTATCCTGATCTTCCAAGTACCGCTCTCATCTCCTGCATAAACACCTTCCCAAATTCCTTCATACTTAGCCTGCTCATCATCTTTGCAAGATGCGAATATGAAGGTAGCAAGAACCAATAGAATTGTGAGCCTATAATACATTTTGAATAATTGAATTGTCAAAGTTAAGACATTGCATTCTCTATCACTAATGACAAACACTACTTCGAGAGTCTGAGTTTTCTGACTTTCTTTTTATTCGAGTCATAAAGACAGGTAAATTCCGGGCCGACGTTAAAAACAAGATGTATATCAGATTTATCCTGACTTACAGTTAGTAGTGTGATGAAATCTTTTATTCCGAGAAAGAACAAGTCCTGTTTATACAGGGTTATAAGTGTGAGGCCATTGACAGTCATCACAAGGTCTGCAGGAATTATTTCAGTATTTTCTACCACGAGAACATTCTTTTGATCATTAAATGAATGGGTTACCAAATAGGGCTTGACCTCAGTTTGCTCCAGACATGATCGAAATGCTTCTTGCGGGAAATGCGAATCTTGGGAATGAGCATTGTCGCAAAGAATTGTCAAAACGAGAACCAGGGGTAATCGAATAAATGAAATGAGGAAGTAAATTTTGGTCATACCTTTGTTTTTATGCAATATCGGCAAATTTTGGAAGAAGGGGCGAAGATGAAAAAGGCCAATAAAAGGCTGGTTCAGAAGCTGAAGTCCATAAATCATCGAAAATTAGATACGGAGGCGCACCTTGCTCACGAAGAAGTGTTTGAGGATATTGATTGTTTGAAATGTGCCAATTGTTGTAAAACGACCAGCCCGGGAATGAAAGAACGCGATATCGAGCGACTGGCCAAGCATTTGCGAATGAGACCATCGAAGGTAATAGAGACATATATGTTTCAGGATTCGGATGGCGATTATGTTTTCAAGTCGGCACCTTGCCCATTTTTGGGGACTGATAACTACTGTTCGGTTTACGAAAACCGACCTACGGCTTGTCGCGAGTACCCGCATACCAATCGAAAGCGGTTTCAGCAGATTCTGAATCTTTCCTTAAAAAACACGGAGGTATGTCCGGCAGTGGTTAAAGTCTTTGATAAAATACGCGAGAATCGCTAAACTCTACCTCAGTTTTTGACTTGAGTGTTTTAATGATTAACCCCGTTCATAAATTGAATGGGTAGAGCACCGTTGTCCGTAAATAGGTTACGACCATGAACCTGACCTTGGTCCTAAATCGCAAAACATGATGGATTTAGGACAATCGCTTTACCGCAAAAATTACCATTTCGAAAAATTCTCCGTACACCAATTATTGATTAATCCTCAAGTGAAAGGGTATCCACCGGTATTTCTCATTTGCCGGGATTATCATGGTTCACGAAAATGTGAATACATCGTAGGTATTGATTTCAACCAGCTCAATAAGCTTTTGATGAATGGGGTAGGAAATTACAATCGATTGATAATAGCTGAAAAGCTCGCGGATTTTTTCTTATCCGATAAAAAGACCGCCGAATTCTCCCTGTGTGATTTATTAGGGAAGCCACTCTTAGTATCCGGTCCGGAACTACATACCGAAGTGAAAAAATTTCAGACGGAACCGGATCTTAAGGGTACAGTGCTCTATTACTTCCAATTGTTTGATCATTAGATTTTTTAACCAACGTAAATAGATTACGGTCTGGCCCCTGACCTTTGAATTGTCATTAAAACAAACAACATGAAAAATTTATCAGACGCACATCGATACATCAACTCTTTTCCTCGCCCCGGAGGATTAAATACAAATTCCTGGAATGCATTGAAAAGACTGGCCTACCATGCTTGGGAATGTCACTTTTCCCAAAGTCGTTTTCGCCACAATATCAATTTCCTTTGTAAAGAGTTTTACTTCATGATTCGCACTCCTGACGGAAAGTTTATTGTCCCTGAAGGTAGTTTTTCTTACGACCCTAATTTATAGAGTTCACATTACCCCGCAAATGCGATTGTATCAAATTCGAATACGGGCTAAATGATGCAATTGTGCATTGAATGTTAGTTGTGGTATAGTTCGATACCGTTCAAGGCTAAACGAAGAAAATCGGGCAAATAATTCATTCCGTTGTCGTCATAACTTAAACTATTACAGAATCTTTGCGAGATTTTGGCAGCGATTGTTACATTTGCCCAAAATCATAAAAACCTAATAAATGGAATTTGAGAATTATGAATTGTATGTAAGGCAATTCGGTGATTTAGTAGTGGAGTACGGTGCCACCGTGGTTTTGGCCATCCTGTTTTTAATTATCGGTTTATGGGTAATTAAAAAAATAGTCAGTGTACTGGGTAAATCGATGAGTAAACGAGGAGTGGATCCATCACTTCAACCATTTTTAAGATCGTTAGTCGGCGCCCTGTTAAAAATCATGTTAATCATTTCGGTGATCAGCATGTTGGGAGTAGAAATGACCTCATTCATAGCTGTACTGGGAGCTGCAGGTCTGGCTATAGGTTTAGCTTTACAGGGAAGTCTCGCAAATTTTGCGGGTGGCGTTCTCATCTTGCTTCTGAAACCTTTTAAGGTCGGTGATTTTATTGACACGGGTAGTCATTCAGGTACCGTCCGCGAGATTCAGATATTCTATACCTACCTCACTACCCCGACAAATCAAGAGATCATAGTACCAAACGGTGATTTGAGCAATAATGCAGTGATGAACTACTCATTTCATGATACTCGACGAATTGATATGACATTCGGAATCGGGTATGATGATAACATTGATCAGGCGAAGGAAATCCTGATGAAATTGATTTCTGCCGAGAAAATTCTTGAGGAGCAACCACCCCAAGTTTTCATTGAAAATTTAAATGACAGCTCAGTTGATTTCAGAGTTAGAGCTTGGTCGGCCAATTCCGATTACTGGGATATCGTAAATTCCATGTCTGAAAAAGTGAAGAAATCCTTTGATAGCGCGGGCGTAAGTATCCCTTTCCCGCAAAGAGATATTCATGTTTACAACGAGAAATAACCTCTATTATATCCATAAAAAAAGCGCTTCAATTGAAGCGCTTTTTTTATGACCTGATGTTAGTTCAGTTTTCTTAAATAAATTTCAGCGTCTGAGTAACCCGTCCGCATCTTTATTTTTTCTTCATCTATATCATCAATAAAATAGGTGAGATTTTTCTTTTTGTTGTCATCAATAATTTCAAATTGATCAGACCTTGTCCACTTTATTTCGGCCGTACTGATTAAAGCTCCGTTTTGGTAGATTTTCAATGAATCTTCGGCGAAAACCCAAACGGGATTTTTTTCCGATCGCAAATTTGCCGAATGAAGTGAATCGGCAACTTTTGTCGTCTTCTGTTTACCCTTATGATAATCTCCGGACCAGTCCAAAGCCCAAGTTCCTATATATTCTTGAGCCGTAATGAAATGAGAGGAGAGTAAAAATGCGAGAGAAGCTAGGAATGCTAATTTCTTATTCATAGTATACCGATGGCGTTCTTATAAGAGCAGTTTCTAATGTAGAAGGATAATCGATCACATGCCAATATATTCGACGAAACCAAACAAGGTTGCGATAAGGAGGTTAATGGATCAGATTAACTTAGCGTCGAAAAAGATTATTGACGAATTACCTTCTTAGTAACCGTTCCGAACTCACCACCGACCTGAATCAAATAAGCACCTCGATCAAATTTTGATAAATCCATTGTCAACATGCGGTCATTCTCATTGGTTATGACCTGAAGCAATCGGCCTGATATATCTAAAATTCGCACACTTTTAATTGACTTATCCTTCGATAAAACAGTTAAGGATCCTTCGGTGGGGTTGGGAAATATGGAGAAATCTCTCGCTTCAGCCCTATAAGTGGTCAAAACATTTCCTTCGTAACACACTTGGAGTGACCAATCGTTGAGTTCACCTCCGCCTCCGTTTTCGACATCTTCTACTCTCAAAATCCATGTACCCGAAGCTTCTTCACCGGCAAATGCCGTCAAGGCTTCCGACGGATTATAAACTATACCCGAAGTTGGTGGACACTCGACTTCAATCGTGGCATCATCGGAAAAACCGAGGTTAAAATCCTGATCCCCCTCACAGATTTCAGAAAACAAAACTACCTCTGTACCTTCAGGACTTACAAGAGAGATGATCAAATCAGATACCCTGAAATGGGTTCCTGCAATGTTCGGGATACTTATACTTTGGATTGGGCCTGCCACGTTTATTTCCAGCTCTGATTCATAGATGCCGGCGATAGGAGATATGTTAACCGGCAAATCTTCGCTTTGATTAACGACACAGGCCAAGGTGGTAAAGCTGCGTATTTCAGAGACTGTCATTTCGCAGCCATTATCTGCACTTACTCTCCAATAAAGATTTTGAGACGGGGGCAAATCGCTGAATGTATGCACCGATTCAAGTAAGGATTCCTCCGAAGCAACGATATCGGTTAGTTCCGGGTCTGTCGCTACTTCAATGGTATAGGTGGCACTGGGGGAAACACTCTCTTCCCAATCGAAATTCACAATTGTCGTTGTTTCTTCTCCTTCAGTCGGAAAGGATAGTTGCAACGGTTCGGGGTCAGCGAGATTTAATTCTAACGGAATTGTCAACTCATCCGATAAATCGCCCGAGGTACCTACTATGGTTGGTATATAGATATCCCCGGCCACATCTGAAGCAGCCGTGAGAGTTATTTCCGAAGATTCTCCGACTGAAATGGTGGATGGGTTAAATTCAATCGTCAGTCCGGATGGCATATCAGTCGCTGTCAAGTCTATTGTTTCGCTGAATGCGAAAACTTCCTCGGCATTTACATCAAATGATATTGACTCATCCTGACAGAGTTCAACCACATCTTCTTGAGTGGTGAGTACAAAAGAACCTGCCCCCGCAATACAAATTTCAATCGACCAATTGAGTAAAGAGCCTCCTCCTCCGGAGACATTATCAGAAATAATTAATGTCCAAGTTCCTTCGGCTTGTTCGCCAATAAAAGCGCTTAACTCCTCATCGGGTTTATATGATAATCCTGATGTAGCAGGGCAGTCAGCTACTAATAACTCCGAGGAATCGTCGAATCCCAAATTGAAGTTCGCCGTGCTTTCGCAAATCTCATCAATCAACACGACTTCTACACCTGACGGACTCAGTAAGGAAAATGTCAATTGACCGATATTCGCATGGTCACCTTCCAGAGAGATCACGTTCAAATCTTCAACCGTACCTTCAAACGGTATTTCAATCGTTGAGAAAAAGTCTCCGGGAATGGGAGAGAGGTTCACGGGCACATCCTCTGATTCAAAAGGAAAGCAAGAGTGTGTGCCAAACGAAAATGTCTCAGAAAATTCACCGATTGAGCAACTCGTTTCTTTCATCACACGCCAAAAGTACTCTGTGGACGCAGCGAGACCTGCAACGGATATTTCGCTTACAATTTCGGACGTAAGCACCGTAACGTCAGAGCTGAAATCTTCTACGGGACTTAGCTCTATGGTGTACAAGGCATCGGGAGATTCTACGGCTTGCCAATCCAGCGTGATATCGGTCGGAGTAAATTCTGCTCCATCTTCAGGCGAAACCAGAGTAGGTATTTCAGGCTGATTGGAATTGAAGCCCGCTTCTATAACTAATGATTGCTGAAACGTTTCTGACATTCCTACTACGATAATCCCTTGGATTCCCGGATCAACGTTCTCCGTATTGGAAATGGTTAATGTTGTAGATTCACCCATCGTTAAGACTGTTTCGTCCAGAGTGGCGTCAACTTCGGCAGGAACTCCCTCCAGACTTAATGTTACCACTTCATTAAATCCACCGACTCCCTGTAGGGATATTTCAAATTGCAAGTCTTCACCGATACATGCAGTTTGAGAGGTATCATTTGCTTGAATTAAAAAGCCATTGGTCAGCCCGATTATGGTAAAATCAGTGTTTGAGATATCGAAAAAGGTGCGCTCAGCATTTGTCACCATCACTCGCGCATCTTCCGTAGGTGCATTGGGAACGGAAACCGTGGCTTCACCGTCATTAGGAACATCATCGGCCAATACGTAAGGATAAGTAAGCCCGCCATCTACGGAAAGAAGAATATCCACTAAATCAGCATTAATAGGTGGTAAATCCGTATCGGCTACACTCCAGGTCACTTCTTCACCCGTAAAGGCCTCCCATACAATACCTCCGGATGAAGGTTGCGTAACTACAAACGGTCCGGCTTCGGAAACCACCTCAAATTCCAAGTCCTCATACTGAGCACAGCCGCCGCCTGCCGCATTATCTTTTACGGTGCATCTGAAATTCATGGTTCGATCAACCGAAGGAAGAACCTGCCAGGTCGTATTACCTGATCCTGTCAATGTTTCTAATCTTGGGAAGTATTGAGTGGGATTTGTGGTGGGAGAAAAAGATCGAAACATCGGACCTTCAGTGGCCGTGGCTACCGGAGGTTGCTCCGTAATCTCATTGTCCATTTGCTCAAAGTTGTAAGTCAACAAATCACCTTCATCGGGGTCTGAGGCAAATGCTGTAAGCGAAAAGGGCGTTTGTGCCGGAATAAAGAAATCAGTAGTAACACTATCCAAGACAGGAGCCAGATTTTCAAGACTTGTCACTACCGGACAGTTATCCGAACTAATCTGCAAGCCGATTTGGCGCATGCTTATGCCGTGAAAATGGTCATCGCTATTGTTTTGAACATTCGGCGGGCAAATTCCTGCATAAGCCATTATCGTGGATCCACTACCCGGCTCTACAG
Source organism: uncultured Cryomorphaceae bacterium (assembly GCA_964651785.1). Lineage (GTDB taxonomy): Bacteria > Bacteroidota > Bacteroidia > Flavobacteriales_D > Cryomorphaceae > JAKVAV01. The sequence continues at coordinate 162,905 of CAZYWJ010000001.1, forward strand.
CCGTATTGTCGGCTCTATTGCCGCTGCAAAAATTATTGAACGTATGGCTCGCACCGAATTGATGTCCAATTTCGTGAGCTACATAATCGATATCAAACGGATCTCCGATGGGAGCACCGCTGCCCGTCACACCTCTGGCTTTGTCAAAGTCGCAGGTGACACCGAAACCCGCCAGACCACCGCTATTCGTCCCGAAAACGTGACCTATATCGTAGTTAGCGAGACCAATCGCATTATTTATCACCGTTGGATTTTGATTGATCATGGCAAATGTTTCGCCATTGGAAAAAGGGTCAGTACTTGGATTTGTAAAGATGATCTCGTCATTATTCGGCACGATGCTCATCGTTACGCCAAAATCACGCTCATACACACCGTTTACGCGATTCATGGTAGTAACCTGCGCGGCTAAGGCATCAGCAACCGAACCGCCGTGAAAATTGGTGTATTCTCCCGTTGCCGAAATAGCTATTCGGTAAGTGCGAAGAACGCAAGAGTTATAGTTGGTACCTGATTTCGGATCACCTAAACCATCACCTTTGAGGTCAAAGTCGGCCTCGCAATTCATTTGTTTGTCAGTAGTAAAATCGCTCTTTCGATACACAACGTGTGTGGTGTTTTCACCGGCGTAAAGCGGGTCGATAAACTGAGTGTTTTCTATCGGATGAAAAAGCATGGCGTGAAATCCCTTTGAGGAAAAGTCTACTTTGCCCAAGTATCCGCTTCCATCAGTTGCAATGGCATCATAGGCGCGCAGATCGGGAAATTTTTCCTTCAATCCTTCTGACATAGTGGTGTTCTCCTTCAAGGAAAATATCTTAAAAGATCCGTCAGCCAGAGGTAGTTCCATCGTTAGTTCATCTGAAAATTCAACTCGGGCCAAAGTGGAAGAAAAGCTGAAATAGCTTGCTTTCGATACATGAATTTGTGGATCGCTGCCGGCGTTTTTTGCATCAGAAAGACTCATGGGTGTCCACGTAAAGTCTTGAGAAAAAGCGGTTGAAAAGCAGAGAATGAAAAAAGCGGCTAGGGCCGCACGTGTTTTTAATTTCATGGTGGAATTTTTCAGCGTTGCAAATCTATCATTCGAGTTGACGGCGGTCAATTCTTTCGAGGTAATCTTGCCGACAAAGGAAAAGGAACAATGGAATCCCAACAAAATAAACCTTGAAATCGGGCACTTTGTTGACAACGCGAATCAGAGCGTTTGCTTTATAGCTTTAATTCTGTTTTCGATAAAGGCTTTTTCGTCTTTGGTCAAGTCTGTTTCCAACGGATGATTTTCTGAATTCTCTTCGTCAAATCCTATCCCCAATACATTGATATATGCATATTCAAGTGCAGGCATGGTAAAGATCACATCACCTTTAATGAAATTTAAAGCACGATCTCCTTTGCTCAGATTCAAAAGTTCGGTTTTTAAATCAGCGTACTCCATTTTAGCCAATCCTTCAAATGCCGTGGCGGCCACTTCACCCTCGGGATGATCGATCAACGCCAGTAGTTCTTCTTGTCCGGCCAGACTGAAAATGGCTTCTCGATTGGCATAAGCCGGAGAAAGTTCAGGAGAGCGTCCGATCTTTTCCGTGCCGATGTAATCCGTTTTGATCAGATTCTCAACCAATATTTTCAATTCCGGACTGATGTCATCATAATCAAATTTGGAAATGTCTTGGTTCGATTTGCAGCCAAGCATTACTATTATGAAGATCAAGTACCCGTATTTCATAAATGTGGTATTTACCACAAAGGTGAAAAAAATGAGATGAACTGAATTTGAGAAGCAATACTTAGTAGCCTATCGACGAGACCCTCCTAAATAGAGAAAAATAGAAGTGGCTGTAATATATTCGCGGCCGTGCTCAAAATAGCTCTATTCCGTTTTACTTTATTTCTCGGCATATACAGCCATCTGCAGGCTCAAAGCTTGGAGTCCGATGAAGTTTTGGCCACTCCTATTGAAATCGGTATAATACTCGATGGAAATTTGGATGAAGAAGTTTGGAAGAGTGCACCCAAAATCGAACAATTCACGCAGCGAGAATTAATCTTAGGGGCACCCGTCAGCGAAACAACCAAAGTGGCAATTCTCTATGATGATGAGAACCTCTATGTAGGAGTGTGGGCTTATGATTCAGAACCGGATAAGATAGTAGCTAAAGAGCTGCGCCGAGACTTTGAGTATGGTTTGGATGACAATTTCATCGTGATCATCGATACGTATTTGGACAGGCGCAACGGTTTTATGTTTGTAACCAATCCCAATGCGGCCAGGGCCGATCTTCAGGTCTTCAATAACGGCGGATCTACAAATACGTTCTGGAACGGAGTATGGGACGTTCAAACCACCCGGACAAATGAAGGATGGTTTGCCGAATTTAAAATTCCCTTTTACGCACTGAAATACCGACCTGAAGAAGGAGAGCAAGTTTGGGGAATAAATTTCGAAAGAAATATCAGGCGAAAGCGAGAACAAGCTCGCTGGCAAGGGTGGGGGCGAAATTTTGACATCACTGATGTAAACCAAGCGGGTCAATTGCGTGGATTGAGAAGCTTGCGAAATGAGCGTTTCATTGAAATAAAACCCTATGGACTCGGTGGTGCCGAATCAATAGACGGCGAAGAAAGTGGCGTACTGAATGGCGGTGGTGATATCAATACATTGTTGTCGCCATCTTACCGATTGAATTTAACATTCAACACTGATTTTGCACAAGTTGAAGCCGACAGACAGCAGATAAACCTCACCCGATTTCCCCTATTTTTCCCTGAATTACGCGAGTTTTTCTTAGAAGGCGACGATTTTTTTGATTTTGGATTCGGCGGAAATCGGATTGTGCCGTTTTACACCAGACGTATCGGACTCAATGAAAATTTTGAAACCGTGCCCATTATTGCCGGCGGACGATTACTCGGAAAAGAACGGAACAGCACTTTAGGACTGATGAGTATTCAGACGGCCGCAGATGAAACAGCACCTTCAACCAATTTTACCACGGCCAGTTGGCGGCAAGACGTAGGAGCACAGAGCGTGATAGGAGCTATGACGGTCAATAAGTTCAGTGAAGGGCGATGGCATACAACCACGGGAATCAACGGAAGATTCAGCACACCCCGATTTTTAGGAAGCAGGAATCTCGATCTCGGCGGGGCAATGATTCAGACGTATAACACGGACGAAGGATATGATAACATGGCTTGGGCCTATCGATTCTTTGCTCAATACCCCAATGATCGGCTGAATATTTTCACAAGTATTCAACGAAGCCCTTCGCCATTTGATCCTGAGGTGGGTTTGGAACGAAGGTCCGGTTTCAGGGAATATTTTGCTACGGTAAGAATCAGGCCACGTCCCAAAACATCCTTAAAGTGGATCAGGCAATTTGATTTTTCGCCGGGAACAATCACATACACACTTTATGACAATACGAGTGAATTGCAGTCTTTTGAGTATGAACTGGGCTTATTGGCTTTTGATACGCGGAAGGGTGAGGTCTTCTCCTTTAGCTATCTGCGAAGAGCTGAAGGACTCGACGAGGAATTTCGAATTTTTGAAGGAGTGGAATTGCCCGTGGATACTTATTGGTGGAATGCTTGGAGAGCTACTATCGGTACGTTTCCCGGAAGGACTTTGAGCTTTAGTTCAATTTTCGATTTTGGTGAGTTTTATACAGGCACGGGTTTTCAGAATGAAACGGTACTTCTGTGGCGTGCCTCCAAAAACTTTACGCTTAACCTTCGCTACGAAAAGAATATCATCGATTTACCCAATGGGAATTTCGAAACGGATTTAGTTGGTGCGCGTGTTGAATATGCTTTTACACCGAATGTTTTCGGCTCATTTCTAAATCAGTGGAATACTGCCAATGATGAATTGAATATCAATTTTCGTCTTCAAGTAATTCCTAAAATCGGAACGGATTTTTTCTTGATTGTAAACCAAATCTACGATACTGAAAACGAAAAGTTTGATCCTACTCGAGGAACTATTCTGGCCAAATTGATCTGGCGTTTTGTATTGTAGGTTGTTCGTTGCACTTTAAATGGTAGGTTTGGAGAATAAGCTTGATCTTTCGGTATGCGCCACTTTCTGTTTTCCGTGTTCGTTATCTTATCTCTCGGTTCCTTTTCTCAAAGCCGGGAAGAAGTCAGCGTGAAGGTTGATATGGCTATACTTCGGGGAACATTAGTTTATCCTGAGGAAAATCCGACTAAATCGGTGGCCCTATTTTTTTCCGGGTCGGGACCGACCGACCGAGATGGAAATACCGGACCACAATACACAAATAATTCACTTAAAATGTTGGCTGAAGGTTTGGCCCGTCATGGTATAGCCAGCTTGCGTTATGACAAAAGGGGAATTGGAGAAAGTGAATTTGAGGGAAATGAATCAGAAGTTATTTTCGATGATTTTATAGGTGACGGCAAAGCGTGGTTGAGTTATTTAAAATCAGAAAAATCATTTGAAAGAATCTTTGTTATTGGCCATAGTCAAGGTTCATTGGTTGGAGCAATAGTATCGGCAGACCGTGCAGTGGATAAATTCGTTTCGCTCGCGGGCGTCAGCTCATCAGCTGATGAAGTAATTCTGTCACAACTTCAGGCACAGTCGCCTTTTGCGGCAATGCTTGTAGCGCCAAAATTGGATTCGCTTAAATTAGGGTTGCCGGTCTCTGTGCCTCCTCCACCACTGGATGTCATGTTTCGAAAAAGCGCCCAACCGTTTATGATTTCGTGGTTCGCTTATGACCCGAAAGAAGAATTTGCAAAAGTCAACGCACCGATTTTAATTGTGAATGGCACTACGGATATTCAGGTTTCAGTTCAAGAGGCTGAGGCTCTTCACGAGGCTGTTCCAAGTTCTCAACCGTACATCGTAGAGGGAATGAACCACGTTTTGAAAGATGCGCCGAACGATCGGATGGCAAACATCAAAGTTTATTCCGATTCCACCAAAGAGCTCAGTGAGGGATTGGTTGAACGTATTGCAGAATTTCTACTTTCCGAATAGAAAACTGAGAAATTTGGAAGGTGATCTGCGATGAGGTTTTTCTATGTAATCACAGATAAGGCAATGCTTCTCAGTTTTCGCTTCTCCCACCTCATGGGTATAGACTTTAAGGCTGCCACATCTCTTGCAGGCTTCTGAGAGATGAGCTGAATCAAATTTTTTCGCATCCACGATTTGCTTGATCCTTTGCTTTGTTAAGCCTTTCTTTTTCAGGGCTGTTTTAAGCTCCGTCCTCCTTTCAATTGAATAATGAGAGAGTTTGAACCTAGCATAAAAGGCCATTTCCGTTTCATTCATTCCACTAAAAACATCCTTACTTGTCATCTCAGTTAAAATTCAGGCTTTCGCGTGCCAACGTAAGAAGGATATTCGTAGAAACAAAAAAAGTCCGGGGGGGAAAAACCCTGTTTTTTTTGAGAAAATTCGTCGAAAGCTCCTTCATCTTCAGGCGGCTTAGTTCTGAATTGAATAAAGAAGCTTTTCCCATTCAACTATAAAACATAAAAAAAGCCCGTTCCTATTGAGGAACGGGCCGGTACTAAAAGGAAATTTATGACTTAAACAACTTTTACGTTGACTGCATTCAAACCTTTTTTGCCCTCTTTGAGGTCAAATTCCACTTCGTCACCTTCACGGACCTCATCGATCAAACCTGATACGTGCACGAAGTGCTCTTTTTTACTGTCGTCTTCAATGATGAATCCAAATCCTTTGGTTTCATTGAAGAACTTTACTGTTCCTTTATTCATGATAATTATTAATTAATGGCTCAAAGGTAGCACAAAATTGATGTGAAACTATCTTTTCATGAAATTATTTTTTTCTGATAACCAGTGGACTAGAGGTGTTTTTGAAAGGTTAACACATGGATTGGTGCACGGACGGAGTTCCATTCGGTGAATTTCGTAAGGTACAAGATGTAATCCGTTGTACAATGGAGAGTTCAGATTTGTTAAATTTTCTGAGTATCAGAGGCAATAAGAACGCTCTGTCTATTGATCTGATCAAGCTCCGAAGCTGCCGGGGCGAATAAACGGGTTATCATTTGAATGGAAAAAAGAATTTCCGATGCTCACACCCAAAGCATTCCGTAAATTTCTTTCGACCTATTTGATCATTACCTTTTGATTGACTTTTAGCCTTTTATTTTGATCACGAGCAATCACTAAATAGATTCCTTTTTCAAGATGGGTTACGTCAATTTTCATCTGAGTGTCTTCCGCCGTTGTGTTCAAGACCATTCGACCCGATCCGTCGAAAATGCTAATATCATCACCTATATCAATGGAAGTCAATTGAAATACACCTTCCGTAGGATTAGGGTGAATCAAATCTTCACGAACGGATTTGGTCGAATAAGTTTGCTCTGTACCTTCAGCTTGACGCCTCAGGCTATCGGGTACGGATTGTTTTACAGAACCTGATTGAGCCATGGCTATACTGCCTGAAAACAAAATAAAAGTGAATAAAAAGAGGTGTCGTAACATTTGATTTTGGTTCGTTTAGTTTGCCGGTTCAAAGATAAGAATGAACGTATTGCGATATAATCCTTAACTGAGAAAAAACGTAAACTTCACATCGTTTATAACTTCAGCGAAATAACAAGGAGATTCCATTGTGGAAGGCAGATTAATACGGAGGTAAGCTATCATTGTAAAAATGGCAGAAACCATATCAAAAGTGCGCAATTCAAATTTTTACTTTTTTTACGCGAAGCAAATTGCGGACTGCCTTGAGAAGAGTTTAAAGAATTCGCGTGCTTCTGAATCGAGCGTAACGCTCAACAAATTTCAACCAATTTCCCCCGATAGACTTTTTCATATCCTCTTTCGCTCTGCAGGTCAGATCAGAAAATGGTAATACAAAAAATCCGTGGCATAATTGGCCACGGATCTTTATCAGCATTCAGCTGATAGGGGCATCAGCTTTTTTCAATACCTTCTTTCATTGCGTCAAGTTCCTCAATCGCTTTCTGAGCATCGTTCAACTGTTGTGATAATTTTGCTCTAAGGTTCTCGGGCAGGTTATCTTCTTTCATCATTTCACGATATTCTTCTACGAATTTTTTCTCACCTCTTATACATTCCTCGTATATGGCTTTATCGCCTGAGGTTAAAGCATCCTTGAAGTCAATCCACATGCGGTGAGCATCTCCTGCAGCACTGGTACCTTTATCAACTTCGCCGCCCAGTGTGCGTATAAAGTCTTTCAATTCGTGGCCGAAATCGTATCGATTCTGCGCGCGAGCTTCCATATAGTCCTTCAGACCACTGTATTTAACTTTTTCCGCTGCTTTTAGATATCCCTTTTCGGCATCGTAGTTTCTGGTAAGTAAATCGTTTAAATCGTGTACTATATCTTTTGTCTCTTGCATGTCTGTTATTTATGGGTTTTATATAGAATTGACCCTGGTGTCAATTCGATTTCATCCTTGAAGAAGCAATGGTTGTGCCCGGAGCTTTCCGACTCATTCAAAACCGGCTGTTATTAGATCATTCCTATTGATGACCAGATCGTTAAGATGATTGCTTGAAATACCATTAATATGGAGCTACAAATATTTCGGAGTATTACAGAGGTGAATTCATTGCACAATTTGTTGCATCTTTTCGCGCCACGAGGGGAGGCTATTTAAGAAGCCGTGCTGCGAAAACCTTGATTTTTATTTCGAAGATTAGCTTTTAAGTTCTCAAAGCTCTGAGTTGAGCCTCACCGACTGCTACTTGATCTGGTTTTTTAGTTTCAATATGGTTGATCCGCTCCACATTTCAGCACTTTAAAAGAGTAGGGAAGATGTAGGTAGGAACTCCGAACATCGAAATAGAATACCTCCTTAATCGAGGAGCCTCGTCAGCATTCCTTATTTTTAGGAAAATTTTTCTACCATGAACTCTTATTTAACTTCAGTCTTCAAAGAGTTTCAGCGATATGAAACGCTTGGACGGAAAACAATGGCTCAGTTAGATGAGGATCAATTGTTTTTTCAATTTTCTCCTGAGGTTAATTCCATTGCCATATTGGTCAAACACTTGCATGGAAATATGCTTTCACGTTGGACGGAATTTCTAACTACGGATGGTGAGAAAGAGTGGCGAAATCGAGATGGTGAATTTGAGAATAGTTTGAAGACGAGGAAGGATTTATACCTTTTGTGGACGGAAGGCTGGAATTTAGTCTTTGATGCGGTCGAATCTCTCTCAGATTCGGATTTAGAAAAAACGGTGAAAATAAGGGGGCGGAAACACACGGTAATTGAAGCCATAAACCGTCAGGTAGCACATTATGCCTATCACATAGGCCAAATAGTGTATATGGCTAAAATTTTATCGGGGGCTGATTGGAAGACCTTGTCAATACCTCGGGGAGGATCTTTGGAATATAATAAAAGACTGAAAGGTAACGAATAGAACCGAAATGTTTGCTAAAACAAAACCCTGCTCGGTTAGGCAGGGTCTTGCATCTTCATAGTAATAATGGAAATAAATGATTGGTTAACTATCCATTCGTGGATCCAAAATTGGACACGAAAGATAGCATTCATCGTCGATAATTACCAATTTGTCGAAAAAAAAATTCAGTTTTTTTGCTCACGCCAAATTTCCTATGGCATCATAGTTTTCCAAAATGCCAACCTATAAGTCAAGTGTCACGAAGACACATTGATTTTGAACGTAAAATAAACTGATGTCGGTCGGGCAAAAAAGCCTGCAACGCAAAGTTTGTGACTAATACATTAAGGGTTGAATGAGATAATTAAATCGCGGCCACGTTTTCATCGTATTCAACGGGAATATCTTTGCTTGTTAGCAGATCTTTTTCCGAATCGTTAAGAGCACCGGAAATGACTTTCCCAAAATAAAGGAAATGGTCTCCCACGTGTTTATAGTCAGTCACTTCGCATGTTATATATCCCGAAGTATCATCCAAAATGACTTGGTTATCGACTTTGGAATACTTAAACCCGTTGATTTGATCTTCATTTATTTCTGATTTGGATCCGAAAGCGGAAACCATATCGCTATTGTCCGTTGAAATCAGGTGTAAAGTAAATTTACCGCTGTAGTTAATCGTTTCATTTAAGTCGCTTTTTTGCCCGACGGCTATTGCGAGCATGGGCGGATCAAATGAAACTTGACTTGCCCAATTTAAGGTTCCCGCAGCGATGTAATCCTCTTGGCGGGTTTCCAATTCTTCCCCTGATTTCAGAGCTGTCAAAATATAGTGTCCGTATGTCAATTTTTGAAGTACTTTTTTCATGGTGTTTGTTTTGTTTATTCTAACGAGTTGAAGAAGGGCATTGTTGAAAATCTCTTTTTCGTCAGAACTGTAAATCGCGTTCATGTTTGTTTTGTCAAAACATTCATGGAAGGAGTTATTTTCGAAAAAAAATCAGGCTTAACATGAGAGTAACGTGATGACGTGACGGATAGTCAGATTAAAGTTAGTCTGCCAACTTTATATTCTCATCGCCGGGCGGTTCATGGAGTAAGAGTTAATAAAACGTCATCAAATCGGAATTATAATTCGCCGGAGATAAAATACCTTGCGCTTCGATTCCAATCGAATGTCCGAAAACCATCTTTTCAAATTGAGCAGAACACAATCGTTGATCAGCGTAACCATAATTTCAGGATTGGCTATGATACTTCTTTATCCTGATGTGGTATTTCATCTCAACGATGTCATGTTTTCCGTAAAAGGCGATGGTTTGAAAAACTATTTCAACTTCATGTATCACATCAAACATGATGAATCCTATTCGGCTTTTGATGGTATGAGTTATCCCTACGGAGAAACGTTGGTCATGGTCGACTTGCATCCGGCTTTGTCCACTTTCTTGAAGTTTTTTTCCTCGTACTTATTCGATGTCTCGCCGTTTTCAGTCGGAATAATAAATGGCTTAATGGTGGTTTCTCCCATACTCAGCGCCATCTTTCTGTTCCTTATTTTAGACTCTTATTCCGTCGATCGGGTATTGGCCATTCCCGCTGCGATAGCCATCTCCTTCCTCTCCTCACAACCCCTCCTGTGGGAAGCAGGCCATTACGCTCTTTCATATTCATTCTTTTTTCCATTATCGTGGTATTTGATTATTCGTGCCTACCAATCTGATAAGGTTTGGCTTTATTCATTTTTTATCCTTTTGGTAACCCTTATATGGTTTTACACGCATAATTACTTGGGATTAATTATTGTCGGATTCAATTTTGGAGTACTGCTTTTCTCACTCTTTATGAAAGAGAGAAAAAAAGGGAGAACTCTTTTAGAGATTATGCTTCAGGTCGTTCTTCCCGTTTCAATTGTTTTCGCCGTTTTGAAGTTGAGTGATAATCACGCAGGGCGGCTCGATATGCATTTCAGAGGTGAGTATGCCGCGGCTTTTCAAACGGTTTTTGCTCCGAATTTTTCGTTCACAAAACCCTTCTACGAGTGGTTTGTCGATTTAAGTCCCAAACCTGAGCTTACGTGGGCTGATATCGGAACCTACATCGGCATGGGAACTAATCTGACACTTGTAGGCATGATCATTTTCGGATTATACCACCTGCTTAATCGGCGAAGGACTGATGTTTTACAAATATTCAAGCCATCTGAGTGGTGCGTCATTTTCTCATCATTGGCTCTCCTTCTTTTCTCTATGGCCATTCCAATGAATTATCTTCCCGAATCCTGGCTTCCTCAGTTAATGAAGCAGTTTATTGGTTTGGGAAGATTCGGATGGGCGTTTTACTACGTCAGCACGGTCATAGCAGTTCTCTTTCTATTCCGTGTTTTCAATTTGCGCTTCGCTTCGATTTTTATTTTGGCCTTTTCGGCCCTTTCTTTTGCAGAAGGCATGGGTTATCACATTCATTTAAATAAGGCCATCAACCAAAACAGGAATATCATTAAGGACTTTGAGCAGAGCAATTCGATGCAGTATTTTTCTGAAAGAATTGATTTTAAAGATTATCAGGCTATTATCCCATTACCTTTTTATCACAAGTACATTACTCCAACAAAATTATACGGGAGCCATAAGTCCGAAAAAATTTCAATGGCTTTGTCTTATTCTACCGGTTTGCCGCTTATGAGCGCCATTCTGTCCAGACCTTCTGTTTTGGAGTCAAAGAAAGTCATGCAAATTTTTTCTCCCTGGTATTATCAAAAGAGTCTTCACGAAGATCTGTCTCATAAGCCCTTGCTTTTGGTTTACACTAAAGAAGAATTGGCAGAAATAGAGCAGTCACTCTTGGCAAAAGGAGAGGTGATTTTGGAAACCGAAGAATTTAACTGCCTCCGTTTATCGGTAGAAAAGCTTCACAAAGGGTCTGATGATATGGTGAGCGAGTTTTTATCGAAAAGGGAAAATCTTTATTTCAATGAAAGGTCCGGTTACTATTATTCTGACTCGGTGAAGTTCATCTATGAAGCTTTTGATGATTTAAAGAGCCCGGTAAGCAAAAGAGGCGAAGGCGCGCTGACCTTAGATCGAAATAACCTCACCAATATATTTCACAGCCAGGGCGGTGAATTGAAACCGAAAAGAGAATACACCTTTTCTTTTTGGTATTACAACTATATTTTTGATCAATCATTTACCGGTCTGTCTTTTCACCTAAAAGACTCTTCCGGAAATATCTACGACACTAAATACCCTACAGATCCTATTTCGACTCCCTTATACGAAGGATATTGGGCATACAATGAATTTGATTTCGTCCTTGAAAATTCCTCTGATGTATTTGAATTGGCTATAAGCGCTGTAGACTTATATGCCGATTCTCTCTATGTGGATGAGGTATTGATTTTTCCCAAGGGGCAGAAGCTGTTCAAACCCGTTCAGAACACATCAGGAAAAATGGAAGAATTGATTATCAATAATGAGTCAATGAAAATTTTGGATTGAACAGGATTCTAAGCAGCATTTTCGTTGGAAATGAATCCTTCGACCAGATACATGTCTACTTCCCCTTTGTTTTTAGCCATGATCTTACCGCGATGCTTGCAAATAAAATGATCTTTTACTTGCTCGTAGGTCGCTCCTGATATATTTACTTCTCCCGAGACTCCACTGGTTTCCATTCGGCTCGCCGTATTTACGGTATCGCCCCAGATATCGTACGCAAACTTGTTTTTCCCCACCACTCCGGCGATCACGGGGCCAGTATGTACGCCTATTCTCAAATCCCAGGTTTCGTGGCCTTCGCTTAATCTTTTGGCGTGATGGGTGAGCATATAATCTCTGATTTCTAAAGCGGCCTTTACCATCAGGAATGCATTATTTTCTATTGGTGTCGGGATGCCTGAGGCGCACATGTATGAATCGCCTATAGTTTTAATTTTCTCCAGTCCGTATTTTGTTATGATTTGATCAAATGCGCTGAAGCATTCGTTCAATTCCTCCACCAGCTCTTGGGGGCTGAGCTTTTCGGCAATTCCCGTGAATCCCTGAAAATCCGTAAAGAGAACCGATACATTTTTGTAGTATTTCGGAGTTGCTTTTCCGTTTAGTTTAAGTTCTTCGGCTGTTTCGTGAGGTAATATGTTCAGAAGCAATTCGTCTGATCGCTCCTTTTCTTTTTCAATTATCTTATTGGTACGATGCGTATAGCGGTATCGATGAAAAAGTCCGGCCACAACAATAAGCAGTAGTACCCCCGTGAGAGCCGCTCCGTTTCTGATGGTTTTTTCTCTTTCCAGCTCTATCTCTTTTAGCTCTCGATCCTTTTGAAGCAAGGTTATTTCACCTTGTTTTTTTTCAATTTCGTAATTAAGGGTTGCCGCTTGTAACCTTTTTTCCGTTTCAGAATTGTACAATGTATCTTTCAATGAAGAAAATAACTCTTTGTAGCGGAATGCCTGTTTATAGTCGCCTATGCCTTTGTAGGCATCTGCCAACCCGCCGTAAGCTGAGTTTATTTCATATAAAGCACCTATTGCAACAGCCAATTCTTCGGCGGTTTGATAAGCTTCAATTGCATTGTTTAAATCTCCTTTCTTTCTATAGGTCTCCGCCAAGCTGAGCAACGATTGCGCCATTTCCAATCGGCCATCTACACTTTTGGCAAAGTTATAAGCCTCGGTTTGATACTTTATGGCTTCATCAAACTCACCGCGCTCCGCATAAACTTTACCAATGCTTTTTAAGGCGAAAGCGAGATTTCCCGTAGCAGATTCCTGATAGGTTTCCAGTGCTTTTTCATAGTAGAATAAAGCCGAATCCAAATCACTTGACTTTCCGCGGCTTACATAAATCTCGCCCATGTTTACCGCACAGGTACCTATGGCGTCATAATCACCAAGCTTTTCACTCATCGGGAGTGCCCTTTGATAATATTTAAAAGCCAGTTCGTGCGTCGATTTTTTATTCAGATGGACCGTTCCTATGTTGATCAAAGCCGTAACAATGCGCAGCGAGTCCCCGCTTTTTTCTGCTACTTTCAGTGAATTCAAGTAATTCTTGATAGCTTGTTCATCATCACCTTCATTAAAATAAACCGCCCCGAGGTTATTGAGCATGTTTGATACTCCCGCCAAATCGCCCACTTCTTCGAATACATCCTTGGCTCTTTGCCAATGGATTAAGGCATCTATCCAGTTATTCTGAAAATAGTAACTCATCCCCACCGCTTTGTGGGCAAGTGCCAGTCCGGGCTTATAGCCGGCTTCCTCTGCCAATGATACCGCTTCGAATGCAAGGTCCTGAGCTTTCTGAGGATTTGTCCTGTAGTAATTTCCACTAAGGGCGATCAGGGTGGATACCCGCGAACTATCCTCTTGGGTGGTTTTTAGCACACGGTGAAGGCTGTCCGTCTCATTGCTTTGACCAACAGATGTAAAAATCCAAAGCAAACTCAATATGAATATGACCGTTTTTCTCATATATGAATTGCTTTCATGTGCCGCTATATGAAGATTTTCTATCGTCTTAGGATGATTTTTGAGGAATCAATCGTGCCATCCGTTCTCCTGATCTTCAGGAGGTAAATACCTTCAGCAAGACCCTCGAGGTTCAATTCGACGCTGCGGGATGAATCCGTTAAAAGTTCGAATCGATGCTTTTTACCCGTCAAATCAAATACTTCAATTGTCTTTAGTGCGGAAGAATTTTGACTTGTACTTAGCGTAAAAATTCCCGAACTCGGATTGGGGTAGACGTTTATGGATTTGAGGTCAGCGATTTCAGTTTTGTCTTCCTTACTATCGTCTGCGTCATTATCATTTGATTTAGCCGATTCTTCACAATATGTTTCCGTCACGTTGGTTGTGCGGCTTTCAGTTCCCGTTTCTCCATTCGATATCACCGTCCAACTAAGCGGAACGGAAACTAAAGGTATGCTTCCTTTAAATGGAATCTCAAACATATTATCTCCCGGTAGAAACACTTCCGGAAGATTGCCGGCCTCAAACGGATTTCCCGAAAGGTGGTTATTCATACCCAAAGGAATAAACACAGGTGTCAAATTAAGATTTCGGTAACCGAATGTAGCAATGTAGTTGAATTCGCCTTCTAATGGTTCGTCAAGCAATTGCAAACAGAGGAATTTGATTTTGATTGGTTTGGCCCCATCACCGGCAGGATTCACATAAAGAATACCGGCTTCCGGTTCGAAACTGTAATTTTCTGCTTCGGCTATTGGAATGACTTCGTACACGCCTGCCTCACCTTCGAAATCCATCACGTTGAAATTTAATGAAGTTATGACTGACTCATCATCTTCATTTATAAATCCGTCGAATTCAGCAGTGAAAGTTGGCAGATCATTTCCTTCATCGATCACAAAAACACCCGTACTCACCGTCGCGATTACTTTTTCGATAGTGAGAGTGGCTAAAACAGTTCCTACATAGTTCGAATCAAGTACGCTGACTTCCACTTCATAATCTCCCGCGTTTATCGGTATGTCCGTACTTCCGTTGTAACTAATTTGAAAGGGAATGGAGTCGGGCATCACACTCACCGAAACCTCCTTAGGACTGCCATCATAGGTTTGAACGAGTGAAGTTTCATCAATTTCGATTTCCAACGTATCGGGAAGAATAGTCACGATTCCCACGCCGTACTGCACGTTAAAGTTATTGGTGAGAAATGCTCCGGGTAGCGAAAAATGTTCTCCCACCGTGTTTCCCGTCACCAAATTTATCGGAATGGTTTCTACCACACCAATGGAATCTCCGGAGAGAATAGCGATATCGCTTTCACCTAAAATAGTTACCGTTTCCGAATTGCTGTTTTCATTGATAAATGCAGGATTGAGGAAGCCGGTAGAATTGGTGAGTGATCCTGCGTCTGATAGCTCAGTCGTTTCTACTACTACTCCGTTCGAATCGACCGTATTTACGAGAGCAGTTCCCCTTACCAATCTGAAGGTATTTACAAGCGCCGTTCCTCGGGCAATCCTTGATGATGCTTGTGTTGTAGGCTCAACCAAGACAGACTCGTAGAAAATTTCCGGATCAATTAACTCACCGTTTACCAATGCCGTTCCCCGTGATTGGCGAACTTCAGTAGTTACAAAGAAACCCGTATTTAATAATAGTTCGGCGTTAAGTAATGGTTCTCCGAATTCATTTACTAATGCTGTTCCTCGCACAATGGCCGATCTGGCCGGAATGTTCGTTTGGTGGAGTGAAATAAGCGCAGAGGTTATCGCAAGGCTATCGCTTTCGCTAATGGCGAGGTTGGAAGCCGAATCGGTGCTGAAAACGTAGTCGAATGAAAGTTCGCTGATGGAGTCGTTGTATATGAAAGTAGTATCGCGAGGAGTAATGATCAGATTCAGCGGAACGATGGTAAGGATACCGTCATCGAAAATAAAATCAAATCTTTCCAATAAGGAGATGTCTAACGTATCGGTAGGGTCCATATCGCTCTCGGGATTCAACGGGTCGTCGTCCGAAGGTTCAATGGCCCATAGTCCGGCATTGCTTAATGTGTTGGCTACGGTAGTTAATTCAATTGATTCAATTCTGTCAATCTCCGCCTGAGTCAAGTCTGATGAGTCCAAAGGGATGTTTTCACCGGCGCCTACCAAACTGTAAGATGCCGTGAACTCCGGAAAGCCCGCACCAAAAGGTTTGACCGCATCGTCGATTTGTACGAGAATAATTTGTTTTGAATTGAAGAATAGCGGATTGGATAATCCGCCGTCT
Organism: uncultured Cryomorphaceae bacterium; assembly: GCA_964651785.1. Classification (GTDB taxonomy): domain Bacteria; phylum Bacteroidota; class Bacteroidia; order Flavobacteriales_D; family Cryomorphaceae; genus JAKVAV01. The sequence goes on from CAZYWJ010000001.1 coordinate 179,052, forward strand.
GATCCGTTTGTGCCTTCTTTCGAAGGATTAAATACCTGAACGGAGGGAAATGGCTCGGCAGTAGGTGGTATGGTAGAAACGAGGGTCGTACCGTTCAGCAAATTCGTCTCAATATCTAAAGGCATTCCGTTCAGATATATCTGAGCACCTGATTTCAGGTATTCTCCGAAAATGGTCAGTTGTAAAGTGTCTACGCCCGGAATCAACGTGGTGTCATAGGCCAATCCCGTAAGGAATGGAGCGGGATTTGCCAATTGGCTTAAAGCCGAATCGGCTAAAATGAATCCTGCTCCTGAAGCGGGATCGTAGCCGGGCTCTCCCAAATCCAGTGCAGAAATTTGCAAAAGGTTTTTCAATTCGGCAGGTGTATATGAATCACCAAAAAATTCAGACCTCGCTTCCAGAATAAGTGCAGCCATACCGGCGGCATGAGGTGCCGCGGCTGAGGTTCCTACAAAATTGAAGAAGTCATCATCGTCCTGAGGCAAGTCGCCGCCAAGGTCTACGGAAGTATTCACACGGTTAGGCCCCGAAATCTCAGGCTTCATTCGATCTACTCCGTTTACCAAAGTACCACCCAGAGATGAAAAAGACTCTATAACCGGACTACCCCCAAACTCAGGCGTGTTTTGATAATCTACAGCACCTACTGCAATAGCTCCTGCTGCATTCGCCTGCCCCACGATAGTTGAAGCATTCGGAGTTGCGTATTCGTTTATCTCTACGTTTCCTCTGTACACCACATACTTCAAGGCAGCCGGGCCTGAACCGGAAGCGCGTACTATTAGAAAGTTTGCAGTAGTATTGTTTTCCTCTACGGTAAAAGGTAAAACCTCGATCGGGGTATCTCCGGTATTAACCCGATTAAATCCGAAAAGAATTTCCTCAGCATCATTCACCAAGTAGATATCAAAGTCAGAGGCCGTATTGTCGTACTCAGGCGTACCGTCATCCCACTGCAAAACCAAGGTGTAATCGCCGCTATTTACGGTTACTTGCTGATAAATGTCAATTGACTCTCCGCCGCTGAAGTCGTGCGCTTCTCCTTCTAATTCGCTCGGGGCATCCGTAGCAAAAAACTCACCTTCCCACGACGAATTGCCAAAATTTCCTGCTGCTGAAAAGTAGGCGCTCCCTGCAGCGTTTACGACATCTACGGCCTGCGCTACAATCCCATCTCTGAAAAATGGTTCGCTGATGTAGGTAATGTCGTCTACAATAATATCGCAATCAGCTTCTTGTAACTCCACGATTCCGTTGGCAAAATCTACCGGGCCCAGGAACCCCGTGCGAAAAGCCAAAGAAGCACCGGGTGCAACATCGTGAATAATTTGCAGCATCGCTCTTCCTTCATCGCTGGCTATTCCAAGAGGATAATCAAACAAAACTTCCACGGGTTCCGGATAATCGTCATTCAGCTCTCCTGGCAGGTCACCCCGCTCCACGTCATCCGATGCCTGATCATCGGGTTGAGTATTGTAACTGTCAGAAAGCACGCCTACTTTCACACCACTTCCGTCAAGGCCGAATACCTCTCTGGCCCTGAAGCTTCGCATAGCCGTATCGCCTTGACTTGTAATGAACCCGATGTTTCGGAGAGGCGCATATACCGGTCCTGCCGAAATCAACAAGGAGGGAAGTTCATTTAGTAGCAATAAGTTTTCTATCGGATAGAGTCCGCTTATCACTCTGTTTTCTTGATTTCCCACCAAATTTGACAAACCATAAGCCTCAGAAGTAAGGAGGGCTACGGCAGCATTATATTGTCCGCTTTGTGTTTTAAGGGAAATGACCACACTTGAACCTACAATTTGGAATATATCATCGGATATATAAGTCCCGGTGTTGATGAATGTATTGTATAGTGAGGTCAGTTCGGATCCGATTATATCGAATGATTTTCCGCCATCCAAAGGCGGGTAGTAGGGAACAATGGGGTCGGGTGATGTATCGCAGTCCAACACCGCTTGAAAATCCTCACTGCTGAGTAGAAGGGGTAACGGTGTTAAAAAAGCTCGTGGCTGAACGACCTGATTTTGCAATTCGCCGGTAAGGGTATAGGTAATCGAAAAACTGCCGGGTTGTCCGTCACCCAATCCTTCTATCCCGACTAAACCGAAACCGCTGAAGGGAAAACATCGCACATTCGGTCCCGTGTCAATTGACGAAAAGGAAAAATTGCCGCTGAGGCTCTCTACCGAAATATCTGAGTAGGATCCCGGCTCGGCTTGAATGGAATAACGGTTTATTTCTTTGCAGCCAATGCAGCCGTTACTTTCTACGATTAGAGTAATGGTGTATGAGTCATCTTCGTTATCCGTTACGGAAGATATGGTCGAGGTGTACCCTTCATCGTGCACAATTGATACGGAACAGCCTGATTGAGCCGATGATATAGTAGACAAAGTAGGCGAGAGGGTCAGGTAGGCTAAGGCCCAAAAAGACAGGGAGATGGTCGTTTTCATTGGTTGTTTTTGGTTGGTCAGCGGTTGTAAGTGTTATATATATTGACACTCAAAACCTTGCTAAATGTAATCATTCCTGAATGAATCCGAATGACTCTTAGGAGAACAGATCGCATCAGTCAATAAAATGATATCGATTTTCAGAAATTCTCTATTGCGTTTCGAACAAGTTTATTTCCTTGCTGTTCCATTACTAATCCAAAAAACAAACAATCATGAAAAAAGTAATACTGCTTAGTACCCTTATGCTTTTCGTTGGTTTTGCTTCCGCTCAAGAAAGAAACTTGGTTGAAGTAGCCAAAAACTCGGGCAATCACACCATTTTAGTCAGAGCAATCGTCGCCGCAGAACTGGATGCAACTTTATCTGAAAAAGGACCCTTTACTGTTTTTGCTCCTACCAATGAGGCTTTTGAAAATTTGCCTAAAGGCACTTTGTCCAAGCTGCTGGAGGAAGAGAATCAGCAAAAACTCCGATCAATTTTAAAATACCACGTTATCGATGGTAAATACGATGCAGAGGCGGTGGTTAGAGCCGTAAAAGAGGGAAAAGAAAAAGCTGAAATGAAGACCGTTCAAGGCGAAACACTCACATTTATGCTCGAAGGAAATAATGTGGTGGTGATGGATGCCGCCGGAAACAAAGCGACCATTACAACCACTGATCTCAATGGTAGCAATGGAGTCATTCATGTAATCGACAACGTGCTGATGCCGAAAGAGGATCCTCGAAAAAAATAACCTGCAAATAAGAAATGAGAAAGCCTCGCTGAAAAGTGAGGCTTTTTTTTTGACTCAAAGTCAATGCTTGCGTTGGCTGAAGAGCCAGTCTATCATCATAGAATCGCTATACGCAGCCAGCCAAGAAAAATGTCCCGTTTCAGGCAGCAGGGTGTATCCCGGATGTGCGCCTTCGTTCATCAGCGCTTCTACCATTTTCAAGGAATTTTGAGGGGGTACCACATCGTCCAGCGCTCCTTGGAAAATCCATATCGGGATGTGAGTTATGTCTTTTGCTTTTTTTACGTCGCCGCCACCGCATACGGGAACGGCCGCCGCAAATAAATCGGGATATCGCATTATAGCATCGTAGGTGCCGAAACCACCCATCGATAATCCGGTGATGTAAATACGATTCGTATCAATCGGCAGCTCTGCGATCTTTTGATCGATAAGCTCACGGAGCATTTTCATCGGCTTACGAGGTTCATTCTTATAGTTAAGATTTTCTCCTGAAAAACTGTCCCAATCCTGATCTACCCGGAGTTGTGGCGCAATAACGATGGGCCTGTAAGTTTTCATCACTTCAGCCGTGGCGAAATTCATTACACCCCACTTGAGCTGCGACTCGTTGTCATCACCCCATTCGCCCATTCCGTGCAAGAAGATAAGCAAAGGGTATTTGGAAACGGGATCGTAGTCGGATAGCAACTGACGGTATTGCAAGGTGTCGCCCGCACCATTTACGTAGTGTTCATAACTGAATAGGGATACCTGCGCGACTAATCCTTTTGCTGTAAGCGTAAATAGATAAACAGAGAGTAAAATCTTGATTTTTGTCATCGGTTTTCAGGTTTTCGTTTTCGATATGAAGGCCATGTATTTAACCGTTTTTTCCTGACTCGACGAATGTACGGATATAGATAATCGGATTTGCGGTACAGGCGTTTCGGATCGTATCACTTAACTTTGCCCGAAAGATTTAAGCAGAGACGATCAACTAAATCAAAAATTAATGAAGCGAGTAGTGGTAACGGGAATGGGAGCGCTAACCCCGATCGGAAATGATTTGGAAACATTTTGGAATAACTCCGTGGCGGGAAAAAGCGGCGCGGGCCCCATAACTCAGTTTAATGCCGAACGCTTTAAAACGCAATTTGCCTGTGAGGTTAAAGACTTTGCCCCGCAAACCTACCTGGACAGAAACGAAATAAAGCGTGCCGATCGATTTACCCAATTTGCCATGCATGTGAGCTCCGAAGCTTTAAATGACAGCGGGCTTGACCTTGACTCCATCGATCCGTTTGAGGTGGGTGTAATTTGGGGTTGTGGCCAAGGGGGCATGAATGTGCTTGAAAACGCCGTGCAAAGTTACGTGGAAGGTGATCGAAACCCGCGTTTCAGCCCTTTTCTGATTCCGAAGATTCTTACCAATATGGCTTCGGGATTGATCTCCATCAAGTATGGTTTGATGGGAATAAACTACACCGCCGTCTCTGCTTGTGCTTCGGCGGGCTCGGCAGTGATGGATGCGTTTAACTACATCAGGCTGGGTAAGGCCAAGGTAATGGTGACGGGTGGATCTGAATCGGCCATAACCGAAGCATCCGTGGGTGGATTTAACTCCATGAAGGCGATGTCTACCCGAAACGATGATCCGCAAACTGCTTCGCGTCCTTTTGATACGGAGCGCGACGGCTTTGTAATGGGCGAGGGGGCAGGTGCCTTGATCTTGGAAGAATACGAACACGCCAAGGCGCGAGGCGCTAAAATATATGCCGAAGTGGTGGGAGCAGCTATGACCTCAGACGCCTACCACATTTCATCTCCCCACCCCGAGGGACTCGGAGCTTCACGAGCGATGCGCTCAGCATTGGCGGAAGCCAACCTTAATTCCGATGAGGTAAACTACCTGAACCTGCACGCGACTTCCACCCCCGTAGGCGATGTAAGCGAAATACACGCCATGGCGTCGGCATTCGACGGAAATTACGACAACCTGAAAATAAGCGCGACTAAATCATTAACGGGCCACCTGCTGGGAGCAGCGGGAGCCGTGGAAGCCATTCTTTCGATAAAAGCCATCGAAAGGAACATCATTCCGCCTACCATCAATACCTCGTCGCTCGATCCGGAGATACCCGCGGAGGTGCCCATTGTATTGGGCGAAGCCATAGACCACAAGGTGAATGTAGCCATGAGCAACACTTTCGGCTTTGGCGGTCACAACGCGATATTGATTTTTCAGTCTGTCTAAATCTTCAAAAAGTGAATGGTTAAACTCGCCGTCCGTATGCGAACGCTTTATTAATATTTTCTAAAAGCCTTCCTGCGAAGCCCTGTCGGCGTGCAATTATCTGATCGTTCTCCTACATTTGGCCAAATTGAAATGAACGCTTGGCCGAATGAATACTGATCAATCTGAAATCGAGATTTCAAAGTTCGATGCTTTCTACTTGAAGGTAAGAACCAATCGATGGTACCGCTATTTTTACATCCTTTGCCGATTGGTGCTGGCTTACGCTTTCATAGTTGCGGGCATGGTAAAAATCGTGGGAGAGCGTTTTGCTTCAGGGTTATCTGTTAAACATCCCATGGGAGCCTATCTGGAGGCGTTGCATCATACAGGGTTTTACTACACATTCATTGGTTACGCCCAAGTACTGGCTGCCGTATTGCTGCTCATTCCACGCACGGTCACGCTAGGGGCTCTGCTCTATTTGCCTGTAATCTTTAACATCTGGCTATTGTCGTTTGCCGTGCGTTTTGAAGGTTCTTTCATCACGTCGCCGCTTATGGTCCTGGCCAATTTGTACATTCTTGCGTGGAATTATGATCGGTTGAGGTATATCTTGCCTTTCGGCAAAAAGGACAAAAGCGTATTGGTTCAGAAGCCTGAGAAGTACAGCAATAAATTTCCTTTTGCCTTTTTCGGAATGGTGACGATTACGGCAGCTCTCACGGTACTTCTGTTGCATTTTGGCTTTGAAGCCATGCCGCGCAATAATTTGAAAGATTGCAAATCGCAGTTTGTTAATACAGACATGGAGAGGGCCGGCTATGAGTTTTGCGAATGCATCCACACATCGGGCAGCCCGTTAGACGATTGCCTGGAGCAGTTTGAATTAAACCGAGCTGAATCGGGGAGATAGCTTTGAGCAAATCTTCGCCAAAGTTTTTCTAATTTTAGAGTAATCGGTCAATCCCGCGATCTACGGAATCGGAATCAGATACATCCCCGGAGGGTGGTTGTTCAATATTAGCGGTTTGAAAGCGGTGGAGGTGAAGTTTAAAGATACCTCTTCGATGGTGCGCATAGGTACGGATCGACCCGAAAAGATTTGCGAGGTGTTAGATGGTTACCTGCAAAAATCAAACTAAGTATTGTCCATATCGCTCGGCCGTAATTAGAAACCGTACCTTTCAGTTCCAAACGAAATTAACATGAAAAGTCACCCTTGGCACGATGTGAGTATCGGCAATGCTTATCCCGAAAGAGTCAAAGGCATTATTGAAATTCCGAAAAACTGCCGAGCCAAATACGAGCTGGACAAAGATTCGGGTATGCTCAAGCTAGACCGACTGCTTTATTCGTCCATAAACTATCCGGCCAACTATGGCTTCATTCCGCAGACTTACTGCGATGACGGCGACCCGCTGGACATCCTGGTCATTTCGCAAATCGAGATTGTGCCGATGTGTTTGGTAGAGGCTACCGTTTTGGGTGTAATGCGCATGCTCGATGGCGGCGAGATGGATGATAAAATCATAGCCGTGGCTTCAAACGACATTAGTGTGAACCATATGAAGGAGATGTCAGATATGCCGCCGCATCTGCTCTTGGAGCTACACAGCTTTTTTGAAGACTACAAAAAGTTGGAAAATAAAACCGTTGTTGTCGAGGAACCGCAGGGCAGGGAGGTAGCCTTGGAAGTGATTCGCCAAAGCGTGACAGATTACAAAAAGAAATTCGGA
>CAZYWJ010000002.1:0-75065 GCA_964651785.1 uncultured Cryomorphaceae bacterium
AAAGACTCCATCAAATAGGTTTTCTTCCCTTTGAAAAAAGTCTTCAGATCTTCTCTCTCAGAAAGAAAATGCTCGGTATCAGCGGCCGCGTAAGGTAATTCCAGCTCATCTCGAAGCGCCTTCAACTCTTTGTCCAATCGATACTCATCGGGAAGTTGGTAGGCCCATGATTCACAATTCTTCTTTTGAATGAAGTGCCAGACATTCTTGCTGATCGAACCCTTGTTTTCAGGGTCGTTCAGCTTCAGGTAAATTACTTCGAAACCTCTGTCTTGAAGCCATTCGGCAAAATCGCGCATAGCCAGAAAGAAGGCTACGACTTTTTGGATGTGGTGCTTGACGTAATCCGTCTCGGATCGCGCTTCGCACATCAATACGATGAATTCATCCGGATCTTCGTCCCACCAGCTATGTTGTCGATTTAGCTGGTCTCCTAATACCAGCCTGAGCTCTTTCTTTGCCATGAAATGACAACAAGTCGAGGGGCTGATGGTTTGCTCTTAGGACGCTTTGGGAATGTTCAAAAAGTCATCGGGCACTTTGGTTTTCACCTTCGCACCCAGCAGATGGAGGATATTGTACAATCCAAAGTAGGTTCGGTTGATGTAGATGCCGTGCTTCGAGCCGCGAGCTGCATTGCTTTTGCGAAACTGTTTGTCGGTAGCCACTTCATCGCCCAGCGTGTAAATGCGATTGAAGTACTCCTTGTCGCTAAAGTCGAATTCATCTTCGCCAAAAGGACGACAGAGTAAAGAAACCATTTGGGAAAATACGCGGGTAAAATACTCTGTTTCGGCGGGTTTATCCTCGGGAAGCAGAAATTCCATCTTCGCCAAAAGGGCTTTGAATTCGAGTGGCTTCTCCACCAGTTTCACATCCATAAATTGAAAGTAGTCTCGGTAGAAATCGTCGGGTATTTCCTTTACGCAACCAAAATCAAGAACAGCCAAATCGCCTTCAGGCGTCACCAGAAAATTTCCCGGGTGGGGGTCGGCATGTACCATGTGAAGGTCGTGAATTTGGTAATTGTAGAAATTCCACAATTTCTGCCCGATTTCATTTCGCTCTTGCTGCGATGGGTTTGATTTTATCCAATCGCTAAGGTGGGTTCCATCGATCCAATCCATCGTAATTACCCGATCCGAAGAGTATTCGGGGTAATATTCTGGAAAGCGAATATTCAGCTTGGCGCATTTCTCGGTGAGCTCCATTGAGCGGCGCAATTCCAAGCCGTAATCCGTTTCTTCCAATAGCTTTTCTTCTACCTCCTCGAGATATTTATCCAAATCTTTTCCCTTCACGTTCATTAGCCTCATGGCAATGGGTTTGGCCAATTTCAAATCGCTGGTGACACTGTTTGCCACCCCGGGATACTGAATTTTTACCGCCAACTTTCTGCCGTCGAGTGTAGCTTGATGTACCTGACCGATAGACGCTGCGTTCAGCGCTTTTGGCGAAAAAGTATCAAATAGTTCATCGGGGGTTTTATCGAAGAATTTCTTAAACGTTTTAACCACCAGCGGATAAGACAAGGGAGGTGCGTTGTACTGTGCCATCTGAAACTTATCGGTATAGGCCTTTGGTAAAACGTTTTGATCCATCGACATCATCTGAGCCACTTTCAAAGCACTACCTTTTAATTGGCTCAAGGACTCATAGACGTCCGCCGCGTTGGCTTCATCCAACGAAGATCGATCCGTATCGGAATCAACCATCTTCTTCGCGTAATACTTCAGGTAGTTACCTCCCAATTTTGCACCCGTACCTACAAATTTTGCGGCGCGCTGCACCTTCGAGACGGGGATTTTATGTTGTTCTTTCATCGCCTTGCTTATTTGGACTGCCAAAGAAACTTGACAAAATCGATGGCTCGATCGAGAGTAGATTCACTCAATAATTCAAATGAAAGGTTGACCGCTTTTTCTATGGCGGCATCCGTTTGTTCAAAATCAGGACTGGTGTCTTTTATCCAAAAATCAATCACGAAAACCAGTTTCAGCCAAAAAGCCTGATCGTATCGATCGGAAATAAACATACGCTCCTTTATTTCGTCAGTGTTGATTCCTTCCGAAACAATTCCTTTCGCGTACTTAAGAAAATGATCTTTGTAGGATTTAAGCGATTCAGGTGTTTTGATATTGTCTTTCAACCCCTTCCAACGCAACATAATAAAACTTCTTTGACCTTTCAGAATTTCTAAGTGCGTGTAATAAAAGGATAGAAGCTTTTCGCGTGCATTAAAATTGGCGTAGTTCGTATCCTTTTGGATTGAATCGATCGTTTCGGCCATCAGGTCTTCCCAAATTCTTTTCTCGATGGCATCGAAAGAACTGAATCGGGAGTAAAACTCTCGTTCGCTGATTCCAAGGTCATCCGCAAACTTGAATACTGATGCAGGTTGCTTTCCTTCAAGCAGCAGATACTTCAAATATGCATCAATGATTCGCTTGGGAGTAGCTTTTGATTTTGTGGATTTGGTATTTGATTTTGTTGTCGTAGCCATGTTAAGCGGGTCTTTGTTCCAGTTTCAAAATAAAATTAAGGCACCTTTGATTGAACTCGGCGGCGCGTTCGATATTGCACACGTGGCCGCACTTTTCGATGGTTTCCAAAACCACCTCACCGTATTTCTCTACGTAGTCTTTTGCGGGTTGCAAAAACACGTGGTCTTGCTCACCCATTACGATCAAGCAAGGTGCTTGTATCTTCATTGAAAACAAATCTTTCAGGGTTCGGTTCAATCTTTTAATCAAAGTCAGCCATCGCTTGGCTTCGTGGTCCTTGAGTTTCTGCGCTTCACGCAAAAAGACTTTTCGCGAGGCAGTATGGTTTTTTCGCGGAAGCAGAACCAGCGCAAAAAGTTGATAGAGCAGTTGGAAAGGAAGTATGGATGAAAGCGCTCTGGCGCTAAAGGCCAGGGTTTTGATTTTGCGGCTCATCTTGAAAATACCGCCGGCCAAAACCACGGATCTCACTCTGTTTGGCGAAAGCATTTCAATATGCCTGATCACAATACTGCCCATTGAAACCCCGACAAAATGGGCTTCGCTAATGGCGAGACGATCCATCACGTGCAAGACATCATTTGCCACCAGGCTGAAGCCAAATGCTTGCTCTGATTCCAAGTCTTTTGACTTTCCGTGATCGCGCAGATCGATTAGTAACAGGTTGAATTTTCCCTTGAAAAACTCGACCTGCTTTTGCCAAGTTCTAACACTACCTCCCGCGCCATGGACGAAGACCATCCACGCCTCGTGATTTTCCGTACGGTGTATTTCGTAGTGCAGTATTCCGTTTGAGTTTCTCACTGTTTCTTAGCTATTTTATTTCCTGAGATATGCCTCTGTCGAGAAGATTTAAAGCGGTCGGCCGATGAAGTTTGTGCATGCTTGGTGGTTCGACCTTGCACTCGTTTGCGCCACATTCTAAAGCTTGAAGGCTTCATATTTCGCCGCATTAAGTCAATTACGATTTTCTCGCTTATACCGAATTGCTCTTCGATTGCATCGAAGGTAGTTCTGTCTTCCCAAGCCATTTCGATGACTCGATCCAAACCCCTCTCTCCCAACTTCTCTTCTACTTTCTTCAAATTCATGCCGTCAACTTACGCTCAAGGCGCCTGAGAATTTTCGCACCTTGTATTGTTCCAATACGGTAATAACAATCAATAGCATCAGCATGTTGTAGCCGATGTCATCTACAGGTATGGTGAGAATGCGCAGATTGAGATTTTCGGCATTGTTATACCACACGATGGGCTCGTCCGTAAAGAGTCCCGTCAAAGCACCGTTCACCAATAAGAAGGGAATTTGAATGATGATAAATGCAAGAAAGAATTGCCCTAAATAATCACTTCGATTTATCAGCAAATGCCAAATCAATAAAAGGCAAAGCAGTGAAAAGGTAGTAAAGGTGTAAAGTCGATCAACAAAAAGTACCGACAATACGAAAGAGACCAAAATCAGCAGCGATGTGACTTTATCCTGAACGGGTTTAAGCGGTGAATTGGGTAGGAAATAGTTGAGAACCTCATAAATAAAGGCGCAGGCAAAGGGAACCACTATGAAAAAAAGCCATTCTTCTACGGGAAGATTGGCTATTTTAATTCCCGAGATAAAACGCTCATTAAAGCCCCAAACTTCTTTGGATGTAAACCAAACATCCCAAGGGATGAAAAGCAATGACATGACGGCGATTCCCAGAAAAACACCCGGCCAAAAACGCACAAACTTTATCCGGCTCTCAAAGCTTCTGACCAAAGGGAATGAAAGGGTAAGCAGATCGAGAAGTAGATAATAGTAGTGCTCCAAATGCTTTATCTAATGATGGTTTAAGAGGTTTTCATCGATTGCCTGGCCTCGCGAAAATACTTCATTGGTACGAAGAGCATACCGAAGCATTCTCCCTCTTCTTTTCCCAAATGCTTGTGATGAACTTTATGGGCCTTGCGAATCGCTCTGAAATATACGTTATCAGTTCGCTTAAACCAATCAAATCTTCGGTGAATAAAAACGTCGTGTACCAAGAAATAGCAGAGACCGTAAAGTGCGATTCCGAGACCGATAAAAAGCATCCAAGAAAATCCATTCATCATACCGAACATGATAAAAAGCCAAGACGGTATGGCGAATATCAGAAAGAACACATCGTTTTTTTCAAAGAAACCGGGCTCGGGTCGATGGTGATCGCGGTGAAAATACCATCCCAAACCATGCATGACATACTTGTGTGTAAACCAAGCCATGAACTCCATGAAAAAGAAGGTAGTAAGTAGGATGATAAAGTTTAGGAGCATTGAAATCAAGCAGTTTTAGCGACTTGCGTAAAGTCGGGACGATCAGACACGTACTTGTAGACAAAGTTATTAATAACCTTTGTCTTGTGAAATAAGATCACGCCGGGCATTTGAAAAGGATCGCCTGCAGGTTTACCGATTAGATGACCTTTGATAATTCCGGCAACAAACGCTCGCCACCAATTTTTAACTCCAAAAAGTGATCTGAAGCTTACTTTATACAAACCAAACCGGTTGTAGAGTTTTTGATGCGGATCAGAAATGTGTCGAATATCTTCCAAGTTATACAGACTTAAGATATCCGTGGCGGTTTGAGCATCCACCATGTGAACGATGACAATTTTTACACCGATGTATTCGATTTCATCTCTCTTCTCAGCCAAATCAGCCATGGTTTCCCGACAAAAAGTACAACCGAAATGTCGCAGAAAAACCAATAGGACTTTGTGCTCCCCGGCCAGCTCAGCTAGGTTTTCACCTCTGTTCGTTACAAAATTCATTTAAACCTTTTCTAGTGGGCCTTAATAAAACAAGGCGCAATTAATATTGTTTAATTTCCGTGCACAACGCTCAACTCGTTAAATGGTTTATTGCTTGGGCTATTGCCATGATTATCTTGGTGCTTCTCACCTTGCCTGATGAAAGACCGGCTAAAATTGATACTATCGGTTTTAGTACAACTGAATCAGCCGAACTCTATTTCAAAAACGTTCGTTCGTTCTACTACCTGCACAATCCTGAGGCTGCCGGCATACTCGACGTTTATAGGCTTCAAAGCATTTTTGCAGACTCAATTGATGCTTTACCGTTTGCTATATACAACAATTGGCGAACGAACGAAACATTTATTCGACTGGATACGGCATATCTCAATACACGAAAATTTCGCGGAGTAGTGACTGACTCAGCAGGAACAATCCTCGATCCGATCCGCTTTCCGGAACTCACCAATGAGTCCCAGTACTCGTTCGCTCGGGACATATACCTAGCTTTGGCAAAACAACAGAAAATAGGATTGGCAGCTTCAGACACCATTATATGGTTTTCGGAGAGTACAAATCGTTCGATTAGAAGAACACTTACAGACTATTTCACCCTCTTGGGCAAACTTTAATCACCACTTTTCATTGACAAAAAGCGGCTTGGAAAACACGGAATTACTCAAACCAAATTCTTTTAATTCCTTGTTATTCACAGTCCAAGGTTTATGAACAAACTCTTGTGGCACCTCAGTTAATTCAGGCAACCAATGCTTTACGTACTCACCCTTTTTATCGTATTTATCGGCTTGACTGAGAATATTGAAATACCTGTTTTGACGCGGGTCATTTCCTACACCTGCCACGTAGGCCCAATTGCCCCAATTGCTCGTCACGTCATAATCTATCAGCTCTTGCTCGAAATAGGCCGCTCCGTAACGCCAGTCCTGCTTTAAATCTTTAGTGAGATACGATGCCACCAATTGACGGCCGCGATTGCTCATAAATCCCGTTTCGTTTAACTCCCTCATATTTGCATCGATCATCGGTACTCCCGTCTTTCCCGTCTTCCAAGCGGTCAAAACTTTTTGGTCTTCTTGCCAGTCAGTCTCATTATTCTTAATCCCTTCCGGGAAAAAAAGCTTGTTGCCATATTTCATCGCGACGTATCGAAAATAATCTCTCCACACCAATTCGAAAACCAACCAATAAGTTGATGAGTTCTTTTTGATCGACTTTTCGTAGCGTTTTACCTCGCGTTGAATCATTCGCGGTGAGATGCATCCGTGTGCCAGCCACGCAGAGAATTTTGAGGAGTAGTTCAAACCCAGCAAACCGTTCCGCGTGTATTTGTAAGTGCTCAGGTTTTCGGTTTCCCAAAAATAGTTTTCCAATCGCTGCCTTGCCTCTCGTTCACCGCCTTTGTATTGTATGGCTGCCTTATCGGAAATCGGGTTTTCTTTAAATCCTAAATCTTTTAATTCGGGAAGGTCAATTTCGGGAAGACCCTGAGGAGCTTTCATCTTTTCAGGAATAGAGAAGATTTCTCGCATTTCAGCCTGCTTTTCGCATTTCTTTCGAAAATCAGAAAAGACATCAGGGATTTTTTCAATCTCAAACGGAATATCTTCCGGATGGTACAGGGTGTGCCCGTGAAAAAAGTTGACTTGAACTTTTTCACCGAGACTTTCCGTTACCCGATTTTCCATTTCCAACTCTTCGCTTGTCACCTCTTTTTGAGCGTAAACTTGACTTACTTCAAATTCTTCCGCCATTTGCGAAAGCACTTGGTCCGCCCTTCCGATTTTAACTTGCAAAGAAGTCCCAATGCTATCTAAGGATTTTTTCAAGTCATTCAGACATTCAAGGATGAAATGAATTCTTCTTGCACCGAATTTCTTGCTCCCGTATTGCTCGCCGTGCAAGTACTCCTTGTCAAAAACATAGACTGTTATTACCTCATCGCATTCTTGAAAAGCACGATATAACGCTTCATTATCGGTAACTCTCAGATCATTTCTAAACCATACTATTCCTCTTTTCATTCTTATTTTTCATTCTACATCGATCGCTACAGTACTTAACCTCGGCCCAATTCTTTTCCCACTTCTTTCTCCAAGTCATAGGCTTGCCGCAAACTTTACAGAGCTTTTGAGGCAGATATGACTTGTTTCCCTTGTGCATCAATGTGATTTGTTTTTCGATAATAGGAACAGCAAGCTCCTCGGCTATGTTCACATAAAAAAAGCCGCCTGCAATAAGCAGACGGCTTTCGCTATACTTTCAATCTGATTTGTTATCGAACCACTTGGATTTTGTGCGTCAATTGGTCATTTCCTATAGTGATGTTCATCAAGTAGAATCCATCAGCCATATCCTGAACGTTGATAACCTCGCGGTTCAATCCGATACTTCGTTGACCTAAGTCAACACTTTTCACAACCTGACCTAACATATTTACAAAATCAACGGTAATTCTCTCACTTGAAACCATATTCATCTCCAAGTTCATCACATTGTTTGATGGGTTGGGAAATACAGAGAATGATTCGATAGAAGAAATTTCGACAACGCTAAGCGTGGTAGGAATAAGAACGGCATCGATTACGTGAACCACACCGTTGATTGCCACTAAATCCGTAACGGTAACCATGGCATCGTTTACCATAATGTCATCTCCTGAAATGGTAATCTCTACTTCTTCACCAAAAAGCGTCATCACATTTCCGGCAGAAATATTTGCTTCAATATTGAATCCTTCGATTACATGGTAAAGCAGTACTTCGGTAAGATCTCCATCGGGATCATCTAACAATTCATTTAACAATCCGGCAGGAAGTGCATCAAAAGCAGCATCAGTAGGAGCGAATAATGTGAGTTCTTCCGACTCATCACTCAGCACACCATCGAGCCCTGCAGTGTTTATTGCCATTTCTAATGTTCCATGATCTTCGCTATTCACGACAATATCATAAACGGTAGTGAGTTCTGTTGGCAGAAGAACGGCATCTATTACATGAACAACTCCATTATCCGTTTCCAAGTCAGCCACACTGATCAACACACCATTTACAAACAGGTCACCACCTGCTTCTGAAATAGTAACATCCTCCCCGTTGATAGTCGTTACCATATCGCCATCATTTAAATCACCGGATAAGAGTGTTTGATCAGCAACATGATAAGTGAGAATATCTGCTAAGAGATTAGTCGGATCAGCGAGAAGCGCTTCTAGCAAATCAGCATCAAGAGCATCGAAGGCAGCATCAGTAGGAGCGAATACGGTAAATGTACCTTCCCCTGAAAGGACTCCTGCCAATTCAGCGGCCACAATAGCCGTTTCCAACGTTTCGTGATCCTCGCTGTTCGAAATTACGGTGAAAACGGTGTTGGCAGAAGTACATGATAATGTCGGGAAACCATTATTCGTTCCCAGGTTTTCCGAACTACCATCACATTCTCCGACTTCTTGAATACCTATTTCATAAGTTCCGTCTACGGGAGCCGTCCAAGTAATTTGACAATCTTGAGCTATGGCAACCAAATTTCCTTCAGGATCCAACACGGTAAGTTCCGGATCCCATGATCCTGCTCCGGGGCCATCACAAATGGAAAAAGTATATTCCTGACCCGCGACGAAATTGTCTACAGTATATGACTCACTCGCCCATGCTTCAAATGTGGTAATTTGATTGGTTGGACAGACTCCGAAAGTTGAAACCGGTGCGCCACCAAAATTTGTGTTAAAATTAGTGTAGGGGCCTTCGGCAAAGGTGGTACATACGGCATCAGAAGGCACCAGCACGGCATCAATCACGTGTACCACTCCGTTAATCCCAACTAAATTAGTTATAGTAACCTGAGCATCATTTACAAATACATTTTCGTCAACTATGGATATTGTTATCTCTTCGCCCAGTTCTGTAGTGTAAGTATTGCCATCTGCAAGATCGCCGGCCAACTCTATTGAGCCCACAACATGATATAAAAGCACATCGGCCAGTGCTCCGGTAGGATCGGACAGTAAAATATTTAAGAGACCGGCGGGAAGAGCAGCAAACGCATCATCGGTAGGCGCAAAGAGAGTGAAGGTTCCGGGGCTTCCTAAAGTTGCATCAAGGTCAGCGGCAATAACGGCAGTTTCCAGCGTGTTATGATCATCACTGTCCGTTACAATGTCAAGAATGGTGGTGGCCCCGGTCGGAACCAATACAGCGTCAATTACATGCACTACACCATTGATCGTAGGAATATCAGCAACGGTAACTTGAGCACCATTTATAAAAACACCATCGACTAAGTCTACAACGACATCTTCTCCGAACAATGTAGTAATCGCCTGATCTTGTGAAAGAGAACCTGACGGAGCGATTCCTTCCGCCACATGATTCAGCAGTACTTCTGCCAAGGTGCCCGTCGGATCTTCAAGTAATGCATTCACCAGATTCTCCGGTAAGGCGTCAAATGCTGCATCCGTAGGAGCAAATACGGTAAGTGCGTCACCATTTTGAAGATCATCATCCAGTTCAGCGGCATTAATGGCGGCCTCCAATGTATTGTGATCCTCACTTTCTACAATTATATCATAAACCGTAGGAGCATTTGACGGAATAAGCACTGCATCAACTACATGAATAACGCCATTGGATGCGCCCACATTAGGTGACGTAATGGTAGCCATATCTATCATAATGGTACTGCCGTCATTGGAAACAGTGGTTTGCTGACCGGAAAGAAGAGTCGTCAACATTTCTCCATCGTCTAAACTGCCTGTCAATTGAGCGTTTGGTGTAACATGATACAGGAGAATATTTCTAAGTAATCCCGTGGGATCTTCAAGCAGAGTTTCCGTTAAGTTTTCCGGAAGGGCATCGAAAGCTGCATCTGTAGGAGCAAACATGGTAAGCGGACCGGGGCCTTGCAGCGGGCCTGCTAAGTTTGCGGCATCAATGGCAGCTGCTAGAGTAGTGTGATTCGGACTATTCTGAATCAAAGTGTATATCGTCTGAGATTGAGCAGAAAAGCTCAAAATAACAGCCGACATGACTAAAAGTAAAAATTTCTTCATGGGGTTTAGTTTAAGTTTTTAGTTAAGGTTATTGACAAATTTAACTTTGTAGTTGAAATTCATCGAGTAAAAAAACAGAAGTATTTGATGATTGTTGATTTATCAATCCTTCGGACTAAGCTAAGAAATTCTCTTTCGAGTAAGCCTTTCGCGAAGATTTTCTGTCACTTTATGTCAGCTTTGGGTGGAATTGGATTTTTAGAAACCTTTTTATCAAATACTTAAACACCGCAAGCCGTCATTCCTCAAACTGAATATAATTGGAGTCGAATGTGATAAATAAACGGTTGGCGTTTTAGCCAAGCGCCTTTTTGTAAGTATCGATCGCCCGATTTCTGGCCATTTTATGATCTACTATCGGTTTGTAGGTCACTTCTTGAAATTCAGGCACCCATTTCCTGATGTAATTCAAATCGGGATCGAACTTTTGGGTTTGCAATTCGGGATTGAAAACTCGAAAGTAAGGTGCGGCATCACAACCGCTGCCGGCCGCCCATTGCCAACCGCCTACATTCGAAGCCAACTCGTAATCCAATAACTTTCCGGCAAAGTAAGCTTCTCCCCATCGCCAGTCTATCAAGAGGTGTTTGGTGAGAAATGAAGCCACAATCATGCGAACGCGATTGTGCATAAATCCGGTCGCATTGAGCTCACGCATCCCCGCGTCGACAATGGGATATCCGGTTTTGCCTTCACACCAAGCTTCAAAATCTTTTTCATTATTACGCCACGGGATGTGATCATATGCAGGACGAAAGCTGTCTTTTGCAGAATGGGGGAAGTGCCAAATGATCATTTGATAAAAATCTCTCCATATCAACTCTTTGAGCCAAACCATATTTTGGTGACGAGCTAAGAAAACGAGCTTTCTAATGCTAACCGTACCAAATCGCAAGTGAAGACTAAGTCTGCTGGTTCCTCTGACACTCGGAATGTCTCGGCGCTTATCATATTGACCTATGACCTCTAACGGAATTTCTCGTGGCGGATAATCAAAATCAAAAGATTGAAATCCCATCTCAGTCAGTGATGGTAAAGAGTCCGCTTCGAACTGATGAAATGAATCAAAAAAGTGTTCGCTTTTATACGTTTGAAGGTTCTCTTCCGTCAGTTTAGCCAGCCATCTTTTACTATAAGGCGTAAATACCACATAAGGCTGACCGTCATCTTTCACTATTTCCGATTTCTCGAAAATGACGTGATCTTTAAACCGATGAAAAGAAATACCTTGACCCTCGAGAAGATCAGCGATTTTTTTATCGCGAGCTCGGGCATATGGTTCATAATCGTCATTGGTGTAAACCTTAGAAACGGGATATGTCTTAATGAAATCGCTCCAAATATCGAAAGGCGCCCCATATTTGACTATCAGATCCGAACCGAATGAATTAAGTTCTTCTTTCAAACGATTAAGCTCCTGATGAATGAACTGAACCCGCGCATCCATTTCATCTTCAAGCTTATCCAGTATTTCCCGATCAAATATAAAAAACGGAATTACCCGAAAATTTTGTTTTAACGCGTGATAAAGCGCCGCATTATCCTCCAATCGCAGGTCGCGCCTGAACCAGAAAATTGCCACGCTTTGCTCACTCATTTTTGCAAATTGGTTACGGATTCATTCGGTCGAGCATACGTATAGCGAGTAGCCCCGCCCACCTCGTGATAGCCGTCCATTCCTGAAATAGCTGCCACGCCTGCAGTTGACATATCATAGTAACCGTCCTCTCTCAAGAAGCGCGGGTCTATTTTTACATGTCTTACCTGTCCGATTATCAATCGGGCTTGGTTTAGCTCGATCAGCATATCTGACTTGAGCTCACAGGTTATTGCCACAGGTGACTCCTTAACATATGGGACATCAAACTCATTTGGTTCGGCAGTAAAATCAGTCTGATCAAATTCAGAAATTTCGGCACTATATTTCGCTGAAGTACGATGCCCGTCTTTCTGCATTTTAAGAGGAAGAGAGTTTATCGTATAGAACTTGCGATCGATGATATTGGTGTAGGTGTGCCTTTCGACGGTAATTGGCCGCATAATCATTCCGATCATAGGCGGATTGGCTCCAATGTGAATGACGGATGAAAAAATAGCCAGGTTGGCAACGCCCTCGGAGCTTATAGTTGCGATGAGGTTGGCACTTTTGAAACCGGAAATACTGTTGATGAAATTCGCTCTGAAGCGTCGATCCATGCTTTCCAATTCATGAGTAGAGATATCTCTCATAAGTTCTGAATGGTTCCCATTCCACCGTCAACTCCGAGAACTTGTCCCGTAACCCAGCTCGATTTTTTACTGAGTAAAAACAGCGCCGCCTCAGCGGCATCTTCTGGCTGACCATATCGGTTCAGCGGGTGACGGCTCTTTCCTGACTCCTGCTTCTTCTCATTATTTAGCAATTGCTCTGCTAACGGAGTATCGGTGAGCGACAGTGCTACGGCGTTTACGCGAATATCAGGGGCCAACTCTGCGCTGAGTGCTCTGGTAAGTCCTTCCACTCCACCTTTGGCAGCCGCGATACTGGTATGGAAATTCAAGCCTCTATCGGCTGCTACCGAGCTGAACATAACCACGGATGGCTGATCAGCATTTTTCAATGATTTCAATGAGGCTTGAATGGTATTGACGGCCCCCACCACATTTATATTAAAGTCGTGAATGAAATCTTCGGCTTTTAAGCGTTTAAATGGTTTGAGATTTATCGTTCCTCCGCAATACACCACTCCGTCAAGGGTTTCCGGCAGAAATGACCAATCAGCATTCTGATCGGTTGCGTCAATATCGACGACCTTACGCTTATCCTTCGATTCTAATCGTGAAGTTGCATTTCGAGAGGCCACAATTACTTCATTCCCTTCATCGAGCAGGCGTTCGGAAATTTTCGAACCAATACCCGTACTTCCACCTATCACTAAATACTTCATAATTCTTTCGATTTTAATTCATCAATCTCTTTTCGCACTTCTTCTGCCTCCGCTTGCAGTTTGTCAGCTTCGGCTCGGTTAGTATGAGATAATTGATACGATCTTTCCAACAGCTTCTTATGCTTTGCATATAGCTTATCTAAAGGCGATTTCTTCTTGAATAACCCAAACATATCAATCCAAATAAGTTAAAAATTCGTTTCTCACATCTTTATCTGAAAATGAGCCGTGAAAACTCGTGGTTACCGTACTGCTGGCATCATCCTCAACTCCACGCATCGATACGCACATATGTTTAGCATCAATCATTACTGCCACATCATTCGTTTTCAACAGACGCTTTAGTTCTTCTGCTATCTGTATGGTTAGTCTTTCCTGTACTTGAGGTCGCTTGGCGTAATACTGAACTATGCGATTGATTTTAGAAAGCCCGATAACCTTACCGTTCGATTTATATGCTACATGTGCCCTGCCTACGATGGGAACAAAATGGTGCTCACAGAAAGATTTGACCGTAATGTCCTTTTCGACCAACATTTCCCGATATTGATATTTATTTTCAAAGAGCGCTACTTTGGGTTTATTCCTAGGATTCAATCCACTGAATACCTCATCTACGTACATCTTTGCAACTCTACCGGGAGTTCCTTTCAAACTATCATCCGTCAGATCTAATCCAAGGACCTTCATTATTTCAGCAAAATGCTGAGTAATCTTTTTCTTCTTCTCGTCATCTGAAAGGTCAAATGCATCTGACCTCATCGGGGTTTCCGTCGATGTCATGACATGTTCATCCCCTATCATCTCATTGATATCAATGAGATCATCCTTCACATTCGACGAAATTCCGTTCAGTTTCATACAGTGTTATTTTTAAATCCAACTTTTTATTCAACTCTTCCCTCAAAATTTTCCAGATCACTGCCGCAATATTCTCGGCAGTCGGATTCAAATTCTTAAACTCTTCCGTTTCAATATTTAAGTTTTTATGATCAAATCGGTCTTCTATTTTTTCCTTTATCAAATCCTTAAGGACCTTCATGTCGATAACATAGCCTGAATCGGGATTGATCTCCCCTTTTACACTTACGATCAAATTATAATTATGGCCGTGGTAGTGCGGGTTGTTGCATTTTCCAAAAACCTCTTGATTTTTTTCGGCACTCCAATCAGGATTGTGAAGCCTGTGGGCTGCATTAAAATGTGCCTTTCGAGAAACGGTAACTTTCACTTAATTCTATTGGTTATATCAGTCGGCTTATGTAACAAGTGCGAATAGCGATTGTTGCTAAGCTCTTTCTAAGGAAGAGTAATATTCCGACATCCTTTCAAATAAAAGTTTGAACCATGGGGTAAATGTCTCCGGACGATTACGTACTTCATCACGTATCTCATTAAGCGACATATAGCGGTATTGCTGCACTTCGGAGGGATTTGGCTCTAACTTTCCCTCGTAAATTCCGAAAAAGACCTCGTCGTATTCATGTTCGATAAGCCCGTTTTCTAAAATAGCCCGATAGCTGAAGTCAAATGCTTTTTTTACTTCAGTGTAAAAACCCATTTCCTGGATCATTTTTCTTCGAAGCGCCTCTTCGTGTGCTTCTCCCGGTCTGGGGTGTGAGCAGACCGCATTTGTCCAGAGTCCGCCGCAGTGATATTTCGAATCTGCCCTCTGATGAATGAGCATTTCGCCTTTTGTATTAAATATGAAAATTGAAAATGCTCGATGCAACAGGCCCTTCCTATGGACTTCCATTTTTTCCATGGTACCCACTTGCCTGTTTTCAGTGTCAACCAGGATAACCCGTTCAATCATTACAATAGATTAAAACTGTGGCGAACATAGCTGCTAAAGAAAAGAGCAAATTTTCGCTTATTGCTTATGCGCACCCGGTATGTCAAGATGTCTTGGGTAGACTTGTTTTTAATTTTTTTGAAAAGCTTGAAATAATAGACATAGGCTACAAATACGCCGAATCTCGCGTCTTTAGGCAATTGCTTAATTCCTTCATAGCCCTTGGCAAAATCTTCTTCAATATCCGCCTCAATTGCTCGACGTTCTTCTTCTCCGAATTTTTGGAGATCGACACCCGGAAAATAGGTGCGACCTAAAGCTTTAAAATCAGCGTGTAGGTCTCTCAGGAAGTTGATTTTTTGGAAAGCAGCACCCAGCTTCATCGCGAAAGGCTTTAATTCTTCATATCTTTCCTTATCGCCTCGCAAGAACACGCTAAGACACATTAAACCTACTACTTCGGCTGACCCGAGAATGTATTCTTCGTACTCTTCTCTACTATAAGAATCTTTGTACAGATCCATCTCCATGCTCTTGAGGAAAGTTTGGATGCAATCGAGATCGATACCATAATTTCTTACTACCTGCTGAAAACTATTCAGAATCGGATTCAGACTGATTCCTTCATCGATAGCGCGATAGGTGTCTGACTTAAATTCATCGAGCAATTTTTTCTTGTCATAGCCGTGAAAGGTATCTACGATTTCATCAGCAAATCGTACAAAGCCATAAATTGAATAAATCGGATTTCGAAGATCGGGAGCTAAAAATCTAATTCCCAGCGAAAAAGAAGTGCTGTAAGCTTGGGTAGTTAGCTTACTGCATTTTACTGAGACATCGTCAAAGAGTTCTTTCATGGTTCTGATTAACCGGCTTTCATTACTTCTTTAGCCACTACCGCTCCCGAAATCAGCGAAGGAGGTACACCCGGTCCGGGCACCGTCAATTGACCTGTATAAAACAAGTTTTTCAATCGCTTATTTCTCAATGATGGCTTCAGCACTGCCGTTTGATTTAATGTGTTCGCGAGGCCATAAGCATTGCCTTTAAACGAGTTGTAATCTCGCATGAAGTCGCTACAGGCAAAATCTCGTCTGAAAATAACATGTTCTCTAATATTTTGTTTGAAGGTATTCTCCATCCGTTTGATTACCAAATCAAAATAGCGATCTTTCACTTTTTGATCGTCTGCCAGACCCGGTGCAGTAGGAATCAAGATAAAAATATTCTCGCAGCCGACGGGCGCCACATTAGGATCCGTCACGGATGTGGCCGATACATAAAACAATGGTTCATCGGGCCATTCAGGGTCGTCATAAATCTGTTGAGCATGCTTTTCAAAATCAGTGTCAAAAAACAAATTGTGGTGAAGAATTCCATCAATTTTTTTGTCAAGCCCTACATAATACAAAATACTGGATGGCGCCATAGTTCTGGTTTCCCAATATTTTTGAGAATAGTTTCGCACCTTTTCCGGCAATAACATCGACTCGGTATGGTGATAATCGGCACCGGACACGATAAAGTCTGCGCTGAAATTTTTTCCGTCACTCAATTCTATCCCCGTCGCTTTGCCATTTTCAAATCTTATTTGTTTCACGTTGGCTGAAGTGTGAAACTTCACACCATACTCCTCAGCCAACGAAACCATCGCTTCTACGATTTTGTGCATCCCTCCCATGGGATACCATGTTCCGAGAGCGATATCGGCATAATTCATTAAACTATACAGGGCAGGAGTATGCGATGCTTTTGCTCCCAAGAAAAGAACGGGAAACTCAAGGAGTTCAATCAGGTATGGATTTGTAAAATACTTTCGAACGTGAGAAGACAGAGAGCTGAACAACTGCAGTCGGAAGGCACTTTTTATCACGCGCCAATCAGCAAACTCAGTCAAACTCTGACCGGGTTTGTATACCAAGTCATTCATTCCGACTTCGTATTTATACGCTGCTTCGGTCATAAACTTCTTCAAGGCTGAACTGCTACCCGGCTCATATTTTTCAAATAGCTCATACATGCCTTGCATTGAAGCGGGCAAGTCCATTTGGTGATCCTCTGAAAAGTAAATGCGATAAGACGGATCCAAGCGGATCAAATCGTAGTAGTCGCTAACGGATTTTCCGAATTTATTAAAGTACCGTTCAAAGACATCGGGCATCCAATACCAGCTAGGCCCCATATCGAAAGTGAAGCCATCTTGTTCAAATTTTCGGGCGCGTCCGCCCAAAGAGTCATTCTTTTCAAACACTTCTACTTCGTAGCCCTGATGAGCCAAATGTGTAGCAACAGAAAGTCCGGCAAAGCCGGACCCTATGACAATAACTCTATGTTTCATTGAAATTAATGGTAATCAGGTAAGGCAAGCATTAATTTCTTGCGAGCGAGAAATATACGACTTTTGATAGTTCCGATGGGCAAATTTAATTTTGCTGCTATCTCTTTGTACTTAAATCCACGATTATACATCTGAAAAGGAACGCGGTATTCATCTTCCAATCGATCAATTTCTTTTTTGATCTGATCGTGTGAAATAACACTTTCGGGATTTGTATTGCCCTTGGTGGTCGCCGCAGTATTGATGTAATACTGTTCATCGGTTTTGTCAATAATCGTATTAGCACGAACCGCCTTGCGATAATTATTGATAAAGGTATTGCGCATAATTGTGTACAGCCATGCCTTCAGATTGGTGCGAGCTTGAAATTTATCGCGGTAGGTAAGTGCTTTCAGGTAGGTCTCCTGCAAAAGATCATTCGCAGCTTCATCATCATTTGTGAATCCGTAAGCGAAAGATTTGAGAGACTTTTGGTAGGTTATAAGTAGTTTGTCGAAGTCGTAATTGCTCATGGTCTTTTATTTTTGATGGCGATTTGTTTAACAAATGTAGAAAATAGTTAAACAAAACCAAACTCATGTTGAACCATTTCCAAGACGTAGTAAACGACTTCGCAATTATTGTACCACCTAAAATATTGATTTACAATAACGATTACCCTGAAAAGAGGGCGTTTAAGAATAATCGAATAGCGTTAAACAGAAATTACGCGCTCTCCAAGTGCGCTTTAAAATCTGAAAGAGATTGATTGTAATACAACTTCTCAGATCGGATAATCCCGGATGTATCCTCCAGCCTGTTTACCAAGAAAATTTGCTGAGAAGGAAATAAGTTAAGTAAGTCTTGCAACAACTTATTAATGCTTATGGGATCGCTGATGCTCAGTGAAGATGTTATAATATAATCCGCAGGATTCTGTGCATTTACCGTAACAACGTCATTTAAAGGAACGGATTGACCAAGATATATGACGTGATGACCTGCCTTTTGAATTAAATAGCTGTAGAAAAGAAGTCCCAACTCGTGCAATTCACCCTCGGGCAAAAAGAGTAGAAAGCGTTTAGCATTCTGCTTAGCCATTAATCCTTGGCTATCAATAGCGACAATCAGTTTTTGACGTATCAGGTTGCTAATGAAATGTTCTTGTGCGGGATTGATCGCACCGGCTTGCCACAAGACACCCACCTTTTTAAAAAACGGGTAGATTATCTTTAATACCGTTTGTTCGAAGCCCAATCTCAACGTGCAATTGGCAAGTATTTTTTCAAATCTGGACTCATCCACCTCAACCATAGCCACCACTAGAGATTCTATCTGAAGATTTTCTTCTACCTCTTCTGAGGAAATTTCAATGACTTTCTGTCGCAGTTCCTCCGCAGATAGGCCAACAATTTTGGAAATCTTAATCCCATAATTGTTTAAGATGGCGATATTGAGGATCTTCTTGAGCTGCTCATTTGTGTAATACCGTATATTCGTATCCGTTCGGTTAGGCTCAATTATCCCGTAGCGTTTTTCCCAAATACGAAGGGTGTGGGCCTTGATACCCGAAATTCGTTCGATGTCTTTAATTGAATAACTTCCCATAACTAATCTTCTGCCCGATTATTCAACACCGTGATTTTTAATATTGTTTAATTTTTGATCGCCAAACATTAAACAAAGCTACAAAAGGGTCGTCATATAATCTACTACCCTTTATATTTTGAAAACTATCCTCCTTAATTTTGAACGTGGATTTAACGGAAAAAATTAAACTGCTCCCGCAAAAACCCGGCGTGTATCAATTCAAGGATTCCACCGGTAAGATCATTTACGTAGGTAAAGCAAAAAGCCTTCGAAATCGCGTTAATTCTTATTTCATGAAACACGGCGGTCACTCCGGAAGGACCCGCGTCATGATCAAGAAAATCGCGGATTTTTCTTTCATCGTTGTGGAGTCTGAGTTAGATGCACTTCTTCTGGAAAATAACCTCATTAAAAAATACAATCCTCGCTACAACGTTGCGCTCAAGGATGATAAGACGTTTCCGTGGCTATGCATTAAAAACGAACGCTTCCCTTCCATCTTTCCTACCAGGACTAAGATTAAGGACGGATCGGAATACTTCGGGCCTTATGCTTCGGTGAAGACCATGAAAACCCTCTTGAAACTGATCAGGCGGATTTACAAAATCAGGACTTGCAAGTATGACTTGAGCCAATCAAATATTGAGAAGGGGAAATTTAAGGTTTGCCTGGAATACCATATCGGAAACTGCCTGGGACCTTGCGAAGGAAAGCAGACCGAAGAGGATTACATGTCCCAAATTAGCGACATCAGAGAAATCATAAAAGGGAACGTCTCCGGAGTCATTTCCCATCTGGAGTCGCGGATGAAGTACTATTCAGAAAAATTAGAATTCGAACTTGCGCAAGACATTAAAGACAAAATTGACCAACTCAACTCTTACAAAAGCAAAAGCACCATCGTAAATCCTTCGGTGGGAAATGTCGACGTGTTTGGTTTGGTCACGGACCTTCACAACGCTTATGTGAACTTTATGAAAGTGGTGGACGGATCGATTATCCAAAGCCATACCATGACGTTTAAGAAACGGCTTGATGAGAGTGATGCCGAACTCATCACACAAGGAATTGCGGAAATCAAAACGGAGTATGATACGCTTTTCCGAGATATCATCGTCGGGACAAAACCCGAAATCAATACAGACGAATACCGTTTCACCATCCCTCAACGCGGCGATAAGAAAAAGCTGCTGGAACTATCAGAACGCAACGCGAAATATTTCATGATGGATCGCCACAAACAAACCAAATTTGCCGATCCTGAAAAGCATACCGAGCGACTGATGGAGCAAATGAAAAAAGATTTGCGCCTGAGCGAAGCACCTACTCACTTAGAATGTTTTGACAACTCAAACTTCCAAGGAACCAATGCCGTGGCGGCCTGTGTTGTATTTCGCAACGGTAAGCCGAGCAAGAAAGAGTACCGCCATTTTAATATCAAGACCGTTCAGGGACCCGATGATTTTGCCAGCATGAAGGAAGTGGTTTATCGTCGGTACAAAAGATTGATTGATGAAGGAGAAGATTTGCCTCAGCTCATCATCGTAGACGGCGGTAAAGGTCAACTAAGTTCAGCACTGGAAAGTTTGGATCAACTAGGGATACGCGGAAAGGTGGCTATCGTAGGAATTGCCAAGCGATTGGAAGAGGTGTTTTATCCGGGAGATACGGCGCCGCTGTATATCGATAAGTCGAGCGAAACGCTCAAAGTTATACAGCACGCACGAAACGAGGCTCACCGATTCGGGATAACCCACCACCGAAACAAGCGCAGCAATACAGCCATCCAAACTGAGCTCACGTCCATTCCGGGAATCGGAGAGGCTACGGCCAATCAACTACTTAAGCGATTTACTTCCGTGAAAAGAATTAAAGAGACTTCGCTGGAAGATATTGCCAATGAAATAGGGCCCTCGAAGGCGAAAGCCGTAAGAACTTGGTTTGACGCCTAGGGTGCCAGTCGGTCGGCTAAGATTCTAATCTCTACCACCGGGGAGATTTTCTGATAAATAATGTTGTAAACCGCCTCTGCTATCGGCATATCGACTTCCATTTTGCGATTGAGCTCGTAGACACTTTTCGTGGCAAAATAGCCCTCGGCGATCATGTCCATCTCAAGTTGGGCGGTTTTCACCGAATACCCTTTTCCCAGCATATAACCGAAAGATCTGTTTCGTGAAAATTTGGAATAGCCCGTTACCAAAAGGTCTCCGAGGTAGGCCGGTTCTTTTACATCGCGGTGAAAAGGATTCAGCTTGTCCAAGAAGCGCTCCATCTCCATAATCGCAGCCGACATGAGTATGGCTTGAAAATTATCGCCGTAACCGAGGCCACCGCAAACTCCCGAAGCAATAGCGTATATGTTTTTCAAAACGGCGGCAAGCTCAGCTCCAAAAAGGTCTTCACTGATGCTGGTTTTCATAAATCTCGCCGAAAGCATCTCAGCCATCATGCGTGCATTCGACTCATCCATACAGGCCAAGGTCAAATAAGACAACCGTTCCATAGCTACCTCTTCTGCGTGGCACGGGCCGCATATCACCCCGATATCATCATAAGCGATTTCAAACTCCTTATTGAAGTATCTGGCGGGAATCGACTCAGTTTCGGGAATAATTCCTTTAATGGCTGAAAAAACGATCTTGTTTTTGAAATCTTTCGCCGATAAATCCTGCAAAGAATTGTGAACGAACGCGGAAGGAATGGCCACAATCAGTACGTCAGATTTACTCACGATTTCCGCGACATCAGTCGATAGATGAATCTTCTCCGTGTCGAACTGCACGGCTCTGAGGTAATTCGGGTTGTGATTGAATTTTCTGAGGTGATCAACGGCATCCTGATTTCTCATCCACCAATTGATATGGCTGTTTTTCTCGGAGAGAACCTTCGCCAGAGCGGTAGCCCATGAGCCTCCACCGATTACACCTATCCTTTTTTCGTTTGCCATTATTTCGCGGTCGATAAAGATAGGAATGTTCTTAGATTCGAATTTTCAAATAATAGTTTATGCGCTTCCCCAAGTATTTGTTTTTCGTCTTAATCACAACTTTAGGATTTTATTCCTGCGGTAATGATGAATTAAAAAACCAAAGACAAAGTTTATTTGATGATCAGGGTTTGGTAGAGGTTTACAATGCCGCACATCGCGGTGACACCGCTATCCTACTCGGATACGCTGAATCTGAGAATGCCGCGTATCGCATGGCTTACGCCCGACTGATGGGGTCAGTTCTTCCTGAAAGAAGTCCGGAAGAACTGGAAGATTTGCTGACCGACCCCATACCTTATGTCAGGCTTTATGCCGCCTTTGCAGTTGGCCAAATCGGAAATGAAAAGTCGCTTTCCGCGCTGGAAAAAGCCTTTAAAAAATCCACCATACCCGAGATCAAAGCCGAACTCTTGGAAGCCATCGGAAAATGTGCCGATGTAAATGCCATGGAGTTTTTAGTCTCTCATAATCCAAACACGGCTATTGAAGAAGCGGGAAAGATCTGGGGAATTTACCGCGGTATGCTCGCGGGAAAACTTCAGGAGAAGGATTTACCTGTGGTGGTAGCACATCTCAATTCGGGAGAATCCGAAACCCGTTTGGCTGCAGCCAATGTTCTGTCTCGACAACGCCAATTCGACTTAGAGCCTTTTTCCAAAGAAATCCTTCAGAAAGCTTTTGAAGAAGAAAATAGCGACATTAAGGCAACACTAGGTTACGCACTGAACGGTACTTCCGCAGCCGGCGCCTTTTCCGAAGAAATTTTGAAAACTTCTGATGATCCGCTCTTGCGTTCGGTCGCTCTCTTAATTCTTCCCGAACCTGATAAGAAAATTTCGTTGTTAGAGAACTCCCTGATCAGCGGCTCGCCATGGGAAGCGATGACTGCCGCAAAAAGAATTGCTCAAATAGATTCATTTACTCCGACCCCATCCACCATCGCGGCGGCTCGAACTACATCCATTCCCGAAGTTGCTGCCGTGGTGTCTCAATCTTTATTGAATTCGGACCAAGCCAAAGGTGAGGAATTCTACAATCAAGCTTGGAAGCGAATGGATAATCCTGTAAAACGTGCCGTGTTGTTGGGAGTGTGGACCAACTTTGACGATGGTCTCGATACGCTCGAACGATACATTTTCGATGATGGTCCGTTGGGCACTGCCGCAGCTGATGCCTACATTTCAGGAATGCAAAAATTTCCCGAATGGGGTGAGAGCTTCTCTGACTATGCAAAACGCATTTACCAAGAAGGACTTCTCTCTCAGAGTGTAGTTTTCTCTCTTTCTTTAAGTAATTCCGGAAAAGCTGATTCAATTTCAGAAGAGCTCTTATTGCAAGCTCTCGATTCCTTTAGCCGTCCGGAATATATTGAGGCTTATCAGGCAATCGCCTCGGCCTTGAAAGAAATTCATGGAATCGAAAAACCTCCGCTCGAAATCGAACATCCGCCCATAGATTGGGAAATGGTCAAATCACTTGGGGAATCGCCTTCTCTCATTCTTTTCATAAATGGCAGTGAGTACGAAATTAAGCTGGTTCCGGAAGATGCGCCATCAAGTGTGTCTCGTTTGGCCAATTTAGCTGAAGAGGGTTTTTATGACGGGACGTACTTTCATAGAATAGTGCCGGGGTTTGTAAGCCAGGGTGGCGGTCCGCGTGGCGATGGCTACGGTAGCGACGACCACATCCTCCGTTCGGAATTCTCCCCACTTAAGTATGGCCGGGGAGTGGTGGGATTGGCTTCAGCCGGAAAAGATACCGAGAGCTGTCAATTCTTCATAACCCATATGCCCACCCCGCATCTTGATGGCCGCTACACTATAGTTGGTGCAAGCGAGGATGATTTTTCGGATATCGAAACGGGAGCGCAAATTGATTCGGTGAGGGTTTTCTCTTCCCGAGCAGAGATGTAACCTGATCTACCGATTAATCGTTAAAGTCAGTCTCCCCTTATCTATCTAATGCTTAAAAGATAGGTAAATGAACATCTCGGAACTCGCAAAGCTCTCCCCCGCTGAACTACGAATGGTGAGTAAGAAAAATCTCTTCTTATTCATTTTTCTGACCCTCTTGGATTTGACCGTATTTTATTACAGTCTCTTTAGGGATCAGTGGATAATGATGTTTGTTTCGCTCGGCTTCTTCATAGCCTGCCTGGCATTGTACGACAACTATAAGTTTACTCAAGACTTATTGGTAGAAGCGGAAATCAGTTAATTGCCGGCCCAGCCCTTAACCTCATCCAACTGCAAAGCCGGAATATCCAGCTTATTCTTCTTTCTGAAGCCATTCAGCTTTTGATGCAATACGGTCGGTTTCTCTTCTACCAAATCTGAAACTTTTTCGTAGCCTGCTTGCATAGCTACTTCTGCCCAATTTGCGGGAACTCCTGCTTTCACAAAATCTTCAACGGAGTCCGTTTTCTTAACCTGCTCCGGACGCATTTGCGGGAAGAAAAGCACCTCTTGAATGGATACATTGTCGGTCAATAGCATGACCAAACGATCTATTCCGATACCCAGTCCTGAAGTCGGGGGCATACCGTATTCCAAAGCTCTTAGAAAGTCATGATCGATGAACATCGCCTCGTCGTCTCCCTTTTTCGATAGACGAAGCTGCTCTTCAAATCGCTCGCGCTGGTCGATCGGATCATTCAACTCGGTATAGGCGTTGGCAATTTCTTTTCCGTTTATGATCAGCTCAAAACGCTCAGTGAGTTCAGGATTGTCGCGGTGCTTTTTGCACAATGGCGACATCTCTACGGGGTAATCAATGATGAAGGTGGGCTGAATCAAATTGCCCTCGCACTTCTCTCCGAAAATCTCATCGATCAGCTTTCCTTTACCCATCGAAGGATCGGTATCGACACCGATGTTGGCGCAAACTTCCCGCAGTTGAGATTCATTCATTCCGGTAATGTCAACTCCCGTGTATTCTTTAATCGCATCGATCATGGTCAACCTTCGGAAAGGTGCTTCGAATGAAATGGTCTTATCCCCCACCTTCAAATCGGTGCTCCCGTTCACTTCCAAAGCCACCTTTTCCAAAGTCTTTTCGGTGAACTCCATCATCCACTTGTAGTCTTTGTAGGCTACATAGATTTCCATGATGGTGAATTCGGGATTATGGGTTCGATCCATACCCTCATTTCTAAAGTCTTTCGCAAACTCATAAACTCCTTCAAATCCACCTACGATCAACCTCTTAAGGTAGAGCTCATTGGCAATACGCAAGTAGAGCGGAATGTCCAGCGCATTGTGATGCGTTACGAAAGGACGCGCCGAAGCTCCTCCGGGAATGGCCTGCAAAATGGGTGTTTCCACTTCCAAATAACCTGCATCATTAAAAGCGCGACGCATGGTGTCCACCACCTTGGTTCTTTTGACGAAAGTCTCCCTAACCTTCGGATTGAGCGTCAAATCCACATACCGCTGACGGTAGCGCAATTCAGGATCGGTAAAGGCGTCGTAAACCTTACCGGTATCATCGGTTTTGGGAAATGGAAGTGGTTTGATCGATTTACTCAAAAGGGTAAATTTCTTTACGTGTACCGAAATTTCTCCCACCTGCGTTTTGAAGACAAATCCCTCAATGGAAATATAGTCACCACGGTCAATGAGCTTCTTGAAAAGATCATTGTACAGGGATTTGTCCTCGCCGGGACAGATTTCATCCCGATTGAAATACGCTTGAATCTTTCCCGATTGATCCTGAATTTCGGCAAAAGAGGCTTTACCCATTATACGCTTTCCCATCAGGCGGCCCGCCAGCTTAACCTCCTGCCACTTTTCACTTTCTTCTTCGTTAAAGTTGCTCTTAATTTCCTTCGCTGTGTGGGTAACTTCCACCTCTTCGGGCGGGTAGGGATTTATCCCCATTTTGCGAATTGCATCGAGCGATTGACGACGAATTATTTCCTGTTCACTGAGTTGCTGTGCGGCCATTTGAAAAAATTTGGGCAAAGATAATGAATTGACTTACCGACGAACATTGGTATCTTCGTGGCTGCAAATAAATAAGGGTATCCAAGTAAGCATCATGACAAAGCAAGAAGCAATTCAGGAAATGGAGAGATTGATAGATGTCTTTCCTGACAATATGGTTGAGGCGATAGAAATTGGTAAGCAAGCTGCTGAACGATTTAAAACGCGACCGGTCAAAAATGTTTTGATTTCGGGATTAGGCGGCTCGGGAATTGGTGGAAAATTTGCTTCTCAGCTCGTTTGGGATCAATGTACGGTTCCCGTTCAAATTGTCAATGACTACCGCATACCGGCTTGGGTAGGTGAAGATACTTTGTTTGTGGCATGCAGCTACAGCGGAAATACGGAAGAAACCTTGAGCACATTGGCGGAAGCCATGACAAAGGGAGCTTCTATCTCATGCGTAACTTCCGGCGGAAAGCTTGAATTATTGGCTCGAGAAAACGGCTTCAATATGATCAAGATTCCCGCGGGACAACCTCCGCGAACCAGCTTTGGCTACAATGCCATGCAGCAACTCTTCATCTTGTCTGCCTACGGATTGATTGAAAAAAACTTTATCACCGATCTTTCGGCTGCTGCCAAATTATTGAAAAGTGAGGCCGGATTGATTAAAACAGAAGCGGCTGCCATAGCCAATAAGATTGGCAACCTTATTCCGATCGTTTATGCAGAAACGTATTTTGAAGCGGTAGCCATTCGTTTCCGCCAACAGATTAACGAAAACGCGAAAACCCTTTGTTGGCATCATGCCCTTCCGGAAATGAACCACAACGAGCTGGTCGCTTGGGCGGGCGGAAGCAAGGAATACGCCGCTTTAATTATCCGCACACCTGAAGATCATCCCGGGACGGCAAAACGAATGGAACTGAGCAAGGAGATCATTTCCCGCTACACGGACACCATCATCGAAATAAAGCCAAAAGGAGCATCTCGTATTGAAATGGTGTATTACCTCATCCATCTGGTAGATTGGATATCTTACTACATGGCGGTAGAAAAAGACGTTGATCCGATAGAAATTGAAGTGATTGATTACTTCAAAGCCGAACTCGCAAAAAGTTGAAAAACCCTCTTCCGAAAGTTCAGTTAATTGACCTCGGCCAGAAAGGCTATAAGGAAACTTGGGACTATCAGGAAGAGTTGTTTTCGGGAGTGGTACAGCGCAAAATCGAGTTGCGAAAAGCTGAACAAAAATTTCCGCTACCTGACAATTATCTGATCTTCGTTGAGCATCCCCATGTTTACACTTTGGGAAAAAGCGGCAAGATTGAAAATTTACTTTTGGGCCAAGAAGAGCTTGATCAAAAAGGAATTGAGTATTTCAAAATCAATCGTGGCGGCGACATCACCTACCACGGCCCCGGACAAATCGTGGCCTATCCTATTCTGGATTTGGATCAGTTTTTCACCGATATTCACAAATACCTTCGCTACTTGGAAGAGGCAGTGATTTTGACCTTGGCTGAATACGGAATAAAAGGCGACCGCTACGAAGGGCTTACGGGCGTTTGGCTTGATCCCCACATTCCTGAAAAGGCTCGAAAAATTTGTGCCTTGGGCGTTCGCTGCAGCAGATGGGTCACCATGCACGGTTTGGCCTTCAATGTGAATTCGCAGCTCGAGTATTTCGATAACATCATCCCCTGTGGAATTGATGATAAGGCGGTGACCTCCATGGAAAAGGAATTGGGGCGCAAACTCGATTTCGGAGAAGTAAAGAAGAAGCTTCAAATCCATCTTTCCGAGCTGTTCGAATGGGAGCTTATTTTCTAATTTTGCCGCAAACTGCAATTTGTGATTAAAGACATTGATGACCCCAAAGTCGAAGACATCGCTCTGGCCGCAGTGCCCGAGACCAATTCTGAATCAGGGGAAGACGAGTGGTACGTTTACTTAATCAACATGAAAGACATCGAGATAACGAATGTCTTGGTGGCATCCAGAGGTTATGGCCAAGTGGACAAAGAGAAAGTAGAAACTTCTCAATTGCGCCATTTCGTTGAAACCATTCCGCCGCAAAGCTACGTGAAGATTGAGCCGATAATGGATAACCTGTTCCCTTTGAACAACCAATATTGGGTGAGTTTTTACATCGATCGAAAAATCTTCGACAAAAAATATGTCTTTTTGGCCGAGACCATCAAGAGAGAGAATGTAACGGAGGTCCCCTTGATGGGAAAGAAAGGAGTTCTGCTGAAATGATTCTCGATATTTGCATTCTCATCCCCGTTTTATGGGGAATGTTCAAAGGATTCAAGCGCGGGCTGATCATCGAGCTCTGCACCTTGATGGCATTGATTTTAGGTGTTTACGGAGCCGCCACTTTTGGTGAAATGGGCGGAGAGTACCTCCGCGACAATTTCAACACGGATGCCAGAGTGAGCAGCGTTTTGGGATTCGCTTTGCTCTTTATACTAATCGTGGTTTTGGTCTTCATTTTCGGAAAAATCCTCGAAGGCTTAATCAAACTCGTGGCGCTAGGATTGGTAAACAAGCTGTTCGGAATGCTCTTTGGCGGCTTCAAATTCTTGCTGATCGTAAGCGGAATCCTTTATTTGATCAATGGATTTCCTTTGACGGATGACCTGATTCCCGTCAAAGAAAAAGCCGACTCATATCTTTATGAGCCGGCTTCAGAATTGCTTCCCGCAATCTATCCTACCCTGGCTGAGAAGGATTGGCGGGAAAAATTGGAAAATACACTGGAAGATTTCCGAGAGGGAATTGAATTCAATTAATCCTTAATAGCCGCGATTCCCGGTAGTGTCTTGCCCTCTAGATACTCAAGCATCGCTCCTCCGCCAGTGCTCACATAACTTACCTGATCGCTCAGGCCGAATTTGTTAATCGCTGCGACCGAGTCGCCACCTCCTACTAAAGTGAAAGCTCCGTCTTTCGTGGTAGCTGCTAATGATTTGGCCACTTCGATGGTGCCTTTGGCAAAGTTCTCCATTTCAAAAACGCCCATCGGTCCGTTCCAAAGTACCACCTTTGCCGCCCTGATCAGTTTATCAAAATTCTCAATCGTTTTCGGACCAATGTCCAAGCCCATCCAGCCATCGGGAATTTGAGTGGTGGCGCATACATCGGTACTTGCGTCGTTTCGAAATTCATCAGCTATTACGGTATCTTCAGGAATATGGAGCGTAACGTTTTTCTCCTTCGCCTTTGAGATCAGATTCTTGGCCGTGTCCAAAAACTCTTCTTCGTAAAGCGAGTCTCCGATGCTTCCTCCTTTGGCTTTCGCCAATGTGTAAGCCATCCCGCCTCCGATGATAATGTCGTTCACCTTATCCAAAAGATTTTCGACTACGGTGATTTTAGTGCTGATTTTGGCCCCGCCGATTATTGCCAATACAGGTTTCCTTTCGCTGTAAAGCGCACGGTCCATACTTTCAATTTCCTGCTGCAGCAGAAGTCCGAACATCTTGTCAGTTGGAAAAAACTTTGCAATGGAGGTAGTCGAAGCATGGGCGCGGTGAGCGGTACCAAATGCATCGTTTACGTAGCAATCGCCGTGCTCGGCCAATTGTCCCGCAAAGAATTCATCCCCTTCCGTTTCTTCCTTGTGGAATCGCAAATTTTCCAAAAGGAGAACCTGACCAGACTTGAGTTGCGAGGATTGGTCTTTGGCCTCATCGCCGATGCAGTCATTGGCAAACTCCACTTTCTTTCCCAACTTATCTTCGAGAGTTTTGAGAATGTGCTTCAGCGAAAACTTCTCATCCGGCTCGCCCTTGGGCCTGCCGAGGTGAGACATCAGCACCACGCTTCCACCACCTTCCAGCACTTTCTTGATGGTCGGAAGGGCTGCCTCAATTCTCGTGGCATCGGTTACTTCCATTTTATCGTTCAAGGGCACGTTGAAGTCCACACGAATTAAGGCTCTTTTATCTTTAAAATCGTAGTTGTCTATTTGAATCATTTGATTTGGCTTTGCCGCAAAATTAAGAATCTTCGCTCCCCGATGAGATAAATAGCGGAACGAATATTTCTACCTTTGATCCCCTTAAAAAACATCAGTGTATTTTAAAGAAATCGTCGGACACAGCGAGCTGAAAGGTGCTTTGACAAGAATGGTCAAAGACGACCACGTAAGCCATGCGTTGATGTTTGCCGGAAAAGAAGGAAGCGGAAATTTGGCATTAGCCATTGCTTTCGCCTCTTTTCTGCTTTGCAAGAACAGAGGAGCGGAAGAGCGCTGCGGCGTATGCCCTGACTGCAAACAGTTGGATCAACTGGGTCATCCGGACCTCCATTTTTCCTTTCCTTTTGTAAAAAAAGAGAGCGTCAAAACGTCGGATAGTTTTCAGCGGGATTTTAAGAATCAGTTGAGACTGAATCCCTACATTTCCCTGAAAGATTGGGAAATAGAGATGGCGGGAGAGAATAAGCAATCGATCATTACGGTAGATGAAAGTTCTGAGATCGTCAAAAAGCTTTCGCTGAAATCGTTCGCGGGCGGGTATAAAATCATGATCATCTGGCGACCTGAAAAACTCAATCAGGCTGCCGAAAACAAGTTGCTCAAAACCTTGGAAGAACCCAATCCGAGAACGGTGATTATTTTGGTGCCAACCCAAGCAGAAGAATTGTTGCCTACAATTATTTCGCGGGTTCAAATGGTCAAGTGTCGACCATTAACCAATGCGGAAATCCAAGAGGGCTTGATCAAGCAAAACACAACACCTGAAGTAGCTGCGATGGCGGCGCGCATGGCAGAAGGAGACTACAATCTGGCGATGAAGACGGCCAAAGATCCTGAAGCTGAAAATGCTTATTTTGCCTTGTTCAGAGATTGGATGAGAACCTGCGTAGCCCCGCATAAAAACGACGTGGTTGAGGTTACCGAAAAGATCTCTGCTTTGAGTCGAGATCAACAAGGTTATTTTTTAGACTACTGTCTCAACTTTTTGCACGAAGCCGTGATGTTTGCCTATTTGGGAAAAGACAAAGCGCGATATACGGGAGCGGCTGCCGAATTCGCAGAAAAGTTTGCCCCGTACATGGCTGATAAAGACTTAGGCGCTTTTCACGATACGTTAAGCAAGGGGCATCGATTGGTAGAACGCAATGTCAATCCTCGCTTGCTCTATATGAAACTCAGCGCCGAAATGATTCGCATTTTCATGGGCAGAAGGCCGGAACCGATTTCTTAACTTTACACCAAAGAAAAGCACGCCAATGGGATGTGAGAGTTGTACGAAAGGAAGTAACGGAACGCCTGCAGGGTGCAGAAACAATGGTACTTGCTCCACCGGCGGGTGTAGCAAATTGGCCGTTTATGACTGGCTGAGCAATATGGAGCTTCCGGGCAATGTGAAACGCTTTGCCTATGTAGAGATAAGATTTAAAAACAGCCGAAAAGATTTTTACGAAAATACCTCATCACTCAGCCTCAATCCGGGCGATTGTGTTGTAGTAGAGGGTAGCCCCGGATTTGATTTGGGTGTGGTTTCTGCCGAAGGAGAGCTGGCTCGTCTTCAAATGGATAAGAAGAAGCTCAGTAAAAACACACGCGACATCAAGCGTATATTGCGAAAAGCTACCACCGAAGACCTGACTCTTTGGCGTGAAGCTCGTGCTTTAGAAGAAGAAGCCATGTTCAAAGCCAGAGGCATTTCTTCTTCGCTCGGCTTGGAGATGAAAATATCCGACGTGGAGTATCAGGGAGATAAAACGAAGGCTACATTTTACTATACAGCCGATGGCAGAGTAGACTTTCGGGAGTTGATCCGAAAATTTGCCGATACTTTTCGGGTACGGATTGAAATGAAGCAAATTGGCGCGCGCCAAGAAGCCGGTCGCTTAGGCGGAATAGGTTCTTGCGGACGAGAGTTGTGCTGCAGCACTTGGCTTACCGATTTTCGATCGGTTTCCACCAGCGCGGCTCGTTATCAGCAGCTTTCGCTGAATACACAGAAGCTCGCGGGCCAGTGCGGAAAATTGAAATGCTGCCTCAATTACGAGCTCGACTCCTACCTCGACGCTTTAAAAGATTTGCCGAAGAGCAATATAAAATTGCGCACCAAAAAAGGAATGGCCTTCCACATTAAGACCGATATATTCAAAGGGATTATGTGGTATGTCTATGAAGAAGGTTCGAGTGGCCCGATCCCTCTCGCTGCGGAACGCGTGAAGGAAATTATAGCGATGAACGAATCCAAAAAGTTTCCGGAAGACCTCAAAGATTTCTCAGAAGTAGAAGCACCCCAAGAAGAGACATATTCAAATGTGGTGGGGCAGGATAGCTTGACCCGTTTTGATCGGCAACCCTCGAAGCGGAAGAAGAAGAGAAAACCTCGAGGAAAAGGACCCAAACCTGCTCAGGCCAAAAGCAGCGGCGGAGGTGGAAAACCTCAAAGCGGAAATAAGAGCCGATCGGGAAATAAGAGTCAAGGCGGAAACAAACCAAAAGCCTCAGGTAATCCTAAATCAGGAAAGCGGCGCTCATCGGGAAAGAGAAGCAACTCCAATAAAAAGTAATGCAGCGATTTCTCTTTTGGTTAGTTGTGATTTCAGCACTTACGGCCTGCACGGACGAGAATCGCGTATTTGAAGAAAACGTAGAAATTCCGAACGAAAAGTGGACCGTGGCCGAGAAAGCCATTTTAGAAGCAGAAATTACCGATACGGTTTCAAGTCATAATTTCTTGATTAACGTGCGGAATACCGAGCGCTACCCCTACCGAAATCTTTACGTTTTTGTAAAAACGATTTTCCCTAACGGTAAATCTTCAAAGGATACCGTAGGCATTGTTCTAGCCGATCCCACCGGCAGATGGCTGGGTAGTGGTGGCGGCTACCTGAACAGCAGCAGCCATTTGTCCAACACCATCATGTATCAATACAATCGGAGGTTTCCGCTCTCGGGAATGTATCGATTTGAAATCGAGCAAGCCATGCGAACTGACACACTGGTGGGAATAAAAAACATTGGCTTGCGCATAGAGAAGACCAACAAATAAGATCTTCGAGCAAGGTATTTTGGTCAATTACGTTTTAATTCGAAATATTTTCAGATGACAGAAACTCCTCCGGAAAAAAAGAAAGTGAGAAAAAGAACTATTTTTTTGCTTTGGCTTTTGGGCCTTTCTCCGATTATTTTGCTCGCGGCCCTTCTGTACTTTGCGGCCAATAGCGATTTGCCGGATACAACGGCATTGGCCAATCCGCGAACCAATTTGGCTACTCAAGTCATTTCTGCAGATGGAGAAATCTTAGGTCGCTTCTATTTGGAAAATCGAACCAATGCAGAATTTGAAGAATTGTCGCCGGATTTGGTAAAAGCCCTTATTGCTACAGAAGACGAACGCTTTTACGAGCATTCAGGAATTGATTTAAGAGGAACGGCCAGAGCGGGAATTTATCTCGGATCTAAGGGTGGAGCGAGCACCATCACCCAGCAGCTCGCCAAAATGCTTTTTACCGAAGAGCCGGGAAATGGTGTGAAACGAGTTTTCCAAAAATTTCAAGAGTGGATCATCGCGGTAGAGCTGGAAAAACGCTACACCAAGCAAGAAATTCTGACACTTTACCTGAACAAATTTGATTGGATAAATCAAGCAGTCGGAATCCGATCGGCAGCCAATATTTACTTCAACACTACACCCGATTCACTAAAAATCGAAGAGGCTGCCATGCTGGTAGGAATGGCTAAAAATCCCTCACTTTACAATCCACTTCGACGACCCGAACAAACGCGCGATCGGCGAAACGTTGTGCTCGGTCAAATGGTGCGTAACGAATTCATAACGCGAGCCGAATTTGACTCGCTGACCGCTCTTCCACTTGAGCTGGACGTGCAGAGCATTGACCACCAAGAAGGTTTGGCGCCTTACTTTCGTGAAATTCTTAGAGGTGAGGTGAAAAATCTCTTAGCCGAAACGGATCAGAACGGAAAATTGGTTTACGCAAAGTCTGACGGCTCACCCTATAGCATCTATAGTGACGGATTGAAGATTTATACCACGATCGATTCGCGAATGCAGCGCTACGCAGAAGAGGCGGTGGCAAAACACCTGGGCGGCGAGCTCCAAGAGGAGTTTTGGAATGATATTGCGAAATACAATAATCCGCCCTTCTCCAACGACCTGAGCTCTGAAGAGATTAAGAATATTGAAAGAGCTGCCATGCGCCGTACGGAGCGCTACCGCATATTGAGCGGGAAAGAGTGTCCTAATTGCAATCGACGAGTAAATATCGAAGAAACGATGGTAGACGGTGAGCCACACTATCACTGCACGGCTGATGATTGTGAAGAAAAATGGGAAGCTGTGCCGCAAGACAGCGTTGAAAGCATCTTCAGAAATCAGAAGGTTAAGATGTCCGTTTTTTCCTGGCAAGGAGAAATAGATACGTTGATGACACCCATGGATAGCATCCTTTACTACAAAAGCATCTTGCAGTCGGGTTTGGTAAGCATCGATCCTAAAACGGGTTTTGTAAAAGCCTGGGTAGGCGGAAATAACTACAAGCACTTTCAATACGACCACGTAAAGCAGGGAAAGAGACAGGTCGGGTCTACTTTCAAACCTTTCGTTTACGCCACGGCCATTCGGGAAGGGTACTCGCCTTGTTATGAAGTGCCTAAAGTGCCCACCACTTTCCGCAAAGGAACTTTTAATCTTTTGGAAGATTATACACCTCACGATCCGGGCAGAGATTATGGTTATTTGGTTTCCCTGAAATGGGGATTGGCAAATTCCGTGAATACGGTCACTGCGTGGGTGATGAAGCAATTCGGCCCTGAAGCGGTCATCAAGTTGGCCAAGGACTTAGGTATTGAAAGCGAGATGGAACCGGTCGTTTCTCAATGCTTTGGCGTGGCAGATCTTTCCTTGATGGAAATCACCTCAGCCAATGCCACATTTGCCAATATGGGGGTTCACATCAAACCGATTTACATTTTACGCATCGAGGACAAAAACGGCAAGACGATCTACAGTATGGAGCCCGAAACCAACGAGGCAATGGACGAGAAGACGGCTTACACGATGCTGAGCCTGATGCAAGGAACGGTTGATGGCGTTTACAACAAGCACGAGGGACGAAGCTTGGGAACCGCCGTTCGTTTAAAAATGGATCTTCCGAACAGGGATTACGATGGGTTTGACCGTGATCTGAAGATTGCAGGTAAAACGGGAACGACACAGAATCAATCGGACGGATGGTTTATCGGCTTAACGCCCGATTTGGTCACCGGAGTTTGGGTGGGTGCAGAAGACAGAAGTGTGCATTTTCGATCACTACACTTAGGAATGGGAACCAATATGGCTTTGCCGATTTGGGGTTTCTATATGAAAGCCGTCTATGCGGATGAAAACCTTCAAATATCCCAAGGCGATTTTGAAAAACCCGAAGGGTTGAACATAGAACTGGATTGTAAAAGCTACGCCAAAAACCAAAACATTTTTGATTCTTCAGAAGGCTTATCTTGGTAGCCAAAATTTGAAATCCTCATGAACAAAGTAGTAAAGAACGCCGCGGAAGCTATAAAAGGCATTGATTCAAACATGACGATTATGTTGGGCGGATTTGGCCTTTGTGGCATTCCCGAAAATTGCATTGATGCGCTTTCAAACACATCTATAAGTGGTCTAACTTGTATCTCAAACAATGCCGGAGTAGATGATTTCGGCTTGGGGCTACTTTTGAAGAAGAAGCAAATTAAGAAGATGATCTCTTCTTATGTGGGAGAGAATAAAGAGTTTGAGCGGCAAATGCTCAGCGGTGAGCTCGAGGTGGAGCTGATTCCGCAGGGTACCTTGGCGGAAAGATGTCGCGCCACCGGAGCCGGTATCCCTGCATTCTTTACCCCGGCAGGATACGGCACCGAAGTAGCGGAAGGAAAAGAGGTACGAGAATTTAACGGGAAAATGCACATTCTCGAACATAGTTTTGACCCTGATTTTGCCATCGTAAAAGCCTGGAAAGGCGACACGGAAGGAAATCTTATATACAATGCGACCGCACGAAATTTTAATCCCATGATGGCTATGGCGGGAAAAATCACCATAGCCGAAGTGGAAGAACTGGTGCCTGCCGGCGAATTGGATCCCAATGAAATCCACACACCCGGCATTTTTGTCCAGCGAATTTTCCAAGGAGAAAAATTCGAGAAAAGAATCGAGCAAAGGACGGTTCGATCATAAATTCAAATGAGGTTCGATAAGAAGGATTTTTTCGTAATATTTTCGGTATTAACTGCCGTAGTTATCTCATACTTCATTTTTGGCGCTCCGTATAGTTTTCGATTTAATACGGATAATGCCGTCCACGTATTAATGGCGGCAGATTTTGATTGGACTGAAGATTTTTACTATTGGGCACAGAATAGACTGGGAAGTTTCTCAGCTCTTTTGGGTTCGTGGTTGGTAAAAATCGGAGTTGCGCCAATTCATGCGGTAACCATGGTGAAATATGGTTGGATTATTTCAATTATTTTCTTTGCCGGAAAGCTGATAAAAAATAGATGGCTAACTATTATCCTCGCTTTAACACTACTCTTTCCTTCAGTCTATCATTTCAGACTTTTGCAATTGGCTCATCCTTATCCGGAGCAGATCAGTGCTATTCTGTTTGCAGCAGTATTCTTTAAATCGGCAATAGAAAATCGAAGTGATGTCGGAATTCTACGCATGGCCGGTATAGGCATTTTTTCTGCCTTAGCTTTATGGGTTAATGACGCCACCTTTGTTTTTATCGGAATTTTCATCGTCGCTCTTAGTATAGCTCAATGGCAAAAACTCATCAAGCTTACCCGGGGCTCGGTTTTAAGCTTTATTTTAGGATTAGGCATTCCCGCAGCATATATCATATATCGAAAAGTCACCACTATTGATTATACGGGATACGGTCAGCAATCCGTCAATTCGCTCTCTGTTTTCGCCGGCTCACTAGTGTCGTGGTACAAAGAATATCTGCCTTTCTTTTCAAACGATGAACCGATTTTTCTATCAACCTACTTTGCCGCTTTGCTTCCCATATTCGTGTTTGCGGGTTTTGTATTTATTGGATATATACTGGTTAAAAGAAAAAGCACATTATCTGAGCTACTTATTCCGGCTCTCCTAATCGCAACGGCTACGACCCTATACGTGTTGGTTTGTTTATCCGAATGGTATATTAAAAATGAATCAAACAGTCGATACTTGATTTCTTCTTTTTATTTGTTCTTAATCGGAATATTCATTTTAATAAATCAGAGGAAGCAAGATACGAAGACACCTGCTGCATCACTGATTCTTCTCTCATCAGTCTTAGTGGTTATCGGGGCTATAACCGGGCTAACCATGACTAAAACAAGTAGATTCTCAATTGACGAGGACCAAAAAGATGAGTTAAAGCAGCTTTACGGAAAGGGATTGATAAGCAATTATTGGTTTAGCTATGCCATTTCAGCGCATGCCCCTGATAAAATAGCTGCCACTCCTCGAGCAGGTGATTGGATGCGGAGCCATGAGGAAAAAAATAAAGTTTTGGAATCTGATACGATCTATATTGTAAAAACCCAATGGTTAGAGAGCTACCCCGACACTATTGAGCAATGGGGAGTTTACATGAAAAAAATGGAACCTTTGCACGAGATTTCCGTCGGAAACGCTACGATGGCGGGATATAAAAGAATATACAATTAAATCTAAAT
Source organism: uncultured Cryomorphaceae bacterium (assembly GCA_964651785.1). GTDB lineage: Bacteria > Bacteroidota > Bacteroidia > Flavobacteriales_D > Cryomorphaceae > JAKVAV01. Next base: position 37,597 of record CAZYWJ010000002.1, read on the forward strand.
TTAGACCATGAGCTTGAGTAAAGAACAAATTGCAAAACGAATAGCCCGAGAACTGGAAGACGGATTTTATGTGAATTTGGGTATCGGTATTCCGACGCTTGTGGCCAATTATGTACCTGAAGGAATTTCCGTCGAATTTCAATCTGAAAACGGAGTATTGGGAATGGGACCTTTCCCCACGGAGGAAGAGGTAGACGCCGACCTGATAAACGCAGGAAAACAAACCATCACCGTTAAGAAGGGTGCCTCTTTTTTCGATTCTGCCACAAGCTTTGCCATGATCAGAGGGCAGCACGTTCAGTTAACCGTTTTGGGAGCGATGGAAGTTTCCGAAAACGGTGACATAGCCAATTGGAAAATACCCGGGAAAATGGTGAAGGGAATGGGAGGAGCGATGGATTTGGTAGCCTCTGCAGAGAATATAATCGTAGCCATGACTCATACCAACAAGCACGGACAAAGTAAATTATTGAAAGAATGCAGTCTGCCACTTACCGGAGTACGGTGTGTGAAAAGAATCATTACGGACCTTGCCGTATTAGACATTCATCCTGAGGGAGGATTTGTATTAAGGGAATTAGCACCCGGAGTAACAGTGGAGGAAGTAAAAGAAAAGACGGAAGGAAAACTCCGAATTATTGACGATCCTATAACGATATCCGTTTAAACTGATTTTGAATGAAACAGAATCCCGTAAGCCTTGCCGTTGTTTTAATAGGTATTGTACTAGGCTATCTTTCGTTCAGTTCCTTTGGAAATGGCATTTCCATGTCTTGGGATGCGTTTGGATATTACTATTATCTCCCATTGGCTTTCCTCCAGGACTCGATGATTATCGATAGTCTGGCAGAAGTCAAGAACATTTTTGATCAATACAATCCCAGCTCCACAATTTATCAATTTACCGCTACGGACAATGGTAAGTTTATCGTTCTTTATACCGCCGGGCAGGCGTTACTCTATTTACCCTTCTTCCTGCTTGGCCATTTGGGAGCTCTCTTATTTGGATTTGAACCGGATGGATTTTCAGCTCCTTATGATTTTGCGATCAGACTTGGAGGTGTCTTTTACCATACCGCAGGTTTTTATTTTATCGGCAAATTATTAGCACGACGATATAGCAGAAAAGTAGTGGCGATCTCTCTTATCGTTCTTTTTTTTGGTACCAATGAATTGCTAACCCTACAATCGCCACTTAATGCTCACGGATCGCTCATTTTCCTGCTCTCCATTCTATTTTATTCTGCTGAGAAATATTTTTCGGAGAGAAAATTTAGTGCCGTGGTGGCTATGGCAATCACTTTCGGTATAGCCCGCCTGAGCAGACCAACCGATATTATTGCCATTATTCCAATCATCCTTTGGCCTTGGATTATGGGCAAGGAACTCAAACCGGAATGGAATGATATCTTAGAAAATCATAGAAAAGATTTGATAATCGGAGCAATGATAGTTGCAATCATAGGCTCCATTCAAATGCTTTATTGGAAGTATGCGGGAGGAAGTTTCATAATTGACAGCTACAGCAATGCCGCTGAAGGCCTCGACTTCTTTTCACCTCATACCATACCATTTTTATTTGGCTTTAAAGTCGGCTGGTTTGTGTACACACCTCTCATGATTTTTGTAATGGCTTATCTCATCAGCCAAATCATAAAAGGAGACAGGGCAATGAAGGTTGTAGGAGTATATCTTGTCATCTTCATATATCTCGCCTCTTCATGGACCAACTATTGGTATGGAGGATCTTTTTCGCAGCGAGCAATGGTACAATCATACGTACTCATCAGCTTCGCTTTGGCGGGACTCATTCAATGGATTTTTGAGATTAATTCAACCGGTTACAGGAGGCTTGCTTTTACGGGGATAGCCACTTTATGTCTTTTGAATCTATGGCAATCGGGACAATATATGAGGAGTGTATTTAAGCCGGATACGATGACTAAAGAGTATTATTTTGCCGCTTTCTTTGATTATCATTTTGATCCGTCAAAGGCTCATCTTCTTTCGATTGATCGCACTTATTATCAAATCAATCCTGTGAGCGAAGTGCCCGAAGGCTACCATCTATCTCGTAAACGAGTTTGATTATCCATTACCGGAAGGTTCAAAAATTGACGGGCTGGAATTTGCTGCAACTTTTGAGGAGGAGTACCGGAATATATGCCCTGAAGAACATTGCTGGATTCGAATTCAGGTAGAAATGGCTGAGCCACTGACGGGCGAACTCCTATTGGTCACTCATTTTTCTAATAGCCAAGGAAATTATTACTACTTCGCTCACGATATTTCGCAAGATGATCCTCAACGTCTTGATCAGTTTCGCATCACTCCCCACGTCAGAAGCAGTTCCGATAAGTTTAAGACGTATCTCTGGAATCGAGCGGGCACCAACGGAACGGTGAAAAAGGCATGGCTTGAAGTTTACGCTCCAACGGAAGAATGAAAATTGTTTCTTATAAATTACCTTTGTGGGCTATTTTGAAAACATGACTTTACCTATCTCCAAATTATCGATTGCCATCCCGGCTTATAATGAGGGTGCTACCATTCACCTCATACTTAATAGGATAAAGGATGTAACTCTTATTGGAAATATCGAAAAGGAATTGGTTATTGTCAATGATTTTTCTACGGATAATACTGCCGCAGCAGTGAGAAAATACATGGCGGAAAACCCTGACTTGAATATTCAATTCTACGAGCAACCGAAGAATATGGGAAAAGGAGCAGCATTGCACCGCGCCATTAAGGAATCAACGGGAGACTTTATCATCATTCAAGACGCAGACTTGGAATACGATCCGAGAGAGTACAATGACCTCTTGAAACCTGTCGTTGAAGGAAACGCCGACGTGGTATATGGCTCCAGATTTTTGGGTGGTAACCCTCACCGAATTCTCTTCTTCTGGCACAGCATCGGAAATAAATTTTTGACCACGCTTTCCAACGCCTTTACCAATTTGAACCTAACCGATATGGAAACGTGCTATAAATTGATGCGGGCCGACCATATCAAATCATTGGACCTTAAGGAAAAACGTTTTGGATTCGAGCCTGAAGTTACTGCCAAACTTTCTCGAATTGAGAAAATTCGTTTTTATGAGGTGGGCATATCCTATTACGGAAGAACTTTTGAAGAAGGTAAGAAGATTGGTTGGAAAGATGGCTTTCGCGCGATTTACTGTATAATGAAATACAACCTCTTCCGCTAGACCTTTTTTCCCACTGCGATTACAGAGAGTCCGACTCGTTTCATCAACAACTTATCTAATATTTTGAAAACGGGCACTCCCATATTGTAGAGTTTCATCTGGCCACCGCCTACCGTTCTCTGACGAGTAACCAACCCGGCAGCAAACCAACCCGGTATCCCCATAAAGTTAAAGTATTGCTTGTGCTCTATTTTCAAATCAGCTCCCTCGAGCAATTTTGTTAGCGAGTTTTTGGTGTAACGACGATAATGGTCCAGGCCTTTATCTATGCTGTTGAATAAGGTCTGATAGGCGGGCACCAGAATAGTGATTTGACCACCGGGCTTCAGGAGTTTCGTAGCATTTATGACCGCTAATTGATCATTAGCGATATGCTCTACAACATTCAACGAAAAAACCGAATCATATTTACCGATATGTTCAGAATAAAGGTTGTCAAAATCGGGATGTTCGGCATCCATTTTAACTATTCCGACGAGATTATCATACGAAGAGAATTTTTCCTCCAAGTAGCCACAGTAGTTTTCACGAATGTCTGATAGTGTGATATCAGCACCGTCGTTAAGGAAAAATTCGGAGATATTCCCTACGCCGCTGCCAATTTCAAAGACTTTCCCTTTGTTGTAAGGAAGTATTTCACTGTACATCCATTTATTAAAGAGCTGCGCCTCTCCCACTGACTTTAAGGTGTCCTCTCCTTCTTGATCTATTTCTTTAAATTCAAACTTGGCCATGATTTTTTTTGTTGAAGGGTGTAAAACTACTCGATATAAATAAGAGGCCAACAGTTTTGACCTGTATACCTAAAGAGGAAGCACTATCAGAATTGTATTTTAGATTTGAGGCACGGAATCAATAAGCGTTTTCGAGTACTCCGATTTCGGATTTGCATAGATTTCCTCTGATTCTCCCATTTCTTCGATTCTCCCTTTCCGCATTACAATCATCCGATCCGCCATATATTTTACTACCGACAAATCATGAGAAATGAAAATATACGTGAGATTCATTTCCTCTTTGAGATCATTGAGTAGGTTGAGAACTTTAGCTTGAACTGATACATCCAATGCCGAAACGCTCTCATCACAAATTATAAACTCAGGCTCAACCATCAGTGTTCGTGCTATGCAAATGCGTTGCCTCTGCCCACCCGAAAACTGATGCGGATATTTTGAGGCTGCTTCAGAAGGAAGACCTACTTTATCGAGAATATCGAGAACTCTTTTTCTTCTTTCGTTGCGTGTATTCGCTAAGCGGTGAATCTTCAGAGGTTCTGATAAAGCTTCCTCCACCGTTTTGCCGGGGTTAAGTGAAGAATAAGGATCTTGAAAAATGACCTGAATCTTCCGACGAAAATCTCGCGGAAACGAAATTCCTCTTCCCGCAATGGGAGTATTTTCGTACTGCACATTTCCTAAACTCGCCTTTTGTAGGCCAACTAAAACACGTCCCAGTGTGCTCTTTCCGCAACCTGATTCGCCTACCAGTCCCATGGTTTCACCTCTCCGTACTTCAAAACTTACGTCATCCACAGCCTTGAGGTAAGCCTTCACTCCTTTCTCTTTATTCTTCAATGGAAAGTGAACGCTTAAATCCTGAACCGATAAAATGATGTCGTTTAAGTCGTGGCGCTCCTTAGTGGATTCGGACAGCGTACCCGAGATCCTCTCCGTTAACATCTCCCCTACTACCGGAAGTCGCACAGGATTTCCCGATAGCTTTGGCCTACACGCAATAAGCGCTTTTGTATAAGGCTTCTCGGCAAATTTTAAGATATGGTTTACATCTCCCTCCTCAACCACTTCACCTCGATACATCACCATCACCCGATCGGCAATTTCATTTACCACTCCCAAGTCGTGCGTGATGAATATCAACCCGGTATTGTTTTCGGCACATAGCTCCCGCAAAAGCTGAAGAATCCGTTTTTGCACGGTGACATCAAGGGCCGTGGTCGGTTCATCGGCAATGATTAATGATGGTTTACACGCCACCGCCATGGCTATCATAACCCGTTGCTTTTGCCCTCCTGAAATTTGGTGAGGATAGCTATGGTAGAGCTCTTCAGGTCTTGGTAACTCAACTTTTTCAAAGAGATCAATGACTGCTTTTCGTGCTGCTGAGGATGAGCACTTCTGATGCAAGCGAATAATCTCGGCCACCTGATCACCACATTTTTGCACAGGATTTAGTGAGGTCATCGGCTCCTGAAAAATCATTGAAATCGCTTTCCCTCGAATTTTCTGAAATTCCTTCTCCGATCCTTGCTTTATCAAATCGGAATTGCCAAAAAGAATTTCTCCTTTTTGAATAATTGCATTGGAAGGAAGTAAACCCATGATCGCAAGTGAGGTAAGGCTTTTGCCTGAACCCGACTCTCCAACGATGCCAAGAGTTTCGCCTTGCTTTAACTCTAAGTTTATTTCTTTCAGTACCGTTATCGGGTTTCCATCCTGATCCGGAAAGGCTACCTGAAGATTCTTAATTTCCAAAAGCGTGTTAGTACTCGTCATCCAGTGTTTCGAGATAATTGAGGCTAATGAATGGTTCGCTTTGAGGAGTTCGGTCAAGACTTAAGGTTATCTCAACCAAATTATTTGATGCGCTCATGGTTGTCCATCGACGGGCTGTAACCAAATCTTCGGGCTCTCCGAATGACTCGGTAAGCTTTTTACTCCAGGTTTCAATTATTCCTTTTGATAACGAATCACCATCAGTAAAGACATCAACCTGAACTTCGAACAAGCCGAGTTCATCAAATGCCAAATAAGCATCCAAAGGCAAACTGTCCTCTATAATTATTACCGATTGATGATATTCTATCACGCTATCATTAGATAGAACAGGTGTCCACGATTCTTTTGTTAATACACTATCCGTAGACCAGCCGAGCTTGTATCCTCTGAAAAAACCTGATTCTTCAATCAGGATTTCATCCTTATTCCTAATACTCCTGCTTTGGTCACTTTGGCTACAGCCGAAGCAAAACAATAAAGTAATAAGGCTAAACCATTTCAATGTAGTCATCATGTATGATGTCAGTATTTCTAAATCGCTGCATTAATCGTGCAACGGTTATCGTATCTTTTTCGCAATAAACCCTGATTCTCTCCACATCATCTTCTTCCCAAAAAACTCTACCCACATCCGCGCCTGAGATATCTCCCTTGGGAGTGGGCACATTAAAAAGTTTTGCCAATAAATTGAGTGAAGTATAGTGTTTGTAATCTCCGAATTTCCATAAATCCATCGTATCCAAATGTCTCACCTCCCAAGGCTTTTTTCCTGCCAGGTTTATCATATTCGGTAAGGCAAGTCCATTGATTAAAGACCTTCGGGCAATGTAAGGTATATCAAATTCCTTGGAATTATGACCACATAAGAATTTTTCACCCCCTCTATCGAAACGGCCGATCATGCTTAAAAAATCATTTAATAACGCCTTCTCGTCTTTACCATAAAAACTCGTAACGCGAAGCTTTTGCTCGCTTCCGGATTGATAGAAAAGTGCCGTCGAGATACAAATGATCTTTCCGAATTCAGCATATATTCCTGCCCTATCATAGAGCTGTTGGGCAGATTTCTCCTCGCGCTCTTGCAAGTATCTGGTTTTATCTGACCAAAGTTGTTTCCAGTCGTCATCCAGCTTATCAAAATCATACACGGCGGGAACGGTCTCAATATCGAGAAAGAGGATGTTCTCTAGATCAATCTCAGTTAGCATCTGTCTAAATTAAGACTTTCAATGAAACACGGCATCAATAGGCTAACTTTGCATTATGGATTTTGAGTTCGAAAATAAGTGGAGAGAATTGATCACCAAATTAGAAGAAAATTTTGGTGAAGAAATTGATTTAGAAGCGATTCTGTTTTTAATAGGAGTGCAGGAATTGGGAAAAGGAATTCGAAAGTTTTCGAAAGATGAGAAGCTCAATTTGATGCACATTGCCATATGCACGGTTTTGGAGCCCTTTGGCTATTATTCATTTTCTCATCTGGATAAAGAAGGATGGCCACATTTTCATAAAGAAAGAGATCTGCCTTACTTGACTGATAAGGAACAAAAGGAACTAATGCGAAGAGCGGTGGTAGACTACTTCGAAAGTGAAGGACTGGCTAAGAGCCCAGAACAAAAACTTTAGTAGTTTTCTCTTCTTCGACTACCTTCATAATACCATTCACAAAAGAGGTGCTATCGGGACTTTCAAAAGTGATTTCTACATCAAGTATGGCAAATCCGCTTTGTCCCGGCTCATATTGATCCGTGTAATCAAATTCGGCTACGCCGTTTGAATTGGTAAATTGAGTTCTGTCTATGGCAATATCACCAACCTGGTTATCATCTACCGTACCTTGACCGAACATTCTGACTTCAGCGCCACCTACTCGTGAGCCTTCGGGTGTTTCAACAATAATTTCAGCAATCGTATCCTCTTCTCTGTTACAAGAAATGAACGCCAATCCGAAAACTATAAGGGTTAATAAATATGTAAGACGAATTTTCATTTGTTCTTTATTATTTTCGCGGATTACACCACAGCCAAATGTATGAAATTTATAAATAGAGATTCTCTTTTTCGTAGCTACCTATTGCCGATTATAGTAATGGCAACCTGCCTGTTGACCCTCTCATTTGTTTTAGACAAAAACGCAAAGAAAGAAGAAATGGTCATCATTTCAACGAAATATGGTGATATGGTTGTACGACTTTACGATGACACACCGTTACACAAGGAGAATTTTTTGAAGCTGGCCAATGAAGGATATTATGACGGTCTACTTTTCCACCGAGTGATTCAATCATTCATGATACAAGGCGGAGATCCGGATTCTCGTGAAGCTATAAAAGGTATGGCTTTGGGAAAAGGAGGTCCCGGATATACTATTCCCGCTGAGTTTAATCCGAACCATATTCACAAGAAGGGAGCTTTATCGGCAGCGCGCATGGGCGATGCCGTTAACCCTGAGAGGGAGTCCTCGGGTTCGCAATTTTATATTGTCCAAGGCAGAATAACCGATGAGATTAGCCTGGAAAGAATGGCTTCACAAAGAGATATGAAAGAAGGGGAAGAGCCCTTCTCTTACACGGAAGAGCAAAAGCAGATATATTCTGAACTAGGGGGAACTCCTCACTTAGATGGACAATACACGGTATTTGGAGAAGTGGTGGAAGGGATAAATATCATCGATTCTATCGCTGCGGCAAAAACGGATGCTCGGGCCAGACCCTTGGAAGACATATCTATGTCTATGAAAATTACAAAGAGAAAATGGCAGTAGAAACGGAAAAAATTCTCAAGGAGATTGAGGAATTCACCGCATCGAGCATCGATGAAGTAGAAGCTTTCAGAGTAAAGTATTTGGGCAAGAAAGGATTGATCAAAGACTTATCGTCAAAGATTAAAGATATTCTTCCCGAAGATCGCAAAGCTTATGGCCAATCGTTAAATCAAATTAAAACTGCAGTTGCTTCAAGAATTGATGAGATAAAATCTTCCCTAGCGGACAATGATCAAAGTAATGATTATAGAAGCGATACAACGAGGCCATCAGGCGCAGAGATAATCGGATCACGTCACCCGGTGAGCTTGGTCAGACGGGAGATCGAAGAAATTTTTCAACGCATTGGTTTCACCATAGCTTCAGGACCCGAAATTGAAGACGATTGGCACAACTTCTCAGCCTTAAACTTTCCTGAAAATCATCCTGCCAGAGATATGCAGGATACTTTTTTTATTGAAAAGGATCCTGACATCGCTCTCAGAACGCATACCAGTAGTGTACAGGTGCGCGTAATGGAAAACAATAAACCTCCGATCAGAATAATTTCTCCGGGGCGTGTCTATAGAAACGAAGCCATATCAGCGAGGTCACATTGCATCTTCCATCAGGTAGAAGGATTATACATCGATAAGGGCGTCACATTTGCCGATATGGTTCAGACCATAAAGTACTTTGCTCAAGCATTTTTTGGCAAAGCTAAAATCCGACTCCGTCCTTCTTATTTTCCGTTTACCGAGCCAAGTGCCGAAGTTGATGTGTATTGGGGGCTGGAAAATGAAAATGACCATCGTATAACAAAAGGAACGGGATGGTTGGAAATAATGGGATGCGGGATGGTAGATCCGGATGTGCTGAAATCTTCGGGCATTGACCCTGACGAATATTCAGGTTATGCTTTCGGAATGGGCATAGAGCGCATTGCGATGAACCGCTATCAAATCAACGACATTCGAATGCTCTTCGAAAATGACATTCGGTTTTTAAACCAACTGAAAGGGGCTTGGTAGTTACACCTTCCCCAGCTTCAGCATATTCGTCATTCCTTGCTCATTCATCGGCATACTGGCCAAATGAATGATCATATCTCCGTTATTGACTAATTCTTTCTTCTTCAAGATGTATTTAATGTCGGCGATGGTATGATCCGTGCTCACCATTTTATCATAAAAGAATGACTTAACCCCCCAAACCAAGCTCATCTGAGTGAGTATATTTTTATTTCCGGTGAACAAGTATATGTTCGCTTTAGGACGCTGACTGGAAATCTTAAAGCCGGTGTAACCACTGAATGTCATGGTTACTATAGCGGAAGCCTTAACGCGATTTGACAGTCGAGTAGCATTAAAACAAATGGAATCCGTGACATATCTGTCTTCATGGCTTTCTGCAGGCGGCTCCTCGTGGTGATAAATGGTATCAGAGCCTTCAATCTCTTTTACAATGGCCGACATTACCTGAATGACTCGCACGGGGTGTTTTCCCACCGAAGTCTCAGCACTAAGCATTACTGCGTCTGCGCCATCAAGCACGGCATTAGCAACATCGTTTACTTCAGCTCGTGTAGGCGTAATGTCATTAATCATGCTTTCCATCATCTGCGTTGCCACGATGACCGGTTTACTGTTTTTCAGCGCTTTTGTAACCAGCATTTTTTGAACCAACGGAACATTTTGAAGTGGAATCTCAACACCCAAGTCTCCTCGGGCTACCATCAAAGCATCCGTTTCGCGGATGATATCATCAATATCATTAATCGCTTCCGGCTTCTCAATTTTAGCCACTACACGAGCATGCTTTTCTCTGGATCTGATGATGTGCTTAAGTTCTATGATATCTCTGGCAGATCGCACGAAAGAAAGCCCGACCCAATCGATATCCATATTTAAGACAAAATCCAAGTCTGCCAAGTCTTTCTCCGTAAGGCAAGGCAGAGATATTCGGGTATTCGGAAGATTCACTCCTTTTTTATTTTTGAGCAATCCACCGTGTTTAACCTTAGCTACCACTTCATCCGTTCCGTTGGTCGATAGAGCTTCGAGAATTAGTTTACCATCATCCAACAGTATTTTTTCTCCGACTTTTACATCCTTGGCAAATTGAGGATAAGTAATGTAAATTTTCCCTTTACCTCCTTCTTTCGTGGTAAACGTAATTTCTTCTCCATCCCTCAGCTCCAGACCTTCGCCTTCAAATTCTCCCACCCTGAGTTTGGGTCCTTGCAAATCAGCTAAAATAGCGGTATTCGTGCCCAGCTCTTCATCGGCTTGGCGAATGTTCTTAATCGTTTTGGCGTGATCCTCATGAGAGCCGTGCGAAAAATTGATGCGACAGACGTCAAGGCCTTGCTTAATCATTTCCATGATGGTTTCTTGGCTGTCAGAAGCCGGACCCATGGTGGCTACTATCTTGGTTCTCTTATTTATCATGCTGCTAGCAAAATGTTTTGTTTCAATCTCAATGATTCCAAATCTATTTCGAAAGCCATAAGAATAGTTTCAGTGGCTCTTAATTTCTCTATCACTTTGTCCGTTGCAATTTCTTCCGAAAGATCGATCACCATTAAATAATCTGCCGTTTTTACTTCAGGTAAAAACAGGCTTACTCCTTTCTTGTTCTCAATGAGTCGATACTTCACTTGGAGGTTATCATCATAAAAACTGAAGAATGCATGGTGGCGCGAGGTTTTGCGTTTCGAAAAAATCTCAATATCAGAATCGCGCTTTAATTCCAATCGTAAAGCCTTGTTTAGCATATAGCACACTCTATGACTGCGGGAGGTGGAAACGATACCGAAAGCTAAAAAAGCGTATTCATCTTCGATATCAAGGGTAAGCTTGGCCATAGTTGTTGTCAAAGTAACACGAAGCTAAAAAATATTAATCAGCTAATTCCGAAATGTGGCTTAAAGCTTCTTCGGCAGCTCGCTGCTCAGCTCTTTTCTTGGAACTCCCTTGGCCGGTCCCCGCTTTAGCTCCATTCCAAAAAACCAGCGCTTGAAACTTATGAGTGCCTTTTTCTGAATTCAGAGGTGATGTTTTGAAGAATATTTTTGCATCTAATCGATGCGCTTCTTCATGTAGCCGACTTTTAAAATCACTTTCAATTTTCTCTATTTTCGTGAGGTCAGCGTATTTCGTCAAAGCATTTAAAATTGCGGTCTTGGCCTTGCGATATCCTCTATCCAAATATATGGCACCTACTACCGCTTCAAACGCGTTTCCCGAAATGGATCTTCTCGAATTTGCTGCCTGAGCATCCGTTTCTATTATCAGATGAATGCCCATCTCAACGGCCGTTTTGCTCAAGTTTGCTCTACTTACTACTCTACTCTTCATTTTTGTCATCTCGCCTTCCTCAGCATCCGGATGATTTTCATAAAGGTATTCTGCTACAACGGAATCGATAATTGCATCTCCAAGAAATTCCAGCCGCTCGTTACTCAAGCGCCGATCATTGTGAATATTGCGAGCTGCCGATTTATGACAGAGAGCCTGTCTGTAGAGCTTAATCTTTTTTGGCTTTACGCCAAAGGATTGAACCATAAGTCTGCCAATTTCCCGGTCTCTGGCAGATTTTATCTGAAAAAAAAATGATTTGAAATCCACGAGGAACGGATTTACTCCTCGAATTTTTTCAATACGATAGAAGCGTTATGGCCACCGAACCCAAAGGTGTTGCTCAAAGCAACCTTTACTTCTCTCTCTTGTGTCTTATTCAGTGTCAGATTTAACTTCTCATCGATCTCCGGGTCGAACTCTTCATGGTTGATGGTGGGAGGTACCAAACCCTTATTTATCGCTGCAATGCATGCGATTGACTCTACGGCACCTGCAGCGCCTAAGAGATGACCCGTCATAGATTTTGTGGAGGAAATATTCAATTTGTAGGCGTGATTTCCAAAAGCAGCTTTGATAGCCAATGTTTCAGCAATATCACCCAAAGGGGTAGAGGTACCATGAACATTTACATAATCAACGTCTTCCGGGTTTAATTGAGCATCCTCCAATGCTTTTTCCATAACCTCAATGGCACCCAAGCCTTCAGGATGAGGTGCCGTCATGTGATGAGCATCCGCAGACATTCCGCCACCCATAACTTCGGCGTAAATTTTTGCTCCTCGTGCCTTGGCACTTTCGTAAGATTCTAAGATAAGAGCTCCGCCACCTTCACCCATCACAAATCCATCACGATTTTTATCAAATGGTCTGGATGCAGTTTTGGGACTATCGTTTCTTTTGGAAAGTGCGTTCAATCCGTTAAAACCACCCAACCCCGCTTCATTTACTATAGCCTCAGAACCACCCGCTACCATAATGTCAGCCCTTCCGGCCTGTACATGGTAGAAGGCATCAATCAAGGCGTGAGTAGAAGACGCGCAGGCTGATACCGTTGCATAATTGGGGCCTCTGAAACCATATTTTATGGAAATCATACCGGCCACAATGTCAATAATGGTTTTAGGTATGAAAAAAGGATTGAATCGAGGAGTACCATCGCCCATGAAAAAGTCCTTCATTTCTGCCATGGAAGTTTGAAAACCTCCTACGCCGGAACCCCAAATAACCCCGCACCTTCGAGGGTCAACGTTTTCCACATCAAGCCCTGAATCTTCCAGTGCTTGAATAGCACTAACCATCCCGTATTGCGTAAAGAGGTCCATTTTACGGGCCTCTTTACGCTCAAAGAAATCTTCGGGATTAAAACCTTTGACTTCACAGGCAAACTGCGTTTTAAATTTTGAAGCATCAAAATGTGTTACAGGTCCGGCACCACTTACTCCGTTAAACAGGTTTTTTTCAAACTCTTCGACCGTATTGCCGATTGGAGTTATAGCGCCCATTCCTGTAACTACTACGCGTCTACGCTGCATTTACGGGAAAATTAAAATTAGTTGGTGTTTTTCTCGATGTACTCAACCGCTTGTCCCACGGTTCCGATCTGCTCAGCTTGATCGTCGGGAATAGCAATGTTAAATTCTTTTTCGAATTCCATGATGAGCTCGACTGTATCCAATGAGTCAGCACCCAAATCATTTGTGAAGCTGGCTTCCGTGGTTACTTCAGATTCGTCAACGCCTAGTTTGTCAACGATTATCTTGGTTACTTTCGACTTAATGTCCGACATTTCAGTGCAGTTTAGTTTAGAAATTTTAGGAGTGCAAATAAATGAATAATGATCCTATTGGCAAAATAGTTAAAAATATTCAGTTGCCACCTCATGGTAAGCCTTTCTGTAAATCTTTGGCACTTTCGCATTTTCCTTCGGATATCCTACAGGCAGCAGGAGATAGGCGCGTTCATTTTCAGGCCGCTCAAGCAATTCATGAAGAAAATTCATCTGGCCGGGTGTGTGAGTCAATGTGGCCAAACCTGCGTTTTGCAGAGCTGTAATTAAAAAGCCGGCGGCTATTCCAACACTTTCGTTCACATAATAATTCGGTGTTTGTTTACCATTCACCACCTCATAAGGCTTCTTGAAAATCACAATCAGGTAAGGAGCTTCTTCTAAAAATGGTTTGTTGTGATCCGTGCCCAATGGTTCTAAATCTTTGAGCCATTGTTCGCTCATTCTTCCTCCATAGCTTTTTCTTTCTTCTTCTTCCGCTGCTTCTCTGATTTTCTTCTTGAGCTCTGCATTTTTTATCAAACAAAAATGCCAAGGTTGTTTATTGGCTCCTGATGGGGCAGAACACGCCGTCTTTATGGCATTCTTTATTATTTCGACAGAAACTTCTTCCGAGCTAAAATCTCTCACACTTCTCCTTCTCTCCATCCTGTATCTGAAATCTTCTGAAAGGTGGTGCATATGATCTTCCTTAAACCTTTCAGTCTCATACTTAACGAATTTAGGCGAAGGATTGGAAGAATCTATTTTAGGTTCATTTATTGGCATGAATTAGCTTTGACGATTAGATAAGATTTCAAATGATCAAGATAGCCATTTTCGCTTCGGGGGCAGGAACGAATGCCGCAAAAATCATCGATTATTTCCGTAGTGATGACGACATAACCGTGGATTTAGTTATTAGTAATAAACCGGAAGCGGGAGTTTTAACCGTTGCTCAGGAAAGTTTTATTGCATCAGAAATCTTTACTCGGGAGAGTATTAATACTGACCACTACTCCCTTCTGAACCTATTGCAGTCAAGGGATATTGACTTCATTGTCTTGGCAGGCTTTCTCTTAAAATTGCCTGAAAATATCGTGGCAGCCTATGAAGGCCGAATTCTCAATATTCATCCATCTCTTTTGCCAAAATATGGAGGTAAGGGAATGTATGGTGATAATGTGCATCGCGCTGTTTTGGAAGCTCGAGAGTCAAAATCGGGAATTACCATTCACCAAGTCAATAATGAATATGACCGTGGTGAAATCGTCTTTCAAAAAGAAATAAGCATCGACCCGAGTGAGACTCTTGAATCATTGAAAAGAAAAATTCAGGAATTGGAACACCGCTATTTTCCGAAAGTCATAGAAGCTGAAGTAAAAAAGATGCCAAGATGAAGGTTGTGATATATACAGACGGGGCTTCTCGCGGCAATCCGGGACCGGGAGGTTATGGTGCCGTTTTAATTTCTGAAAAAGGACATCAGAAAAAGATTGCTGAAGGCTTTAGAAAAACAACCAACAACAGAATGGAGTTGCTCAGCGTGATTAAGGCACTCGAAGCGCTTAAAAAACCCTGTGAGGTGATCGTTTTCTCTGACAGCAAATATGTAGTAGACGCAGTAGAAAAGGGTTGGGTGCATGCATGGCAGAAAAAGGGTTTTGCTAAAAAAAAGAATCCCGATTTATGGAAACGGTTTCTGAATGTGGCTAAAAACCACAAAATTTCATTCGAATGGGTTAAAGGTCATGCAGGAAACAAGTTCAATGAAATGTGTGACAAAATGGCTGTGGCCGCGGCTCAAAAATCAAATTTACCGCCAGACCAAGGCTACGAAAATACGACTGAAGACAATGGAATGTTTTCTACTGAGTGAGCAGAATATCAAAGTCAACTAAATCCACGAATCGTTGAATTCGAACATCGATTTCATTTTCATCAAGAGAAAGTAGTCTTTCCGTACCGAATTCCTCAACCGTAAAACTGGCCATGGCCGATCCGAGCACCACCGCTCTTTTCATGTTTTCAAAAGATAAATCGCCTGACTGAGCCAGATATCCGATAAATCCTCCGGCAAAAGTGTCGCCTGCGCCCGTCGGGTCTTTAACCTCCTCGAGAGGTAATGCAGGAGAAAAAAACATGCTGTCTTCATTTACCAGCAAAGCACCGTTTTCTCCTTTTTTTATAACGAGATGCGATGGGCCCATCTTTAAAATTTTCTGAGCCGCCTTTACCAAAGAGTATTCTTCACTGAGCTGACGTGCCTCTTCATCATTAATAGTAAGTACATCAACTTTTGAAATCACCTCTTTCAGCTTATCCATGGCAATGTCCATCCAAAAATTCATCGTGTCCAAGACAATGAGTTTTGGTCGTTCATTTAATTGATTGATAACACTCAATTGGACGGCGGGATCCAAATTTCCCAACATCAGGTATTCGCAATTTTTATAGCTCTGGGGCAAGACGGGGTTAAAATCGGCCAATACATTCAGCTGAGTATCCAATGTATCTCGTGAGTTCATATCGTAGTGATACCTTCCGGACCAAAAAAATGATTTCTCACCTTTTTTCACTTGCAATCCTTCCTGATGGATTCCTCTTTCCTTTAATTTTTCCAAAAAGTCTTTGGGGAAATCATCTCCGATAACAGATACAAGGTTAACATCCATCCCTGTAAGATATGATGCTGCCAGACTGATGTACGAGGCTGCACCCCCTACTATCTTGTCTGATTTTCCGAAAGGGGTGGCAATTTGGTCAAAGGCTACTGTTCCTACTACGATAAGACTCATTTTGTACAGAAAATTTTGCGCAAAGATATTGGTAATTCCCAACTTTTGCTGTAATCTTGCACTCCGATTTTCAAAAAGCACCTGAACGAAGGTTGAGATTTCTGAATAATCGAAGTTAAAAGATATTTATTCCTCCTTAGCTCAGCTGGTTAGAGCATCTGACTGTTAATCAGAGGGTCCATGGTTCGAGTCCATGAGGGGGAGCTTTAAAAGGGGTGGCACTGGCCATCCCTTTTTTGTTTATGAAATATTACGTTTACATACTGAAGTCAAAAAGTACTGACACGTTTTATATTGGTCAGTCTTCCGATATTGAACAACGAATGGATTTTCACAATTTTGGTACTGCTGATAAATTCACTCTTCGCCACAGACCTTGGGAGATTTATCTTTTAATTAATTGTTCAGACAGGACTCAAGCACGAAAAGTTGAGAACCATTTAAAGAGGATGAAGTCCAAAACATATCTAAGAAATCTGAAAAAGTTTCCTGAAATGCAAAGTAAGCTTTTACAAAAATATTCTCAAGCATCTGACTGTTAATCAGTCCCGATAGCTATCGGGATGGTTCGAGTCCATGAGGGGGAGCTTTAAAAGGGGTGGCACTGGCCATCCCTTTTTTGTTTTCAGTAAAATAATGAAGAGTTTCCAAAAGTCCGACGGAATTTTGGTGATTCCTCTATCTTTAGCCCCAAAATTTATCACATTTCAACCCTATCATAAATGGAAAAGAAACTCTTTCTGGTCCCAACGGACTTCAGTAAAGTAGGTGACTGTGCTTTAAATCATGCAGTAAGAGTTGCCGAAATAACCAAAGCCTCGATCACTCTACTTCATGTGGTGGCAAAGCAAGAAATGTTGGAGGATGCAAGAATGAAGTTGAAGTTGGCAAAAGAGCGCACGTTGGAAGAATATAATTTCGAAGTGAATACAGTAGCCCGAGTGGGTTCTATTTTTGAAGATATCGGCGATCTGGCTGAAGAACTTGAAGCTACTTTAGTAATCATGGGTACGCACGGGTTAAGAGGTATGCAATTCATTACCGGAAGCCGTGCCTTGAAAATCGTCACCAGTGCACCTACTCCATTTATTATAGTTCAAGAGAAAGAGATTCAGGAAAACGGATACGATGATATCGTGGTACCTCTGGATTTGCATAAAGAAACCAAGCAGAAATTGTCTTTGGTGGCTGATATGGCAAAGTATTTTGATTCACGTGTTCATATAATTGTGCCGGGGGAGTCCGATGAATTTTTGAGGAATCAAATCGCCAGGAACCTCAATTACGCGGAAAGCTTTTTTGAACAGATGAACATCCCTTACACCTCAAGAATTGCATCCGGCAAAAAAGATTTTGACGACACCATTATTGATTATGCAGCGGAAATTGATGCGGACTTAATTTCCTTGATGAATCTTCCCGAGATAAGTCTGGCCAACTTGATCGGTGGAAATTACGTGCAGAATATCATCACCAATAAACCTCAAATCCCGGTATTAATCATGAATCCGAGAGAGGTTTCAAACATCAGTATTTTCGGTGCTTATGTCGGAGTGGGTTAGCGTGAAATTCAGACCTTAACCGCCATTACCAAAATATCGTCTATTTGCTCCTGTGGAGTTTCACCTGCATGGAGCCATTGATACATGGTCTCGTCCAGCACCTTATACCGCGTCTCGGCGTTTTCTGTAGATATGGATAAGAGCAATCGGCGGAAAGGTTCATACATAAATTTTCTTCCTTGTACTCCGCCAAATTGATCTACGTATCCATCACTGAAAATGTAAATCATATCGCCTTTTCTTAAATTTATTCGATATGGAGTAAATTCTTCATGCATCGACTCTGTAGATCCTATGCTTATTTTATCTGCACGATAGATTTCAATTTTTTTGTCACGCACTAAATAAAGCGGATTATAAGCGCCGGCGTAGTCCAGCGTCATGCTTTCTCTATCCAATACACAAAGGGCTAAATCCATTCCATCACGGACTCCAAACTCTGTATTTTGGTCTGAATTGAGTGCTTTTGATGAAAGTCGATTCAAATCGCGAAGTATGTCTGCGGGATTCAATCCCGGATTCAATCGAATTGCGCTATTCAAAGCATTATGACCCACCAAACTCATAAATGCGCCTGGCACCCCATGCCCGGTGCAGTCTACTGCTGCAAAAACTACCTTTCCGTTGTACTCATTCACAAAATAGAAATCACCGGAAACAATATCTTTCGGCTTAAAGTATATACTACTTTCCGGCAATAAGTTTCTGACCCGCCTTTTTGACGGAAGAATATTCTCTTGTAATCTTCGAGCATATTTGATAGAAGCCGTGATATTTTCCAGCAGTTCTTTTCGCTGTTCGTTCTGCTCTTGAATTTTATCCTTTTGCTCATTCAGGTCTCTCGTCGCTTCAGCAAGATCCTTTTTGTAATCTTCATCCCGTTTTTTCAATTCTCTTCTCATCTCCAAGAGAGCCTTTCCCAGTGTATCTTCGTTAGAAAGTGGTTCGTACTCGGTGTCGTACTTGCCATCACGTACATTGTTGGAAAATTCCGTCGTACGTTTTAGCCCTTGAACCAATTGCTCCAAGGCCAAACTCATCTCTCCTATCTCGTCTCCGGTATCTACTGTAGCTTTTTCCGGAAATTTTCCCTTCCCCAAGATCAATAAGGTTTCTCTCAGGCTTCTTACGGGAACCACAATGCTTTTTACGGTTAAATAGGCAATAATGAGCCCTACCACGAAAAGTCCGACTCCGAGAATGATCAAATACGTCTCTAACTTATTAAAGGCATCAATCATGGTTACACTATCCGTTGTAATGTTGATCCGTTGATCGGCTATTAATGAACTCAACTCATCAATCACAACCTGAGATTGTTGATCTATACTACCACCCTCTTCCACTAATTCTATCATGGCAAAACGAGCGAAAGGCATGTCATAACTTTTCATGTCGACCATGGTCCTCTGCACATTGTCATATAGTTCGAACATTTCGTCCAATTCGGAGTAAACCTTCTCCTTTTGGCGGCGTTCGCTTTCACTCCAGTGAAAACTCAATGAATCAATATTCTGCTTTACCCCGGGAATTTCATCTCTTATGAGTTTTTTCAAAGAGATTTTTTCTTTGGTATCCTCTCTGGATTGAACCAGAGCCCACATGGAAATGAGTGTTTTCGATCGAAGGATATCACTCTTTAGTTTTTCCAAAGAAGAAACCGACGGATTGTAGATATCATTAATATTATTGTTCATCTCCCTCCCGGTAGAAAGGGTCTGATAGGTAAGAAAGGCAAGGATGAGGGTAGTCAGTATCAGCATACCAAAACCAACTCCGATTTTTCGACTAATGGTAAAGCGGAAACTCATAAGTTTTAAGCTGATACTACTTTTTTAGTCCGCTATCTTGTTTTTCGAGTATTCCTTGATAGTGCTCACTTTCTTCCTCCTTATTTAAGTTGAAGGTGATAATCTTAAGCGCTTTGATAACGTCTATTTTTGTGGAATCAATTTCATATGCCTTAAGCATGAATGGCAAAGCCATCTCAATACTTCTCATACTTTCGGACTGAATTTCGACCAAATCATAGACATCTACATAAGGCAATCGCTCCAGATTGTACGCACCCCTGTTGTAATAGGATACTCCCAGCGAAAACCAAGCTTCAAAACTATTGGGATCCAAGTCCAAAACTTTGTCCATAAAGTCATTGGATACTTGCCAATGTTGATCATAACGTTCCCTGTTCGATTCATAAATTTTCCGATGAGCGGTAGACATGGCCAAGAAATATTCCACATCTTTATCGGTAAGGGTCGTGTCGGGTCTCAAACTTATGACTATGTCTTTATAATTTGCGTATTGATCTTCAGCCAATGACATCCGATCGGGGTCATGAGCTTTTATCAAATCAGATGCATCATTGAAGTAAGAAATGGCTAAGTATTTCAATGCTTTTTCGTTTTGATCTTCCAGCACTCCCTTTTTATCGTATTTGCGAGAATTAATGAATGAGCTTACTGACTCACTTCTGTATTTTGAGGCAGATTCATTTTGCCTGTTCTTCACAAACAAATCCTTGTAGATGAAGCCACGAATATGCCATACCGTTTCATCCTTGCTGCCGTTATCCAATTCCACAGCTTTGTTGATAACGGATTTGGCTTGCTCATGATCTCCGGCTAATTGAAGTTTATATGCAGTTTGAATCAATTCATTTACTGATTGCCCAAATGAAGTCATTTGGAAAGCGGAAAAGAGCAGTATTATTAAAACACGAACTATCATATCATTCGACCTTTCTGGCTAGACTTTTTAATGTTGCGCCGATATAAAGTGACTCGGCATTGGAGGTTTTTAAGTCAAAAAGCCAATTAGTTTCATTCCAAACAAATGCAATGGCAGATCCATCTTTTAAAGTAGATTCACCGTCGCTTACAATAAGTGTTGGCGTATTTTGAAATTTTTCTGCAATTTGAGGAAGCAAATCGAGACTCTCCTTTCCGACATAAATTATATGACAATCGCTGATTTTCAGCGTCTGAGAAAGTTTTCTGATTTCTATTTGTTGTAAACCAATTTGCTTGGAGTTATAATTCTTAACCAATTCCTGATACAGATTGTCTCCACCCATAACGGAAATCACGAAGTTTCCCGTTTTTTCACTCTCCGGCCAGTCGATGTACTTTCCGAAATTGTATAAATAACTTGCCTTCACGAGTGCTCCCGTGTCTTTTTCATTCATCTCAGGCAACTGAGGA
This sequence comes from uncultured Cryomorphaceae bacterium, assembly GCA_964651785.1. Lineage (GTDB taxonomy): Bacteria > Bacteroidota > Bacteroidia > Flavobacteriales_D > Cryomorphaceae > JAKVAV01. Next base: position 58,761 of record CAZYWJ010000002.1, read on the forward strand.
TCCTGAAAGAAAATGGACAAGAATATTGAAAGAAACAGGGTAAATTTCTTCATATGGTTTCTTTGCCAAAAGAATGGCGAAGTATAGCCTTAAAAATCACGCTTAGCGAAGAGAAGTTTAAGGAGTTATTAAGTATTGAGAGTTACTTAGTGCGTTTCTACGTTAAACACACAATTTTGTTCTGATTTTTACTACTCGTTTTTTATGGACTCATCTGACAAAATTCTGTGACCGAGTATCTGTTTTATTTTTTAATAAACACTCGCCATACAAATCGGTTGCCGTAATTTATCATATCGCGTTTTGAATTACAGCAAATATAACTGAACACACAGATGATAAAACTATCATGTACCATCATAAAAAGGACGGTTGAATAATAGCTATCTTCACCGAATTCATGGGAAAAAAGAAGAAAAAAAAGCATACTCGAAAAAGTTCTCAATCTTTTAAGAAGGGAGAATTAAGAGGCAGCGTTATGACCCTTTTAAGGGGAATGCCAATGAAGTCATTGAATTACAAACAAATTTCTGCGCGGCTGGGAATTAATAATTCGAACGATCGAAAAGCCGTAGTTCAATTGCTGGAAGAATTGGTTACATCGGAACTGCTTATACAAGAAACGCAAGGTAAGTATGCGGTGCACCCCTCACAAATGGCACAATTGCATGCAGTTATGGATTTCACTAAATCAGGGTCGGCATATGCCATTCCTGAAGCAGACGAAAAAGACATATTCATTTCAGAAAAGAATACCGGAAAAGCTCTTCACGGCGATACGGTTGAGGTGGCAATAATCGGATCAAAAAGAGGTCAAGCTGAGGGAAAGGTGATTAATGTATTGAAGCGCAGTGCAGAAAACTATGTCGGAGTGATTGAGCTATCGAAAAACCATGCTTTTTTCGTTCCTACAAATTCGCGTATTCACGTTGACTTTTACATTGATAAAGCGAAAACCAAAAATGCCAAAAACGGGCAGAAAGTGGTGGTGAAGCTATTAAATTGGAAAGACGATGAAAAATCACCGGAAGCAGAAGTCGTCAGTGTTTTGGGAGATCCGGGAGTGAATGAAGTGGAAATGCATGCTATCCTTGTAGAGTTCGATCTTCCGTTCGAATTTCCGGATGAGGTAGTCAATGCGGCTGAAAAAATTGATGTAACCATATCCGATGAAGAGATAAAGAGAAGGCGAGATTTCAGAGAGCATAAAACTTTCACCATAGATCCGGATGACGCGAAAGATTTTGACGATGCCCTCAGCATTAATCAGAATTCCGATGGTACATACGAAGTTGGTATCCACATAGCCGACGTTTCGCATTATGTAAAGCCGGGTTCCGTATTGGAAGAAGAGGCTTTTAAAAGAGCTACCTCGGTATACTTGGTAGATCGAGTAGTACCTATGCTACCTGAAGTCTTATCAAATTTCGTATGTTCTTTAAGACCGAATGAGGAAAAGCTTTGCATGTCTGCCGTTTTTCAAATTTCCGAAGAGGGCAAAGTTTTGAAAGAGTGGTTTGGTAAGACGATAATCAATAGTGATCATCGCTTTACTTATGAGGAAGCACAAGCCATCATTGAAGGGTCAGATAAAAAGCATCCGTTTACAGATGAAGTTCTTCTTTTTCACAAATGGGCCCTTAAGTATCGAAAGCAAAGAATAGAAAACGGAGCTTTAGAATTCAGTGGCACTGAAGTGAAGTTTAAGTTGGACGACCAAGGAAAACCTATCGGTGTCTACGAAAAGAAAATGAAGGAGGCTAATCATTTGATTGAAGAGTTTATGCTTCTTGCCAATCGTCGAGTTGCGGCCTTTGTCGGTAAACCTGAAAAGAATAAAGAAGTTAAGACATTCGTATACCGGGTTCATGATACACCTGATCAAGACAAGCTTATTTCTTTACGGGATTTTGTGTCACGGCTTGGATATAAATTGAAAAGCGTACAACCCGAGAAGGCTTCTTTCGCAATAAATGATTTATTAAAGCAAGTAAAGGACCAACCCGAAGAAGATGCTATAAAAGTTATGGCCATTCGCTCCATGGCTAAAGCCGTATATACCACTGAAAATATAGGCCACTATGGATTGGCTTTCGATTTTTACACACACTTTACCTCACCCATACGGCGCTATCCTGATGTAATGGTTCATCGCTTGATTGAAGCTTATTCAGATGGAGCTAAATCAGCAAAAAAAGAAGAACTGGAAAAGAAGTGCAAGCATTCTTCTGAACGTGAAAAGAAAGCTTCTGAGGCAGAAAGAGCTTCCATTAAATACAAGCAAGTGGAATTCATGCTCGATAAAATCGGTGAGAACTTCGAAGGTCACATCAGCGGTATAGCGCGATGGGGAATCTTTGTAGAATTGGTTGGAACTAAAGTAGAAGGAATGGTACCTTTAAATTCTATGGACGACGATATTTACCGATTTGATGAAAAGAAGAATCAAATAGTAGGTCAACGCTACAAAGAGGTTTATGAATTCGGAGATAAGGTTAACGTAAAAGTCCACGGAGCAGACCTGATTCAGAAACAACTGGACTTTCGCCTGATTTAAACCAGATTGATTCTACGCTGCAGTTCATCTTTAAATGAGCCTCCGATCGGAATGACCTTTTTATCATTTTCCAATATGAGATTTGGTTGCTCAATAGCAGCTATTTTATCTAGTCGTACGATATAAGATCTGTGCACTCTGATGAACTCTTCAGATGAAAGTTTCTTTTCAATATCCTTCATAGTAGAATGAATGGTATATCGAGTATTTAAAGCATTAATAACTACATAGTCTTTCAAAGCTTCTACAAAGTAAATGTCAGAAGTTTTTAAACGAACCAAGCGAGAGTTAGACTTGACGAAAATAAAATCATCACCGTCTTTATCTTTCTTATCGACAATGGAATACAGCAAATCCCTTTCCGTCCGTAGTTCTCTTTCCTTTTGGTGTTTGTATACCGCCATTTCGATGGAGGTATGAATGTCAATCTCCTTAAAGGGTTTTATGATATACCCATACGGCTCCGTAACCTTAGCTTTTGCCAGCGTACCCTCATCGGCATAAGCAGTGAGAAAAATTACGGGTATATTCAAGGATTCCTTAATTTTCTCGGAGGCATCTATTCCTGTTAATTCACCTTTGAGCATAATGTCCATTAAAACCAAGTCAGGCTTAAGCTCCAAGGCCAATTCGATAGCTTTTTCTCCCGTCGAAGCTGCCCCTACCACATTGTATCCGAGCTTCTTTAAACTATGCTGAATATCTTTGGAAACGATACTTTCATCTTCGACTACAAGAATGTTTGTTTTGGCCATTGTATCTTGGTTTTTTACTGTCTTTCAAAAGTAATTAAATATTTTGTACCGCCTTTTGTGCTCACTTCAATGGAGGCATCCAATTGGTCTTTGAGGGTATATACCAATTGTAATCCTAAAGAATCGCTGTTTTCATAATCAAAACCTTCAGGCAATCCGCGACCATTGTCAGCAATAGTCAACGAAACCTTTGAGCCTTTATGCTTAGCCGAAACAAATATTTCTCCCGGTTGACCTTTATCGAAGGCATATTTAAGAGAGTTAGAAATCAGCTCATTTGCAATAAGCCCGCACGGAATTGCTTGATCGAGTGATAAGTACGTGTCGTCCAGATCCGTTTTTAAATTTACCATACCCACTTCCAAACTGTACGAATGCACCAGATTATTCGCCAGTGATAAAATATATCCACTAAATTCTATTCCTGAAAAGTCTTTCGTTTGGTAAAGTGATTCATGAATGAAACTCATTGATTTTATCCGGTTTTGGCTTTCGCGCAAAATGTTCAATGAATTTTCATCTTTGACGTATGAAGACTGAAGATTCAAAATACTACTTATAACCTGAAGATTATTTTTTACCCGATGATGGACTTCCTGCAAAAGAATCTCTTTTTCAGACAATGATTCCTTCATCTTCTTTTGGATGATTTTTTTATCCGTCACATCGTAAGACATGCAGGAGATTTCTTTGATTTTACTATCCTCTCCTACAATGGGGCTCAAAAAAACTTCCATCCACACTTCATTTCCATCTTGTCCCGGTAAACGCCCTTCAAATTGTTGCATTTTTCCTTTAAAGGCTAACTTGAAATAATTGTCCAATTCACCATGTGCCTCTTCATTCAGATGATTTTTAAGCAGTTCTATAAAATTGCTTCCTATACTTACTTCTCTATCGAGAAGCTTGAAATGCTGATCAGCAAAAATTCTGTTGTAAGAAACAATATGGTAATCTGTATCTACTGTCCAGATAAGCATAGCAGTGCTGTCAAAAATAGCTTGAATCTTAGCCGCCTGAGCTTTCAATTTTTTTTCGGCTGCCTTCTTATAGGTTACGGCCTGACTTATTCCCGCTACTTCAATTATATTGCCTTCATCATCAAAAATGGGATTGAACGAAACCTCTGCGGTATGTTCTTTTCCCATCGCATCCTTATATTCAGACTCAAATCTGAGCTGCTCGCCCTGAAAAGCCCTTTGATACCTCTCCTTCCAAATTGCCCGTCTTGATTTGGAAATGCTGTTTCCCATTTCATAGACCTTTTTTCCCAAAGCCACTTCCGTATTGAATCGTTTGGAGACACCTTGCTCGTAAAATTCATTAAAAAAGGTTAATTCAAATTTTTCATTCACAGACCAAATCATATGATTCGTAGCATTGAAAATGGTGTTGATTTTCTTAGATTGATCCTGAATATTCTTAGCTGCCACTTTTTGTTCGGTTACATCCAGGGCTAACCCCGCTACTTCTTTTACTTCTTCGTTTATGAGAATCGGATTTAAATAAATATCTCTGTAAGAAGTCTGACCTTTGAGATCGGTTGTCTTGGAAGTGAAATTTATTCCTTCACCGTGACGAAAAACATAATCATATTTTTCATCCCAAAAAGAATGATATTCTTTTGAGGCAAATTTTTGCTTCGGTTTGGAGAGATCCGTATTTATCTCAGGAACTACCCCATACAAATCTTTAATAGTGTGAGAATATGCATCGTTGAAGGATGTCAGCGACTTGTTTCTGTTCACGCTCCAAAAGAGAATATTACCCGTTCGAAAAAAAGCTTTAATCCGAGCCGATTGATCGTTTACTTGACGAATGGTGGAAATGTCATCGGTTATGTCTTTCATCAAACATAGAAACGATTTCTTACCATCAATCATTTTCAACTCATGTTTGCACTCGAGAAAGACTTGCTGTCCTGACTCTGCTTCAAGACCGATTAAAAGATCATCTCCTGAATCAGAAGGTTTGAGATTACTCAAAAAATTTTGATAGCTAACCTTGTATTCAGGAAGAATTAAATCATTGAAATTCAAATTCTTTTCCCTATACCCTATCCTGTCATTCCATGCCTTATTTCTGAACAGAATGTTACCATCATCATCTATAATTTTAATGATTGCCGGATCAGTATCATCAAACAGGGCAGTGCGCCCTCCGTAAATTTCGGAATGCAAAAGCACTAAGATATCACTGCGCCTTCCCATGAAGGTAAGCATGGATAATTTTCCCGAATTTCCGATAAAATAGGACTCTAACCCTATCGTATCCTCCGAATCTATTACATCTAAGAATGCTTGAAAAGCATGTAAATCGGATTGCTCCAAAATATCGTTTACTGCCTTCGCTTTATATTCACAATTAGTACCAAAGCAATTGGTTATGTTACCATCCCGAGTAACTTCCAGAATGCTCTGATAAAGAATAGATTCATTCTTTTTAGGGCCGTAAGAACTGTCCAAGGTGTTATCTTAAATAAATACGATGATATCTGATATTTCACCGTTGTAGATCAAAGGTCGCTATTTAAGATCAATTTGAAAGTTCTTCCTCAACTTCTGTTTCAGATTCACTATATACTTTTCTACCGTTAATTTTTACCTCCTGCCCGTTCTTATATTTAACCACCAACTCCTGCACTCCGTTTTCATCATACGTTTTCCACGTACCGACTCTAACCCCGCTGGAATATTTCCCTTCTTTCTTCAACTGACCGTTCGGATAGTACCACTTGTGTTTTCCGATAGCCAAGCCCATGGCATATTCTCCTTCATAATTCAGCTCACCCTCCGGATACTCGTATATCCACTCCCCGTTCCGCTCGCCATCCAAGTATGATCCCTTTTCCGTATGATCACCCACATTATAAAACCACTCTCCGTCTTTGTAACCGCTCACATATTCGCCTCTTGAAATCTCATTTCCTTCAATGTCATATTCAATTGACTCCCCATCTTCTTTTCCCCTGCGGTAATATTCTTCGCGTCGTAAATTTCCATTATCAAAATACCAAGTCCATCTGCCTTGAGGCAATCCATCGACATATTTGGCCCGGTGTTCAATCTCACCGTTTTTATGGTAAAAAACCCACTCTCCTATTCGGTTACTGTTTTCAAATTCCCCCTCAGCTTTTAATTCTCCGGTGTCGTAATACAATTTCCACAATCCTTGATAATCACCCTTCTCATCAATAATTCCTGCCGCCGTTTTTTCCCCTCTGTGGTAAATTTCAGCTCCTTCTATATTTCCTTCATTATCATAATAGCGATGCGTCCCCTCTTTTTTTCCGTCTACATATCCGCCCGTCGATTTAATTTCCCCATTGGGATAATAGCTGTTGCGCAGATCCAAAATGACCGATTCCTCTGAATCTACCACAAGTTGATCATCCCGATACTTCTCTAAACTGATGAGATCGCCATCTTTATCAAAGGTTTTAAAAATCCCGTTCTTCTTATCATTCATGTAAGTCCCTTCTACATGAATGTTACCATTAGGATAAAATGTAATCCACTTTCCTCTTTTTTTACCTCTGTCATCATATCTGTTTATACGTTCAGCAGATTTCAAATATCCTTCGCGATACTTTAATAAAGTTATGACTCTGCCATCTCTCGCATACTCAAATCCTTCTCCCTCTTCCAGATCATCTTCGTATGGTATTTCCTTCTGAACTTCACCTGTCGGAAAATATATCTCTGCTACTCCCGTACGCTTGTCATTTTCTAAGATAGCCTTTTCATAGAGTGCTCCGTTATTGTAAGTAAGTACCTCCCCGTTTTTGATGCCATTTTCATAAGTTATCTTACTGGTGATCAAACCTTCTTCATCATAGAAAACCCATATGCTATCCAATTGAAATTTCTCTCGGTTTCCTTCACTCTTAATTTGCCCGGAAGGATAGTATGTGGTCCAGTATCCGTTAGGTTTGCCATCGAGTAAATAGCCTTCGGAAGAAACTTTTCCATCATCATAATAGTACACGGTATACTCGCCATCCTGAGCACTAAGGTCAGCAATTTGAACCATTGTCAAAATCAGAGTCAAGCCTATCATTATATTCTTCTTTAGATAAAATAATGAATATGTAATAGGTCTGTTCATTCTGTTTAAATTGAAATTCATGAATAGTTGTATATGTAACTTTTCCAAAGTTAATAACAGAGTCTTAACGGTTTTTATGTCAGAATATCTTTGGAGAGAAGGCCTTATCATTTAATTAACAATTTCAACTTCTTTTTCCCTCTTGATACAATCCATGTGTGAGAATGAATCATATTGTTGATGAAACGGTGTTGAAATTTTGAAATCTGCTCGCAACTTTTTCTTGGATATGATGATGAGGTTATTGCTTAATCAAATTCTCTTTCAAAGGTGAAATACTTCCGGCAATGTTTACACATTGTTTCTCTTCTATTAACATATTGACCGGTGAAAACTGATAATTAAGAAATCAGTATTTACAGGGTTTTTGATACATTCATTTTCTTACTTGTTGAAAAAAATGATCATGACTTCTGATGCGTATCTTTGTTGAAAACGGAACAAATGAAGATTGCAATTGGCGGCGACCATGCCGGATATTCATTAAAAAAGGAACTGATCAGTTATTTGAAAGAACTCGGTCATCAATTAAAAGATTGCGGAACTCATAGTGATGAAAGTACTGATTATCCACCTTTTGCACATGCCGTAGCAGAAGCTGTCGCTGATAATGATTTTGAAGCAGGTATTCTTATTTGTGGAAGTGCTAACGGGGTGGCGATGGCGGCTAATAAACATAAATCCATTCGATGTGCTATTTGTTGGGACGTTGAATTAGCAGAATTAGCAAGAGCTCACAATGATGCGAACGTAATCGCTCTTCCTGCCCGATTCATTTCGAAAGAAAAAGCATTTGAGATAGCTCGGACCTTTTTATCTACTTCTTTCGAAGGGGGACGTCATAAAAGACGGGTGGATCAAATTCCTTGTTAGAGTTTAGTATTCCTCCTCAACCAGACGGGCAATTAGCTCTTTTTTTTCTTGAATGAATTCAGAGTAATGCTCCCCTGTTCCCGGTCCGTAGAAGCCCGTGTAAATTTCGGAGACCCGGCGATCTTTTCCTATAAAGATTAATGTAGGAAATGAACTTATGGAGCTAAGCATGGGAAATTTTTCATTGGCGCCTTTCTTACTGGCCTTTCCGCCGAATAGAAATCGATTCGGAATATCGAGTCGATGAGCATATTCGGAAAAAGCATTTTTTGCAGATTCAAGGTCATCTTTATATTCAAACAGTACAGGGAGTACAACCAATTCGCTATTGGAATAAGGTTGTGCCAATTCGGCTAAAGCTCTCGAAGCATCCATACAATTAGGGCACCACGTTCCCATGATGTCAAGAATTACAACCTTACCATCCAGATCGGCTTTATTCCAATTGACTTCTTCTCCTTTCTCATTTATCAGATTAAAATCAAAAGGTTTTTGAGATGTTATAGTAGTGATGCTTTCAGGCTTTGCCAGGGAAGTTAATGAATCGGTCAGCCCGATCCATTCAGCTTCGTAATGAGTTCCTGATTTGAAAATTCCGTTAACTAATGAATCACCTTTTATACTGGCTTTGAAAAAGAAAGCATGGCTGCCATCAAAAGTGCTGAGATAAATAGAGTTATTCATAATGTTTCCCTCCAGAAATCTATAATCACCCGTTTCAGTCAGAAACGTACCTTTCAATCTGCCTGACCGGTTTTCCAATTCCAAGATTGCCGGATATTCACCTTTGCTATCGGGTTGAAATCTCACAAAATATCTGTCAGAGATAGCTTGTCTGCTTTGACTATTGGTGAATCGAAAATCTTGTCCTTGTTCCGCAGTAATAGGAATCTTATAATTTTCTTTGTCATAATTGATCCATATTCCTGAGAGCATATAGGGTGATTCCACGCGCATCTTAAAAGCAGTATTGAAGAAGGGCAAATTGGCAATCAATGAATCGTTGCGAAGAATTACATCTTGAATTACGATCTCTTCATCTGCATTGTGAAGTGTTAGCGTAGCGGAGTAATCTTTAACTTCGGTGAATGTCCCCGTGAAAGGGAGTAAATCACCATTTAAGTCCATGGTGAATCGCCAAACGGTTTCGGGAATGGTTATTCTGTTCTTAGAGGCATTTCGATTTTCTGCTTTACAGGAAAGCAGCAGGATTAAAAAGGCTAGTTGATAGGTAACTCTCATAAGGGATAAAAGTAAAAAAGGCTCCGATAGGGAGCCTTCCATTTAAAAACTTATTTAAACCTGAGCTAAAAATCAAATTTGATTCCTTGAGCAAGTGGTAGACTGTCACTGTAATTAATAGTGTTCGTTTGTCTTCTCATGTAAATTTTCCATGCATCGCTTCCTGATTCTCTTCCTCCTCCCGTTTCTTTTTCACCTCCGAAGGCACCACCGATTTCAGCTCCTGATGTACCGATATTGACATTCGCTATTCCGCAATCAGAACCTTCGTGAGAGAGGAATGTCTCCATTTCTCGCATGTTCGTTGTCATAATTGCTGAAGATAATCCCTGAACTACACCGTTTTGAAGTTCAATAGCCTCTTCAAGGGTTGTGTATTTCATTAAATATAGAATTGGTGCAAAAGTTTCGTGTTGCACGATTTCGTAGTGATTTTCTACTTCCGCAATAGCCGGTTTTACATAGCAATCGCTACCGAGATTTTCCAAGCTTCCGCCTTCTACTATGATGTTTCCACCTTCTTCTTTTACTTTCTTCAATGCATTGTGATAGCCTTCTACGGCGTCCTTATCGATAAGGGGCCCCATATGGTTGTTTTCATCCAGAGGGTTACCGATTTTGACTTGATTGTAAGCCTTTACTAAGGTCTCTTTTACTTGATTGTAGATAGACTCATGAATAATTAATCTTCGTGTGCTGGTGCAGCGCTGACCTGCAGTTCCTACCGCTCCGAAAACGATACCCGGAATAGCCACTTTAAGATCTGCATCAGGTGTTAAAATAATGGCATTATTTCCACCTAGTTCCAAAAGAGTTTTACCTAACCTTTTTGCTACAGCTTGTGCAACGATTTTTCCCATTCGAATTGAACCGGTCGCCGATACCAGCGGAACATTCCTATCCGCGGTCATGTATTCTCCTACTTTATAATCTCCGTTAATTACACAACTAATTCCTTCGGGAAGGTCGTTTTCTTTCGCAACCTCAGCGAAGATATTTTGACAAGCTATGGAGCAGAGAGGAGTTTTTTCTGAAGGTTTCCAGATGCAGACATCGCCACACACCCAAGCCAATGCCGTATTCCAGCTCCAAACGGCTACGGGAAAATTGAAAGCAGAAATAATTCCGACAATTCCAAGCGGATGATATTGTTCATACATTCGATGCTTGAAGCGTTCGCTGTGCATGGTTAGCCCGTGCAACTGTCGCGAGAGCCCAACGGCGAAGTCGCATATGTCAATCATTTCCTGAACTTCTCCCAATCCTTCTTGTAGAGATTTTCCCATTTCATATGAAACGAGCATTCCAAGTTCCTGTTTGTATTCGCGAAGCTTATTTCCGTACTGCCGTACGATTTCTCCTCGCTGAGGCGCGGGTTTCATACGCCATTCTCTGAAGGCCGCTTTAGCGGTAGTTACAATTCTTGAATAATCTTCTTCCGTTCCCGTCGTGGTCTGACCAATTAATTTACCATCGACCGGCGAAATTGAATTAATGGTTTCTCCGGATCCGAAATTTTCGAGTCCTGTTGAACAACCTTGATTAGTCTCTTTAATACCAAGCTTGTCCAAAATTTCTTTAACTGAAGATTCGGTGAGTGTAGTTGTGGACATGTTTTAAATTTTCTGCAAAGATAGGTAGTAATCTCAGAATAAAAATTTACTTATATTACAGATTATCAATGTAATATGGAATTTGGCCTTTAGTGCGTTTTGAACACCGGGTCTTATAGACATTACCAGCCAAAGGTGATCGTTCGTTTTTAGGGTCTTATTTGGCTTTTTTCCGTAATATGTAGATTTGACTTGAATACGGAGTAGATTTTGAAAGGGCAGATAGATTTGATTGAACTCCCTTCAATAATCCTGAAAGTTTTGATCCATTCATATATTTTTCGCTGAGGAGGGAAACATAAAAACTATCAAATATCATCCCTCTGGTTTTTATCAAGTCCAAATTATTCTGTTTGGCTAGTGAGTCGATATCTTTTTGAGTAAAATGCCATAAATGCCGGGGAACATCCAATGCTGCCCAATTTTCACCATAATATTGTGCGTCTAATGATTCATAATCGGGAAGTGCCAGAACAAGAATACCGTTTGCTTTTAAAATAAGGCTGAATTGTGCAAGAATTTCCGAGAAATTTGGAATATGTTCTAAAACATGCCACAAAGTGATACAAGCAAATGTTTCTTTTTTAATTGCAAATAAAGCTTCCGGATGATCTAAATGGATGCCTTGCTGAGCGGCTGTCTTTCTGGCCGTTTCATTCGGTTCGAAACCGAGGATATCAATCTTTTTTTGCTGTACGAATTTGACAAAGTCACCGGCACCCGCTCCGTAGTCTAACCATGTTCCACGTGGAACGTATTTTTTGATTGCATTAAACTTAAGTTGGAGATTAAGGTTTTGAACTCTTTTATACCAGGAGTTAATGAATCCTTTCGAAATTTTACTATGAGAAATATAATTTTCACTCTGATAGTATTTCCATAAAGCATCTCCTTCAGGTTGCGGATTGGTAAAAAGAAATCCGCATGATTGACATTTATTTAGTTGAAATAATTCTTGAGAGATAGAGTGATCCTTTATTTTGGAATGAACAATGAATTGAGTTCCTCCGCAAATCGGGCAGCTCGATAGTTTTCTTTTTGACATTTACTTTGATATCTTTTGTTCCACGTGGAACTACCTTCCGAGATGAATCATAATTACAGATATGTCACTAGGAGAAACACCACTAATTCGCGAAGCTTGACCAATAGTTTCAGGTTTTATTTTAGATAATTTCTCCTTGGCTTCAGCAGATAGTGAATTTATACCTCCGTAGTCAAAATCCGGATAGAGATGAATGTTCTCTAGACGATTCATTCGGTCCGCCATGTCTTGTTCTTTCGCTATATATCCCTCGTATTTAACAGAGATTTCCAAGCTCTCTTTAATTTCGTTCCATGTATTATCTTGGATTTTTTCTATTCTGTTATCTTGATATTCTCGCAACTCGATTGACATATCAAACAGATCTTCCAAATGAACATTCGGACGAGTCAAAAGTGATTTGATTTTTACTTTCTGCTTTAGAGTAGCAGATTCTTTTTTACTCAGCTTGTTATTCGCTTCTTCCGGTGATACACTAATCTTGTCCAGCTGTTTTGAAAGAAGCGCCGACTCCTCTCGCTTTAATTCGACTTGTCGCATTCTCTCATCAGAAGCTAAACCGAGAGCATGAGATTTTGGAGTCAACCGAATATCGGCGTTGTCTTGCCTAAGCAGAATTCTATATTCAGCTCTACTCGTAAACATGCGATAAGGCTCTTTTGTACCTTTTGTGATTAAATCATCGATCAAAACACCAATGTACGCCTCACTCCTATTCAGAATGAATTGGTCTTTATCTTTTACATTTTGATGTGCGTTAATTCCCGCTATCAATCCTTGACAAGCCGCCTCTTCATAACCGGTGGTTCCGTTAATTTGACCAGCGAAAAAAAGATTTTTAACCAGCTTTGTTTCCAACGAATGTTTAAGTTGAGTGGGTGGAAAATAATCGTATTCGATGGCATAACCGGGCCTGAATACCTTAGCATTTTCCAATCCGGGAATATTTCTCAATGCTTTTAACTGAATATCCTCAGGCAAACTTGAACTAAATCCATTCAAATAAATCTCAACCGTATTCCAGCCTTCGGGTTCAACAAAAATTTGATGCCGGTCGCGTTCAGAAAATCGATCTATTTTGTCTTCAATTGAAGGGCAGTATCTCGGCCCAACAGCTTTTATCCGCCCATTAAACATCGGCGATTTATCAAATCCTTCGCGAAGTATACTGTGAACTTCAGGATTGGTATAAGTAATATGGCAAGGGCGTTGTTTTTTAATGGGAGAAGTATTGCTAAAAGAGAATTTACCGGGAGCCATATCCCCGGGCTGCTCTTCCATTTTTGAATAATCCAGGCTTCGACCATCTAAGCGAGGTGGTGTTCCCGTTTTCATGCGTCCATGTTCAAACCCTAATTCCACGAGTTGCTCCGTTATGCCGAATGAAGCCTTCTCCCCTGCTCTTCCTCCGCCAAAATTCTTTTCGCCGATATGGATAAGCCCGTTGAGGAAGGTACCGCTGGTTAGTATGACAGATTTACTTTTTATTTCAATTCCCAATCCGGTTCTGACACCACCGACTGATCCATCCGAATTGATCAGTATCTGCTGAACCATATCTTGAAAAAAGTCGACATTTGGTGTTTGCTCGAGCATCATGCGCCACTCATTGGCAAATAACATTCGGTCATTTTGCGTGCGAGGACTCCACATGGCAGGTCCTTTTGATCGATTGAGCATTCTGAATTGAATGGCACTTCTATCGCTGACGATTCCTGAATAACCACCCAATGCATCTATTTCACGGATAATTTGTCCTTTTGCAATACCACCCATTGCCGGATTACAACTCATCTGGCCGATAGTATTCATGTTCATAGTGACCATCAATACGGATGAACCCAGATTGGCCGCAGCTGCTGCCGCCTCGTTTCCGGCATGTCCGCCACCCACGACAATTACATCGTATTCTTGAAGCATAAACTCGTAAAAATCAAAATTTTAAAAGGAGCGCAAAGATAAGTAATAATCCTCTTTTTTGCGCATCTCTACCTGCTCCCGGTCTGTTTTGTCTTTATAGCCACATAGATGTAAAACTCCGTGTATCATGACTCGACAAAGCTCATCCGAATATTGGGTATTAAGAAGTTTGGAATTTTCATCCACTCGATCAAGACTGATGAAGATATCCGCTTCCAAATCATCACCCTCCGAATATGGAAAGGTGATGACATCCGTTAAATAATTGTGATTGAGATGCTTCTTATTTATTTCCAGAAGATCTTCATCAGTACAAAGTATAAAATCGAGTAGCTTGATCCGTACATTTTCAGAATCGCAAACTATTCTGATCCAATTACTTATTTCTTCGTGATGAATAAAATTGTACTTGGGATGCTCTAAGTGAAAATATATCGAACCCTTTGCCATCAGGCATCAACCGACACAGGCTTTGAGAGTGATTTAAATTGCATCTCAACAATTCGTCCGTCGTCTTCGAAAGCAATTTCGTCTGACAGGTGCCTCATTAAAAAAACACCTCTTCCGTTTGGTTTTTCGATATTTTCAGGGGAAGTCGGATCAGGAACATTTTCAAAATCGAATCCTGGTCCCTCGTCTTCAATTACGAATCTGAATTCATCCTCATCAGCTTGATACTTTAAGATGACCTTTTTGTCAGGATCCTGCTTATTACCGTGATAAATAGCGTTATTGACTGCTTCGGTGAGTGCGATCAAGATATTACCGTAATGTTCTTCCTGAATTTTGTATTTCTCACACAATTCATCGATCAGGCGCTCAATAATTGTAATATTTTCACCTTTCGAAGCAAATTCTATGGTTTCCATTTTAGCTGATTGGATAGTAGTCATCAATTCTTGATCTCAAAATTAAGAAAATAATCATTCACCTTATCGCGATAATACGGCTTCAAATCTGCGGGAACAGTTCGCAATAATTCCACCTCTCGTGATTTCTGTCTCTTATACTCCAAATAATTCTCGGGGTTACTAGGTTCATACTCTCCGGGAGAATTGCTTTCGCGCCTATCATCATACTCGCGCTCACGCATGGCTTTTTCTGATTCCAATAGCCTTATCATAATGTCTTCCTGACGCTTGAGAGACTCACGCGTAATCTCTTGGTTAACCAAGTCTTTCTCCATTTCCTCCATCTCCTGAGCGATATCCTGAAGACCTTTACCCTCTCCTTTTCCCTTTTGATTCAATTCTTGAGCCATTCGCTCCACCTCTCGTCTGATCGCAGCTTGTTCAGCAGCCATTTTAGCAATTTCCTTACTCATTCCTTGATTACCCATTCCGGGCTTAAATCCAGGCTTGTTTCCTCCTTGCTGCTGGCCTTTCTCCATTTGTTTCATCATCTCCTCCAGCTTTTTACCCATTTCTTCCTGCATCTTTCCCATTTTTCCTGATGAAGGATTTTTTCCTTGCCCACCGGGCTTTTCGCAATTCCCTTTCCCCGGCATCTGGTTGGCCATGGCCATTTGCATCTGCTTCAAAGCTTCGTCGAGCAACAGAGCCAAGTTATTGTAAGAAGTCATCACATACTGCTGACGACTGGTAGCATTAGCCGTCCTTCTTTCTCCAATGTCTTCCAGGGCTTTACCGATATTTTTATTAATCGCAGAAATTTCCTCGTTCACGATAGATTCTATCTGCGGAACGCGTTTGCTCAAGGCAAAAAGTGAATCTTCCACCATTTGGCTGTCATCCTTTATCTTACGTTGCTTTCTTCCTGCATCAACGTAAGCGGGGTCATCGCGCTCAATCACTTTCAGGTTTTCCATCACTCCTTCCTGATCGAAACTCAATTGAATGATATTTTCGAGTAGCGCCCTTAGATCTTCCATGTTTTCTTGAGCTGATTGAGCTTGAGCTGACTGCATGGCACTCTCCATTTGCTCAGCCATTTCTTCCATTTCTTCCGATGCACCCTCCTGAGATTCTGATGCCTTATTTTTCTTCCCTTGTTCTAGTTTTTCAGAGGAATCTTTCATCTTTTCATCAATACTCTCTTCCTGTTCATCCGTATCGGGAAGTTCAAAAGGCTGCTCTAATTCCTCGTTTTTTTCTTTGAGATCATCCAGTTCTTCCTTGAGCTCTTCAAATTCCTCGTTCAGTTTCTCTTGTTCTTCCTTGAGTTTCTCGCTGT
>CAZYWJ010000002.1:75165-94364 GCA_964651785.1 uncultured Cryomorphaceae bacterium
TCGCTCATGAGTTCGTCGAACATTTTTTCAAGCTGACGCTGCTTCTCGAGAATTTGTTCGTTGTTCTCAAGATAATTCTCTTGCTTCTGTTGCATTTGTTTGCGCTCATTGCGCATGGACTCGATGTTCTTTTCCAACTTCTTTTGCTTTTCCAGCAAATCCTCTACCCGCTTTTTGTCTTGCCAATCGAGTTCTTTATCCTTAAGCAATTCCTTATTGAGCTCCTCTAACTCATCTTGTAATTCAGAGGCCATCCTCATGTTTTTCTCCAACTGCTCTTTAATGTTCTCAGAAGATTTCTTTCGGGCATCGTCCAGTTCATTTTCAGTAGGAGCTTGATACGTTTTCTTCGCAGTACGAGCAGATTTACTTCCGTTAACTCCGTCATTATCCCAAACCTCAAAATAATACTCAACCGATTGGCCTGCAACCTTAATTGATTCCGTAAAGTCCTTGTAATGAAAAAATTCCTGCGTTTCTGATGCATTAATCTGAAGGGGCTCTTTAAAACTTTCGCGCTCACCATCTTCTGAAATAACATCATAGTGAAAAACCAGGCTCCTTAATCCATGGTCATCTGAAATAGAACCTCCGAAGTAGATTCTGCGGTCATCGGTTGTATCCGCCGATTCCTCTACATTGATTTTTGGATAAGCATCCTTTACCACGTCCAAGCGGTAAGTCACAGTATCTGCCGAGCCCGCTTTAGCATTAAATGCACTTAATGAGTATGGCGCTGAGTTGTACATTCTCTGAGAAAATACAAATACTCCATCCTCATCTGTTTGGGAATCCATGGCCGAATCAGCGATGGAAAAATAGAGCTTCTCCGTGTTTTCCGTATTAAATCTCCAGGCTACCCGACTT
Organism: uncultured Cryomorphaceae bacterium; assembly: GCA_964651785.1. Classification (GTDB taxonomy): domain Bacteria; phylum Bacteroidota; class Bacteroidia; order Flavobacteriales_D; family Cryomorphaceae; genus JAKVAV01. The sequence continues at coordinate 76,033 of CAZYWJ010000002.1, forward strand.
CCTTCGGGAACTTGAAGATTTCCGCGATTGGTGAAGGTTTCATCATCCCTGTTAAGGTAATCGGGATAGTCCACTTCAATTTTCATTTGACGCACCACCGCGGGTGGCAAAACGGAGATCAGAAAATCGGAAGAATAGAATCCATCTGCGAAAAATCGAAAGGGAATATCGTTTCTGACATTGCGAAAAGTGTAGCTGAACTTGCCGTTTCCTTCGTTATTTAGCCGAAAAGCCTTTCCTCCTAATTCGATTTTTACCGTTTGCGGTACATACTCACCATCTACTTGAGTCTGTAAAGTGAAATCTCTATTTCCGGGAACGGAGAGATTTTCGTTTACAATTTCAAAATCAAACGGTGCTTTAGGAGTGAAATCTTGATTATAGGTAACTATCCTCTGCGTGCCCTCTGTGAGTATGGCCGGAGAGATCAACAGAAGAATCAATGCTAAACCGAGAGGTGGAAGCACATATTTGAGGTAGCGCTTATTGTCCGAAAAATTGATGGCCGAGTGAAAAGGCACGGGTTTGAGCTCAACCGTTTTTTGCTCGATGCTTGCAATCAGTAGGGAATTATCTGCTCCCTGACTTTCAGCCTGACGGTGCAATTGCAATGTGTTCAGCAATTTATCATTTACTTCCGGAAAGTGCTTTCCGATAATTGATGAAGCTTGCTCGTGAGAAATGATTTTACCGAGCCTGAATAATTTCAAAGCCGGGATAAGCAAATTGCGAACGAGCAAAAACAAGAATACCGCCAATAAGCTAAAAAACAATACGGCGCGTATCGTCCCTGAAAACCTTCCGAAATACTCTAAGGCGGATGCTATCAGCAATGCACTCAGCCCGATTGCAATGAAATACAATCCCCCACGAATCATCTCATTCAGGTAATACCTGCGGATGAATGCATCCAATTTCTCTATCAAATTCTTGTATGAATCTGCCATAACTGTATGAATAAACGCTTTGGTTAGGTCAAAGTGTTAAGCGAGCAAGTTAAGGATTGTTAAGCAGAAGAGCATATGAGATACCTACTAAGATTTAGTTCTCTATTACCCGTTGAAACCGAAAGCCATCCTTTCTTTTGAATTTGCAATCCCGTGTCTTCAGAGATAGCTACCATATCCGATAATTCTATTTTGGGAGAGTAGGTATTTAATATGAGTTTGCCTTTCGGCAATAGAAGGTCTGAAGCGGTTTTTACCAAATCAGGAAGTAGATTTTCCAATTTCCAATGCTCTCCTTTTTTTCCTCTTCCATACACGGGTGGATCCATAATGATGAAGTCATATCCGTTTCCCCTCTTGACCTCTTTTTTGGCGAAAGCCAGAGCATCTTCCACCACCCAATGAATTCCTTCCAATTGCGAGGCTGCAGCATTTTCGGCGGCTTTTTTCACTATTGATTTTGACGAATCGACGTGAAATACATCACCACCTGCTGCTGCCGCGCTCAAACTAGCCGCTCCCGTGTAGCCGAAAAGATTTAAAACCCGATCTCCCTCAGATACATTCTCCGTAAGGTATTTCCAGTGAGCCGCTTGTTCGGGAAATATGCCGATATGCTTGAATGGACTCAGGCTTAATTTTGCCGTCCATTGAAGTGCACCATGCGAAAAGGTGAAATCCCAGCTAGCCGGTATTGAATTCTTTTCTTCCCAATGTCCTTTTACTTTCGACGTCTCAACGAATTTGGCGGAAGCCAGAGCCTGCCAGCGATTCTGCTTAAGCGCGGGCGCACCTATGGCTTGTATTTCAGGACGGTCGAGAATGATCTTTCCAAATCGCTCTAGCTTTCGACCATTTCCGAAATCTATAAGTTCATAATCTGAATTCATGGATTGAGCAAAGGTAGGGTCAAATCCAATCCGGTCAATTGGCCTATCTTTGCGGCCAAATTAAGACACTTCGCATGAAAGTACGCGTTCGATTTGCGCCCAGTCCTACAGGCCCGTTGCATATGGGCGGTGTGCGCACAGCCCTTTATAATTATCTCTTTGCCAAGAAAAACGGCGGGAGCTTCATCCTTAGAATCGAAGACACCGATCAAAACCGATACGTTGAAGGAGCGGAAGATTACATCAAAGAGGCCTTGGCCTGGTGTGGCATGACTCCCGATGAAGGCCCCGGATATGGCGGAGAATATGGCCCTTATCGCCAAAGCGAGCGAAAGGAGATGTACCGGGAATATGCTGATCGATTGATTGAATCCGGCCATGCCTACTACGCTTTTGACACTCCCGACGAACTTGACGCCATGCGCGAGCGGCTTAAAAAAGCGAAAGTTGCTTCCCCTCAATACAATGCCATCACACGTGAGTCGATGCGCAACTCCATGACGCTGAGCGAGGAAGAGGTGAAAAAGCTGATTGATGAAGGTCACCCTTACGTGATTCGTTTCAAGATGCCTCGAAAAGAAGATGTAAGAGTACACGACCTCATTCGCGGTTGGGTGGTCGTTAATACCGTTCAGCTTGATGACAAGGTGCTTTTCAAAAGCGACGGAATGCCTACCTACCATTTGGCCAATATTGTTGATGATCATAAGATGGAAATCACTCACGTTATTCGTGGGGAAGAGTGGTTGCCATCAGCTCCCTTGCATGTGTTACTTTACGATGCTTTTGGTTGGGAGGCACCTCAATTTGCACACCTCCCGTTGCTACTTAGACCTGACGGAAACGGAAAACTCAGCAAAAGAGACGGAGATCGATTAGGGTTTCCCGTATTCCCACTGGAGTGGATAGACCCTAAATCAGGTGAAAAATCCAGCGGATATAAACAAAACGGATATTTCTCAGAGTCATTTGTCAATATGTTGGCGATGCTCGGTTGGAATCCCGGAACTCCGCAAGAAATTTTTTCGATGGATGAATTGATAGAAGCATTTAGCTTGGAGCGAGTAGGGAAGGCCGGGGCAAAATTTGACCCTGATAAAACCAAATGGTTCAACCAGCAATATTTGCGAGCAAAAAGTGACAATGAACTTGGAAAAATGATTGAGCCGCTGGCAAAGGAAAAAGGGTATGATGTGGATACCAATTACCTGTCAGAAGTAAGCCGCTTGATGAAAGAGAGAGCTTCATTTTTGCCCGAGATAATAGAGAACGGAACCTATCTTTTTCAAGCTCCGACGGAGTTTGATGAGAAAACCACGAGTAAAAAGTGGAAAGAAGATACGCCCGATGTCATCCGAGCGCTATACGAAGATTTTGAGGCTCAGAAAGAATGGAATGCTGCCAATTGTGAAATAACGTTCAAAAACTTTTTGGAGAAAAAGGAATTGGGAATGGGCCAAGTTCTGCCCAATTTGAGGTTGGTTTTAACGGGGCAGGGCATGGGACCCTCCATGTTTGACATTATGTCATTGCTTGGAAAAGAAGAATGTTTAAACCGAATGAAAAACGGAATCAGTGAGTTGGAAGCTGCAGCGAATTGAGGTTCGTGAAATAAAGGTTTACGGCTACCACGGCTGCCTGGCGGAAGAGGAGCGAATCGGTGGAAACTACATCGTTGATCTGTTTGTTGATGCCGATGTTTCGAAGTCTTTTGGTACTGATCATTTGGTTGACACAATCGATTACGTAGTGTTAAACCGAATCGTTAAAGAAGAAATGGCCATTCGTTCGAAATTGATTGAACAGGTAGCTCATCGCATCCATGAAAGGATAAAACGTTCGGATTCCAGAATAAAAAATGCGGGCATCTGCGTTAGAAAAATTGCTCCTCCAATCAATGGAGACGTGGCTGAAGTGACGTTTCGTCTGGAAGGTTGAGTTTAAAGAAACTCAATTTGGAAATTGGCGTATGAAATGCATACTTTTGGCAACCCATTATAAAATGGTCGCGTGGCCGAGTGGCTAGGCAGAGGTCTGCAAAACCTCGTACAGCGGTTCGAATCCGCTCGCGACCTCCAAAACCCTGTTGAGAATTCAGCAGGGTTTTTTCATTTCCGGCAGGTTTTCTCTAAGCTGATATTCGGGAGCGAGCGGATGAGAACCGGTTCGAACCGACGACCGCAGGCAATCCGCTTCTAAGCCCTGCCGCTCGAAAACCCTATACGTAGAAAACTTAATAATTAGCCGCATCGAATATACCCGAGGCAAGTAAGGCTGCTCCGAAAATGGTAAAAATCACCGTAGAGATAGCGAAACCGATGAGTATCCAGATTAACCTGGCTTTCGCCCAATTCTTCTTATTCAGCGGTGTTTGCGAATCAAATGCCCATATGAGTAGCATTATTATGTTTACGAGGGGAATATAAGTTATAAGTAGAGTTATCACCCAATCCATCACCGATTGAGGCTGATTTAGTTTTTCGGGTTGATCAATCATGGCTTTAATTTTTTTTTGACCAATTTAATCAAGCGTAAAGAATAGCCTCAGAAAATGTGATGATCGGTAGGGGACAAGGTAGTTCAAAGAAATGGCTGAAAAATGTCGGATGGTATTTCAACTCACCGTAGAAAGGCTTATGTAACTTATTCTCTGAGCATCAAATTGTATCGCAAAACTCTTTTGTAAGCAAATACCACTAGGCCACGAGTACCTACTAATACCTCCAACATTTATCCGGGTATAAATTCTTATCACCAAAGGAGAATGACTATCGTGATTCCGTGATTCTTTAGACTCACAACACGTGAGTTTACACCACGTTTCCGATAAAAACTTTTTATAGTGAACTCCAAAGAATTTACCGCAAACAAAAATACCCCGACATCCGTCGGGGTATTGAACTTTTGTGACCCGGGAGGGGTTCGAACCCCCAACCATCAGAGCCGAAATCTGATATTCTATCCAGTTGAACTACCGGGCCGAAGTGCAAATTTAACGGCTTTCATGAAAGTGCACTACCATTATTTGAACAAATAATCAGCAACCGACTAAATTCGTGTATGATTTTGTGGATTTTTGCGTTTACTTGACTCAACCGGTTTTTTGATGAATTCTAGTAAAATGCATTACCGCCGGGGTTTGACCCTCATGGTTTCTTTTATTTCTCTGGTTTCCTATGCCCAAATCGGCACTTGGAAAGACCATCTGAATTACAATAATGCATTCCATATCGCTCTTTTGGATAATGAAGTATACGTTGCTTCGGATAACGGAATCTTTATTTACAATAAGGATGATAACTCTGTTTCTAAACTGAGTAAAGTAAATGGTTTATCTGACATTGGTATAACAGCGATAAGGGCCAATGAGGCTTTGGAGACGATTTTAGTCGGTTATGAAAACGGGAACCTGGATGTCATTCGTGATCGAACCATTTCAAATTTCACCGCTATCAAAAATAGTTCGGTTATTGGAGACAAAACAATCAGGCATATCCACTATTTAGGCTCACAGGCTTTTATATCTACGGGAGTCGGTATTATCTCATTCAATTTGGATCGACTGGAAGTAAGTGATACCTATCAAATTCTTTCTGATGGCTCCCCATCCGTTAACGAAGTCACCATTTTGAATGATACCATGTTTGCAGCAACCGATGAAGGTTTATTCATGGGAGCCCTTTCTGAAGACCTGACCGTTTTTGAAAATTGGACGCAAGAATTATCTAACCCTGCACCTTTTCAGAAAATAAATAACGTATCATCAGTAGGGGGGATTCTCTATCTTAATTTCAGGGAAGGTGATGTTTTAGGTACCTATCGCAGATCGGATAATGAATGGTTGCTTATCAATTCAGGTGGAGATGTATTAGAACTGACGGAATCTGATTTTGGAATGGTGGTTAATACGAGTTATTTTATTGATATTAAAGGAATTGATGGTTTTTCAACTGATATTATAAGCGATTACGGTAATGGTCGTCAATTTCGTGTGTCTCAGGCAATTTTAGATTCATCAGAAAATCTTTGGATCGCTGATACCCGATTCGGGCTCGTTAAGTATAATGCTGAAAAGGGTTTTGAGTTTATAGCTGTTTCAGGTCCCGGAACAAATAGCGCCTTTAAGCTGGAATCGACCGATGGCCGATTATGGGTGGCAAGTGGTTATCCTCAACACCCTGGAAATTGGAATAATTCGTCTGATTTTTCTAAAAGGGGCTTCTATAAATTTTTCGAAGGGCAGTGGGAGAATTATATGTTGCCGGAGTATCCCATTCTCATAGAAGAGAGTTTTAGCGACGTTGCAATAGCTTACCCTGATCCGGATAATCCTGATCTTGCCTATGTGGGCAGCTGGCAAGGAGGAATGCTTACTGTGCAGGACGGGGAGATTCTCACTTTATACAATGAGACGAATAGTAGTTTGGAAATGCGTGAAGAGTTTGAGGGATTTGTGGGTGTGGCAGATATAGCAAATGACAATGAAGGCAATCTGTGGATGACTAACGGATATGCAGATGAACCTCTGTCCGTGCTGCGACCCGATGGTACTTGGGAGTCTTTTAGCCTCGAAAATAATTTTGACCAATCGAATGTTCTTACCAGATTGATTGTAAATCAGGCAGGTGATATTTGGATGCTCCATAATCGTGGAGGAGTTGTCGTTTTTTCACCGGAATTGGCAAATGATGATGATAATACTACTCTGTTTAAAGCGGGTGATGGAAATGGCGGATTACCATCCGACAATGTGTATAGTATAGCCGAAGATCTGGATGGTGAAATATGGGTAGGCACCGATGATGGTGTAGCCGTCTTTTACTCCCCTTTTGATGCTTTTTCAGATAATCCGAGCGAAGCCCGACAAATATTGGTAGAACAAGACGGAATTTTTCAATTTTTGCTTGAAGCGCAAAGTATAAGCAGTATTGCAATTGATGGCGCTAATCGAAAGTGGATCGGAACTTTCGGAGCAGGGGTATTTTTGCTTTCAGAAGATGGCACTGAGGAGATTCTTCGCTTCACGGCAGATCAGAGCCCTCTGTTTTCGGATGTTATTAATGATATCGCTATTAACGATGAAACGGGTGAAGTTTTTATTGCTACCGTAGAAGGAATTCTTTCCTATCAAGGTGATGCCATCGGGGGTGAAATATCAAACGAGTGTTTGAACGTTTATCCCAATCCGGTAAGGGAAACCTATGCAGGACCGATTACCATCGAAGGTCTTATGCGCGACAGCGAGATTAAAATAACCGACACCCGAGGCAATCTGGTTGCATCTTTTGAATCAAATGGTGGTCGTGGAATATGGGACGGGAAAAACCTGAATGGTCAACGCGTCGCTACGGGCGTCTACTTCGCTTTGGTTTCCAATGAATCTGCTGATTCTGATTGCGTGAGCAAAATATTGATGATTAAGTAAATTTGTGGAAACGACCACTGAGGCGCTAATCCTTCGGAAAATTCCTTATTCGAGCTCGTCCGTGATAGCCTCGGGATATACGCGAGATTATGGTTTGATGTCCTTTATGGTGAGAGGTATTGGCAAAAAGAGAGGGAATAAGCTCTCAGCACTCGAACCACTCGCATTGGTAGAAATAACATTTCACTATCGCGAGAAATACGATGTGCAAACTGTAAAAGAGATCCATGCGAAATCGGGAAGCAGCAGTTTGTTTTATGATCCGGTGAAGGGAAGTGTTCAGCTCTTCTTGGCAGAGATGCTCTATAAATCTCTTAGGGAAGAATCATCCGACGAAGAGCTTTTTGAATATGTCACTTCAGCGCTACAGTTTTTTAATTCAGGGACAAATCACGCGTTCTTCCACCTCATTTTCCTGATAAGGCTCACGAAGTTTTTAGGCTTTTATCCGAAGGGAAAGTTTACTGATGAATCACATTATTTTGATCTCCAAAACGGGGTTTTTACGAGTAATCGCAATAGCTCATTGCATACGTTAGATCAAGATGTGAGTCGGCATTTTGCCGAATTGATCTCTTCTGAATACGATACTGAAATTAGAATGATTGCCTCGGTAAGGCGAAAGTTGTTGTGGGCTTTGGTGGAGTATTACCGATTACATCTGGAAGGTTTTGGCGAAGTAAAATCTCTTCCCGTTTTAATGGAAGTTTTTTCGAATTAAGGAAAATCCACACTGGATATAATGGCATCGAGTTCGCGAACATACTCTCGCTTATCGAATTTGGGTGAGAATACGAATCCGGATACTACCAGCATCTCGTCCCCCTCTTGTGAGGTGGTAGCGATTCGCCTGAAAGGTCCGCCCATAAAGTAATTTTCGGTTCGCCAAAGCCCTTGTGTATACGTTCCGAATTGACCGTCAATCGTGATGTCTCTCGTTTCAGGCGGATAGCGATACTCGGTACTCATGTAGGTTCCTTCCTGAGGTCCGGGAACATATTTTTGTAAAACGGAGTCACGTTTTGAAAGCATTTCATCTTGTTCAAAATCGCTCTCACCCTGATAGGGGTAGCGATAGATAAAAAATCCCTGGGTAATGTCATGCGGACTATTTCCAAGATATTTGACACGTTCTCTTTTTATCCACAGAAAATCTTTCTCCTCGACGGCTATTTCCGTATCCAATGGCAATAGTACGCTGATACCAAACTTTTTTTGAACTTTTTCTTCAAGTTCATCATTTCCATTTCGGCGGTAGTTTTTTTGCAAACGACTTATTTCCTTATCATTAATCAACTCAACAACTCTCGGAAATTCGCGATTCAGCAATTCATACCATTCGTTCGGACTATCGGCGTAAGCATTGAAGACCAATTGATCGTTACTCCACTTATCTTTCAAAAGAGTGACCTTATTTCGGCCTTCGGCGTCAGGGCCGATTTCGATATTGATGATATTGCGGTGTTGCTTAAGCAAACTGCTCATTTCGGCGGGAGAGAATTGAAGTAAGTCAAACATAACTTCTGCCTGCGGCAATTGTCGCACAAATTGCTCTAAGTGAATTCGTAAGCTATCACCTTCCGGTCCCAGCCATTTACTCTCGTCCATCACCAGAAGTATTTCCCCTGATTCTCCCGAATGCCTCGGCAGCGATCGCGATTTCGACGATTCGTCGCATGCTGAAAGGATGAGGATTACGAAGAGAAATAAGGTAAACGGGCGAAGGATTTTTGTCATGATGAAGGCGGAATTTTAATCTTTTGACCCGGTTTGAGTCTTCGTGAATCCAAACCCGAGTTTGCTGATTTAATGTCATTGATACTCACTCCCGGATAAAGCTTGGCAATATCCCAGAGTGTATCCCCACTCTGAACGATATGAATTTTAAGCTCAGAAGATTTCTCCATTTTATCGGTTTCAGCTTCAACTGTCTCTTCTGCGGACACCTCTTTTTGTTGTGGCTTTTTAGCCACCTCTTCGCCTACTTTCGAACGAATGGTTTTATGAATTTCCAATTTTTGTCCGGGATATATCCGATTACCGCGAATATTGTTCCATTCTCTTATGGAAGAAACGCCAACGCCATATCGCTCAGCTATTTTTCCCAATACATCGCCACTTTGCACGACATGAGTTTCAATTACATCTTCTACAATATAACCGTCAACGGCTTGGGGCGCATCAGGTTGATAGTTGTAAAGCTCATCCTGATTTGCTAAAAATTTTCCCGCCGCTTCTACCGGGAGATAAACCGTAAGGCACTTCTCCGTTTTGGGAATGATGTTCCGCTTCATAGCCGGATTCAATATTTCCAAATCCATAACGGAAACCCCCGTATAAGCAGATATTTGGTCAAAAGTTGTTCTTCTGCAGATTTGCAAAGTATCTACTTCGGGATACTGAATGGGTGGCTCTACGGGATATAGATTGTGATCTGCTGCGTGATTCATGATATAATTGACAGCAATAAAAGCCGGCACATAACCTCTGGTCTCGCGGGGCAGGTAAGGTCTTATTTCCCAATAGTCTCTTCTTCCGCCTGAGCGGCGAATGGCTTTGTTTACATTACCGGGTCCCGAATTATAGGCTGCCAATACCAAATTCCAATCTTTGTAGAGGCCGTATAAGTACTGCATGTATTGGCAAGCGGCTATGGTGCTTTCGTACGGGTCTCGGCGCTGATCTACAAACGAATTGACCTCCAGATTGTAAATCTTTCCGGTGGTGTACATAAACTGCCATAATCCGGAGGCACCAACAGGAGATCTTGCAGATGGATTCAATCCCGATTCTACTACGGCCAAATGCTTTAATTCCAAGGGCATATCAAATCGATCGAGCTGCTCTTCAAAAAGCGGATAATACAATGCCGCCAATCCCAATACTTGTCGGGTAATGTCTCGTCTGCGCTGCGCATAAACGTTAATGTACGCCTGCACATAGCGATTGTATTCCAAGTCCAGCGGAGTCTCCTCATTCAGCTTAGCGATTCGATTGGCATATACGCTATCGGCATACGTAGGAATGGAGTCAAATTCGAAGCCGTGAATATTGAGAGAAACGGAATCAGCATTAAATGCTAACCAATCCATTCCAACGTTCATCCAAGATTGATCCATGGCCCGAAGAATGGGGTCATCATCGGCAATTTTTACTTCCGTCGTATCCCCGATGATTGCAGCGGTAGAATCCTGAAATATTTCTCCATGGCAAATTGAAATAGAGAGCGAAAAGATCAAAAAAAGATAAGTCGACTTCGAGAGAGTCATTTTGTAGTTTTTAAGGGTTGTAGTCGCATACGAAAATGGCAAACCGAAGTTTTCCATTTTCGACGAAACTATACCTATTAAAAGTAAAATCGATTGGTAAACTTCTATTTTTTTAACGCTTCAGCCTGCATTAAGTTGTTGGCGAAGGATAGAAGGAGTTTTTCCCGGAAGGCACCTGCCATAAATTGGGCGCCGATAGGAAGCTTTGAATCGGGATGAGCGAATAGCGGTAGCGAGATTGCCGGGGTGCCGACCAGATTAGCATGAACGGTAAAAATATCTTCCAGATACATTTTGATCGGATCATCCGTGTTGGACCCGATGGGAAACGCAGGAGCGGGCGTAGTAGGGGAGAGGAGCAAATCGTACTCAGATAGTAGCTTGTCCGTTTTCTCTTTGATGATTCGCCTTACTTTTTGCGCTTTCGCGTAATACGCGTCGTAATATCCCGCACTCAAAACGAATGTTCCCAACATGATGCGACGCTTCACTTCAGGGCCAAATCCTTCCGTGCGGCTCATGCGATAGGTCGAATCTATGTCATGCGAATTTTCGCTGCGGTATCCGTAGTGAATCCCGTCATAACGCGAAAGATTGGAAGAAGCCTCAGCCGTGGTGAGCACGTAATACGCGGGCACCAGATATTTCAGTTCTTCGATATGCACCGGCTCTACTGTGTGACCTTTTGCTTTAAGATCCTCGATGAGTTTTTCGTGCGATTTTTTGACTTCAGGGTCAAGAGCTTCGTTTGACAAACTCTCTTCAATGTATCCGATCTTTAGTTTTTTATCTTCCGATAAATCGGAGTAGACATCAACGTCTTTGGTAGCCGAAGTCGAATCAAACTCATCGGCACCGGCAATGATTTCCATTACCAAAGCCGAATCGTAGATACTGTGGGAGATCGGTCCGATTTGATCGAAAGAAGAGGCGAAGGCAATCAAGCCGTGGCGACTCACACGGCCATAAGTTGGCTTTAAGCCAATTACGCCGCAAAAGGCTGCAGGCTGACGAATAGATCCTCCGGTATCGCTACCCAAAGCTACCAAGCAACAATCGGCAGCTACGGCAGCAGCACTTCCACCTGAAGAACCACCCGGGACGTGATCCGGATTGACCGGGTTTCTGACAATTCCTTTCGATGAATTTTCATTGGATGCACCCATGGCGAACTCATCACAGTTTACGCGACCGATGATGATGGCATCCTCTTCAAGAAGCTTGCGAATTACCGTAGCGTCGTAAAGCGATTCAAATCCATCTAAAATTTTAGAAGCTGCGCCAACGCGATGGTCCTTGTAGCAAATATTGTCTTTGATTGCTATCACCATTCCCGCCAGTCGACCTGCGTCTCCGCTTTGAAGTTTTTCCTTGATGGTTTCGGCTTTCGCCAAAGCTTCATCGCCAAACACTTCTAAGAAGATATTCAGCTCAGCGGACTTTTCAATGTTTTGGAGATAATGATTGACCAGGTCCGTTAGGTCAAGATTTTTTTGATCAATATCCCTGCGGATGTCGAGAAGGCTGCGGTAACTTTTCAAAGCGGCTTACTTTGAGTCTTTTTTAGAATCAGAAGATTCAGGAGATGGATTATCGTCTTTGGTTGCGTCTTTGAATTCCTTCATACCACGACCCAAGCCACGCATTAATTCCGGAATCTTCTTTCCGCCAAAAAGCAGAAGTACAATCACCACAATCAAGACAATTTGCCATGGTCCTACAAAGCCTAATAAAACTGAAAGCAACATGCTAGTTTGTTTTGTGCAAAGTTAAGAAATTATACTCCCTATTGTGTAACGATCCATTTTGCCGGATCTTCTTTTACGGTTCCGTTTTCGCTCACTTTCCAAATTTCGATATGTGCTTCGGTTTTGCCATCCACTTCATCGGTCAGCACTAAACCTATAGCCTCTTTAGCCGAAATTTTTTGTCCTTTGGAAACGAAGACCTCCTTCAGATTTGAGTATACCGAGCGGTATCCGCCGTGGTTGATAATGACATTCTTCCCCGCTCCGGGAATGCTGAAAACTCCCGAGACGGTACCGTCAAACACGGCCCTGATCTGCGCATTTTGATTCGTTGCGATATTCACCCCATTATTCGGCACCGTAATTCCTGCCAATACGGGGTGGGGGTTATCGCCAAATTTTTGGGTTATCACACCCCGTTCGACCGGCCATGGCAGTTTTCCGCGGTTCTTCTCAAAGTCTGCCGATAAGGCAGCGGCTTCAGGAGTCAAAGAAAAAACGCCTGCATTGTCTTTTTTAGAAGCCCTGATTTCCGCTTCAATGATTCGCTGAATTTCTTTATTGACCTCCTCGCGCTGCTTCTCTTGTTTTTTGAGTTTACTCAGCAGGGTTCGCTCCTCACTTTTTAGCGAGGATATGGTGTTTTCTTGTTTGGACAAATCGCGAGACAAGTCTTGCTTCGCACTTTGCTCTTGTTCGAGCGTTTCGTTTTTCGAAGCGATTGCTTGATCCAACTCCTGATTTAACGAGACCAACTTCTCCTTTGTGGCTTCAATTTCTTCGGCTTGATCCTTTCGCAGATCAGCCAATTGTCTGAAGTACCGAATACGCCTTATCGCTTGAAAAAAATCATCCGAGGCAAAGATGAACATCAATCGATCTTGAGAGCGATTGGTGCGGTGGGCGAGTCGAATCAAATCAGCGTAGCGCTCTTTGGCTTCGGTCAGTTCAGATTCGAGTATCGCTATCTCTTCACGATTGCGCTCTATCTGTCGATTGTAGAGCTTTACTTCCTTTTTAATGCTGTTGATGAGGTCTTCTCGCAATCGGATTTTTTTGCTCAGTAGTCCCAGCTCTCCTTCTACTTTACTTCGGTTCTGTCGCGTTTCTTCGAGAAGTTTATTAGTAAAACTTATTTCCTCAGAAATTTTGTCGCGCTCCTTTTTCAAGTTCTCTTTTTCCTGAGCACCCGCCACCGAAGCAATTAAAACGGCCAAGACAAAAAAGATATGTCTAACGGAAAAGTGGCTCATATTTGGAAGGAACTTTAAATGGATAAGACTGCGATTCATTCAATCTCACCCGAGAATAAGACAACTCAAATTTTCCCGATTCTTTTGGTGTATTGATATATATATCTATTTCGTGTGCGAATGCTTGTCCGCCTACATCCATAAAATCACCGTATTCCACACGGAAAGAACGCTCAGTAAGCAAATCTTCAATAATCACTTTCTCTACTCGGAAATTGTCGGCACGCACATAGAAACGCTTTATTACTAAATCCTCTTCTTCCAGTTTTTCGACTGCTTTTTCCAGTTTCTTTTTTTTGACGATTTCAGTTTCTATCTGCAGAGAGTCTTCCATGGATGGCTTAAACGTAAGGTCTACGGCCTTTCTGACTTTTCGAGGGTTTTTGGTTTGAATAACGTAGTACAAATCATCCACCACCGATTGGTACTTTTCTCCTTCCAAAATTTGAATGGGATTTCCCACGAGTAAATTTTCCAGAAAATCATATTGCGCTTCGTAGCCAAAGAGCGAATCGAGTGCGCGATAGTCGCCCAAATAAAACTTATCGCTAAGCTTATCGATGAATTTGAGGCTATCGGTAGTTACCATAGCTCGAGCCGCCTCAATTCCAAGTGCGGGCGTGATGCTCATCCAGATAGCGCTATCAGAAGCAACCCGCATATTTACTTTGAATGAACGATTTTCTTTTTCGGTTTCGGCATTTACCGAAAGCTTGGCGTTGAGCGTTTCGAATTTAAACAAAGTAGCTTCCAACTGCGCTATAATTGCTTTTTCATTTAAAGGAAGAAGCGGACTTTTGGTTAATACGCGTTTCGTTTTGCAGCCCGATAATACCACAGTCGCCAGAAAGCATACGGTGCATATTAGAACTAACCTCTTCATTCCGTGCGAGCCATTTTTTCATTCAACACCTCTACATCTCCGCCTGCATCTATAGCCATTTGCCACGCCACTTTCGCATCTTCCTTTTTACCAAGTTGCCAAAGAATGTCGCCGTGATGCTCCAAAACATCCGCATCTTCGGAACCTCCGTTTTTCAGCGCCTCCTTAATCCAAAACAAGGCATTTTGATAATTGCCCCGCTTGAATAATACCCATGCGTAAGTGTCTTGAAAACTTGCCTGATCGGGACTCAAATCGTTGGCTTTTTTAGCCATGGTTTCGGCTTTCGCCAATTCAATACCTCGCAGAGAAAGATAATAGGCGTAATTATTTAATACAATGACATTTGAAGGATCGTATTTCAACGCCTTGTCATAAGCCTCATCGCTTTTCTCGTTATTCTTTAGCGTGTGGTACGCATCTCCGAGAGAAGCGTAAAACTGACCCAGCAACTGATTGTTGTCAATCACTAGATTTTTACCTGCCTCCAGAATATCAACTGCTTCTTTCGGCTGTTTGGTTTGTTGCAGTGCTATCCCATTAAACAAATAAAATACGGGAAGTTGCGGGAAGTACTCCAAGGCCCGCTCGCTTTCTGAAAGCATTGTTTCAAAATCATTCAGCGCTGAGCTGATTACCAAAATCTCCTGCCAGATCGGCGGTCGATTGGGATCGATCGATACTGCTTTTTGAAATTTAGTTCTTGCCTCTTCTCTTCGGTTGTAATTGTTGTAAAGATCTCCTTGGATGGCATATGCCTTTGCATTATCGGGGTGAGCAGCTACCAGTTCGTCTGAAAGTTTGAAGAGGTATTCCGCAGATTCTTCGGGGTCGGACATCAGGTTGAGTAAAATGTTAACCTTCACATCAATACCCAAATCAGTACTTCTGAATGCTGCGGATAAATATTCTTCAGCTTTCAATCGCTCGCCGTTTTCTTCCGCCATTTCAAATAATGCGAGTAAAACCAATCCGTTATCGGGATCAATTTCAAGCATTTCCGCATAGAGCTCTCGCGCGTCCTCCTTTCGTCCTATCTGATCCAGAATCTCGGCTTTCATCCCGTAGTAGCGGATCTCTTCCGGGTTTATCTCAATGAGTTTATTAGCTTCTTCGAGAGCCTCTTCCGGCTTTTCGAGTTCCAAGTAAATCATCTGCCGCTGCATGGCGATTTCTTCCACCAAACCGAATTTCTCTTCAAGTTCGCCGTACACTTTCAGCGCCTCATCGTATTTACCTTTTGCGCTAAGCAGCGATCCCAAATTAAAGTAGTAGTCGTAATTTTCCGGTTGAGACTCCAGAACACTTCTCACCGTTTCAATGGCTTCATCCAATCGCCCCGACTCGGCGTAGATTTGAGCCAGATATTCTGTGTACCAAGGGTTATCCGGGTTTATGGATCGAGCTTTTTCCAAAAAAGTCGCTGCTTCGCTGAGGTTGCCTTTTTCCACCGAAATTTTAGCCAAATCAAACATGGTGGCATCGCTCTGCGGATTAATCTTCAGTGCCTTTCTGAATAGCCGTTCTGCCTCAGCAGGGTTGCCCAAAATCTTCTCTTTATTGGCATCCAAAAACGCTATCTCGTAATTGCGAAACTCTTCCTCAGTAAGTTCCGTTTCAGGATTTTTCTCCTTAGCAGAAACTTCCTCCGTGCTCTTGCAGCCGAATGCCAATAAGAGGAAAGAAATAAGGAAAATGAATTTTGAGATTCGACTCATGTGATTTCGTTATAGTCGCCGAGACTTAAAGTAGCGGGTTTCGTCTCAAGCTTTACATAGCTACCAATCATGGATTGTGCCATCGACTGACCTGCCAATACGGAATGGTCTTGTATTAAACTATGCGAAATGCGCGAATCCCGAATTTCCGTTTTGGTTCCGATCGACGCATTTGGTCCTACAACGGAATTGATAATCCTGGCACCGGGACCAATATAGCAAGGCGCGATGATGGTCGAGTTCACTAATTCCGCATCTTCGGCTATTTCAGAGTTTGCATATTTCAGCTCCAATACGCGATTAGACGTTTCCACGGTCACTTTTGCGTTTCCGCAATCCATCCACTCATCCACCTTTCCCGGAGAAAAAGTCTTTCCTTTCTCCGTCATCCTGCGCAATGCATCGGGTAGCTGATATTCGCCGCCTTTCATCACCTCGTTTTCTATCAGGTATTCTATCTCCGCGTAGAGGTCTTTTCCTTCTTTGAAATAATAGCAACCGATCATGGCCAGATCGCTGACAAACTCTTTCGGCTTTTCGACAAAATCTACTATGTGTCCGGCGCCATCCAGTTTTACCACGCCAAAACTCGAAGGATCGTCTATCTGTTTGACCCAGAGCATTCCATCGGCATTTGAGTCCAGCTCAAAATCGGCTTTAAACAAGGTGTCGGCGAAAGCCACGATGGTTTTTCCCTTGAGCGATTCTTTCGCGCACCAAATGGCGTGAGCCGTTCCCAGTGCTTCATCCTGATAGGCTATTTTGCCTTGAGCGCCCAAATTTTTGGCTACTTCCAATAAGTGTTCTTCTACCTCAGATCCAAATCGACCGGTTACAAACACCACTTCTTCAAGCGGTTCATTATCCAAAAGTCGGGCAATGTCTTCCACCAAATGTTGAACGATGGGTTTGCCGGCAATTTTAACCAGGGGTTTAGGAACGGTGAGCGTGTGTGGGCGAAGTCGCTTTCCGCGACCTGCCATGGGTATGATGATGTTCATTCAGTATCAGTCCTTTTTTCCGGTACTCCCGAAACCACCTTCGCCACGAAGGGTTTCAGAAAGTGTCGAAACTTCTTTAAAATGGGCTACTTCATGCTTGGCAATCACCATTTGCGCAATGCGATCACCATTTTGAATAATAGCCTCTTCAGCCGACAAATTTACCAATAATACCTTCACCTCTCCGCGGTAGTCGGCATCGATCGTACCGGGAGAATTTAATACCGTAATCCCCTCTTTATAAGCCATTCCGCTGCGTGGTCTTATTTGTGCTTCCATGCCGACGGGTAGCGCTATGAAAATACCCGTATCGATCAACTTTCGCTCGAGCGGTTTTAAGCTGATGCTTTCGCTGAGATTGGCTCTCAGGTCACAGCCGGCGCTTCCCTCCGTAGCGTAGTGAGGCAGTGCATGCCCTGACTTATTAATTATTTCAACTGTCGTCATTGATTCTAAGTTGTTTTCTTTCTTTAAAAATGGCGAATAATGCGAAAATAACGATGACCGCAGTACCGCCGAGATATTTAGCCCAACCTTGCGGGTCGAGGTATTCGAAAATAAAGACCATGGAAACTGCTACTAAAACATACTGTCCGATGGACGAAAGGTCGTAAGGCATGGGGTGGTGCTTTCGCATAAGCGAATATGAAATAATGGTCATAAAAACGTAAGCCGCCAAGGTAGCCCATGCAGATCCGTAATAACCGATTTTTGGCACCAGCCAAACATTGAGCACGATGGTAACCAGCGCACCACCTAAAGCAATAGCTGCCCCGTAGATGGTCTTGTCATTTAGTTTATACCAAAACGAGAGATTGAATACCGCGCCGTAAAAAATGTAAGCTCCGAGCAAGATCGGAATGACGGGAGCCCCCACGCGAAAATCTTCGCCAATCAGCAGCAAGGCGAGATCGTCCAAACATATTAGCGACACGCTGATCAACAAGGCTACGATAAAGTAAAATTTCATTACGTCAGCCTGAACTCGCTCACTTCGCTCTCCCTTTACCAAAGAAAAAATGAAAGGCTCTGCCGCAAAGCGGTATGCCTGAATTCCGATACTGAGCAGCATGGCCACTTTGTAGCAGGCACCATAAATTCCCAGTTGAGCAGTGGCCTCCTCTTTTGGCAATCCGGAAAGTGCTTCAAAAGCGGCGCGGTCAAACGTTTCGTTTACGATACCTGCCAACCCTAAAAA
>CAZYWJ010000002.1:94464-122740 GCA_964651785.1 uncultured Cryomorphaceae bacterium
GCGATATTTCCGCCCGTGAGGTAGATCAGTGCGATGAATAGTACTGAAGTCGACAGCAGCGAAATGGCCGCCGTGCTAAAAACCAGCGTTTGCTTTGAGGGTTCTTTTTCACGAGAAGCGAAACGAAAGAAGGCCGTTTCCATTCCGTAGGTCAGGAAAACCAGCAAAAAAGCTACGTAGGCGTAGAGCTCAGTGATGGCACCGTATTCTACTCTGTCGAAAATTCGGGTGTAGAATGGTGTGAGGATAAAGAAGTTCATCACCCTGCCCACGATGCTGCTTACACCGTAAATCGCCGTTTGGCCAAGAAGGCTGCGCAGCGAGCTCATAAATTACTGCAGGCCTTACTCACCCTTAAATTCAGGTTTGCGTTTTTCCAAAAATGCTTGGGTTCCCTCTTTAAAGTCGCTCGATTTGAAGCATTCGCCAAATGAATCCACTTCTACTTGATATCCGTCCACGCCTTCCGTGTATTGGGCATTGACCGAACGAATGGCTAATGAAATGGCAGAAGGGGAGTTTTTGGAAATTTTACCGGCCAATGCTCGACACTCATCCATAAGAGCTTCTTGCGAAACCACTTTGTTGGCCAATCCGAGTCTGTATGCTTCCTGCGCATCAATCATTTGCGCTGATATAATCATTTCCAAGGCTTTTCCTTTACCTACCAACTGCGCGAGACGCTGGGTTCCGCCGTAGCCGGGAATCACTCCCAAACTCACTTCGGGTAAGCCCAATCGGGCATTATCTGAGACGATTCTCATATGGCAAGACATGGCGAGTTCCAGTCCGCCACCCAGCGCAAAACCATTTACTGCGGCGATTACGGGCGTTGTCATTTTTTCCACGGCAGTGAAAAGTAAATCTTGCCCTCGCTGGCTTAGTTCTCTTCCCTGTGTCTCGTTGTAATCAGCAAATTCAGAAATATCCGCACCCGCGACAAAGGCTTTTTCTCCGGCTCCGGTCAAAATGACCACGCGAGTCTCTTTATCTTCATCGGCCTTTTTTAATGCCGTGGAGAGGTCTTTGATAAGCTGCGAGTTCAGAGCGTTCAACTTCTCTGCGCGATTTATCGTTATTTCTCGAATATGTCCGTTTTGAGTTGTTATGATATGTTCCATGTATATTGATTGCGGTTTCTTGCAAATGTAATTTCTTGAATCAAAATGTACGGTTTCCTTTCACATAGAAGAGCAATGCTTTGGCTCAGTTTGCTTTTTTTCACTTTTCAGTTAAAATCGAGCGGTCAGCAAGACAGTAGAAACGGTTGGGTATTGCCGACCGAAGGCACCATCCGGGTGCTTATGGTTTTTGTCGAGATTGAGTATGATGAAAACCCTTCAAACGATGCCTATCCCAATGGACACGAAAACTGGAGAGTAAATGAGCTACCTGAATTTCGAGACGATATCTTCAATGTTTATCAGGGTGAGGATTCGCTTAAATTACTTACTCAGTACTACGATGAAACTTCTTTTGGTCAATTACAGGTTTTGGGTGATTATTATCCTGAAGTCATCACTTTAAAGGAATCAGAGATTGGAAGGAGTAAATCCAAATTGCTCAAGGCGGTAATTGATCGATTAAATACAGCCGATATAATTTCAAATGAGAATCTGGATTTTTCTGATTTTGATTATTGGCAAAATGAATCAAAAAAAGGTGTAGTAAAAGAACCTTCAATAGAATTTTCAGGCGTTGATCATCTGATGGTTTTGTTAAGAAATTTTGCGCCTATACCGAAAGACAATGGTCAGGCATCAGCTTCGAGCGCGGGTATTTTGGGAGGCTTCAAAACGGATACATATTCTCTTTTTGGCGGAGGCTCCGGATTACCATTTGGTATTCTTAAACACGAATTTAACCACTTACTGATGGGAGGTAATAATTTGCACTCGGGAGGCGGAAACAGTGCGAGATTTCGAAGCTATCTTTTGGCCGTTCAAGGAGGGTGGTCGATGATGGGGGCAGCAAACTCATCTTTTCTCACATCAACGGGATGGGATAGGTATTGGCTGGGCTGGTCGCCTGTAGGGAGCTCATTTGAAATCAATGCGTTGGATCAAAACAGAAATGAAGTCAATGGCGATTTGAACTATACTGATGAGGGCGGGACTTACATTTTGCGCGATTACGTTAAATCCGGCGATGCTTTGCGAATCAAACTTCCGTTTATCCCCGAAGAAGAATTTCAACAATGGATCTGGGTGGAAAACCATCTGACGTACGCCGTCAACGGGTCCCGAACCGATCGCTTTATATATGAACACTACGACTGCATGCCGGCCGCTCGCCCGGGGCTTTACCTAAACCGCCAAATTGATGCCGATGTGCGTGAAGGGGCAAGGGTTTACAGCAGCGTCTATGCAGATTACCTCAAAGCCATTCCTGCCACGGGAGCTTACGATTACCTTTGGGATGATGAAAAATTGGATTTGGGACCTTGTGTTGACAACAAGCCACATCATGTTTATAATCTTTTGGCAGAATTTGAAAATCCGCTCACGGGTCATCACGAATTAGAGCGACCTTTTTACTATACCAATAATGATGATCAGATAACAACTGAAAATGAAAGGTCGCCCGGAGTGAGGCGAAACGCCGATAGTACCTATTTCATGCACCCAAAAGCCGGTGATCCCGATTTTGGCATGAGAGAAAATGAAGTTGAGATAATCGGCATAGGCACCAACCCGTCTACCGCCTCTACCATCACTCATCTCAATTCCCGTAAGGGAAAGTCAACCTATTCGGGAAATTCGGACGCTATTTATCTCAACGGAATTGCTCTACGTATTTTGGAAACATATCCGGATTTGTCTATGAGAGTTGAAGTCACTTATCATGATTCCCTGATCTCAGAACCTCGACGTTGGGCAGGCTCAGAAATTATCCTTAACGACCACAATCCCCATGGATCTGATTTATTCGTTGATGCCGGACTGACTTTAGATCGCGGAAAAACCATTACACGATTCGTTCAGCCAGATACGGTTCAAGGCGAAGTATTTTTTTCTTCGCCCACGGTTCTGCGCATTAAAAGCGGGGCCAGGATGACGGTCGAAGAAGAGGTGATTCTAAAAAAGGATAGTAAAATTATCGTAGAAGACGGAGGACAACTCGTACTAAATCGTGGCAGTAAATTGAGGTTTGAAGATAATTCGGAGGTCATTCTCGAAGAGGGTGCTGTCTTTTCGGGAAAAGGCAAGTTGAAATTTCGCGATAACGCCGGAGGAAGGATTGCTGATAATTCTACTTTCAATCAGGTGAAGCTCCGAACCTGTCAAAGACGGAGACTCCAAGCTATGCCATCGGAAGCCAAACCTTGAATCGGCTGCCATGACCTACGGTGCTTACGAACGAAATGGATCCTCCGAAATTCTCTACAATGTTTTTTGACATAGCCAAGCCAAGTCCCATCCCACGTGACTTTGTGGTAAAGTTAGGAACGAAAATTTTTGATATTTGATCATCCGGTATCCCCGATCCGTTGTCTTCGATCACTACGGAATAACCTCGATTTTCTTCACTGATTTCCAGTCGTATGTGTCCTTTTCGTTCCTCCGTCATTGATTGAACGGCATTTTTGAGGAGATTATTAAAAACCCTGATCAGCTGATCTTTATCTGCATTTATCAAATATGAGCTTAAAGAAGGATAAGATGTTGTAAAATCAATGCGATCAAATCCGCTAAATAGCTCTACGGCACTCTCTACCGTCTCTCTTAAATTAATCATCTCTACTTTGGCCTTTGGCATTTTGGCAAAACTCGAAAAGGCATTGGCGATGGAGGTCAAGGTGTCTATTTGTTCGATAAGATTTTTCATCACTCTGGTCACTTTCTCCCGATCTATTTGCCCATCCGTTAAGAGGGTTCGCTCTAAATGTTGAACACTCAGTTTCATCGGCGTCAACGGATTCTTAATCTCGTGGGCCACTTGCTTTGCCATTTCACGCCAAGCCGATTCTCGCTCTGACTGACTCAATTTGGCTGCGTTCATCTCCAATTCAGAGACCTTCGCATTGTATTCATCTACCAAAAGGCCTATCTCGTCCCTACCTTCATATCCTACCAGCCTGTTTGCCTTGCCGAGCTCTATCGCCGAGAGGCTCTCGCGGATGGAGCGAAGAGGAAGCGTAATCCATTGCGATATAAAGAGCGCGATGATTAATGAAAGAACAAACACCAGCACGAACAGATTAATAACTGATACCAAGAAGCTGGATATCTCATTGGTCAGTTCGGTCTGTCTGGCGAAATAGGGTAAATTGGCATAACCTATTATTTCTCCACGTCGGTTGAGTAAAGGAGCGTAGGCTGATAAATAGGAAAGTTCACCCACGGCTTCTTCTTGGATGTATTCTATCTGATGGAGATAGTGCAGGTATGCATATGCATTCGGGTCAATCTTTCGACTGATCAAACCCTCGTTAAACATTCTCATTTGACTCGAAGCGATCAAATCACCTTGAGGATTGAAGAGGTTTATATCGGTAAAGAAAATGACGGAAAACTGAGACAAGATGCGATTCAGATAATCTGACATTTCATAATTGAGCTGTTCTTCTTCTGATAATTTGCTCTCTAACTCTAATAAAATCGAATGCATTTTTTCGGAAATCAGCCGCTCATTTTTCTCACTGTATTTTTCTTCAATATAGTATTTGGTTGCCAGTGAAAATAGAATCATCGTTGTCGCAGTAAGAATGACCAGCAGAGCCTGAACCTTGCGGTTGAGGTTGAGCCTTAAATACAAGCGATCCTTGCGAAAACGATACACGGCTATTCCGAGAGAGAACAAAATACCGTAAATGACACAGAGGTATGTCACCATGGTTATCTTATCGAGCGGACCGTATAGCTCTTTGGAAATAACAACCATGTCCTCGTCGTTGAAAACGGAAATGTAATGTTCAAAACCTCTGAGAGAAAAAAACTTTTCGCCTTTTTGAACTTGTCGGCGAAAAATCTCAGGAGTAGAAGGGTAGGGGTAGTCGCCTTGGCTATTTGTTAATCGACCTTGGGAATACCGAGCGGTAGAATATTCTTCGGCTCCTTCCAAAGGTCCCAGTTCTCTATCAATTAATAAATTGGGAAAACCGACTTGCTGAGGAAAAAGTGTAGAGGCAAATTCGAAAATAAGGTACCCGTCCGGCTCTTCGCGCAGGTTGTAGTTCATCGGCACTACAGCCATATAAGCTATGCGGTCGGGAGCATTATACATGAAGTGAAAACCCTCCTTCAAACTATCAATTTCACTATATTCAATCAGATCTTCTTCGAGATCTGCAAAACTACTGGGGCGAGTAGCCGGCAACTTTCCCCATACTGCTTCATCGGCAGTAAAGGCGTGAAGAGTAATGTCATATTTACTCCAGTATCCCGTGAAATACCGGGATACGATATAATCCTCAAGTTTTTCGCGGGTATGCAAATCTTCTTGTTCAAAAAGAGTTCTTACCGTTTTATCCCGAAGGAGCTCATCTTTCTGTCCGGAAAAAAGAACTTCAGCAATCGGATCATCATTTATGGCGAGCTTTTCGGCTATGATTTCGCGTTCGCTTTGTTCGCGATTTGCCATGTACTTTTTAAAATTATACGCACCTAAAGTTGAAAACACGATCAGTATTAATGCTCCTTCGGGAAAGCGAAATACTGAAGAGCGAGTGAGATGAGATGAGTAAAGTAAGGCGACTAAGATGAAAGCAGGCCAGAGGACGAAGGCCAAATCTCTTATGCCGACAAAATGGGTTAACAGTACCCAAATTAAAGTCAAGACTGAAATTACCAAGAGGCAAGGCTTGAAGGTCAGGCCCTTGATTTTGGCAAAAACGGATAGCCCCTCAGCTATGAGCAAAAAACTGAAATACAAAACGCCTATTGAGATAACCCCTGCCAAACTGCTCAATGTTAGTTGATTCAGGTTGTTTATTTCAAAGGGTATGGATGAATTCAATACAAGCTCCTTGGCCATTTGATTCACCCAAGCTGCCATAAAGAATAGCAGCGTGCTGCCTATAGTGAATGCCACAATATACTTTGACTGTCCTTTACCATCTTCGGCAGAAACCATGGCGCGCCTCGCAAACAAGGAGAGAATAAAAATGAGCAGGACGTTAATTAAAAAATCAATGAAAGTGGGTGAGATGAAGGACGAAGCGTATAGCACGGGGTCAAATGCTGCGAGTGTAGCGGTTATAGAAGGCCAGTTAGCCCTTAAACTGAAATACCGTAATATCACGATGATCACTACCAGTCCGGGAAAAGAAACATACAATTTGCGACCTGTTGCTTCTGATTTATACAGCATCAGAATGGCAAACAGAATAAGACTGCCTCCGAACAAAGCAGTAATAGCGAAGAGAATTGCTTTATTTTTTGATCGAGCGTCTTCTTTTGAGAAGGAGAGGTAAAAATTCTGGTGATCAGCTTTGAGCTTTACCCGGCCTGCTCCTCCGTTTAAGTGGATTCCTTCGAGATTTTCTTGAGTGAAATCATCGATAAAACCGCTGGTCAGGTAGTCATTTTTATAAGGAAAAGTTCTTGAAATCAGGATGGCTGCCACATATTCATCCACGCCATCCGTAAAGTAGATTAATCTATACCAACCGTTTTCAAAATGATGAATTTCCGTTCCAAGTGTAGCTACGCGTCTAACGGACTCGGGAGAAACGGTATTATCCGTCCAAAGGATAAGATCATCATTGCGAAACACGAAAAGCGCGATACTTTCTTCGCGGAGTAGATTTTTGAATTCTGAGCCACGCAAAGCCTGTATCCGCTTTGGCCCGTATGCCTTGATGTCTTTTTCCAGATCATGTATGAGCCTGACAGCCTTATTGGTTTTATCGTCTAAGGTTTCGGCGAATTCCTCAGCTTGCTCAATTTTATCCGTTTTGAGAATAAGCAGCGATGATATGCCGTCAGCTAAGAGCACCAGGCTCAAGCCAATGATAAAGATGAAGAGGTGGACCGTTCTTTTTCGGGTCATTGCTAAAGAAAAATTGCGCAGCAGAAATTACACCAAAAAAAGAAACCCCGCGGGAAGGCGGGGTTTAGCTTTCATCAATAAGGTGTTTATGAATCGCTCAATGCTTCTGCACCGGCTACGATTTCCAATATCTCGTTGGTAATCGAAGCTTGTCTCGCCTTGTTATAAGTGAGTTTCAATTCTTTTACCATCTCCGTCGCGTTGTCCGTTGCTTTGTGCATGGCCGTCATTCGGGCACCGTGCTCGGCAGCCACCGAATCCAAAATGGCTTTGTAAAGCTGGATTTTCAACGACTTTGGAATCAACTCATTTACAATTTCTTCCTTGTTCGGCTCGAAAATGTAGTCACTTTGAACTGAGCTTTCGTTTTCGGCAGGAGCGGGCGGAAGAATGGGTAGAAACTGCTCTTTCTTCAAAATCTGAACCGCGGCATTCTTAAAAGAATTGTAAAGAAGAACGACTTTGTCAATTTTTCCTTCGGCGAATTTGTCCATTATGCTTTGTGCGATAATAGAAGACTCTTCGAAGTTTACATTGTCATAAATGGTATGTGGCTCCGATGGATATCCCACGCCCGGTACATGACTTGTTTTCTTAAAAGCATCAAAAGATTTTTTACCGATCGACAGCACTTTTACTTCCGTATCGGGATTGGATCTGATGATGGACTGAACCTCTTTGATCACATTGTTATTGAAAGCCCCTGCCAATCCTCGGTTAGAAGTAACCGAAATGATCAGCAATCGCTTTACCTCACGTTCCTGCGCGTAGACGTTTTCAGCCACGCTCGGAGAGCTACCGACATTTTGAAGAATTTCCTGCAGCTTCTGAGCGTAAGGGCGCATCCGTGTGATTGCATCCTGAGCTCGTCTCAATTTCGCAGCCGATACCATTTTCATGGCAGAGGTGATCTGCTTGGTAGAGTTTACCGAGGTGATTCGCGATCGTATTTCTTTAAGATTTGCCATTTGCGCCTATTTCGTAAAAGCGAAAATTCAATTATTTAGCGTACTTCTCGCTGAGGTCAGCTGCTACCTTTTCAATGGTAGAAGTTACTTCGTCTGTCAGTTTACCTGCTTTCAAAGTATCCAATACATCGCGGTGCTTCTCATCCATGAAGTTCAAGAATTCCTCTTCAAACTCTTTAATGCGGTTTACCGGAACTTTATTCAAAAGGCCTTTGGTACCGCAGTAAATAATTGCTACCTGATTCTCAACCGGCATCGGAGAGTTTTGTGCTTGCTTTAGTATCTCAACGTTTCGTGCACCTTTTCCCAGTACCGACATGGTAGCAGGGTCAAGATCAGAACCGAATTTGGCGAAAGCCTCAAGCTCGCGGTACTGTGCCTGGTCTAGTTTCAAGGTACCGGCTACTTTTTTCATTGACTTGATCTGTGCCGCACCCCCTACACGAGATACCGAGATACCCACGTTGATTGCGGGGCGCACACCCGACAAGAAAAGGTTTGATTCCAAGAAAATCTGACCGTCGGTAATCGAAATTACGTTAGTCGGGATATAGGCAGAAACGTCTCCCGCTTGGGTTTCAATAATCGGAAGGGCCGTAAGTGATCCGCCACCTTTTACTTTTCCTTGCAACGAAGGCGGAAGGTCATTCATTTGAGCTGCAATCTCATCACTGTTAATCACTTTCGCAGCACGCTCGAGAAGTCTTGAATGAAGGTAAAATACATCACCGGGGTATGCCTCACGTCCCGGAGGGCGACGAAGCAAAAGAGATACCTCGCGGTAAGCTACCGCTTGTTTCGAAAGGTCATCAAACACGATTAGTGCAGGTCTTCCCGTATCACGGAAAAACTCGCCGATAGCTGCTCCGGCAAAAGGTGCCAAGAACTGCATCGGAGCGGGGTCAGAAGCATTTGCAGCTACGATAACGGTATAATCAAGTGCTCCTGCATCATCCAATGTTTTTGCAATCTGGGCTACCGTAGATCCTTTTTGTCCGATTGCAACGTAGATACAGAAAACGGCCTCGCCTCTGTCGTAAAATTCTTTCTGGTTGATGATGGTGTCAATTGCAACGGTTGATTTTCCCGTTTGACGGTCACCGATGATCAACTCACGTTGTCCTCTTCCAACGGGAATCATGGCGTCGATCGCCTTAATACCCGTTTGTAGCGGCTCATCTACCGGTTGACGGTAAATAACACCGGGAGCTTTACGCTCGATCGGCATTTCCAAAAGTTCTCCCGTAATCGGTCCTTTTCCGTCGATTGGTTCACCGAGGGTGTTTACCACGCGTCCGAGCATTCCTTCACCCACTTGAATAGATGAAATAAGCCCCGTACGTTTTACGGTATCACCTTCTTTAATTCCTTCTGAGGAACCCAAAAGTACGGCTCCGACGTTATCTTCTTCCAAGTTGAGGACCATTCCTCTGAGTCCTGTTTCAAACTCGATAAGCTCTCCCGCTTGAACGCTGGAAAGGCCATAAATCCTGGCAATACCGTCTCCTACTTGGAGTACGGAACCTACTTCTTCCAGTTCGGCATCTGACTTGAATCCCGCAAGCTGTTCTTTCAGGATGGCGGATACTTCAGACGGTTTTACTTCAGCCATGGTGTCTTTATTAAAGTTCTGAGATGTATGGGTTTTTCTTGAACTCTCTTTTGAGAGAATTTAGTTTTCGCGCTACGGATTCGTCGTACTGTTTGTCTCCAACGCGTATGATGAAGCCACCGATCAGGCTTTTGTCCACCTTTTCAGTAAGCTCTACTTTGTCGTAAATATTGGTAATGAAAGCCAATGCTTTTTTTCTTCCTTCTTCCGTCAAAGGTATTGCCGTAATGATTTCTGCCGTTACGATTCCTTTGTGCTCTCGATAAACGAATTTGAAAGCATTCGCTATTTCCGGGAGGAGATCTTCACGCCCTTGACGAGTCATCACTTCCATGAATTTTAGAGTGATGGTTCCTATTTTACCGGCAAAAATCTTATTCAAAATAGCTCTCTTCTTGTCGGATTTTACCACCGGACTTTTCAAGAGCGTTACCAAGTCTTTGCTTGATGCACACGTTGCAGCAATCAACTCCATTTCCGTGGCTACGTTCTCCATTTCATTTTGCTCAATGGCAAAAGAAAGAAGGGCCTTAGCGTATCGTTTAGCGGCTTTTGAATTCTGATGCATCAGTTCAATTTTGCTTCTTCAAGGTATCGATTGATCAAATCCTTTTGTTTCTGATCGTTGTCCAACTCTTGGCGAATTACTTTCTCGGCAATGTCAATACTCAAAGTAGCCACCTGCTTTTTCAATTCAGTAATAGCTGCGAGTTTCTCATTGCGAATGTCTTCTTTAGCAGAATTTAGAATCTTCGCGTATTCGCTTTCTGCTTTCTCTTTTGCATCGGCAATGATTTTGTCTTTCGTGCTTCTGGCGTCTTTCAACATGGAGTCGCGTTCTGCACGAGCTTCTCTCAATAGCTCTTCATTGCTCGATTGCAGATTGGCCAATTCTTGTCTGGCTTTATCTGCAGATTTCAATGCATCATCTATCGAATCTTCGCGCTCGCGTATGGATGCTAAAATTGGTTTCCAAGCCATTTTGGCAAGGATCAGGACAACGATGATAAAAGCAATCGATGACCAAAGAACAGTTCCCCAACTTACTGATAACATAACTTTTGCTCTTTAATGGTTTAATGAAGGGCCCTGACCAACCGTCAGGGCCATCTTCACTTTTTTGTTTTTAGAGTACAACCAAAAGACAAACGATCACCGCGAAAAGCGCAACACCTTCAACAAGTGCTGCCGCAACGATCATGTTTGCACGGATGTCTCCCGTAGCTTCCGGCTGACGAGCCATTGACTCAAGGGCTGAGGCACCGATACGTCCGATACCCATACCTGCTCCAATAGCAGCTAGTCCTGCTCCGATTCCTGCGAATCCGGCATTAGCCGCAGCTTGCAAAATAATAGCTAATAATTCCATTTAGCTTTTGTGTTTATGTGGGTTAATAATTGCCTTTACTTAATGATGTCCTTCTTGCTTGGCCTCTCCGAAATACAGTGCTGCCAAAAGGGTGAACACGTATGCTTGTAGGAAAGCCACCAACAACTCAATGAAGAACATGAAAATCATGAACAGTACACTTCCGAATCCTACACCGTAACCGGCTGCCTCACTTTGCTGTCCGAATATTAAAACGAGAGAAACGAAAGCCAAAATAATGATGTGACCCGCCGTGATGTTGGCCGTGAGTCGAACCATTAATACCAATGGTTTAATAAAAATCGATGCGAATTCAATCGGTACCAAAATAAACTTGATGGGAAGCGGCACGCCGGCAGGCCATAAAATGTGGCTCCAATAATGCTTGTTGCCATTTACCGTGATGATGATAAAAACAACGGCCGCAAGTACCATGGTCACTGATAATGTTCCCGTAATGTTAAAGCCACCGATAAAAGGGATAAGCCCCAGCATATTCGCAATCCAGATAAAGAAAAAGGTGGAAAGCAAGAAGGGCATGAACTTCTCTGCCTTTGCCGCGGTGCCTATCGAAGGAATGGCTACCTCGTCTCTGATGAACAGGATGAGAGGTTCCATGAATGATTGAAGTCCTTTTGGAGCTTGTCCTTCACGCTTTTTATACGATCGCGCTACAGAGCCGAAAATCAAAATCAAAAGCAAACAAGTCAAAAAGACACCCGTCACACTCTTCGTGATGGAAAGGTCGAAAACCGCTTCATTAGTCGCGTCACCGGTTGCAGGATTGATCGTAAGCGCTTCATTGTCTCCGGCGTAATAGATATGCTCGTGATACAAGACATAATCATCATAGGTGAAGTAATGATAATCGACTTTTTCACCGGTGGAGTCTACATAAGTGGCATGATGCTCATTATGATAAAAATGTGAACTGGAGAATACCTTCAAACCATCTTCCGTAAAAAGTATAATCGGCAGGTAGATGGCCACATCACCAACGATATGAATCTCATGGGCATCAGCAATGTGATGCATAATCATCTCACCGGCATTAAAAGGCTGATCGGCCACATGCTCTTCAGCGTGTTCATGGCTTTCATGATCGTGATCATCGTGATCGTGCTGTGCAGAAACGTTTAACGTTAAACCGGCTATAAAAGTCAGAAATAGGATGCTCTTAGTAAGAGCTTTTCGAGTGGCTGTATTCATCAGCATTGTCGGCTGTTTTCGGCGCAATAAGGCGTTCAAAAATCGACTGCAAAGCTATTGATTAAATGCGTAGAATGAAACAAATGAGTGGGTTTTTTTAACACCTGTTGAAAACCGCTTCAATACCACTGTGAATCAGTGTGATGATGATCGAATTATGGGAAGAAGATTTCTGATTTCGGCTACGAGAAAAAGCATATATCCAATCAAATAACCGATGGCTGTGAATTTCAGATTTGATTTATCCAATACACCTACCAATACTAATATGATTCCGGAGAGAAAAAGTTTGGCCGTCAAAGCCCCCATGAAGCTAGCTACAAATATTTGCGGGCGTTTATTGTTGGCTTTTACCAAAAACTGATGAATAAAGACTGAAGCTACGGTGAGAATTCCAAAGGATATCCAAAAAGAAAAGGGCACGCTTTCTTCTAAAATATATGATGCCGACAGCCAAGCACCGGCACAAACCGGAATGACGATAATAATCAAATCTCTGTAAAAATTACTGCCTGATGCAGAACTCATCGATTGGTAGTTTTAATAACGATGTAAATGGCGGCTCCTACACCCACCAAAGAAAGTAGCAATGTAAACCAAGGGGTTTTCGTTTCAAGCCAATCATCTAAAGCGATTCCGCCATAAACAGCCGCCGTAATGGTAATCCCCATTTGGATGGCCATCCCGGAATATTTGTAAAAATCGTTGACGGGCCTTTTACCCTCTTCCTTGTTTGGCTTCTTCTCGTTGGGTTCCGGCTTCGGGCTCACTAGGTGTGTTTTTGAATTCCTTGATTACTCCGCCACCCATTGTGCAATTTCCGGTAAAGACAGCTCCGGGTTCTATGGCCAGTTTTTTCGTGGAGATATCGCATTCCAATCGCGCAGTAGATTTAAGACTTAGAAGTCCATTTACAGAAATCTGTCCGGTAATTTTTCCTTCGATATCGGCATTTTCACAAACTATCTCACCGTCTATTACGCCTGAAGCTCCCACTACCAAGCGGCCTTTCGCGGAAATAGTGCCTTTCACGGTTCCATCTATTCGAATATTGCTATCCGTCTTTATTTCGCCTTCAATGCTGGTTCCTGTTACAATTCTATTCAACTTCTCAGGAGTTTGAGATTCGCTCATTTTGGCCATTTCTTTGGTATTTGAACTTTTAAACATGCTGCTTCCTTTCACTCGAATCAGAGATAATTTTCCTCAAAAAATGCTTGATATACATCCGCATTCTTGTTGCGGAAAAGGGTGGTGAAGTTTTTAGTTGTAATTACAAAGGTTTGATAGCCTTTCTCGTTTATCTCAGCCAGTGTGGAGTTATTTACAAGAAATGTATTGTAGTAGTTCATCGCAGCAGTTTTGTCCTCAAAACTTCTTACGATAATGATTTGATGGTCTCTGTCAATGAAGCTATTCGTGATTCTCAAATTATCATTTCTGAAAGATGCAGTGTTAAAATCGGCAATGGTTTCTTTCAGATCCGTAGAACTTGCTTCTGCTTTCGGGAAAATCAGCGCGAAGAAATGTTCCGAATCATCTTTCGATTCGTACATCGACGTATTGACCGGCGTATCATCATCGGAGGGCTCGGTATCCGCCGTGGGCTCTTCGTCAGGATTGTTCTTTTTCTCATCGCGTGCCATCTGCGATTTCAACTCGTTGAGTTCTCCCAGTAGTTCGGCAGCCTTATCAGCTTCTTCGGTTCCCCTGAATTTCGAAATGATTTCGCGCAATAGGTTTTCGTATGCCTCTGGCTGTTTTTGCGCACCGATTGTAAGGGCTTTTATAAGGTAATATTTTGACAGATAATTGTTATTCGGCTCGTCGCGAATGACCGTGTTGGCTGTCAGCATCACGTCGTTGTACTGCCTTCTGCTGTATTTTTTATAAGTGGCTTCGTACTCTTTTCGTTCCTCTTCTACATTCCGATTTTTTTCGGTGATGTAGTCAGGGTCGGTGATGAGTTTGGCAAACTCACTATCAGGATAATCGGCCAAAATCACATTCTTGTAGTATTCCGAATTGTCTCGAAAACCCGTTCCCACAAACCCACCTGATTCTTCTTTCTCTATATAAATGCGATAAAGCTGATAGTGCGCAGGAAGTGAGGTAGCGCTCGTATCATACTCGTTGGTAATTCTCAAAAATGATTCGATGGCATTGTCATCGTCTTGCAAGCGTTCTTTATAGATTGTACCGATGTCATATAAAGCGGCAATGATTTCGTTGTGCGCGGTGGCCATTTCACCATCTCCTAGTGGAAGTTCTTCCAAGTAATCTTCCAGGCTTTTTGCTTCTTCTTCCACACCGATATCTGCCAAGAGGCTGTCGCTTGACGTCCCTTGAGAAGGTCCTGAAAGATTGACATCCGACTTCATGGATCGACGCCAATTGTTTTCATTCGGCCGGTCACCCCAGCGACTTTTAAATTCGGTAAAACCCGAACTCATTGCGTTGGTATTGTAGAAATACCATTTCCGCCCTGATCCGGAACCACCGCCGGAAGAAAAATTGGGTCTGTTTTGAAGCCGCTCCAATGCATCCAATTCTTCTTGCCGTTTTCGCTCCTTCTCAGCTTCAAGCTGAGCTATGATCTTTAAGATTTTCTTGTCGCGTTCTTTTTCATCCAATGAGGCCAGAGCAATCAAGCTGTCGTTTGTCTGAACTATTTCCAAATTGGTGACCAACTCATCCAGTGAATTGGCTTTCGCTACAATGGATTTGTAGTTGGGAAAATCTTCAGGAAGAATAGCCGCAGTACTGTCATAGTAATTTTTAGCCATTACATAATTCCTGTCAACAAAGTTGATTTCGGCCAAGCGCAGAAAGCTCTTTCCTTTTTGAACAGGATTACTCACGCTTTTCTTGATCGATGTCTTCAAGTAATCAACTCCTTGCGGAATGTTTTGCTCTTCCAATTCAATATCGGCCAAAGCGTAGTAAATCTGATCGTAGTATTCTTCATTCTTCTCGTCATCGGCCATTTTGAGAAGCATTTCTTTGATCTTTTTTGAATCGAGTTTTCTATCGAAAGCTAAAGCCTGAGAAATTTTAGCATAAAACTCCATTTCGTAATCGGGCTTCATGTCTACCACTTCAGCATAAGCTGAAATAGCATCGGCATTGCGTCCTTCCTTATTGTAAACCTGAGCCAATATATAGGTCAGCCTGGCTTTCATCTGCTTGTCAGTGCAAAGATTGGAAGCATCTTCCAAAAATGGTAAGGCATCTTTGTAGCGATCCTGTCTCAGCATCATTTGTGCTTTTACCGCCTCTAATTTCCACGAAAAGTCTTTCGGACGCTCCTTGGAATTATCATCTTCCACTACGCTCAATACGGTAGCTGCCTTTCCATATCGCTCCTGCTCAATATAAGTGCGAGCCAACCATATAGCCGCATCAAATCGCGAACTCTGACCCTTGTATTTCTTAGCCACGTAGGAAGTCATTTCTTCCGTTTTGGCATATTGTCCTTTATAGAAATTGGCAATACCGATTAAAAGATAGCATTCATCAATCCACTTGTTGTGCTCTTTCTTTTTGATCTCCATGCTGTGACGGTCGATGACCGTACTGCATTTTTCAATAATCTCATCCATTTGCGGATAGAGATTTTTTTGCTCTTCTTCCGTAGGCATCACAAATACCGGAAGCAATTCCAAATAGTCTTCTTCTTTGTTGGCCCAAACTTGCTCCTTCGTCAGGCGAAGAATTTCATTGGCATTAAAATACCAATTGTAATGAGACGTTGTATTGTGATACAGCCTGTTGGTAAAGCCTGATTTTTTCTTTGAACATCCCGCCAAGACAAAAATGCCTGCCAGAAAAATCAGTGTAATAATTTTATAAGGTCGAATTGAAATCACGGATTGCCTTTTCGGAATACTCGTTAAACACGAAAGATGCAAAATTATTGCATTTTTCTGAATCAGAGTTTAAAAAGGGAATTCGGATATTTGTTCCATCGGAATGAATAAAAAACAATCAAAGAAAGAGCGGCGCAAGCAGTTGATGCGTAAGCTCAAAAGCAAGTATCGCTTGGTGGTGATGAACGATGCCACCTTCAATGAAAGTTTTTCTGCCTACCTCACTCCGCTTAATGTGATTGCAGGCGTAGCTGTGATTTTTCTTTCCATGGCCGCCGTTGTTTTATCCATCGTAATTCTTACTCCTTTAAAAGAATACATACCGGGTTACAGTGATACGCAAACCCGAATCAGAGCTCTTAATGCAACTATTAAAGTTGACTCACTCGAGCAGGCTCAGTCAGTTTACAGCTCTTATTTCGAAAACATTCAACGCATCTTAAACGGAGAGGTAGAAACGGATACGTCCAATATGGCATTGGGAGGTGAGACGGAAGAATATACCAACCTGGACTTTACGGTATCTCCGCAAGATTCTCTCTTAAGACGTGAGGTAGAGTCAGAAGAACGCTATGCTTTGACTCCTCAGTCACAATCAGTATCAGCATCGCTGGGTTTGCCGGGCACCTTGCTGTTTCCGCCTGTTATCGGAACGATAACTTCTGACTTCGATGTACAGATCGGACACTACGGAATAGATGTGGCTGCCAAGGAGGGAGAGACAATAAAGGCAATCTTGGACGGCACGGTAGTTTTATCGTCTTTTACCTCAGATGGCGGGAATGTCATCCAAATCCAACACGCCAACAATCTCGTGTCCGTTTACAAACACAATTCCGTTTTACTCAAAAACGTTGGCGACAGAGTAGAGGCAGGAGATTCAATAGCCATAATCGGCAATTCGGGAGAGTTGACCGATGGTCCGCATTTGCATTTCGAGCTTTGGTATAACGGAACACCTCTCAACCCGCGAGATTACATCGCATTTTCGAGTTAATTATGGGACTGAAAGCATGGCTAAGTAAACCCGTGGCCAAAAGAGCGGCGGCAAAAGTAAAGCAATGGAGCGGTGAGGCGCTGAAGCGACAAGAGCAAACGCTGCAGATGCTGAAGTCGAAAGGACGCAATACCGAATTTGGCAAAGACCATTCGTTTTCAGAAATTAAAACCTACGAGGACTTCAAAACGCGCGTGCCGTTGCGCGATTACGAGGGACTAAGGCCATACATCCAAAAAACGATAGACGGAAAGCCAAACATTCTTTGGCCGGGGCGGCCGATGTATTTTTCGAAAACTTCGGGTACCACCAGCGGTGCCAAGTACATTCCGATTACAAAAGAGTCAATGCCTCACCATACGGAGGCGGCAAAAAATGCATTGCTTCTCTACATTGCCGAAACGGGAAAGTCTGAATTCGTCGATGGGAAAATGATATTTCTGCAAGGCAGTCCGGTTTTAGAAAAGAAGAACGGAATCGACACAGGCCGCCTTTCCGGCATCGTAGCGCATCACGTGCCCGGATATCTGCAAAAGAATCGGCTGCCCTCGTTTGAGGCGAACTCCATTGAAGATTGGGAAACCAAAGTGGCCGCCATAGTGGAGGAGACACGAAATGAGCCGATGAGCCTCATTTCAGGAATACCGAGTTGGGTGCAGCATTATTTCGAAAAGTTGCTGGAAGTTACCGGTAAATCTACCGTAAGAGAGCTTTTTCCGACTTTTCAGCTATTCGTTTACGGAGGAGTAAATTTTGAACCGTACCGCCCGCGCTTCGAAAAGCTAATCGGCGGAAAGGTAGACAGCATCGAGACTTATCCCGCGAGTGAAGGTTTCATCGCTTTTCAAAACAAGCAAGGCGATAAGTCGCTCCTCTTGAATGTGGATGCGGGAATCTTCTTCGAGTTCATTCCCGTCGAAACCTATTTCGATGAAAATCCAAAGCGCCTGAGCTTAGCAGAGGTGGAGTTGGGTAAAAATTATGCGTTGGTTTTATCGACCAATGCGGGGCTTTGGGCTTACAGCATTGGCGATACGGTGAAGTTTACTTCGATTGATCCTTACAAGATTCTCGTTACCGGAAGGATCAAGCACTTCACTTCGGCATTCGGAGAGCACGTCATTGCGGAAGAGGTGGAAGGCGCGTTAAACGAGGTGGTTTCAAATCGTCCCGCCGAGGTGATTGAGTTTCACGTAGCGCCTCAGCTTAATCCGTCAAGCGGTTTGCCGTACCACGAGTGGCTCATATCTTTTGCCAAAGAACCGGATGATCTAAATGCTTTCGCAGCAGAGCTGGATGAGAAGATGCAACAGAAAAATATCTACTATGCCGACCTCATAAAGGGTAAAATATTGCGCCCGCTGGTCATAACAAGTTTGCAAAAGGATGCGTTTAATGAATTCATGAAATCAAAAGGAAAGCTGGGCGGGCAAAACAAAGTGCCTCGCTTGAGTGATAACCGCGATAACGCAGACCTTCTCCTTCAATGGAAAGAATCCTAACCGTATTTTTTACTTGCTTGATGCTCTATTCCGGAGCTCAGGTGAATATGCTCACCTCACAAATCGACTTCGGTACGCTGACTCGCGCAGACGAAAACTTCGCTGACTTCGGAATTGAGAACCGCTCGGAAAAGCAGGTTGTTATCTTCAGAGTGGAGGTGCCGAAATACGTAGATGCCACTTTTAGCTCGAAAATCATTGAGCCGGGCGACACGGCTTTTATCCGTGTCCGTTACAATCCGCAATCCGAAGGAAATTTCAAGGAGAAATTTGACGTGTTTACCAGTGCTTGGAGCGCTCCCCAACAAATTACGGTGAAAGGTGAATCAACCTTTGCGGCAGATCGTTTCATGCCTTGTCCCGATTTTTCGGACGATCCTGCGGGTTCATTGCGGGCATTCAGCGTTTCTGTGAGATCCATGCAAAATATTCCGTTGGCGGAAGCTCAAGTGCACGTGTTTAAAGACGGCGAATCGCGAGGAACGTACTACACCGATGAAAACGGCGAGCTCGATCTGACTTTGCCCTTGGGGCGCTACTATTTTGCCTTACCGGGAATGGATACTTCTATATTCGTAAATGCTACGAATGACCATTTGGTTGCTTTTTTGGATTCGGAGCCGGAGCGAAAAATACCACCCGGCCCGCCGCCCGTGCCCCAAGAGCCTTCTAAGCCCGAACCTGCAAAAGTTCCCGTCATTCAGGAGGCTGATCCCGATCAAGAAGAAAATAGTGTTTTGCCCTTGTCGAAGTTCAAGCCAAACAACTTGGTTTTCTTGGTAGACGTGTCGACATCGATGAAGCACAATGGCAAGCTCGATTTGCTCAAGGTGGCAATGATAAATTTGGTAGATGTACTCCGAGATGTCGACAACTTCACACTTATATCATATGCTACCGACGCAGGAGTAATTTTAAAGACCGAGGCCAATCTTGACAAAGAAGCTTGCAAAGCGGCCATAAAAGGATTGACCGCCGGAGGAAAAACGGAAGGGGCCAAAGCACTGAACCGAGCGGGGCAAGCGGCACTCGACTCTTTTATTGAAGACGGAAACAATCAAATCATTCTGGCCACTGACGGCGCGTTTAATGAAGGCGCTAAAAAGGCTCAGAATCTTTCCGCGAAGTACAGAAGAAAGGGAGTGGTTACATCCGTGGTTGGAATAAAATGCGGGAAATATACCACGAAGGAGATGAAAGAATTGGCCGAGGAAGGTGGTGGGAACTTCGTGGCATTGGATGGAATTGACGATGCCAACGATAGAATTTTAGATGAAGTCAAGTTACGGTCGGCCAAATAGCTCTTTTCCGGGTAGAGTATATGTTATCTTTGCGCCTTGATGCAAGAGAAAAAAGCAAAGCATATTGCCATTTTGGGATCTACGGGATCCATCGGAACGCAGGCTCTCGAAGTCATTGAAGCACATCCTGAAGAGTTTGTCGTTGAGGTGCTCACTGCCAATCGAAATGCCGATTTATTGGCCGAGCAAGCATTGAAGTTTTCACCCAATGCCGTGGTGATAAACGATAAATCAAAGTACGAAGCGCTGAAGGATTTGCTTTTCGATAAAGGAATAAAAGTTTACTGCGGCGCCGAAGCTATAGCTGACGTGGTGCAGATGGAAGAGATCGACATTGTGCTTACCGCCTTGGTCGGTTTTTCAGGGCTGCAGCCTACTCTTAAAGCTATAGAGGCGAAAAAGCACATTGCTTTGGCAAATAAGGAAACCCTGGTCGTGGCGGGAGAAATCGTTACCGCTTCCGCACAAAAGAACGGGGTGAATATCTACCCGGTGGATTCAGAGCATTCGGCCATTTTTCAATGTATAGTCGGTGAATTTCACAATCGTTTGGAACGTGTTATACTCACGGCCTCGGGTGGTCCCTTTCGGGGAAAATCTCGAGAAGAATTGTCGCAAGTCAGTCCGGCTCAAGCGCTAAAGCATCCCAATTGGGACATGGGGGCAAAAGTAACCATCGACTCGGCCAGCCTGATGAACAAAGGCTTGGAAGTAATCGAGGCCAAATGGCTTTTTGGCTTAAAGCCGGAAGAAATCGATGTTGTGGTTCACCCTCAATCAGTTATACACAGCATGGCTCAATTTGAAGATGGTAGTATTAAGGCACAAATGGGTTACCCCGATATGAAGTTGCCCATCCAATTTGCCTTGAGCTATCCGGAGAGATTAAAGTCCGATTTTCCTCGTTTTAATTTTGCCGATTATCCTGCGCTCACTTTTGAGCAACCTGATTTGAAAACATTCAGAAATCTCTCATTGGCTTTTGAAAGCATGAAGATCGGAGGTACGGCTCCGTGCATCCTCAATGCTGCGAATGAGATAGCCGTGGAAGCTTTTCTAAAAGAAGAAATTGGGTTTTTGGAAATGTCGGAGGTCGTTGAGAACTGTTTGAAAGCCGTCTCCGTCATAAATAAGCCATCAGTTGAAGATTATTTCGCCTGCGATACTGAAACCAGAGCGAAAGCCAAAGAATTTATAAAGACTAAAGTTGCCGGATAAGTAATGGATATTCTAGTTAAAGTAAGTCAATTTATACTCAGCTTGTCAATCTTGATTGTCCTGCACGAATTAGGACACTTCATACCTGCCAAGCTTTTTAAAACCCGAGTAGAAAAGTTCTACCTCTTTTTTGATCCTTGGTTTTCATTGTTTAAGAAGAAGGTCGGCGAGACCGAGTATGGCGTCGGCTGGCTTCCCTTAGGTGGATATGTAAAGATCTCCGGAATGATCGATGAGTCAATGGACAAAGAGCAAATGGCTCAACCGGCCAAACCATGGGAATTCAGATCCAAACCGGCTTGGCAACGACTCATCATTATGGTGGGTGGTGTGACCGTCAATGTAATTTTGGCTTTTTTCATTTATGCTATGATGTTGTTTGTCTGGGGCAAAGAATACATTCCCGTTGAAAATTTAACCTTCGGAGTTTATGCCGATAGCCTGATGCTCGACAATGGATTTGAGCACGGCGATAAGATAGTCGGCGTAGAAGGAAGCGAAATAGAAGTATTGAATGATGTAAGCGCTGCAGTTCTTTTTGGTGGTGCCCGCCAAATAGAAGTGGAGCGAAACGGATCACGAAAAACGATAAACCTACCTGAAGATATCGAACAGGAAGTTTTGAAATCGGGGAGGCAATCACTCTTTATGGAACAATTTCCGGCAGTCGTGGATACCGTTTTACCGGAGTCTAACGCCGAGAAGGCGGGACTGAAAAAAGGAGACGAATTCTTGACGGTAAATGGCAAGGATGCGAGCTACGTTCCCGCTATGTTAAATGCGCTCACTTCTCAAAAAGGTGATGAGGTAAATTTTGAAGTGCGCCGTGATGGAGAAGTCATTAGCCTGACGGCAATGGTAGATGAAGAAGGGCGACTTGGATTTGGCTACAAAAGCCCTACTGAGTATCTGGACGTAGTGACAAAGGAATACGGATTTATCGAAAGCTTTCCCGCCGGAATAGCCTACGGTTGGTCACGCCTCACCGATTACGTTCGGTCGTTGAAGTTGTTGTTCAGCGGAGAAGGTGTAAAGCAGGTCGGTGGTTTTATCACCATCGGAAAATTGTTTGACGATACGTGGAATTGGCAGCGGTTTTGGAATATGACGGCATTCTTGTCAATCATATTGGCCGTGATGAACATCCTTCCCATACCCGCTTTGGACGGAGGACATGTGATGTTCTTGCTTTACGAAATGATTTCCGGAAGGGAGCCAAACCAAAAAGTTTTGGAATATGCTCAGCTGGCAGGGATCGCCATCTTGCTTACTCTTTTAATTTATGCAAATGGAATGGATCTTGTCAGGTTGTTTGAATAATTCTATCTACATGAAACCGTTTTAGTCTTCGGTTCGTAATTGTAAGTGAATTATCCCCCTTTTAAAACTATGACTGAAATGAGCACAATCGATGTAAACGGCCTTAAGCAGCTATCCGGTAACGATGAAGACTTCGTAAATGATATACTCAAACTGTATACTGAAAGAACTGCTGTAGACCTTCATGAGCTTAGAGATGCACGAGACGAGAGCAACTGGAGCAAGGTTCGTTTTATAATTCACAGAATGAGATCGGCAGCAGTGCCTTTAGGTCTCAAGGAATTAGTAGTATTGTTGCGTAAAGTTGAAAACAAATTGAAAGCAGATGAAATGGATGGGGTGATTTCTGAACTTGATTTGATCACCCGGCATTCAGAGGAAGCGCTTTTGGATGCCAAGCGACAACTTGAAATTGCATAATAACAATCCTAATCGGCTTTAACATTGAATCTCGTGTCCTTAAACAAAAAACAACGACTTCTACTGGTAGATGATGAGGTGATAACCCTCAAAATCACTCGTAAGCTTCTGACCGAAAGCGGTTACGAAGTAGACATTGCGCCCGGCTCAGCCGAGGCTATGAAACTCTTGGGTTCAAAGCAATACGACTTGGTTATTGTTGATATTACTATGCCGTCAATCAGTGGATTCGACCTCATCCAACTCATGCAGAGTTTTGATTACAATGTCCCCGTGATTTTTCTGAGTAATAATGACAATGAGTGGACTATTGATGAAGCTTACAACATCGGCGCAAAGCGATTTGTGAGTAAAGAAAAAGAATTCAATTACCTTCCGTCAATCGTACAAGAAATTCTGTCGGCGGTATAAGAAGTCATTGCGTTTCTTAATTTCAGCCCGAATAAATGGGCAAAATCAAAAAATACATTCCTGAATGCTTGAATTGCGCAAACGCTCTCAAGCCTATGGATCAATATTGTTCGAATTGCGGACAGAGAACCCAGGGCACGAAAGTTCCTTTGCGCGAATTCGTTGGTGATTTTTTCCAAGATTACTTTACGGTAGATTCAAAATTTTTTCGAAGTATTTTTCTCTTGATGATCAGGCCGGGAAGGCTTACATCCCAATTCAACAGCGGAAAACGCAAGTCGTACATCGCTCCGTTGCGCATGTATCTTTTTACCAGTTTCATCTATTTTTTTCTCTTATCCCTTACGGTAAAAAAAGAAGCGGATTCCTTCGGGCTGATCAGTAGTAATCTGGAAGAACAGAAGGCTGAAGTATTGGACAGCTTGATCAACTCAAGTGAAGAGACAGTGGCAATCGATGTTTTAAAAAACAGGGTAGACAAATTGCAAGCTGAGTCAAGCACCGAAAGTGTTATCAGTATTGACAGTGAAGAAGATTTGTCAGAAGAAGGTTTAGACGGATTTTTAAATGATCAAGTTAAAAAAGCAAACAAAGACCCGGCCTCTATGGTAAGATCACTGTTGCGAGCGGCGTCCATTTCACTGTTTTTTCTCATGCCCCTTTTTGCGCTTATTCTCTGGCTGTTTCATTTCAGACGACAGGGTTTTTACGTACCCCATTTGGTGCATGCCTTGCATTTGCATACCTTCAGTTTTGCCGTATTGAGTATTTATCTTCTCATTAGTTTTTGGGTTGAAGCTGAGACTTTTTTTATTCTCCCGATCATTTTATATGTCTACTTTATCTGGTCGCTCAAAGTCGTATATACCCAAAAACTCTTACCCTCTTTTCTCAAGTCATTTGGCATCTTATTCCTTTATTTCATCTTAATACTCATCGCACTCGTACCCGCAGTTATGCTGGCTATTGCCACGCTTTAAGCTAGCTTTGCACAATGATTGCAATTTTGGGTCAGGGAATAGCGGGCACTACGCTGGCGTTTCGACTGTATGAGAGAGAGATTCCCTTCAAGATTTTTGATGACGGATATCGAAGTTCCAGCAGCATGGTGGCAGCGGGACTTTGGAACCCCATCGTTTTCCGTCGAATCAATAAGAGCTGGATGGCCGATGAGTTCATTGAAGAACTGGAATCTTTTTATCCCCGTTTGGAAAAACGGCTGAACGGTCACTTTTACAAGGAAAGCCCCGTTCACCGCATTCACGGTTCAAAGCAAGAACGCGACAAATGGTTCGAAAAGAACAGCCTTTCGGGATTTCAACCCTATTTGCACAAGCCTTCATCAGAATTTGCTTTGGCGATTTGTCCTCAGCCGGAGTTCGGACAGGGAGAAGTAAGGCATGCCGGCTATCTCGACCTTCCGAACTTTCTTACTTCGTCTCGCAGGTATTTTCTGGAAATGGGTTTTCTAATAGAAACGGATATTGGTCTTGCACCGTCTAAAAAAGAATTGAAAGAGACCGCAGGTCAGTCCATCGAGAAAATCATTGATTGTCGTGGCAGCAAGTCAGCGGAGAGCCCGTGGTGGTCTTACCTGCCGTTTGGCTTGACTAAAGGTGAAGTATTGACGATTCGAAGTTCCGAACTGAAATTGGATAGAACGTTTAATGCGGGGTTTTTCCTTTTGCCTTTGGGCGATGGCTTGTTCAAGTTGGGCGCTACCTTTAGCTGGAAAGATAAAACGCTTCAACCAACGGAAGCAGGTAAGCTGGAACTCATCTCGAAATTCGAGGAATATTTTTCGGTAGATTACGAGATTGTCGACCACAAGGCGGGAGTCAGACCAACCGTTCAAGACCGCCGACCTCTTATTGGCAGGCATCCTGCAATTCCCGACCTCTATATTTTCAACGGCCTCGGGACAAAAGGCGTTATGTTGGCACCATATCTTTCTACAGCTTTCGTCGAGTCGATTTTCGATGAAAAACCTGTTCCTGCAGTTATGGATATCAAGCGGTTCGAAATGTATTGGGGTGAGGAAAGGCCACAAATAAATTACCCCGCTCCATAACTCACGCCGCACTGTTAGCATTTATACGCACCCCCTCTTTTTTCGGGGCCGTGAAATGAGGTATTTTACGAAAGGTTTCAGAGACCTGTACCGCTATATTTATGAGGACTTTTTGCTCAAAGCTTGCCCTGATTTTTGTTGTTTGTCTATGCTGTTTGTCCGGCTACGGTCAGGCGCCACAGGGCATTAACTATCAGGCAGTGCTTCGCGACAATCAATCCGGTGAGGTATTGAGAGATCAAATGGTTTTTCTGATCATTTCCATCTTGGAAGGCGGGCCAAACGGAACTTTGGTTTACGAAGAATCTCATTCGGGAATTGCCACAAACGACTATGGTCTGATCAATTTGGTCATCGGTGGAGGAGATGCTACAGAGGGAAATTTTGAAAACATTCCCTGGCCTTCCGGCAATATCTGGTATGAGATAGAGGTCGATTACGGCTCCGGATTACAGAATCTGGGTGCCGCTCAGTTTCTA
Organism: uncultured Cryomorphaceae bacterium; assembly: GCA_964651785.1. Taxonomy (GTDB): domain Bacteria; phylum Bacteroidota; class Bacteroidia; order Flavobacteriales_D; family Cryomorphaceae; genus JAKVAV01. Next base: position 120,204 of record CAZYWJ010000002.1, read on the forward strand.
TCGGTTCCCTTTGCGCTACACGCAGGAAATGTTGAAGAATCATTGGATAACGATCCGACGAATGAGTTGATCGATTCGGCCTCATTTAATTCAGAAAATCAATCTGTAACTATACAGGAAGGTGAAAACGAAGTCAATTTCACTTTGGACGGATTAATTGTCAACGATGCCGACGCCGACCCGACCAATGAATTAATTGTTTCGGCAATTTATGATTCAGAGACCAACTCGATTCTCATCACTCAAGCAGACGGGAGTGAGATAAGCATTTCACTTGCAGAGCTCGTTCCTGAAAACAGCGATTTGGATCCTACCAATGAGTTGATAACGGATGCGGAATACGATTCGGAATCAAATTCAATTATTATTACACAAGCCGACGGAAGCTCAGTCATCATTTCTTTGAATGAATTAAATGTTGAGGATGATGATTCTGACCCGGACAATGAACGCTTGGAAGGTGTCGAGCTCCAAGGACAAACATTAGTAATTACGGAAGCAGGTCAGAATTACAGTGCCAACTTAGATGTATTGGGAGATGATGCAGATGCTGATGTTACCAATGAACTCATCGATGATCTCGCATTGATCAATGACACCATACTCTTTTTAAATGAAGGTGGAAATAATCATTTCGTAAATCTTTCACCACTCAGACAGGACGACGACTGGATAATAAACGAAGAAGAGGGTAAAGTTTTTAATGAAGATGACAAAATCGGGATTGGAACAAATGCGCCATCTGCTAGACTCGAGGTAGTAGAAGAGTCAAATTCTGCCACAGCACTCAATGTAATTTCGGGTACCGAGTCAATGCTTCACGTCGCAAATCAGCGCCTAGGAGTAGCCACAACCAATCCGCTCAGCACTACCGAATTCGGTGGATCCGTGGGTTATCGCGTCACTTTATTGGACAATGAAGAAAGTGATAATTACACCGCGGGAACTGACGATCACATGATTGTTGTGAACTTTCAAGAAGGAGGGAATTCGGAATTTGGAATCTTTTTGCCGTCGGCTGACGTATGCAGGGGCAGAGTCTACATCATTCGTAAGACAGGAGAGCCCGGAGAGATCGGAGATGTTACCATAAATACCGGTAGTTTCCCGATTGATTTCGATGATCCTGATTTACTTCTGGTATCGAATAATCCCGAGACTATTGTCTTGCTCTCACTGGGGAATGATGGATGGACCAGACTTTAGAAAATTAGATATGTCAAAGTTTTACCCCTTAAAACTAGTAGACAGAAGTTATTTTTCACAACTCGTTCTGTTGGCTTTTTTCGTGCTGCTTTTTACTTCCGAATCTCAAGCACAAGAAGTACCTCAAGCAATTAATTACCAAGCGATCGTCAGGGATGCGGGAACTTACCTTCCCGTCTCGGATCAGGCAGCCTACGTTACGGTAGAATTCCTGAATGGCCCTGATGGCGATGTTGTTTATCAGGAAGAATTCACTTCTCTTCAGACCGGTAAATCGGGATTGATCAATTTGAGTTTAGGCCAGGGAAATCCCTTAATTAGCAGCTTCAGCTCTATTCCATGGGAATCAGGTAGTATTTGGTTGCGTCTATCGGTCGACATAGGTAGCGGGCTTAATATTCTTCAGGAAACTCCTTTCAATACGGTGCCTTACGCATTTTACGCTCAATCATCGGGAGGCGCAGATGACGACGGCGATCCGAACAACGAGCTGATTCAAAGCATCAATTTGGATGCAGCTCAGTTGGAAATTACTGAGGGTGACGAGATTATTTCGGTAGATTTAAGTTCGCTGATCAATGATGACGACTCAGATCCGACTAACGAAAAAATTGATAGCCTTCAATACAATGCTGAAACGGGAATACTCTCGGTTTTTGAATCGGGAGTACAATACGATGTAGATCTTCCGATAAACGAAATTGACCCTGCCGCCATTCAGGATCTGTCGTATGATGCAGATCAGCATATCTTAACTATAACGAACAACGAAGCAGCCACTCCCGTTGATCTTGGGCCTTATCTCGATAACACGGATGTTCAAACACTGTCATTAAATAACACCGTTATAACTATTTCGGGTAGCGAAAGCTCAATAGATTTAGCCGATTTACTAAACACGAATGTGGATTTGGATGGCGATCCCAATAATGAAATACAAAATTTAAGTTTATCCGCAGATTCATTATTCCTTTCCGGTAGCTCCGGGGTAGACCTCTCCGGCTATCTTGACAACACTGACAATCAAGCGCTGACCTTAATCGACAGCATTCTGAGCCTCTCAGGCGATGTACCGACTTCTGTCAATCTGGCCTCGATTCTGGAATTTGCAGAAGACGGGGATTCGGATGATTCCAACGAAATTCAGGATATCAGTACCGATAGCTCTCCGGGAAATATTTCTATTTCAGGTGGCTCCTCCCTAACTCTTAATGTCGATGACGCAGATGCAGATGATTCTAATGAAATTCAGGATTTGAGTCTTTCGGGAAATACTTTAAGCCTGACGGATGACGGCACGACGGTAGACCTTTCGGGTTATTTGGACAATA
>CAZYWJ010000002.1:122840-166716 GCA_964651785.1 uncultured Cryomorphaceae bacterium
GTGATGATGCGGATGCCGATCCGAGCAATGAGATTCAAGACATCAGCACGGATAACTCAGCAGGAAACATTGCCATTTCAGATGGCTCGACCATTACCTTGAATGTGGATGACGCCGACGCCGATGCAACAAACGAGATACAGGATTTGAGTCTTTCGGGAAATACCTTGAGTCTTTCAGGTACTGGCACTACTGTTGACCTGAGCGACTTTGACAATTCCAACCTCAGCCAGAACCACATTTTCTTGGGAGATGCCTCCGGTGAAGCGCAGGAAGTTTTAGTTAGTGGTGATATAAATTTGGCCGATGACGGAGAGATAACCGTGACAGGTTTACAATCAGTAGATGTAAGTAATACCACTCCTACTGACGGTCAAATATTGGTATACGACGGAGCTACAGAAGAGTGGAAGCCTGAAACTCCTGCTAGTGTGGGTCCTGTTTCTACGGTTAGTTATTATAATATTGACCCGTTAGACTTCCGTGAGTTAACTGATCCTTCTAATGGAGTTAATTTAAATAGACACGATGCTCTTAAATTCTTTAACGAAGAGGCTCCATTTGCGATGGTTAGAAGCTCCAACGGGATAGATGCGATCGCCGCTGCCGTTCATTTGCCTCATGGAGCTACGGTCACTCGTGTCAGGGTTTATTTTAGAGATTGGGATTTTTCCGGTGATATGCAATTCCGCTTTGTTAGAAAGAATATTACTAATGCTAGTGATTCGAATGAAATCATGTCATTCATCAACGGAGCAGGAGCCTTTGGAAATGCAGTTTATACTGATAATACGATAGTGAACGCGGAGATCGATAACAGCATTTACAATTATCGCTTCATCGCAGACTTTTCTTACTTAGAAAATAATAATGACCCGGACGAAAATTTTGAAATGCTTCAAAGAATATACGGGGTTGTTATTGAATACACGATTAATTAATGTCGCTAAGAAGAATTCACGAAATATCACTCACTCTGACTGCTATGATGATTTTTACCATAAGCTCATCGCAAGTGGTTATTGACCGACAAGTTATAGGGTCGAGTGGAGGCTCTTTTGACATTGGCAACTCATTAGTGATAGAACAGACTATCGGCGAACCTGTAATAGAAACCGTATCCGATAATTCGGTTACCCTCACCCAAGGATTTCAGCAGCCCCTCACGGAAGGCTTACTGCAATTTGATGTTGCTACCATTTCGGCATCGTGCCCTACATCTTCCGATGGTGGAGCGTTTATAACGGAAATAACCGGATGTATTCCTCCTTATTCGATAGAATGGAGCAACGGTATAACACAAAGAGATTCGCTTGATCGACTTCTGCCAGGGCTTTATTCAGTGACGATAACGGCCGGATTTTGTCAGGAAACGGTGGAATTTGAAGTTGTATCGGGACCTGCTGCTGACTGTGAGTTGCGCATATTCAATGCCTTCACTCCCGATGGCGATGGCAAGAGTGATACGTGGACGATCGAAAATATTGATTTGCCCGATTTTCGCGAGAATAGAGTCGAGATTTTTAACCGGTGGGGTCAGGAAGTTTTTTCTACTGAAAACTATGATAACCGAGAGAGAGTTTGGAATGGTGAAGACGCGTCAGGAAACGAACTCTTGTCAGGAACTTACTTCTATATCGTAGAATCCGGAGGCATTACATACAAAGGATACATTGAGTTAATCAGATGAAAAAGCTGGTTGTCATATCGTTCTTTCTGATTTGTGGCATTCAGTCTCATGCGCAACAGCATTCTCTTTATTCCCAATATATTTTCAACCTCTACGCAATAAATCCGGCATATGCCGGTGAGCGAAACTCGCTGGCAACTGCACTCAGCTACCGCTCGCAGTGGGTGGGAATAGAAGGGGCGCCGAAGACAGCTTACTTTTCAGCTCATACGCCTGTAAGAAATAAGAACCTGGCACTTGGATTTTGGTTTCAGAATGAGCAAATCGGAGCTCGGGAACTTACGTCGTTGCACGGTTCGGTTTCTTACAAGCTTCGATTGACCAAAACCAAAAAGATTTCATTCGCGCTTAGCGCAGGAGCACTGAATCATCAATACCACTGGGATGAGTTGGACTTTCCCGATGGTGCTGATCCCGTATCGTTTGTGTCCGAAGCCAATCAATGGAGTCCGTCTTTTGATTTCGGAGCCATGTATATCTCACCTCAAGGGTATGCAGGCTTAAGCATTTTAAATCTCAATGGAATGGATTTGTCACAAACTGAAGTGGTGGATGCCAGGCTGGAACCCAATATCAATTTGGTAGGAGGACATGTCTTTCCTGTTTCGCAAGCCGTGGATTTAAAACCCGGAGGACTTGTACGGTTGCAAGCTAATGGTGTCTGGCAATTTGATGCGAGTATGAGTGCCCGGTTTAATGATGCCTTTTGGATTACTACCACGTACCGCCATCAATTCGGAATGGTTTTCAGCGGACACTTTTATCTCAATGACCACTTTCACTTCGGGTATTCGTATGATCTTACGACAAACGAATTGCTGACACAGCAAGGTGGCTCCCACGAACTTTTTATCGGTTATGATTTCCGTCTTTACAAGACACGATCATCAACTTTAAGAAATTTCTAGAAGCTTGCGCGCCCTCCTCTTAATCATAATGACTTTACTTCCAGCTCTTGCCCTTCAAGCGCAAAAGCGATCAGGCCATTGCGAAAAACTGGTTCAACTTATTGAAGAAGGCAAATACAAAGATGCCTATCGCATCTTGGTGGTAAACGGGGAATACACGTGCGGAAATTTCAGATATGCTCAAGTCTTGAAATTTAACGGGAGATATCAAGAGGCTTTGGATATCCTCCAAGGGCAGAATACTAAGGAAGCAAATGATTTGAGAGAGGAATTGGAGGGTTATCTGGGTATGCGAAAGGCTGATGAACTCTATTCGATACGCGCTCTAAATGGCAATGACTCTCTTTCGCACACCATATTCGCCGCCCTTGAGTCTCCCATCCTCTATCGCGACGAGATTATCGAAACGGCTACATTTCCACGCACGATTACAGAAGAACGCGTGATTTTTGAAACTGGCGGAGGCGATTCCCTTTATTTTTCAAAACTCAAAGAAGAATTTCTGAAAAGACAACAGCACTATCGTTTCAGGTTGGCTACCGGCTGGATTACGTCAGACACTCTTCTTTATTATAGCGCACATTATATCGTGCCGCTTTATTCGGCAGGTTTTCACAATGATTATGCTATTTATACTTGGGATGGAAAAAAGCACCATTTCATAGACAGAATGGGAAAGAAGGGCGCTTTCGTTCACCCGACCGTCACAAAAGATAATTGGTTGATTTTTTCTTCCGATCGCAATGGCGGCTCGGGAGGATTTGATCTTTGGAAACTAAACTTAAGTGTAGAAGAAGGTGAGCCGATTAACTTGGGGCCTGACATCAATTCGGCTTTCGATGAACTGTATCCCGCCGCAGCAGGAGATTCCTTGTATTTTGTAAGTAACAATCCGGAGAAATCTTTGGGTGGTTTGGATATCTTTCTCGCCTATAATGGAAAAGTCGTTAATCCGGGAAGTCCTCTGAACAGCGAAAGCGATGATTTTAATCCGGTGACGGCAGGAGGTGATTTATCCTTCATGACTACCGATCGACTCTACCCGGACTCGATCGATCTTACCTTCAACGTAAAGCCTTTTAAGTCACGTCTTCTCTTTGACCTGATACATGGCGAAGTGAAAAGTTTTGGCGATATGCTGGGTGAAAGGGTGGAACTTCTCGACAGCAAGGGCAATCTATTGGATTTTACTTATGTAAATTCTGAAGGAAGGTTCACCTTCGCCGGAATCAAAGGTTTGGAAAACTATACTATTTCTTTCGGAGAGGATAAATTGGAAGAAGGCGATCGGGTGATGCTATTTGACAAAAACTTCGGGCTGATGGAAGAGCTTGAAGTAGATAAATCGGGCCGAGTACAATTCGAGTTGCTAACTCCTGAAGATTATACTTTAGAGAAAGTAGTAAATGAAGATGAGAGCATCTTGTCGGTAGATATTGCGGGCATGCTTTCCGGCACGGATGAAACTGATGTAAAAGGTGTGGAGATTTTCCTGCAAGATTCTGACGGAAAAACCATTGCTCGGGCTTTCACCAATGAAAACGGTGAATTCGTCTTTGAACAGGTAAAACCGGATGATGCATATTCATTCAAATCGGCTGTAGTGGATCTGAATTCCGAGATCCGAATTTTCAATCAGGATGGAAGTGTAATTGAGAGTATTAAGCCGGGAGGAGATGGCGAATATGTCTATGTTCGATTAAAAGAATCGGACAAGATTATTACCATCACCAACGAAGAAAGAGTAAAGGTAAAAGTGGTTGAAGGGGATAAGTTCAAGTTGGAGGCCATCTATTTTGAGTACAATGATTATAGTTTGGTTTATGATGCAATGGAAGAATTGAACAAGTTGATTACCATGCTCAGGAATAATCCTCACGTATCCATCCGATTGGCAGGGCACACAGACTCCAAGGGAGACGCCTCTTACAATCTGCTGCTTTCGCAAAAGCGAATAGAGAGCGTAAAAAACTATTTGATCAAGAATGGAATTGATTCCAACAGAATCTCCGGTCTGGGTTTTGGCGAAAAGCAGCTCGTGAATAAATGCGCTGACGGAGTGGATTGTACGGAAGAAGAGCACGCTGAAAACAGACGTATAGAAGTTCAGTTTTACACCCCTTAAATTTCCCTTAAAATAATAACATCATGTATAGGCATTCTCAGATAATGGTGCGTTTAGTTGTAGCGATTCTATTGGTATTTGTAAGTATGGAATCTAGCGCGCAGACCAGAAAAGGAGAGAGACTGGTAAATGAAGGCCGGTATGAAGAGGCCATTAAACCCCTCAAAAGGGCATTTGATAATGGTGGCGACAGACGCGCCGGGAATCTTTTGATAACAGCTTATTACATGTTGCAGCAATATCAGGATGCATTGGATATAGCTGATATAATGAACCTTGAGCGCACATTGGATGAAGAAGAAATGATACTCTATGCCGACGTTCTTATTGCCAATAATGATTTTTCTACTGCTTACCTAAATCTGACGCGCATGCTCAGTGGAGGCGGAGCAAACGTACAAGGTATGAAATGGCTTAACAAAACCGGAAACTTACTGGAATGGGATTCCGTTTCCTCAGGTAATACCATGCATGAACTGCAGGGATTGAACACCATTTACAATGAATATGCTCCCTATATTACGGAGGATGGCATTATGTACATTGCCGATCATTTAACGGTTCAGGTACTCTACCCATCAGCTTTTACCAACCAAAGTTTGCATCTGCTTTTTCAAAGTTCCATGAATGCCAACGATAAATTCGGTAAAGCCAAAATGGTGATGAAAGGGAGAGAATATTACTACCATGACGGACCCATTGAGAAATTTCCCGACCGGGAGAAATATGCCGTTAGTTTAAGGGAAATAGAGGGATTGCTTTACGATTTGAAGATGAACATCTTTTTTACCGACCTAAGCGGATCGGAGGAAAGTTTGATACCGTTTAAATACAATGGAAACTACAATACCGGGCATCCGACCTTAACCGAAGATGGCACGAAAATGTACTTTGCCAGTGATCGACCCGGGGGGTACGGTCAATTTGATATATGGTATTCCGAATTGATCGGCGACGAATGGACCCTGCCCGTCAATGCAGGTCCGTTGATTAATTCGCCGGCAAACGAATTGTATCCGAAAATTCGCAATCATCGGCTGTTTTTCTCTTCCGACAGAAGAGATATTGGTTATGGTGGACTGGACCTCTATTATGTAAGCCTGCTTAGCAAACATGACCAGCCTTATAATTTGCGCGCCCCTATTAATTCTCCATATGACGACTTCGCGGTAGATTTTGTTGATGTAAAAACCGGATACTTTTCAAGTAATCGACGAAGTGGTTTCGGAGGTGATGATATATACAGAATGCACTTTCAACCCGAAACTAAAAAACTTGATACCCTCATTTTGGCCTTAGAGGACAAAAAGGGTATGCGAAAAACCATCAGAATATACGATAGCGTCGGAAATGAAATGGTGGGAATAGACAACGCCGACCAAACCCTAACCATGTCCAACCTGTTCACCAGAGAACTTTATACCGTAGAAACGGATTCGCTCTTTGATCAATCTCTTACTCTTGTAGCGTATAACAGCTCGGGTCGAAAAATGCAGGAATTCACCTCCGATCAATCATCATTTCAAATTGAATTTTTGGAACAGGATGAATTTACCATGAGACAAGAGGAAAATGTGGACGAAAGTGAATTATTCGATCTTCTTGGTTCTGTAATTACGGAGGAAGAAGAAGATTTTGATCAAGTATTTGTAATTCTTAAAGATGAAGAAGGAAAAATGCTTGATGAAACGAAGACGGATAGTACCGGAAAGTTTTCAATGAAAGGATTGTCTTGGGATGAGTCATACAATATTTCAACTAAAGGTACGAAAGGCGATGTGGAGATCGATGTCCTAGGACAATCAGGGGCTCCGATAACAACTTTGGTCAAAACTCCGGGGAAAAATAGTTTTGCATATACCCGCATGAGACCTGAGGCTGATTGGATGATGACAACTGAAGTCACTTTACCCGCCGTATTCGGAATCATTCCCGGAACGGAAATTTCCACTGAAGCAAAGCCCGGGCTATACTCTATTGGTGATTCCCTTATTCGCAAATGCTCTGTAGATGATGATGGATTCATTGAACTTGGTAGCTTGACCACGGGGCATGCTTACGAATTGGTCTTTGATAATAAAGTTTTTGAATCCAACAATCGACTGGTGATTCTCGGAGGTAGCGGTGATACCACTCAGACCGTGAGACCGGATGGGGAGTCTTCTTTCATTTTTGAATTCATGGCCCCGGGCAAACTAAAACCCGATACTCATGGACCTGATTTGTCAGAGGAAAATATGACTTCTGAACCCATTGCTGAAGAAACGCATGAAACCTCAATGGACAACCTGACGGGTTCCGCATCTAAACTGAAACCTGATGAAAAGTTGAAGCTCTACGATTCACGTATGCAACTCTTATCGGAAACCTACGCTGCGGAAGGAGGTGACTTCAAATTCAGTGAGGTGGAAGCAGATTCCGTATATTATGTAGAGGCTGACATGGATGAATCATTTGAGCTGATTTCTACTTATCACGGTTTTGAAAAGTCGGCTAAAAAACAGTCGCAGGGTTTATGGATCATTGATTATACGCCTTCTAATGAGGCTGAGAAGATTATAAGCCTGCCAAATATTTATTACCGATTTGACACGTACACCTTAAGTTCTGAATCTACCGTATCTCTTGATAATCTTTATGGCTTCTTAAAGCAAAACCCCAACCAAAAGATTAAGGTACTCTCTCATACGGATAGTCGGGGGTCCAAATCCTATAACAATAACCTCTCGGAGTTAAGAGCGCGTGAGGTTGTGCGCTATTTAGTGAGGAGAGGTATAGAGCCTGAGCGCCTTGATTATGAGGGCCGAGGAGAGAGCAAGCCGGTTAATGAATGTGTTGACGGAGTTCGCTGTTCGAATGAAAAACATGCGGAAAACCGTCGTACGGAATTTGTTCTGATCAAGAATTGAAATTAGCTAACTTTAGCCTTCACCTCAACTAGACCGCATAAATGAAGATTGCAAAACCTTTTAATCTCCAAAAGTGGATTGATGAAAATCGGGATATTCTGAAACCTCCCGTCGGGAATAAGAACTTATATCCGGAAGGTACCGACTATATCGTGATGATCGTCGGAGGACCAAACGCTCGAAAAGACTACCACTACAACGAAACTGAGGAGCTTTTTTATCAACTGGAAGGAGACATCACCGTAAGGATTCAACAAGATGGCAAGGCGGTAGATGTTCCGATCAGAGCGGGTGAAATGTATTTGCATCCTGCTAAGGTTCCTCATAGCCCCATGCGATCAGAAGGCTCAGTTGGTTTAGTTATTGAAAGAGTCAGAAAAGGTACTGATTACAAAGACGGGTTACTCTGGTTTTGCGATGAGTGCAACCATAAATTGCACGAAACATACTTTAAACTGGAAAACATTGAAAAGGATTTTCTTCCGCGGTTTCGCGAATTTTACGGAAGTGAGGAAAAGAGAACCTGTGATAATTGCGGCCACAAAATGGAAACGGATCCGAGATTCGTTTAGCGTATTAAGGTGACCAACCCTTTTAATTCAAAGACTTTTCCCGTGTGTTCGGTAGCTACGATTCTGTAAGGATATACATCTGCAGGAGCGTAGTAATCTTGGTTCGGAGAATGACCGTTCCAACCATCGTCTATTGAATTAGAAACAAAAATACGCTCGCCCCAGCGATTGAAAATCTCCATTTGAAATTCAGTAATATCCACTCCCCGTGCCTTAAACAGATCGTTTATACCATCGCCATCAGGTGAAAAAGCATTAGGAACGTAAATATTTCCGATAACGGTCACCAAAATGGAGTCCGTTTCCACACATCCGTCTGATGAGGTCACGGTTGCGTAAAAGTAGGAGGTCTCAGGCGGTGAGGCGATGGGACTAAAGCAGTCGGTACAACTCAAATAAGGACTTTCCACCCAAGAGATCGATGTGTTGCTGAATGCTTCAATAGTTGCTTCACCTCCGTAGGGTATTACCTCATCGACACCTAAATAAAGTGGCTCGCGCGGATAAACTTGTACTAGCCGGGTTTGCTTATCAAAGCATCCTTCATCGTCAAAGCCCGTAACCGAAATCTCGGTGGTAGAAGTGATTTCTACGGTAGTAGATTCTGCAAACGGATCTGCAAAAAGATTCTCCGGCTGCCATCGGTATTCCGTCCCGCCTGAAGCACTTACGCCAATCGGGGTTAGGAAACACCCAATTGAATCTACGTCCATGGAGATCTCAATCGACTGTGTGTTGACTAAAATATCCAATGATCCGGTACCACATTCATTAGAAGAAGACACGGTATAGATTGTTTCAGTTGACGGATTAGCTGTAGGGTTGGATATGTTCGGATCGCTCAATCCCCCTGTCGGAGACCAAGCGTATTCATCGCCTCCGCTCACGGTCAATTGAACCGGATTTGAATTGCACGATACGTATTCGGTATCGCCTGAAAGAACGGGTGGCGGGTCCAGCAAAACTACCGCCACATTCTCCGTGCCTTCACATCCCAACTCAGTGCTCACCATCACTTCATAAATGATGTCGTTTTCAGGTGTCACTACGGGATTGGCAATATTCGGATTATTCATAAACGTATCAGGTGACCAAAGATATGAGCTACCTCCTGAGGCACTCAGTTCGACAGATTCACCCGGACATACGAAATACTCATCTTGTGCCACCACATCTACGGTCCCGACTTCTATCGTTATATCAATTGTCTGGCTTCCGCAGGTCGTACTTCCCGTAAGGCTTACCACGGTGGTTTCGCTTCCGCTAAATACCGGGTTGGGGGAGGTGTTGTTATCAAAATTATTCGGAGGAGTCCACAAATAGCTTTCCGCACCGGTTGCACTTAAAGTCAATTCTTCACCGGGACAAATCGGGGTGTTCTCAAAATCGAACTCAATTTCAGGCGAAGGCAGGACTTCAATCTCTATCATGGTAGAATCAGGACCAAGACAACCTTCACTATCTTCGGCCAGAAGGGTGACTTCATATGTGCCCGGTTCCGTATAGGTATGCGTCGGTTCAAATTCCGTGCTGGTCTCTCCGTCGCCGAAATCCCAAAAGTAACTGTCCGCATCTTCACTCAGATTGACAAAAGTAGCGGGTTGATTTTCGCAAAGCGGATTAGTAGTAAAATCTACATCAGCCAAAGCCGAAACGGAAGAAAGCCGAAATTTAAAGACACCTAAATTGCAATTGGTTGATTCATTGGTTTGAGACCAAACTCCCGGTTGAGTGGGAAAATCGCTTAGTCCGCCGCAACCTGCGCAAACGGCTTGATATACCGTCCCGTTTTTATCAAATCGACTCGTACCACCGTCCACATGTTCCGAACTTTGACCACCACCAAAAAATGTAGCATAGCTGAGCTCCTGTGCATCTTCGCTCAATACCATCAAATAGAAGTCGCTTCCATCGGTGGTTGATTGAAAAGCGTTCGGGGTTACGGGAAGTCCGAATGTCGAACCACCGGCCTGACCAAAGTCATTTGTGGCGCCACCCCAACCTGAAACATAGATATCGTTGCAATTGGTAACCAGAAAAGCGGAAGGGGAAAAATTGATTTCTCCGTTGAAGCTACCGATGGTAGTGCTCCATTCCATCGTAGTAAGATCTGCACTGTATTTCTGCACGAATTGTTTTCCGCCGGGATTGGAATACACATTCGGCGACACGGTAACATTTCCCAAAGTTTGACCAATGACATATACTTCACCATCGGTGTCAAGTTGAACAAAATACGTTTGATCAAATTGAGTGGTGCCGGTATAAGTCGAGTTCAATACTGATGATCCATCCGCACTGATCCGCATAATATACCCGTCTACTTGCCCCGAATAGCTCGGGTCAGCTCCCGTTGATGCCGATATCAAGTTTACGCTAGTCGTACCTCCCGTGACGTAAATGGTACCATCAGGTCCGGTTTGGACTCCGAAGGCCGTCTCATCTATATCTCCGCCTATTGATGAAGACCAAACCATTTCAGTCAAATCTTCATTGAGATTAAAGATTGCTCCACTTAGAACTCCGTTAAAATCATCAGAGAAACCATTAACAAACGGAAAGTCGGTGGATGCGGTACAAGAAGCAACATAGATGCTGCCCTGGTCTCCTACAATAATTTCACCGCGAAAACGATCGCCAAAATTAAACTCGAAGTCCGGAGAAAAATTAAGGCCATCATTGTTGCTGCCGCCTACATAAGTTGCACCAAGGAGATCGCTTCCGTCGGTACTGATTTTAGCTACAAAAATGTCGGAGCCTTGCGAGTATGATACCCCGTTACCTGCCAGAAAGTTTCCGCCTTGAAAGTTTTCCTGAAAAGCACCAGGCGTAGTGGGAAAATTGAAAGACCCGGTACTGCCGTAAACATATAGCTCATCATTATCATTAACCACCAAAGAGTGCGGAGCATCGTTATCTGATCCGCCTAAAAAAGTACTGTAAATTAAACTTGTTCCATCCGGGCTGAACTTAGTTATTCCGCAATCTATCGTTCCGCCTCCAAAATCAACTTGAAAGGGCCCGCCTTCGATGGGGTATTGAGGTCCAAAAACGATTGCCCCTCCGTACAGGTTCCCTTCGCTATCATAACTTGCAGTAAATCCGAAATTATCGGAGAAAGCACCGATGTAGGTTGAGAACGATATTTCAGGATCAATGACTAATTCTCGACTAACATCATAACCATCGGGAAATTCATAGGCAACCTTGTTTTCGTTTAAAATATAATGACAGCTTACTTGTTCTAATCGACCGTTTTCATCCCGTTGGTATGCAAATGGTGCCTCTTCGTATATCTCACCCAAACTTGTTTTAATCACCAACCTTCCGTCTTTGATGGAGATCATCTCATAATTATTTACAAGCATTTCAATTTGAGCAGGATCTCCACCTTTCTTTACATGGAAAGCATATTTTAATCGATCACTCTTTATATCATAGCGCAAATCTATGTTGGTGTATACATCGGAGTAAAACGCACGTTTAAAAGATTGAACGCGAGAGGCGTGGCGGCTTTTATCCTTTCCGATGAAGTAATTGTGCGATCTGCCCAAATTTTCTTCTCCCCCATGATTCGTGAGATTCGCATCTACGAACTGAAATTTTAAAGAGTGAGTTAAGGCTGTCGAGTCCGTAGCTTGACCTTGAAGGTAATCGTGAAATTGTTCGAAAAAACCATCTTCCAATTGTTGAATGGTTATGCCTTCATCATCGAGATAGAAGTAGCCACCTTCGGTTAGCGCTCTAAAATGAACAGCTTCATTCCACTGACCTTTATTTTCAATCAGACCGGGGTTAACTCCACCCATTGTCAAGCGCGCAATGAGCAGAAAAAAACTCAGGATGATAATCTGCTTCGGTGAAAGGTTCATTTCGTCTGTGGAGAGGCTTAAAGATATACATTTAAGACGCGCTTTCACCCAAAAAGTTGACGCTTCCAGACGGACGATTGCTTAAACACTTTACATATTCGTCAATTTTTTGAGTATTCGTTTTGTGATTAATTCCACTAACTTTGCGCTTTCTTAAAAATTCATGAGCGATCCCATCAAGCACGAGTGCGGTATAGCACTTCTCCGGCTCAAGAAACCACTCTCATTTTACCGCGAAAAATACGGGACGTCATTCTACGGCCTGAATAAATTGTATCTCCTGATGGAGAAGCAGCACAATCGGGGTCAAGACGGAGCGGGTGTAGCCAATGTCAAACTGAATATGCCCCCCGGCACGAGGTTCATCAGTCGGGTAAGGTCTAATAGTCAGCGTCCGATCCAGGATTGTTTCGATCACATCAATAAGCGCTTCCGTGAGTTGGCTGAAAAGGATGAGCAAAAATTGACCGACGTAGATTGGCTCAAGATGAATGAGGGATTTACGGGAGAACTTTTTTTAGGACATGTACGCTACGGAACTTTCGGTAAAAACAGCATTGAGAGCTGCCATCCGTTTTTACGCCAGAATAATTGGAAGACGAGAAATCTGGTAGTGGCCGGAAATTTTAACCTGACCAATGTTGATGAACTTTTTGACCTATTGGTAGATATCGGTCAGCATCCGAAAGAAAAATCGGATACGGTGACCGTTTTAGAAAAAATCGGCCATTATCTCGATGAAGAAAATGATCGCTTGGTGGCCAATTGGAAAGCACTTGGTTACAGTAAAAAGGACATCACGGCTAAAATTATCGAGCATCTGAATCTTCCTGAAATTTTGAGAAACTCTGCAGAAGACTGGGACGGCGGCTATGCCATGGCAGGTCTGCTCGGACATGGAGATGCCTTTGTATTGCGCGATCCGAACGGTATCAGGCCCGCATTTTATTTTGAGGATGATGAGGTTGTCGTTTTGGCATCGGAAAGACCGGTTATCCAGACGGCTTTCAATTTGAAAGTGGATGATGTGCAGGAATTGCCTCCGGGTCATGCTGCGATCATTCGTCATGACGGGACACTCAGCTTTAGTGAAATCAGAGTGCCGGGAGAACGCAAAGCGTGTTCATTTGAACGAATATATTTTTCCCGCGGAAGCGATAAGGATATTTATCGCGAAAGAATAGCTCTGGGTAAGGCCATCGTGCCACGCGTTTTGGAAACCATAGATGGTGATATCGACAACACGGTTTTCAGCTTTATTCCCAATACGGCCGAGGTTGCTTTTTACGGAATGATGAAAGGGTTGGAAGATCATTTGAACCTTCAGAAGAAGGAGATGATCGTGAATCTTGGCAGCAATCCTGACCCTGATGAACTGGATCGCATACTATCCCTGCGTCCGAGAATGGAAAAAATTGCCGTTAAAGATGCGAAACTGCGCACCTTTATTACTCAAGATGAATCTCGAGATGATATGGTGGCCCATGTCTACGATGTGACTTACGGCGCCGTCAGACCAAAGATGGATAATTTAGTGGTCATCGATGATAGTATCGTTCGAGGGACCACCTTGCGCCAAAGTATTATACGAATTCTAAACAGGCTTGAGCCAAAGAAGATAGTAGTGGTTTCGAGTGCACCTCAAATTCGCTTTCCTGATTGTTATGGCATTGATATGGCCAAATTAGGCGACTTCATTGCTTTTCAAGCGGCAATCAGCTTGCTGAAAAAAGCAGGCAAGGAAAGAATTATTTCCGAAGTGTACGCTAAATGCAAGAATCAAGAAAATCTTGATAAGTCTGAAGTTCGCAATTTTGTCAAAGAGATTTTTGAGCCCTTCAGCTATGAGGAAGTTTCCGCAGAAATTTCAAAACTTCTCACCCCGCCTGAGGTAGAGTGCGAAGTGGAGATAATCTTTCAAACATTGGAAGGGTTGCATCAATCCGTACCAAATCACACGGGCGATTGGTATTTCTCAGGCGATTATCCAACTCCGGGCGGAAACCGAGTGGTGAACAGGGCCTTTATCAATTTTTACGAGGGTAAAAACGAAAGGGCTTATTAGCCACCATTAGGTCAAGCCTTTCACTTAAACACATTCTTTCACATTCTTATTTGGTGTATATTTGAATCAATAATGACTCAAATTTGTCAATTATGCCAAGACAAAGTATAACATTTACTGAACCAAACGATCGTTGGTTGACTTCGCAAGTCGATTCTCAAGAATACAGTTCAAAAAGTGAGTTAATCAATGATTTAATTCGAAAAGCACGAAAGGACAGTGAAGAGCGAAAATTGATCAAAGCAAAGCTTTTAGAAGGAGAAAATAGTGGTTTTTCCAAGCAAACCAAAGAAGAGATCTTACACGAATTCAAGAGAGAGCTTGGTATAGATGGGTGAGTATTATCTCAGCGAGGCCGCAAAGCAAGACCTATTTCCAATCTATAAATGCGGTGTTACAAAATTCGGTACACGGCAAGCGGATAGATTGATCAATTCTTCGCTCGATTTGAGCAAATAGCTGAGCAACCATTTTTATTCTCGGAAGTTTCCGAAATCCGTTTCGGATACAGGCGCTGTCCTTGTGGCTCTGACAGCATATACTATCGAATGCAAGATGAATTTGTGGAGATCATTAGAATTATCGGGATGCAGGATTTTGATCAAAAAAAGAAATCAAAATAGACTTACTTCCGCTTAAAAATCGGCACCGTACTACACGGCTCTCCGAACATGATGGACTTCGCAACCGGCATCAGTTTCTCCGTCAGTTTTCCGTAAGCACTAAAGTGAATGGCTTTTTTGCCACAGCCTTTAATGATGATTCTGGCACCTTCGTATTCAGAGCCATCCAATGCAGAAATGGCCTTTTCGATGCGTCGTTTCTCGGCTTCTTCGGGAATGTCAAAATAGAGTTCTGCCGCGACGGATTGAAGCTTTGATGCCAAAAGCATGTAAGCCCAATTCGGAATGATCGCATCGGCAGAGCAGAAGACGGCCACGGCTTTACCTTGATATTCATTCCAATCGTGTGATGCTACATATTCGCGAAAATCCTTCTCTTTCAAGGCAATGCCTTCCCAAAGTTGATCTTTGATGTCTATTCGAATCAATTCGTTGTCTGATACGAAATCATCCATCTCGATAACTACGAGACCGCTTTTGGCAACTTTATTTTCAATTTCGAATTCGCTCATTACAAAAATCCCAATTCAAGTTGAGCTTCTTCACTCATCATTTCTTTATCCCAGGGCGGGTCAAAGGTTATTTCGACCTTGGCATCATTCACCAGCTCGATCCCTCTAATTTTTTCTTCCACTTCCATCGGCAGTGATTCAGCCACGGGACAAGAGGGTGAAGTAAGCGTCATGCTTACCTTGACGTTTCGATCGGTATCAATGTCGATATCGTAGATCAATCCCAATTCGTAAATATCTACGGGAATTTCGGGGTCATAAATGGTCTTTATAACAGTAATGATCGTATTTTCCAATTGCTTCTTGTCCATTGCCGAATTATTGTTTTGCCTGATGCGCTAATGCGTAAAACTTCATTTGCTTAACCATAGAAACGAGACCGTTAGATCGGGTGGGAGAGAGGTGCTCTTTCAAGCCGATTTGATCAATAAAACTCAGTTCGGCATTCACGATGTCCTCAGGTTTTTGATCGTTCAAAACTCTTATCATCAACGCTATTATGCCTTTGGTGATGATGGCATCGCTATCGGCGGAGTACTGTATTCTGTCATCTTCCCTATCGGCGTGCAGCCAAACTTTAGATTGACATCCTTTGATTAAATTCTCATCCGTTTTGTACTCCTCATCGATCAAAGGCATACTCTTTCCCAACTCAATGAGGTGCTCATATTTTTCCATCCATTCGGGGAAAAACTCGAATTCTTCAATAATCTCTTGCTCTCTCTCTTTGATCGTTTCGGCCATTACCTCAGCATATTTACGGCGCGTTTTACGCCTTCAGTCAGCAAGTCCACTTCTTCCAAAGTATTGTAAGCAGCGAAGGATGCGCGGCAAGTTCCCGGCAAACCGAACTTGTCCATCAAGGGCTGCGTACAGTGGTGTCCCGTTCTTACGGCTATTCCCAATTTATCAATTATGGAGCCGATGTCAGAGGGATGTGTACCCTCTACAACAAAAGAGATAACACTCGTTTTGTGGTCTGCCGTTCCGATAATTCGCAAACCGTCTATTTCAGAGAGTCGATCCGTGGCATAAGCCAACAGCTTGTTTTCAATTTCGGCTATTTTGTCCATTCCGAAATCCTCCATAAAATCAGCTGCGGCAGCAAGTCCTATAGCTGCGGCCATATTGGGCGTACCTGCCTCATATTTAAAAGGCAGATCGTTATAGGTGGTCTTTTCAAAAGTCACCGTCTTGATCATTTCACCTCCTCCTTGATAGGGCGGCATGTTTTCAAGCACTTCCTCTTTTCCGAAAAGGACTCCACTACCCGTGGGTCCGTACATTTTATGCCCGGAAAAAACGTAAAAGTCGCAATCAATATCTTGAACGTCTATTCCGCCATGAGGCGCCGCCTGCGCTCCGTCAATTAATGTGAAGGCTTCAAACTTTTTGGCTTCGGCTACGATTTCCTTCACGGGATTTATTGTTCCCAAAGCATTGGATATGTGAACGACGGAGACGAGTTTGGTACGTTCGGACAGTTTTGATTTAAAATCATCCATATCGATCATTCCACGATCGTCCACCCGAGCTACTACCAGCTTTGCTCCCTTATCGGCGCAAGCCATTTGCCAAGGCACGATATTGGAGTGATGCTCCATCTCGGTAATCATCACCTCATCGCCTTCTTTCAGGTGCGCTTTCGCGAAAGCAGCAGCAACCAAATTTATTCCGTCCGTGCATCCTTTCGTAAAGATTACTTCTTTCACGGATTTAGCATTAATGAATTTGCGCATTCGTTCCCGCGCCCCTTCATATCTATCGGTAGCTAACTGGCTCAGGTAGTGGATGCCTCTGTGTACATTGCTGTGTTCGTTGAAGTAATACTCTTCTATTGCTTGAAGAACTTGCTTCGGTTTCTGCGAAGATGCAGCATTGTCGAGGTAAACGAGTTTATGTCCGTTTACATTCCTTTCTAAAATGGGGAATGCTTTAATGAATGAAACATTATCCGGAAGTTTTACCGATCTGACTGCATCCTCTGCCATCCCTACGCTAATTTTGTATGTATTGTATCTTCTATTATTGATCTCAAATCCTCATTCACCAGCTTCTCAAGTACGTCTTCCGCGAATGCATTAATGAGAAGTTTGGTCGCGCTTTCTTTTGAAAGACCTCGCGCCATCAGGTAAAAAACAGCTTCATCATCCAATTGACCCGTGGTACTACCGTGGCTGCACTTCACGTCATCGGCATAAATTTCCAATTCGGGTTTCGAATTCATCGTAGCCAAATCTGAAATGAGGATATTACCATTGCTTTGAAATGCATTGGTTTTTTGAGCATCTTGCCTTACGAAGACTTTTCCGTTAAAAACACCTGTAGATTTATCCAATAACACTCCGCGATAAAGTTCATTGGAAACGCAATTGGGTTTCTCGTGATCGATAATCGTATGATTATCTACGTGCTCTTTCAGGTTCGGAATATAGAAACCATTCAGGTTACATTCACTATTCTCATCAGTGAGGCGGATGGTGGAATTATTTCTGGTCCAGTTTCCACTCAAGGTAAAAGTGTTTTGCGAGTAAGTGCAATTTTTTCCTTGTTCGCCAAAAATTTCATGAAGGTGAAATCCGTTTTCAGATCCGTGTTGAACAACGTCAATCTTCAGGTGGGCATTGTCTGCAACCACAACTTCAGAGTGAACATTAGCGAAAGCCTGACTGCCTGCTGCATGAATGTGAAATTCAGAGATTTTTAATTCAGCGCCTTCCGCCAGCTTTAAAAATGAGCGCGGTTGAGAAATCGTTTGCTCACCTGAATAAAGGAAGACCATTTGAAGGGTTTCCTTTAAAATCGTGTTTTGATCCAAGGTGATATAATAACCATCCTGCGGCATCGCCGTGTTCCAAGCTCTGAAAATATCCTCATCACCAAGAGCGATACTGGAATTCAACGAAGAATGGGAGAACGGCTGAATGGTCAACCCTGCTGAGTCGGGTAAAGTAGACCGACCCGCATCAAAATGACCATTAACGAAAACCATTCGGTACTTCGCTACGGGCAGGTTCTCAGGAATATCAATAGCCTCCTTTTTGCCAAACTTCCATTCTTTATTTGCAATCTGTCCCGTTCTGGTGTATTTCCAATATTCCGTTTTTGTGGTAGGAAATGCGAGCGAATTCAGGGTGTTGAAACTCTCTCCGCTCTCTGCAGAAAAAGAATCGGGAACGACGTTCTTGAAAGAATTCCGCAAGGAGTCCAAAATCACCTGTTCTTTTGTCATTTCTTTTGCTAAATCCATACTTATGTTGTTACGGTATCAGCTTCTTTTTTAATCCAGTCGTAACCCTTCTCTTCGAGTTCTAAAGCCAATTCTTTACCACCGGTCTTAACGATTTTTCCATCGTAAAGTACGTGGACAAAATCAGGAACGATGTAATCCAAAAGTCGCTGGTAATGAGTCACCACGATAAATGATCGGTCTTCGCTACGCAACTGATTTACTCCATTAGCTACGATACGCAAAGCATCGATATCAAGTCCGCTATCGGTTTCATCGAGAATGGCAAGCTTGGGTTCAAGCATAGCCATCTGAAAAATTTCATTTCGTTTTTTTTCTCCTCCGGAAAAGCCTTCGTTTACCGAACGGTTGGTCAATTTATTATCCAATTCTACCAAGGCGGCTTTATCCTTTACTCTCTGAAGAAATTCTTTTGCGGATATGGGCTCTTCACCTTTTGCTTCTCTGCGTTCATTTATAGCCGCTTTCAAGAAGTTGATATTGCTCACCCCCGGAATTTCAACCGGATATTGGAAGGCAAGAAATACTCCTGCGTGGGATCGCTCATCTGCACCCATTTCCAACAAGTCTTCTCCGAGAAAATCCACTTCGCCTTGAGTTACTTCAAAGTCTTCATTACCGGCCAAAACGGAAGCCAGCGTACTTTTTCCGGATCCGTTTGGTCCCATTATGGCGTGAACCTCTCCTTTTTTTACATTCAGGCTTAGTCCTTTAAGTATTGCTTTGCCATCAACCGTGGCATGTAAGTTTTTTATATTGAGCATTGTATAGTTTGTTCTGAATTTTTAACCGACACTTCCTTCGAGTGAAATGGCGAGGAGTTTTTGAGCTTCGACGGCAAATTCCATCGGAAGTTTATTAAGCACATCTTTGCAATAGCCATTTACAATGAGACTGATTGCTTTTTCTTCGCTGATTCCTCGTTGCAAGCAATAGAAGATTTGATCTTCGCCGATCTTTGAAGTGGTCGCTTCGTGCTCCACCTTCGCCGTGCTGTTTCCGGTTTCTATATAAGGGAATGTATGGGCCCCGCAACGGTCTCCCATCAGCAGCGAATCGCACTGAGAAAAATTACGGGCGTTTGTTGCGCCTTTGTTAATCTTGACCAATCCGCGATAAGAGTTTTGCGATTTTCCTGCAGAAATTCCCTTTGAGATAATCGTGCTTTTCGTGTTCTTCCCGATGTGGATCATTTTCGTTCCCGTATCGGCTTGCTGATAATTATTAGTCACCGCCACAGAGTAGAATTCACCTATGGAGTGGTCACCTTTCAAGATACACGAAGGGTATTTCCAAGTTACGGCAGAGCCCGTCTCGACTTGCGTCCACGAGATTTTCGCATTTTTCTCGCAGAGTCCCCGTTTGGTTACGAAGTTGTAAATCCCACCCTTTCCGTGTTCATCGCCGGGATACCAGTTCTGAACGGTAGAATATTTTATTTCTGCATCATCCAGCGCAATGAGTTCTACCACCGCAGCGTGAAGCTGATTTTCGTCACGCATAGGAGCCGTACAACCTTCGAGATAGCTTACATAGCTGCCCTTATCGGCTATCACTAAAGTCCGCTCAAATTGTCCGGTATTGGCCTCATTAATTCGGAAGTAAGTGGAAAGCTCCATCGGGCATCTCACCCCCGGCGGAATATATGCGAAAGAGCCGTCAGTAAATACCGCGCTGTTTAGAGCAGCATAAAAATTATCCGATTTCGGGACTACCGATCCGATGTATTTCTTTACGAGCTCAGGGTGATTTTGCACCGCTTCACTGAAAGAACAAAAGATGATTCCGAGCTCAGCAAGTTTTTCTTTAAAAGTAGTAGCTACGGAAACGCTGTCCATCACCACATCCATCGCCACACCGGTCAATCTTTTTTGCTCATCTACCGAAATTCCCAATTTATTGAATGTATCAAGGAGTTCGGGATCTACCTCATCCAAGCTATCCAGTTTTTTCTTCGGTTTAGGTGCCGCGTAGTAGTGAATGTCCTGAAATTTAGGTTTTTCGTAATGAACATGAGCCCATTCGGGTTCTATCATCTCCGTCCATTTTCGATATGATTCCAATCTGAACTCGAGCATCCATTCGGGCTCTTTTTTCTTCATGGATATCAAACGAATAATGTCTTCGTTGATTCCAAGAGGTGCTTTATCTGATTCGATATTGGTAGTAAAACCATACTTATATGGTGCTTTAGTTACCTCATCGATTATTTGATTTTCGTCTACTGCCATTGTGTTTTTCTTAAATTGAAAAGCTCTCGCCGCAGCCACATGTGCGATTTGCGTTTGGATTTACAAAAGAGAATCCTTTACCATTCAACCCTCCGGAATAGTCTAATTCCGTTCCGATCAGGTAGAGGTAACTTTTTTTATCGACTACGATTTTTATTCCGTTGTCTTCAAATTCCTTATCTCCTTCTTTTTTTTCCGTATCGAAATCCAAATCATACATGAGTCCGCTGCAACCTCCGCCTTTAACTCCTACACGAATAAAAGCATTTTGACCTGCCCCCCTTTCGGACAGTAATCTTTGCACTTCTGCTTTGGCGCTTTCTCGTACTTTGATCATAGTTTCTAATTCTAGTAATTAACAGGATTATCAACATAATGTTGGCCTGAAAATCGGATTATTTAAATTTATTCTAAATAACCAAATCCACTACAAAAATACCGAACATGACTCGTGTAAACAAACCTTTTGGTACCTCTTTATTGATCAGCTCATTGACAAATTCTTTCAAGACATTCTGAACCCGTATCTTTGTGCCCTTTAAATGAAAATTATGGAAAGAACCGAACTGGCAGATTTAGGTGAATTTGGTTTGATAAGTCACTTGTCTGAACATGTGGAAATATCGCATAAGTCAACTATTAAAGGAATCGGCGACGATGCGGCCGTAATAGATGCAGGCGATCATGTAAAGTTGGTTACTACTGATATGCTCGTTGAAGGCATTCATTTCGACCTCAGCTATGCTCCGCTGAAGCATTTGGGATATAAGGCAGCCGTTGCCAATTTTTCTGATGTGTACGCCATGAATGGAAAGGTAGAGCAAATGACCGTCAATCTGGGCTTAAGTAATCGGTTTTCACTTGAAGCCATCGAAGAGCTTTATTCCGGCTTTCTGCTGGCCTGCAAAATTTATAATGTTGATTTGGTTGGCGGTGATACGGTGAGTTCGAAGGGCGGATTACTGATAAGTATAACGGCTATCGGTACAGCCGAGAAGGAAGATGTAGTCTATCGGAACGGAGCGCAGGATAAAGAATTGCTCGTGGTTACGGGAGACTTGGGAGCTGCTTATATGGGATTGCAAGTTTTGGAAAGGGAAAAGGCAGTTTTCAAATCCGATCCGAATATCCAACCGGATCTTTCGGGTTACGACTATATATTGGAAAGGCAGCTTAAGCCTGAAGCGAGAAAAGATGTGATAGAACTTTTGGCTAAGCTCAATGTTCGTCCCACTTCAATGATCGATATTTCTGATGGCTTGGCATCTGAAATTTTGCACCTGTGCAAAAGTTCAGGGGTTGGATGTTCACTGTTCGGGGAGAAAATACCTATTGACCCGACGGTAATGTCGGCGGCCGAAGATTTTAATTTGGATCCTACCACTTGCGCACTGAATGGCGGCGAAGATTATGAATTGCTTTTTACCATCAAGCAAGGTGACTACGAGAAGCTAAAAGCCAATCCTAATATTACATTTATAGGCCATATGACCGAAGGCGGGTCTGCACAATTAGTAACGCGAGAGGGTCAGGCGGTGGAGCTAACTGCTCAAGGATGGGATGCTTTTTTAAATAAGGAATCAGAGTAAATTTTTGAATTCTATTCTCTTTTGCAAGGCATTTTGAAATGTCGTGTTTTCCAAATGGCTTTGAGCCCAAGCAACGAAGTCAAAATATTCGAAGGCTATTTTTTCATACTCTTTCTGTTCCAAAGGAATGACGGCCATAACGAATTCTTCGAAGACTCGATTTTCCCCGGGTTCTTTTTCCAGTTTCTTTATCAGCTCGAGAAAGTGATCTTCGAATTTATAGCGACGCTCCCTGATATCCAAGTGTCGAACCAAACTTTTAGTAATTCCCTTAAGCAATTCAAGATTTCCCAACTCATAATGCAATATCGCATGAAAAATTTGGCCGAAACAGTATGAATCTTCCGCTTTTTTGATGCTAACGGAATTCAATAATTCGTTATTCCAAAGTAACGATTTGCTCACATCTCCCATGGTAAACCACATCACTGAAAGACCGTGTAGAAAGGTTGCTCGACGCGCATCACTGTGTTTATGTTTCCATTTCTCCAGCATTGGTGGAATGATTTCGACCAATTCTCTACCTCTCGTTGTATTTCCCGTGATATTACAAATGGCCAATTCTAATTCATAACTATCGAAAAATATTCGATACTCAATGTGTTCGGTAGGGTTTATCCTCAGCTTGTTCGGTAGTGCTCTGCTTTCTTGTAAATATTTCTTTACATCCTCGAAATGATTCAGTTTTGCTGATACGTAAATCAGGTTTGTTAAAACGGAATGATAGAGAATGGGCTCTTCAGAGACGAGATGTAAGTGATTATTCATCAATTCGAGGTTTTGAAGTAATGCCGACTTACAAGCGCGGTACTGACCGGTGTGAAAATAAATAGCACTTTCGGTGTGATTAATGAGATGGTTGGTACCGAAATTTTGCGATTTACCTTTGAATACGTCCAGTTCGTTTAATAGCCGAGTGCTATTCTGTGCGGTATCTTTGCTTCTCGCCTGACCTCTTCGAAAAAGCTTTTCAAACACCTCAGATTTTACCTTCCACAATTTATTTCCCACATCCAGCTCTGAAATGAGCAATTGCTCTCGGGTAAGTAAGTCCGGATTACTCTCTTCATGCTGCCTTACTTCAATCAGCTTTTTTTTCCACTTGATAATTTGGAGCAGGCTGATTTCTTTCTCGTATTTCTCAGCGAGTTTCTCGGCTGTGGCTAATACTCGCGAGCATTGTTTGTAAAGGGTTTTTTGAAATAGTATTTCCACATAGTGCAAATACCTCTGGAGTTCTGCTTCGACGGTACCTTCCGAATAAAACGCATCCAGAGATTTTAAAATTTGATGATAAAGGCGATTCTTTGCTATGGAAAAGTGCTTAGTGAAGGGTTCATTTTTGAACGTTGTCAAAATGGCCTCTTCGTTATAATCTTCTTGATCATCAATGGCTGAGAAAAGCTGATGATAATTATTTTTAGAATTACCCGAATGTCGTTCGGCGAATAGCTTAAAATAGCGCTTTTCGGCCGGGGTCATGGCGTGAATTAATTCGTGTACTTGGTTGGAGGCTTTATTTGACATTTTGATAAGAATCAGGTGGTGTGATGTCAAAATAAAAAAGGCTCACTTACTAAGTGAACCTGAAACAATAAACGGTAGATATGAGTCTATTTAGGTTTACCGACTCCGGAAGGGCCTGATTCGTCATCACCGTCATCGTTGATAAAAATAGGGTTTCTATCAACATCATCGATGGGGGCCAAGATTTCGGGAGAGGCAAAATCTCGGAATGGCTCATCAGTAACGGAAGCAGGCACAATATTTTGTGGTGAATCATCCTCAGGTTTGGTACAGCTAAATACCGCAACCAGGCAGAAGATAAATGCTATGTTTCTGATTATTCGCATATCGGATGGACTAAAGTACGTTTTCAGCTTCGAATTTCCAAGTTTTTACTCCATTTAGTTCAGTAACGGTCGATTTCTTCGGTATTCGGATGATTACCCGCGTTCCTTCAGCCTTACCCGAATTCGATTTCCGTTCGAACGGCCCGACGACTTCATACTTTAACCCTGTCATGTTCTGATACAACCTTATCCGGTTGAGTGTAATATCCATTCCGTGAGAAACATGCGGTTCCTTTGCTATTGGTTTATTCTGCAGACTTGTTTCAATTCCGACTCCGTTATCATCAATAATTATTTCATAGTTTTTATCAACTGACTTGATCTCTATACTGATTTCACCTTGCCTTTCATTCGGCAAAATACCATGCCATATGCTATTTTCTAAAAATGGTTGCAGCATCATGGCGGGGAGCGTAAGTGCTTCCGTATCAATTTGCTCATCTACATCGATCCTGTAATTAAACTTGTCTTGAAAACGCATTTGCTCTAATGATAAATAGAGTTTTAGTCTCTCCAATTCCTCGTTAAGACTGGTATCCATTTGTTGACTGCTGTCCAGGTTTTTTCGAATAAGCTTTGCGAAACTGGTCAGATATCTGTTCGCTGATTTCCTATCCTGCATGTTAATGTAGTATTGAATGGAGTTGAGGGCATTGAATATAAAATGACGATTCATGCTGGAATTCAAAGATTGAGACTCCAACTGAATCAGCTTTGCCTGCAAGGCCAATTGTAAACGCTCTCTTTTTTCTCGTTCTTTTTTAAGACGTGAAGAATAGATCAAATAAACCATACCAACTGATATTCCGGCCATCAAAAGAAAAAACCATGGCGTGAGGTAAAATGGAGGTTTTACTGAGAAAGGGAAGGAAGCTTCAGCCACTAGTTCAGGATTATCCACTTGATAAGACTGTACGCGAAAAGTAAAGTCTCCATGCGGCAAGTAGGCGTAGGTGGCCGAACGACTTTTAGTAGGTCCCAACCAATTTTCGTCTACTCCTTCAACTTTGTACCGATATCGGATTTTGTCAGGATTGCTGAAATATATTCCGTTGTAATTAAAAGTCAGGTAATTCTGACCGTATTTCAGTTCCGGGTTGACCGGTAAACCGAGTTCCGTAGAAAAACTGTCAGCTAAACTCTTCCAATCAACATTTTCCAAAAACAGTTGGATATCGGCAATCTTCACCGACGGCGATATAAAATGCTTCTGCTCTTTCCGGAAATCAAAGCGAATTACGCCTTTGGTCGTTCCGAACCAAATTGCATCATTGTATTTGAATACCGCATTTTGATTGGTTTCCGTACCGAATAAACCTTCAAATTGAGTATAGTGTTTCGTATCTATTCGACCATTTTCTTGAAAAGTATTGGTGTTCAGCGTGTACATTCCATTATTCGTACCTATAAGAATTCGATCTCGATCGAAAGAAATCAGAAAATTGACATTTTTAGATCCAAAACTTTCGGCAAATAAAACTTCTTGAAGACTATCAGCACCTGCGGAATAAACATACAGACCATCTGAAGTTCCTATCCATAAATTGTCGTATTGATCGCCATCAAGGCAGTAAACCGAAACTCCAGCCTCTATAGAATTTGGGATTATGCGCGCTTCTTTTCCATTCCAAATCATCGGGCCTCTGTCAGTACCGAGGATTATTTGATCATTCCAATCGCTAATGGCTCGTACTGCCCCCATCTTAATATCTGACGATTTTTTTAATAGCTCTACATCAGAATTAACAACGGCAAATCCGTTTTCCGTTCCGATAATTACTTCATCTTCTGATTTCTTGAAAATAGCCGTAACACGATTTCCGGGTAGGCCCTCACTTTCGG
Source organism: uncultured Cryomorphaceae bacterium (assembly GCA_964651785.1). Lineage (GTDB taxonomy): Bacteria > Bacteroidota > Bacteroidia > Flavobacteriales_D > Cryomorphaceae > JAKVAV01. The sequence continues at coordinate 148,882 of CAZYWJ010000002.1, forward strand.
AGAGTATTTTGATATCACCGTTTTTCTCTACAAACAGTCCCGAAGAAGTCCCTGCCCATAGTTCATCCCCGTTCTTTGTCAAACTCCAAACTGTAAAGGAAGGAAGCCGGTCATTAAATGGATAAGTATGTGCCGTATCCCCATTAAGAATAGAAATACCGGCATCATATGTACCCAGAATTAACTCGTCAGCTGAACCTTTAGCAATACTCATCACCAAGTTAGAATTCAGACCGTTGTCTATTGAGAATGTCGTAAAAACTTCTCCCGCACTTCTGAGCAAACCCTGCCCGTCCGTACCGATCCAGAGATTGCCTTCTCTGTCTTTTCCCAACGATTTTACATTTGAGTAGGAAAGTCCTTTTGATTCATCGTACGATTCAATTGTTCCATTCTCATATTTCGACAATCCCGATTTGGAACCAAAAAAGTATTGTCCTGTGGACAACACTTCCACACAGCGTATAAAATTTGAAATCAATCCATCACTAGTGGTGTAATTGACAATTTCATCATCAGTGACAAAGAATACTCCGTTTCCGAAAGTGGTAATGATCAATCTATCTTGGGACGTCAATCGAATCTGGCTCACACTCAGATTTTGTAAATCCATTTCATCGGGAGGAGCTATTTTTCCGGAAGGTTCCTTAACGACTAGACCCGAACGCGTGCCTATCCAAAGTTTTTCATTTCCGTCAAAAGCAATACTGCGGACATATTGATCAGGTAATTGTTCGTTGCCCGAAAGGGTATTAAAATCCGATCCATTCCAAGTTAACACACCCTCTCCGGCAGTAGCTAAATATAGAATCCCGTCCTTTCCTTCTGCGAAATCCAAAATTCGGGAAGCACGGTATCCTTCAGGGAAAGAATGGCAAATTATCTCCCGACCTCTGATAAAGCACAAAGCTCCCGTTGTGCCGACAAAAAGTTCAGAGCCACGATAAAAACAGTTGATTTGATTGTCAGCCAATCCATCCCTCTTGCTGAAATTTTTGAATTCAACCCCGTCAAACCGACTCAGACCTGCCATGGTTCCTATCCAGAGATAACCGAAGTCATCCTGACTGATTGCTCTTACTTGAGATTGCGGAAGCCCGTCACTCAAGCCATAATTTATGTAGCCCGACTTTTGCGATAAGAGCGCTGAAACGGAAAAAAGGAATAAGAAAAAGAGTACTCTATGCTTTATCATTCTTCAGGCGAACCTACTATTTCTTCCAGAAATGACTGAAGTTTTCTGCGTGAAATAGGCACGTGTTTTCCGTTGCTCATTACTGCCGAATTACCGTCGATCCGGCTGAAACGCATTAAGTGATGTTTTACATTAATAATGTGCGACTTATGCGTTCTGAAAAAAATGGCTTCGTCCAATTTCTCCTCATAAACCTTTATATTCTTACTACTGACGATTCTTTTGCCATCTGCAAGATAGATAAGTGTATAACTTTCGCTGGCTTCAAGGTGCACGATGTCTTTTATGGAAATTAGCTCAAATCCCTCTCGCATCGGTATGGCTATCTTTTCTTCATCCGATTTCTTCGATATTTCCTTTAATACTTGCTTCACGATTTCATCCGAAGTACCGGGTATTTTCATTCTCTTGGAAGCTTTGGAAACCGCCTCTTGCAATTCGTCTATATTGATTGGTTTCTCTAAGTAATCCAGAGCCTCGGCTTTAATGGCTTGTAATGCATATTCGTTATGAGCTGTAGTGAAAACAATCGATTTCGGTTTTCCCGAAATGCTTTCCAGCAATTCAAATCCGTTTTCTCTCGGCATCATAATGTCGAGGAAAAGAATGTCGGGATTGAAACCCGATAATCTTGCACGAGCTTCTTCTGCATTCGATGCTAATTCGACTTCATCTACTTCAGGACAATAGTCTGAGAGGAGAATTTTGAGGTTATCTCGACAAAACTTTTCGTCGTCAACAATTAGAGCTTTCATAGGCGGGCTTTTCCCTGAAGGTAGTAAATAGCTCTTTGTAGTAAGGCTTGGAAATGATGAAGCGATGCGCTCAGCTAGCTGATGGTAGTTGTCATTGATTCAAGGCAGCGATTTGATCGCCTCAATTAAATCTTTCTTTCGCTCTCTTGAAATCGGAAGACTTTTGCCCGATTTTAAAATGACAGCTTGCTCATCACCGTGGAGAATCTCTTTAGCTTCTTTTAAATTGATCAGGTAAGATCTATGAATACGATTAAAAAAGCTTGGCAATAGTGCCTCATATACTTTTAAGGTGCGGGTATCCAAAAATTGATTTCCATCCTTAAAATGCAACACCGTGCAATTTCCGCTGCTCTCTAAATAGGTTAAGTCGGCAACCTCAATAATTCGAATACCTTTTGAATGATGAACGGTGATTCGTTCAGGTTCTTTATTTTCTTGAATTTCCTCCTTTAAATCTTTGAGGTTCTCCTTGGCATTAAGATTTCCGGAAAGATGTCGCGAAGACAATATCCGTTTTACTGACTCGCGTAAGTCTGATTCATCAATTGGTTTTAATACGTAATGCAATGCTCTTCTCTCAAATGCTCTGATGGCGTAATCTTTAAAAGCAGTTACAAAAACGACTTGAAAATTTTCACCTTCTAATGATTCAAGCAAATCAAACCCCTCTGCGCCTGATGGCATTCTGATATCCAAAAAAAGTAGGTCGGGTTTAAGTTCTCGGAATTGCCTTTCTGCGGAAGACACACCATCTGCCGTACCGACTACCTCGATTTCAGGCGAGCTGTCCTCTATTAAAAACCTCAAGTTCTCTCTGGCATGAAGCTCGTCATCGATGATTAATGCCCTTATTTTCTCGTGATTTTTTTCCAAATGTCTTTCCAACTTTCCGATAATTGATTCAAAACTCCCGTTCCTTTTTTTGCCTGCTTTTAATCCATAAAGAAGCAATAAATTTAGAATGAACAAAAACGTAAAGCTTATGATTTCTCATTTACCTACTGTCATTTTTGCAACATCTTCTTCTAATAATTCAAGGTGGATTTTTTCCGACAGGTAGTATCCCGAACGTAAAGGCCTGAGGCATGCTGTAACACATTGCAAGTAGCCTTCGTAGGATAGCTCGAATTAATATTGCGAGTTCATGCTATCTTCTCATAATAAAGTCAGATTACACCTTGATAAGGCGAATTCAATATTAAGCGTAAAGTTTAAACCCGATACGGAACGGACGCTCTACGATGTTTGTGATTTACAGGGAAGAATATTAAAGACAGGTGAGATTACCTCAGCCGATACTAAAGTTGATTTGAAAGGACTTGATCTTAATCAGTATATTCTCTTAGTTTTAGATGGCAACAGAGCTTATACAACAAAAATCAGCTTGAGCTCCTGACGCCCTTTACTCATTCATCAGAGCTTCGATTTCTTCAGCCTCAATCGGAATGTCTTTCATTAAATCGATGAATCCATCTTCAGTAATGATGATATCGTTTTCCAGCCTTATTCCGAGGTTTTCTTCTCGAATGTAGATGCCCGGTTCTACGGTAAAAGCCATTCCTGCTTCGATCGGCTCATGCCAAAGACCTACATCATGCACATCTAAACCTATGAAGTGTGAAGTACCGTGCATGAAATACTTTTTATAAGCAGGCTTCGCCGGATCTTGGTTTTTTACCTCATCAGTGCTCAGTAAATTGAGTTTGATAAGCTGTTCCTCCATCAAATGACCAACTTTCTTGTGGTAGTCAGCTAAAAATACACCCGGCTTCAAAAGTTTTTTAGCCTCTTTCATTACATGTAGTACGGCATTATAAACAGCCTTCTGCCTTTCGGTGAATTTCCCGTTGACGGGAATGGCTCTGGTCATATCGCTGGCGTAATTTCCGTATTCACAGCCTACATCCATCAGAATTACCTCTCCGTCTTTGCATTCATTCTCATTGCTAATGTAATGCAAAACACATGCACTGAAACCCGAAGCTACGATTGGTTCGTAAGCAAATCCTCTCGAGCCATTTCTGAGAAATTCATGCATGTATTCTGCTTGGATTTCGAATTCCTTCACACCCGGCTTCACGAATTTCAGAATACGTCGAAATCCTGCTTCAGTAATTTTGCACGCCCGCTGCATCTGCTCAATTTCCTCTGAACTTTTCACCGAACGAATGCGATGCATGTGAGGGGCCAGCCTTCCATAGGAGTGAAGCGGATATTCTTTCCTGATCCATTTTGAAAACCGCTCTTCTCTCGTTTCCGTGGGAATGGAACGGCGGGTGTGTTCATTTGAAGGAAGCAAGATTGTCTCAGCTTCTGACATCAAAGTTTTCAATGTCGTTTCAAAGCTGTCAATCCATATAATGGTTTCTATTCCCGTAAGTTTTCGCGCCTTCTCTTTTGTCAATTTTTCTCCTTCCCAAATGGCTATTTCGGGGCTGGTTTCCTTTAAAAAGAGAATTTCACGATGGGCATTATTGTGAGCATGCGGGAATATGACCAAGACGGATTCTTCCTGATCTACTCCCGTGAGGTATAGGAGGTCGCTGTTTTGTCGAAACGGCATATTGCCATCAGCATTGGTCGGTAAAATATCGTTTGAACTAATGATGGCCATTTCTCCGGGCATCATTCGGTCCGTTAGTTTTCTTCGGTGTTTAAAATAAGTTTCTGCTGAAAGAGGCTCGTATCTCATGTTTATTTTTTCAATTTTTTCAAAAGTAAACTTTACGATTCAATCGATGTTAATAACGTGTGATGATTGAAACCGCGTAGAATGAGTTTAGATAAAGTTAAGGTTTACTTTATTCCCGACGGACACGTACATTTGTGCCTAAATTTTCTGAACAACTGCTTTTACCATGAGTGATTCTGCTTTGATTAAATCCAGCTTAGCGAAAAAGTATTGGATGGCCGCCACAGGTCTGTTTCTGTGTTTGTTTTTGATAGGACATTTAGCCGGCAACTTTCAACTCTTTATTGGAGGATATGAAGGAAAACTTCAGTTCAATGAATACGCTGTATTCATGACTTCCAATCCTATCGTTAAGATTTTAAGCTACGTCGTTTATCTGAGTATCATTTTCCATGCAATAGATGGATTGATATTAACCATTCACAATAAGCGAGCGCGACCTCAAGGTTACGTGAAGGTGAAGCCATCACGTAACTCGCCTTGGACTTCAAGAAATATGGGGATTTTGGGAACAATCATTTTGGCTTTCATTGTTTTTCACATGCAAGATTTTTGGTACCAGTTTAAATTTCAGGAAATGCCATACATGACCAGCGAAGATGGTTCTGCCATACTCACCAAATCGGGAGAAGAAGTAGCCGGCGGAACGGTCAATGCAGATTTTGAAGTGGTTTCGGCAACAGGCAAAGTGGTAGGACCCGTTATGAAAGATTTGCACGAAGAAGTGATTGTTTCCTTTCAGGAAATATGGATTATCGCTCTGTACTTGATTGGTTTGATCGCCATTTCATTTCACCTCTGGCACGGTTTCCAAAGTGCTTTTACTTCGCTTGGATTAAGGACGCCTAAGGTTGAAAAAGCCATTAAGATGACGGGATATGGATTTGCTGTCCTTATACCCTTGGCCTTTGCCATCATCCCGATCTACATTTATATTAATTTTTAAGTTTTTCGTCATGACAAAATTAGATGCCAAAATACCGGAGGGACCGATAGATAAGAAGTGGACGAATCACAAGAACAATATTAAATTGGTGAACCCTGCCAATAAGCGATTGATAGATGTCATCGTGGTTGGTACGGGATTAGCCGGTGGCTCAGCTGCAGCTTCGTTAGCTGAGATGGGCTACAATGTGAAAGCATTTTGCTTTCAGGATTCTCCCAGACGCGCGCATAGTATTGCCGCTCAAGGAGGAATCAACGCCGCAAAGAATTATCAGAATGATGGTGACAGTGTTTACCGTCTTTTCTACGATACCATAAAAGGGGGTGACTACCGCTCACGTGAAGCAAATGTCTACCGACTCGCCGAGGTTTCCGCAAGTATTATCGATCAATGCGTAGCCCAAGGGGTTCCTTTTGCTCGTGAATACGGTGGACTTTTGGACAACCGCTCATTTGGTGGTGTGCAGGTTTCCCGTACGTTTTATGCCAAAGGTCAAACCGGTCAGCAACTTTTATTGGGAGCCTACTCGGCCATGTCTCGTCAGATTTCCAAAGGAAAAATCACCATGTACAACCGTCATGAGATGATGGATGTGGTGAAAGTGGATGGGAAGGCCAGAGGAATAATTGCCAGAAATTTGGTGACGGGAGAAATCGAAAGGCACGGAGCCCACGCAGTAGTAATCTGTTCGGGTGGCTACGGCAACGTATTCTTCCTATCTACGAATGCCATGGGCTCAAATGCTTCAGCTTCTTGGAAGGTGCATAAAAAAGGAGCCTTTTTCGGCAATCCTTCCTATACTCAAATCCACCCGACATGTATTCCCGTTTCGGGTGAGCATCAATCAAAATTGACCTTGATGTCAGAGTCTTTGCGAAATGACGGAAGGATTTGGGTGCCTAAAAAGAAAGAAGACGCCGAGGCGATCCGCCAAGGAAAGCTGAAGCCGACCCAATTGAAAGAAGAAGACAGAGATTACTACCTCGAGAGAAGATATCCTTCATTCGGAAACTTAGTCCCGCGAGACGTAGCCTCAAGAGCAGCCAAAGAGCGCTGCGATGCAGGCTTTGGAGTTAATAAAACCGGAGAAGCTGTTTTTCTGGATTTCGCGGCAGCGATAGAACGCTACGGAAAAACCGAGGCCAAGGTGCACGGAATTGACAATCCTTCGAAAGAAGAAATCACTAAACTTGGAAAGGGAGTTGTTGAATCGAAATACGGGAACCTTTTCGAGATGTATGAAAAGATCACCGATGACAATCCTTACGAGACACCCATGAAAATTTACCCTGCCGTGCACTACACGATGGGTGGTATTTGGGTCGATTACAATTTGATGACTACCATTCCCGGTTGTTATGCTTGTGGAGAAGCTAATTTTAGCGATCACGGAGCCAACAGGCTGGGTGCTTCGGCATTGATGCAAGGGTTGGCAGATGGATATTTCGTACTTCCATATACAATAGGTGATTATTTGGCCAACGATATTCGTACGGGAGAGATTGACATCAATTCTCCTGAATTTGAGGCGGCAGAAAAAGAAGTGAAGTCAAGCATTGACAAGCTCCTGTCCATTAAAGGTTCTAAAACGGTGGATCACTTCCATCGTCGACTGGGCAAAATTATGTGGAACCAATGCGGTATGTCACGAAATGCAGATGGTTTGCGAAAAGCCATGGAAGATATCAGAGCGCTGCGCGATGAGTTTTGGAAAGATGTGAAAGTTCCCGGTACGGCTAACGAGATGAATGCCGAACTGGAAAAAGCGACGCGTGTAGCAGACTTTTTGGAGCTTGGAGAATTGATGTGCTTGGATGCACTTGATAGAAACGAATCTGCCGGAGGTCACTTCCGTGAAGAATACCAAACCGAAGAAGGTGAAGCTTTGAGAGATGATGAAAACTATTCTTTTGTGAGTGCTTACGAATACACCGGTGATCCCGGAAAAGCGTTGCTTCACAAAGAACAACTGGAGTTTGAAGCCGTTGAAGTAAAAACAAGAAGTTATAAATAACCTGTTCGATCAGGTCAAACTATAAGAACATGAACTTAACACTAAAAGTCTGGAGACAAAAAGGACCCGAAGTAAAGGGAAGCATGCAAACCTATCCGGTTTCTGATGTCAGTCCCGATATGTCTTTTCTGGAAATGCTGGACGTGTTGAATGAAGAATTGGTTGAAAAAGGCGATGAGCCTATTGCTTTCGACCACGACTGTAGGGAAGGAATATGCGGATCTTGTGATCTCTTCATTGATGGAGAGCCGCACGGACCGATGCACCGAACTACTACGTGTCAACTGCACATGCGCTCTTTTAAGGATGGCGACACCATTACCATCGAGCCATTTCGCGCTAAAGCTTTCCCCGTTATCAAAGATTTGGTGGTAGACCGATCTTCTTTTGACAGAGTGATTCAAGCGGGTGGATATGTTTCCGTAAATACCAGCGGAAACACTCTTGATGCGAATGCAATACCGGTTCCCAAAGAAAATGCCGATAAAGCTTTTGACGCTGCTACTTGCATTGGATGCGGAGCTTGCGTCGCTGCTTGCAAGAATGCCTCGGCAATGCTTTTCGTTTCAGCTAAAGTTTCTCAGCTTACGCTTTTGCCTCAAGGCGATGTAGAAGCAAATGAGCGTGTGAAAAACATGGTGGCCCAAATGGATAAGGAAGGTTTCGGAAACTGTTCGGTTACCGGAGCATGTGAGGTGGAGTGTCCGAAGGGTATCAGTTTGGAGAACATTGCTCGTATGAACCGAGAATATTTGCGTGCTAATGTAAATCCGGGAAAATAATTCCATTCAAATTTCGATATTGAAAGGTGCTTTCGGGCACCTTTTTTTATGAGCGAAGAAGACGAAATACTCGATCTCAGGAAAAAACCGAGTCGTAAGTTAAACCTGTACTTGGTTTATGCATTGGCTTTGGCATTTTTTATCTATTGGTTTGCATCGGGCTACTTTTTCTGGCCTCTGGGTCAGGCAGCACTATTAAGCGGAATGCTACTTTTACTCTTTGCAGCATTCATCCGGTTACATCGGGCAAATGAAAAGCCACTTACGGCTTATGCATATTTTGCAGGACGCGTCATTCTGATCGTCGGCGTCTTTTTACACATACAGGGTTTTCCGGAAGCTCAATACCTTTTGTGGACCTCATTTGCCTTTTTCGGGCTGGGCCTTTTCGGGCTTTACTTTCGTAAAAAGAATTAGGTATTGTAAAAGTCGAGGATACTTTTCAGATCATCGAGCGTATTCGCCTCTTCGGGCTTTTTGTCGAGTCGCCTTCTTAATATTCGCGGAAAGCGCAAAGCGATTCCCGATTTGTGTCGAGAGCTGGGAGCAATTCCCTCAAAACCGATTTCAAAAACGAGTTGAGGCTTTACACTCCTCACCGGGCCGAATCGCTCAATGGTGTTTCTCTTCACAAACTGATCTACTGACTGCATTTCTTTATCGGTTAGTCCGCTGTAGGCTTTCGCAAAAGGAACCAGTTCATCGCCTTTCCAAACGGCAAAGGTGTAGTCAGAGTAGAGGTTAGCGCGCCTTCCGTGGCCGCGCATCGCATAGATCATCACCGCGTCGATGCTCATCGGGTCTACTTTCCACTTCCACCAATCGCCTCGTTTTCGACCTACTTTGTAAGTGCTGTCCTTTCGCTTGAGCATGAGTCCTTCTGACAAAACCTCCCGACTATTCTCTCTGAGTTTAGCTGCTTCCGACCAATCTTTTGGCTGAATCTTTTCACTGATCATCAAGTTGTCCGCATTGGCGGAAGCCACGATTTTTTCCAATTCGGCTCTTCGGTAGTCCATCGACTCTTCGCGCAAATCACGCCCTTTCAGTTCCAAGAGATCGTAAGCAATCATTACGACGGGCGAATCTTCCAAAATTTTCTTCGACACCTTCTTCCTTCCGATTCGGGTTTGTAGATGATTAAAAGTTAGCGGTGCTCCTTCTTTGAAGGCCATAATCTCTCCGTCTATCACGCAGTCTGTTGGCAAATATTCTTTAAGTGCTTCTAATTCCGGAAAACGCTCGGTAACCAATTCCTCCCCGCGGCTCCAAATGAAGATTTCATCTTTTCGCAGAATGAGCTGACCGCGAATACCATCCCATTTGTATTCCAACTGCCATTCATTAATATCGCCCAAGCTTTCGACCTCTTCTTCCAAGGGATAGGCCAAATAAAAAGGGTAGGGGCGCGAGAGGTTCTCGTTGTCATCGGGCTCTACAAGGAGCTTTTGAAATGTCGTTTCCGTCGGTTTCCAATCCCCCATCAGTCGGTGAGCGATGAGGTTTTCCTCTTCTTCCAAATGGCGGCTAAGTGCTCGGACGATAAGCTTCTGCGAAACCCCTATTCGAAAACCACCCGTAATCAGCTTGTTGAAGACGAAGCGCTCGGTTTTGTTCATCTCTGCCCAAGCCGTAGTAATGTAGTCTTTGACCTCAACCTCTTCCATTGATCGCAGTTTCAACAAATCCTGCATGCGATCATCCAATGTTTTATCACTGGTTTCGCTCTCCGGCGGAAGGATGAGAGCTACGGTTTCGGCCAAGTCGCCCACTACGTGATACGATTCTTCCAAAAGCCACAAGGGTATTCCCGATACCTCGGCGGCCCACTCTCGCAGCAATGAAGTTTTAACGGGGCGTTTTGGCCTTTTCCCGCTAAGGAGAGCTACGAACCAGAGTTTATCGGCATCTGTGGCTGAGTGAAGAAATGCAACCATGGAATCCACCTTATCATTGGTTTTGGTGGTTGAATCAAGTGCCAGAATGAGTTCTCCGAAGTCCTTCATTCCGCCTCTTTTTCTTGATTCGTTCCTTCACCGATTTCGGAAAGTTCGCCTTCGTATTCCGTGGTTACGGGTTGGGCATCTATTCCCTGCGACTTGAGCCAGTTGGAAAATATGGTGGAGTAGCCGTGAGTGACATACACTTTTTCGGCTTCAGAGGCCTCAACGGCTTGGTTGAGTTCGTTCCAATCGGCATGATCGGAGAGTACGAAACCTCGATCCACATTTCGGCGACGCCTTGCTCCGCGCAGCGACATCCAACCGGAAGCAGTGCCTACTTTGTAGGGTTTGAGTTTTCGCATCCACGGCGATCCGAATGCTGATGGCGGAGCAATAATCAATGCTCCGCGGTATTTTTCTTTCGGTGTGTCTTTCGTGATCAGTTCCGTTTCCGGAAAAGTAAACCCCGCCTCTTCCAGTGCCAGATTGCTGTTGTGAATGGCACCATGCAGCAAAATCGGACCGATGTTGGGATCAATCGAAGTCAGGATTCTTTGGGCTTTGCCCAAGCTATATCCCAAAATAACTGAAGCCAGATCCTGTTCTCGGTTTTGCTTCCACCAAAGATTCATATCCGCGAATACTTCTTCCTGCGCTTTCCATTTGTAGACGGGCAATCCGAAAGTCGATTCCGTAACCAAATGGTGACATTTTACGGGCTCAAACGGTGCGGATAGCCCGTCGTCGATCAGTTTATAATCTCCCGTTATCACCCATATTTCTCCCTTGTGCTCCACTCGTACCTGAGCCGATCCGGGAATGTGACCTGCGGGAAAAAGGCTAACCTTCACGCCATTAATTTTCCTTTCCTCGCCATATTCCATTCCCTCAACTTCTATTTCGCCCAGCCGATGCCTCATCACCGGGATGCTGCGATGGTGGGTGAGGTAATTTTTCATGCCCCATCTGGAATGGTCGGCGTGAGCGTGGGTGATTACGGCACGGTCGACCGGTCGCCAAGGATCGATAAAGAAATCGCCTTGTTCACAGTAAAGTCCCTTTTCGGTAAATTGGATGAGAGGCATATGAGCTTAACAGGTCAAAAGGCAATTGGTTGGTTTATTCTATAGCCTTTGTGTAGTTTCGAAAAAAAGAAATGAATGGATAACAAATACAATTCCGAAAAAGCACCGGAGCCCGTTGGCCTTTATCCGCATGCGCGAAATGTGGGAAATCTGCTTTTTCTGAGTGGGGTAGGACCCAGAGAAAGAGGAACCAAAAAAATACCGGGTGTGGAACTCGATGATTCGGGAAACATTGCGAGCTACGACATCGAAGCCCAGTGTCATTCGGTATTCAAGAATGTGCGACTCATTTTAGAGGCATCAGGTTCGTCTTGGGAAAATTTAGTCGATGTGACCGTATTTCTCACAAACATGAAGGATGACTTCCAAACCTATAATCGCATTTACGCAGAGTACTTTAAAGACAATCAGCCTTGCAGAACGACGGTAGAAATTAATTCATTGCCCACGCCTATCGGCATTGAGCTTAAGTGCATCGCAACCTTGAAAGAGAAGTAATTATGGAAACTTACAAAGCTCTGGTCATAAGAGAATCGGATGGTGAATTCACAAAACAAATCGAAGAAGTTCCTTTTGATTTCCTTCCCGAGAATGACGTGCTCATTCGGGTTTCTTATGCCGGCCTTAATTATAAAGATGCGCTTTCTGCATCGGGCCACAAGGGAGTTTCGAGACACTTTCCCCACACTCCCGGTGTAGATGCATCCGGTGTGGTGGAGAAAAGTTCTGATGAGAATATCAAACCCGGCGATGAGGTGATCGTTACCTCTTTTGATTTGGGAATGAATACCAAGGGTGGTTTTGCCGAGTACATCTGCGTCCCTGTTGAATGGGTCGTTCCATTACCCGATTCGCTTTCCCTGAAAGATGCGATGGTAATGGGTACGGCAGGGTTTACGGCTGCTCTGGCTCTACATAAACTGGAGAAAGCCGGGCAAAATCCCGAGATGGGAGAATTGGTGGTAACGGGAGCATCAGGTGGAGTAGGGTCTATGGCAGTTGCCATTGCTGCGAAAAAAGGATATCGCGTTATTGCTTCCAGCGGAAAGCAGGAGCATTACTCCTGGCTGAAATCTTTGGGAGCTAAACGGTGCATTAGTCGAGAAGAAGTAAATGACGACAGCGGTCGACCGCTTTTATCTGCTCGTTGGGCCGGTGGCGTTGATACAGTTGGCGGAAATACTTTGGCTATGTTGATCAAAGCTTGTGGGAAAGAAGGTTCGATAGCCGTGTGTGGCCTGGTAGGCTCTCACGAATTGGCCACAACCGTTTACCCATTTATTCTAAACGGTGTAAACATACTCGGCGTGGACAGTGCAGAGACTCCGCTTGATTTGAGGAAAAAAATCTGGAATTTGCTTGCCACTGATTATCGTCCGGCCGGATTGGACCAAATGGGAAAAATTGTAAGCTTGGAAGAGATTCCCGAATACATGGAAGAAATCTTAGGTGGTGAGACGGTAGGCAGGATAGTGGCAAAAATCGGGTAAAAAAAGAAGGACGCCCGTTGGGGCGCCCTTCTAAACTAACCAATAAAACTACTATGAAGATGCATGGGTAACCACTCCCATACAGTATTTATACATCTGCGCGGGATAATACCCCCTTGTCGTTTCTAAATTTAACTTTCATTGGGAAATCCCTCATTTACCGGAAGAGCGGACCTTGTCCCACTTATTCTTAAACTTCTTGTTTTGAGCCTCTACGTAGTACTCATCCCATAAAGGGGTCATTCCTCCGTAAATCTTGTTGGCTTTAAGATTCATTCTGATTTTGTTGAGTTCTTTCAGCATGGCGTTATTTAATTAGAATAAGATTTTTGTCTTCGATGATTTCGTAAGTCAGCCCTACCGGTTGACAAACGATTTCCATTATTTCTTCCACCGGCTGAGCTGTAGAAAATTCACCGCTATAGCTGGAAGTAAGTCCTTCCGGATATTCGATATCGAAATTGGAAAAATCCTCTATCGAGTTGAACACGTCTTCAATACTCACATTGTCGAAGTGATAGGTTCCCTCTACCCAAGCGTCAATATATTCGGCGTTCAACGAAAATTCATCGGAATAATCAGATCCGACGCGAACCCCTTTTCCGGGGGTAAGAGTTGAAGTTGAGTTTTGACATTCAACCAAAACTTTACCCGTCTTGCAAGATACTTTCAGCTTATTATTTGCAGACAAAACGGAAAAAGAGGTGCCGAGTACGCTTACAACACCTTGGTCGGTATTCACACTAAATTTCTTACCCTTTTTGACATCAAAAAAGCCGGAGCCGGCAAATTCTAAATCACGGAAAATTGGCCACGTAATTTCGTTATAGCTTAATTCAGCGCCCGAGTTCAAATATACCGTAGAACCATCGGGGAGTACATGAGCTTGAACTGAATTATTAGCGTTGAAAATTTCCTCCGTACCGAGCATTGATACGGAGAATACCAAAAGAGCAGCTACAGAAGCAGCTACGGCTAATTTCCAATAAACGTTTCTTCCTGAACGGTGAATTGGAATGGTTTTCCCGGATTCAATCGTTCTCTTCATCACACGCTCCTTTGCTTCTGCTTGAGAAAGCGTAAAAGGAAGTCGATCTTTTCTTAATAGAGAATCTAACTTAGAATTAAAATCTTGTTGCACTTGAATGAGTGTATTTCCTGATGTTTGCGTCAGTTATACACGTGTTCTGAGATTTACCCTACTTCAGAGAAAAAATTATTCGACGGTTATCTCGACGGATAAGCCATTAAAGGCGGTGAATACCCCCCAAGCGCCGTCGACGTTTGATGGAGCGCCGCGAAGGTCGGGTGTTGAACCGGCAGAATACATTTGAATATACTCTTCATTTACTATGCTGACGTAGAGCAAGTAATTACCGATATGAGTAAAATCTTCGGAATAGAGATCAACCGAAGTTTCATTATGCAGTCCGTAAAGCGGACTATCAGAGGCCGACTGAATGGGATAAATTATAGTGGTGTCGCTGTCGGTCGCTTTCGAAAAAATACAATAGGTATGTTCGCCGTTCGGATCATTCCACGATAGCGTGGTAAGCGGGAATTGATCAATTAATGACTCAGATAAATTTACGTGGTTATCGGAGATGTTCAAATTTTCAATGGCAGGAGGAAATTCAGTGGATGCTTTGCAAGTTTTACCTTGGTAAATAATCTCCAGAAATAAGGGTTCTTCTCCTGAAAAAACCATTTGTGAATCTGCAATACCGTAAACGCCTTCTTCATCATCCAGAAGCACTAAATCTGCTGTCACTGAGCCTTGACTGATTTTTACGTTCGCGTCATTAACCGGAATTGGATCGGAACCTCCGTTCTCGTGCACTCTGGCAATCTTAATGTGATTTACCGGCTCATTTGCATAGACATAAGCCTCAACCATAAGTTGTTTTTCCAAGCTTATATCGTCTGAATCATTATCGTCGTTGCAGCTAAAAGCTAACAATCCTAACGAAAACACCGCTGATATTTTGATCAATCTTCTCATAACCTAAACTTCAAAAAAACGGATGGTGTAATTCCTAAAGACAAAATATTTCTTTGGCCGAGATCATAAAACTCACTGTCTTCACGAGGTATCTGAAAGTAGTCAATGTACTTCACGGCCAAGTTGTCATAAGCGTTAAATACGGATAGACCCATTTGCAATTCTCCCTTTCGCAGTGGTAGCGTATACCCGGCGGAAAAGTCCAATCGGTGATACCACTCCAATCTCTGCGAATTCAAACCACCAATTGTGACAAACTGCTGTTGATCTCCATTTGGGGTTGTAACTACAAATGTCCCTAAAACAGGAGTATAAGGTACACCATTAGCTAATACAAACGCAGTCGAAAAATCCCACCTCTTGTATTCCAAATTGTATATGAACGAAAATTCGTGGTTGGATACGCCCGGGGTGTCGAAATATTCACCTTGATTGAATCCATCATAGCGCGACTCAGCATTAATGAAAGTATAGCCAAGTACTAAATTTTGGTTTTCAAATGCTTTTTTCAGTAAGAAATCCACCCCGGATATTCTCCTGTTTCCATCTATCGCAAATTGTTCAAGACTTCCCGTAGGAATGCCAAATTCAGGAAAAAGAAATTCTACTACACCTCGTTCGAACTTATGGTATCCTTCAATAGAGATTACCCAATCGTTCATTTGGTACACGCCACCCAGAATATAGTGATCACTTCTCAATACGGGAATCGTGTTTTCTCCTGAAAGCGTCCACGTTTCAGGAAAGCTGAGATAAAGACTTCGTTCATTTAACCTTCTGATCATCTGATGAAACACCCCGAACGCAGCTTTGAGCTCCAGATTTTTCCCCACTTGATAATTTAAAGAGAGTCTTGGCTCAGGATAAATGGTTTCCGTTCGGTCATAATATGTCGCGCGCAATCCGATTTTAGTATTTAGTTTTCCAAAGCGTTTTTGCAATTGACCATAGAAAGCATTGCTCATTGCCGAAATAGATGAGTCTTGCAGAATTGCAGATTGATCTTGCGATTGCGAATTAATGCGATTAAAGGTGTTCCACCAGCCAAATTCCAAAGAAGTGGTTTTGTCAATAATGTAATTATTATCTAACCTGAAAGTGTTGTCATTCACTTCAACCCTTTGCTGAAAAAACCGTTGACTGAAGGTGTCCTGCATAGCAAGGAAGGTCTCTTGAGCTTCCAAATCGCTGGAATACTGCGAAACACCGTAATTGGCATAGGTGAAAAATCGCTTATTCCATTTTCGCGACCACTTAACACTTCCGCCTTGGTTTCCCCAATTGGTTTGATCATCAGATGTTCGAGTCAGGTCTTCCAGACTTCCGTCAAAGGTGATATCCAAATTATCCTGTCCTTGATAGTAGCTCAGGGATATCGCATCTTTTTCAGAAGGTTTAAAATTGAATTTGGCATTCAAATCACTAAAAAAGTAATCGGGGATATCAGAGCCTTGGAATACATCTATATTGTTTGCAGGCGTATTAGGTAGGCTCGAGTTAAAAATATTGTTGAATATATTTCGGTAGGTCGGACTTTGAATAACGTTGGTGAAAGCTCTGCGATATCCGAATACCAACGAAGCCTTGTTTTTGACCACGGGCAGTTGCAACAAAATGTTTGCACTAAGTAGCGTAGCTTCTGCTTGAATGGAAGGATTGACTTTGTTTCCATCTATCCCCGTAATGTCTACCACACCTGACGATCTGCCGCCAAATCGAGCATCAAATCCACCTTTGTTTACCCGCACATTCTTTATCACATTACTATTAAAAGCACTCAAAAACCCGAAGAGATGATCCACGTGATAAACTGAAATACCATCAAACATCACTAAGTTTTGATCGGTTTGTCCGCCTCGAATGCGCAATCCACTCTCGGCATCTTGTCCGCCACCTATGCCCGGTAATCTTCTGAGAGCGGAGAATACATCGTTCTCACCCAAATTAGGCAAGGTTGAAATTTCAGAAGGATTGAATGTAAGTTGACTGATGTTTTCATCAATTTCCAATAGGTTCTTTCCCCGAGCACTGATTTGAACCGAAGGCAGATTCTTAAGTTTTCTTCTCAAGTCGAAATTGAGAACGCCCGATTTGGCGGCTGTCGATCCTACCGCTTCGATGTCTCTTTCATATCCGATGTATGAGACAATTATAATTGACGTGTCAGAAGGGACCTCTAATAGCGTATACCTTCCTTCAGAATTGGCGGTGGTACTTCGATTCGTGTTTGCCACGGTCACGGTGGCAAAAGGGAGCGATTCACCGGAAAGTTTATCCCTGATTATCCCGCTTAGCGGAAAAGGGTCATCTAAAGCTTCGGTCGGGATAATAACGTAGGTATCACCAATTAACTCAAATCGAAGCGGGGATTTTTCCAATGCACTCGTCAGGAAGGCTTCCACAGAATTGATGTCTTCGGAAATTTCAGGAACCGTCAGTAATGACACGGCCTCGGGATTATAAGAAATAGCCAGACCTTCTTTCTGCCTCAGGTATTTTAATGCCTCTTCCAAATTGCTTCCGCTGAATTGACGAAAGTCAATGTTGCCGTCATTTTGAGCAAGTGCGCCCAGTGATGATATCAGAAAAAGAATCGTACAGAATGCATTTTTCATTAAGGCTCTAAGATAACCACTCCGTCTTTCTCCGTGGTTACCTTCAGCCTGAAAGGCTTGGTAAGAATTTTCAGAGACGTTTCGAAATCAGTAGAGTCAAGGCTTCCTGAAAACCGAAATGTTCCTTCGGCGTCGAACCGAATATCCTTACTAAACTTTTCTTCTAATGATTCTATTACAATTTGAATCGGGACATTATCGAATACCAATTTCTCCCCGGCCTTTGAGATCAAACGGTTGCTGTTCGGCCAATCGCCAAAAATGGTTTTTTCCGCTGACATTATTACGTAATCGTCAGCCGAGAGTATTTGAT
>CAZYWJ010000002.1:166816-176569 GCA_964651785.1 uncultured Cryomorphaceae bacterium
AAAATGGTTTTTTCCGCTGACATTATTACGTAATCGTCAGCCGAGAGTATTTGATCAGCCACTTGCACTTTTCCTTCTTGACATTGTACTACCAGCGCGTTTTTCTTTTCCCACACGGAAAATTTAGTACCAAGTACTTTTACATCACCTTGCTTTGTTTGAACGGTAAAAGTGGCACCTGTTTCAACCTCAAAAAAACACTCTCCTTCCAATAAGGTCGTACGATCAAAATTCCACAAAAAGGAGTTGTAGTTGAGTCGGCTTCCTTGCGCAAGTAGCACCGATGAACCATCAGGTAAGACATATTCTGCAGAATATTCCTCCGCCTTCAATTCGGTTTTTCCCAGAAAGTGAATTACGAAAGGAATTGCTAATATCAAAACGAGTGTAGCAGCGGCATAATAACGCGTATAGCTATTTTTACGTTCCACACCGATTTGAGCTTTCCGCCTGATGGTTCGATCCATTACGCTTTGTTTTGCCACAGCAAAAGCATTCTCTGAAAAAGGAACTTTGTACTGACTCAGACGCTCTTCAGCTTTTTCAAACTCATTCATTCTTCAAACTTTTCGGTCGAGTTCATCTCGTAAAATAGCCAAGGCTCTCGACATTCTCTTTTCAACCGCCTTCATACTCAGTCCGAGCATTTCCGCAATTTCTCGGTATTTTAATCCATCAATTCTATTCATCAAAAACACTTCCCGCGCACCTTCGGGAATTTTAGCAAGAACGTCCTGAAGTTTTTTGTCAAATTCTTGCATTTCTATCAAGTACTGAGGCGTTTGCTTGTCCGTCTTTTCCTCGGCGTAATTCAAGAATTTATATTTCAACTGCTCTCTTTTGAGCTGGTTAATCATCAGGTTATTCGCAATGGTAAATACATAGGCCTTGAGCGATGATTTGTCAATCTTTTCGCGGGTTTCCCATAGCTTTACAAAGGCGTCTTGAGCTACATCTTCTGATAGTTCGGAGCGTGAAGTTTTGTAATATAGAAAATTTCGCACCTGTTGATAATACAAATCAAAGACTTCCTCGAACTCCCGAGCGGTTAAAACTTCTTTCTTACTTTCTGAATCAGATTTTTTGAAAAGTGCCAAAATTGAGGTTTCCTTTAGGCTACAAAAAAATAAATACCTTCTTTACAAAGCAATTCACGAAAAGGGTGTGGGGTGAAATAAACACCGCCCCGCGAATTATCGTTATCAAATAAACCAATTTCTCAGACAATGGAATACAGACGACTCGGTAAATCGGGCCTAAAAGTAAGCGAACTTTCTTTTGGTTCGTGGATCACCTTTGGTAATCAAATAGAAGACAATACCTCGGAACAACTAATGAAAATGGCCTATGATGCCGGAGTGAACTTCTTTGACAACGCTGAAGTTTATGCCAATGGTAAATCGGAGGAAGTAATGGGAGAAATCCTGGCTAAAATGCAATGGCCACGAGATACCTATTGCATTTCCAGTAAGGTGTTCTTCGGTGCCGGTGGCGATATGCCCACTCAAAAAGGATTGAATCGAAAGCACGTGACGGAGGCGTGCCATGATGCATTAAAAAGGCTCAAAACGGATTATTTGGATCTGTTTTTCTGTCACCGCCCCGACAAGGAAACTCCGATAGAAGAAACCGTTTGGACCATGCACAATCTTATTACCCAAGGAAAGATACTTTATTGGGGCACCAGCGAGTGGAGCGCTCAAGAAATTATGGAAGCCCACATGGTGGCCAAACAGCATAATCTCATCGGACCTACCATGGAGCAACCCCAGTACAATATGTTGGTAAGGCAGAAAGTGGAAGTGGAGTTTTCGCAGATTTACAAAACGGTAGGACTTGGTACGACAATTTGGAGTCCGCTGGCTTCGGGTGTCCTTACGGGAAAATACAATGACGGTAAGGAAGGTGAAACCAGATTGAAAAGGGCCGAACTTTCTTGGCTAAATGAAAAACTGTTGATCGAACAAACGCTTGAAAAAGTTAAACAACTGACCACTCTGGCCAAAGATTTGGGAATTTCCATGCCTCATATGGCTTTAGCTTGGTGCTTAAAAAATGAAAATGTCAGCACGGTGATTTTAGGAGCAAGCAAAACATCACAACTTGAAGAAAATTTGAAAGCCGCTGAAGTAAAATCGAAGCTCACACCTGAAGTCATGGAAAAAATTGAAGGTATTCTAGACAATAAACCCAAGCATCCGCAGTATTAATCTTTAATGAATGAGCTTCGCGTAGCAGAGGAGTGGTTTGAATCTAAAGGCTGGAAGTCATTTCAATTTCAGAGGGACTCTTGGAGTGCTTGTTTAAAAAGAGAGTCGGGCCTGCTCAATGCACCTACAGGTAGTGGTAAAACCTATGCCCTGTTTGCAGGTGTGGTTTTGGAATTTTTAGCGGCGCGAAAAAAAAAGCAGCTCACCAAGGAAAAAGGTCTTAAGCTCATTTGGATTACTCCCATCAGAGCGCTCACCAAAGATATTCAGAACGCTTGCCGAAACTTTTGCGAGGACATCGGTTTAGATTGGCAAATAGCCATACGAACCGGTGATACTTCGACTTCAGACAGAGCTAAGCAGCGGCGCAAAGCGCCCGATGTGCTTATCACGACACCCGAGAGCATGCACTTGCTCATCGCCTCTAAAGGATATGAGGACTATTTCGGCACCTTGCGATTTGTCGTGGCTGATGAATGGCACGAATTGATGGGCTCTAAAAGAGCGGTGCTGCTTGAGTTGGCACTCTCTCGCTTAAAAACCATTTCCGATCCGAGCATTTGGGGAATTTCAGCTACCATCGGAAATATGGAGCAAGCCATGGAGGTACTATTCGGTACCGATTTCGGCAAAAAGAAACTGCGTTTTATCAAATCGGAGATTAAGAAGAAGATTGAAATTCTGTCCATCATTCCCGAAGAAATTGAAAAATACCCTTGGGCGGGACATTTGGGGGTAAAACTGGCCGAAGGTGTGTTGCCTATTTTAGAAAAGAGCAAGACCACTTTGATTTTTACCAATACACGCTCTCAAGCGGAGTTGTGGTACCAACATTTGCTCAATATTAAACCCGAATTGGCAGGGCTTATGGCTATGCACCATGGTTCCATCAGTCGGGAGTTGAGAGATTGGGTCGAGGATGCCCTACACGAAGGAAAATTGAAATGTGTAGTCTGTACCAGCTCGCTGGATCTGGGTGTCGATTTCAGACCGGTCGAGACGATTATCCAAATCGGTAGCCCGAAAGGGGTGGCACGATTTGTTCAGAGAGCTGGTCGTAGCGGTCACGCACCGGGCGAGCGATCAACCATCTACTTTTTGCCCACCAATGCTCTACAACTAGTGGAGTGCGAAGCGCTCAAAGCTGCCATAGGGAAGAATGATCTCGAGGATCGAATTCCCTATATCAGAAGCTTTGATGTATTGGTTCAGTACCTCATTACGCTGGCGGTTTCTGATGGCTTCAAGCCAAAAGATATACTTCCCGAAATACAGTCCACATTTTCTTTCCAAAGTATTTCGGAAGAAGAGTGGCATTGGGCTTTGAATTTTATCACTAAAGGAGGTTCCTCTCTCGAGGCCTATGATGAGTTTTCAAAAGTCGAGGTCATGGAAGATGGCCTTTTTAAAGTGAATAATCGTTCCATGGCCATGCGCCACCGCCTCTCTATCGGGGCAATCGTCAGCGACTCAATGCTGGCCGTGAAGTTTCAATCAGGCGGATATTTGGGCTCCATCGAAGAATGGTTCATTTCCAAATTAAGTCCGGGTGATACTTTTTGGTTTGCCGGAAGACCGCTGGAACTTATTCGCGTGAAGGAAATGACGGTTCACGTAAAAATCAGCAAAAGCAAAAAAGGTGCAGTGCCAAGTTGGCAAGGCGGAAGGATGCCCCTTTCTGCCATGCTATCTGAAAACTTGAGAATTCAAATCGGAAAAATTGCTCTCGGCCAATTTGATTCTGAGGAGTTGAGAGCGGTCAGACCTATCATCGAAGCACAGCAAGAGCGGTCTTTGGTACCCCAAAAGCATGAACTATTAATTGAGAAATTCAACTCGCGCGAAGGGTGTCACATCTTCGTCTATCCGTTTGAAGGGCGATTTGTTCACGAAGGAATGGCGTCATTGTTGGCCTACCGACTTTCACATTTTCGGCCGTTTAGCTTCAGCATAGCCATTAATGATTATGGATTTGAACTACTTTCAGATCAGGATATACCAATAGAAGATGGAGTTGATTCTGACATTTTTTCTTTAGAACATCTCAGTGAAGATATTGCCGCCAGTCTGAATCAAAGTGAAATGGCCCGCCGTCGATTCAGAGATATTGCAGGAATTTCGGGATTGGTGTTTAAAGGATTTCCCGGTCATTACCAAAAGGATAAACATCTCCAATCATCCTCTCAATTGTTTTTTGATGTTTTTCGAGATTATGAACCAACCAATCTCTTGTTTAAACAAGCATTCTCGGAAGTGATGGAATTTCAAATTGAAGAAGTGAGGCTCAGAAAAGCCTTGAAAAGAATTGCCTCTCAGAATATCAGAATCACCTATCCGGAAAAGCCCACACCGTTTTGTTTTCCCATTTTGGTCGATCGACTGAGAGAAAAAATGTCTTCAGAAAAGTTGGAAGATCGTATTAAGAAAATGACGCTTCAGCTCGAAAAATAAATGAATCATACCATCCGCGGCGCGGAAATAGAATTATTACCGGAACGAGCAATTTTTTGGAGAGAAAAGAAGATGCTCATCATAGCTGATGCTCATATTGGTAAGGTTAGCCATTTCCGAAAGCATGGTATTCCCGTGCCGAGAATGGCGGAGCGCAATAATCTTTGGCGCCTCTCGGGATTGGTGATGAAAACCAAACCTGAAATACTGGTATTTCTTGGTGATTTAACACATAGCAAACACAATAAAGCTTGGGATCAATTTATAGATTTCAGAAGTATCTATACCGATATGGAAACGGTATTAGTGAAAGGAAATCATGATATTTTACCGCCCGAAGCACTTTCTAAGGCAGATATTTCCGTGGTGGATCAAATACAAATCGGACCTTTTTTGCTGACACATGACAGAGCTGATACGGATTTATTCAACCTCTACGGGCACATTCACCCGGCTATTCGCTTGCGCGGAAAAGGAAGGCAATCACTAAAGGTTCCTTGCTTTTTTTTCGGGCCGGATTATGGAATTCTCCCTTCTTTCGGAGATTTCACGGGTTCCTATATACTAAAGCCCGAAGAAGGTGATACCGTCTTTATCCCCGGTGAAAAAGAAACGATCAAAGTTTTTTAGACGTGCTTTCGCAGTATTTGCGTGACTTGTGAAGTATAGCTTCCGCCAAAAAGATTGACATGAGCCAAAAGCGGATATAAATTGGCGATGTGCAGTCTGTCTTCCCAACCCGGCTCAAGTGGATAAACTTCGTTGTAGGCTTCGTAAAATCGTTTGTCGAATCCTCCAAATAATTTACTCATGCCCAAATCCATCTCGCGGTGACCATAATATACAGCCGGATCAAATATGACTGCCTCTCCCTTGGAATCAGTCATAAAATTTCCCGTCCACAAATCTCCGTGCAATGCGGCAGAGGGTTCTTTCGGGAAATAGCGATCAATTCTACCAAGCATTTTCTCGAAGAGCCGCACGAATTCAGAAGTGCAATGTCCATTTATTTTAGCCATTTCGAGCTGAGGCTCAATCCGCATTTCTGCGAAAAAGCTTTCCCAAGTATCTCGCTTATCATTTTTTTGAACCAAGCTACCTAAGTAGTTATTCGATTCAAATCCGAAATAATCGGTGCTTTGACGATGCATTTCCGCGAGCTTTCTACCAAATTCTTCCCAAAAATCAGCTTTACGATTGGTACTGTTAATGTTCTCCATTAATATCCACTGAATTTCTTCGGTTATTCCGGTAGCTACGGGTAGTGGAATTCTGAACTTACAATGCTCGCGCAAAAAATTTAATCCTGTGGCTTCGGCATCAAACATTCCGGGAAACTCTTCTGCACTATTAATTTTTGCAAAGTAAGTTCCTTCAGAAGTTTCCAAACGACGGGCATCATTTATACTTCCGCCACCTACGATACTCACTCGATTGATGGTAATTTTCTTATCCCTAAATTTTTCGATGGCTTTTTGCCAATCGTCCGAAAGATCCTGACTGATTACGCTCAAAACAATGCTATATATTGATGTATTCTTTGATAAGCTTTTGGTGGTATCAAAGGTATAAGATATTTATTCGTGCATCATGGTTGCAGGAGAAAGTTCGATCACTTAATTTTGTCCGCCTTTCGGGGCCCATAGCTCAGCTGGTTAGAGCAGCAGACTCATAATCTGAAGGTCGAAGGTTCAAGTCCTTCTGGGCCCACACAGTTACCCGCAAACGTTGTTTGCGGGTTTTTCATTTCTATTCACGTCTTTTCAGAAGTTTCTTGCAAGAAAAATTCGAGTCACGTTTTGTTATTCGGATATTTTTTATCCTATATTTGAGGCTGTTTGTTGGTGATTTGAATTAATTAATCGAAAAAATACCACGATTACACCAGCGAAATAGTATTGTTTAACATACCAAAACCAATCATTAATTATTAACCGTATGAGAGCTTTTTACACCTTTTCTATCAGGAAAGCTATGCGCTGTTGTAGCCAATTTTCCTTTTTTGTTCTTACCATGGTTCTTGTCGCGTCATTTTCGGCGATGGGCATGGCGCAATCCGATCAAGCAGATTTAGTCAAAGTTTGTAGCATTTCAGAATTTTCCCAAGCGGGGAACGGTCATGCTCTGTTTTTGGCAAATGTGCCGGGTATTTCCGATAATAAATATGAATTTTTCCCCGATGCTCCGGGTACATTGGAATTGTTTTCTGATGGAACCGCGAGAATTCGAGGAAGAGTCAGGAATAAGACAAATAATTCTTTGGTCTGGGACATAGATTTTCATTACACTGGTGGTTCCGATTGGACTTCGTGGAGTGCCGGTGGTGGAAATTATAAAGATGAGGCAAACCTTGCCGGAACGAATTATCTAAATTGGGATTACTTCATTTTCGATGCTTCCGAGACTAGTACGCTGACCGGGGTAGATGGTCTGGCAGGATCTTCATTGACCGTCACTCATATGCCTGCTGACTTTGAGTTTGGGTTACAAATAGGAACGGCAGCAAACAGCAAAAATGCCAATGAAGGTGCTTCCGTATGGTTCTTTATTAATGGTACGGTTCTGGGAAATCCGATAGTTAATGGTCATGGAGACCTTAATTTAAATACCGGGTGTAGTGAAACTTTGACTAATTGTCCTCTCGAGCAGTATGCTGCCGGAGATCATATTTTATGGTTGCCCGGAGTAGCGCCCGGCAGTGATTGGGTGCCTGGTCCTTTCGGAGTATACTTTGCCGAATTGCCGGGAGGTGAAGCAAGACTTTACGGAGAAATTCAAAATCAAAATGACCCCTCGTTAGTCCTCTGTGTTGATTTTTGGTTCTCGGAAAAAGCTGATTTTATAACTTGGTCAGGATTAGGAAGAGATTTTAAAGGGAATTCTTCTAACATTAATGGAAACCAAGTAAATTGGGATTTTTACATTTTTAATCCCGACAGAGCTTCTACTCTATCCGGTTGCTCCCCTAATACTTTAGGTTCTTACATTGAATTAAGCCATAAACCGGCGGACTACAATTTTGGTTTGCAAGTAGGGTTAGGTGCCAATGATAAAAATGATCAATTCGGTCTTTCCGTTTGGTTCTTTACCAACGGAATATTCCAAGGTAATGCCGTGAATGGACATGGCGACGTAAATTCTGTGAACTTCTGTGTTCCGCCACCGGATATTATTTGTTTTACCAACCCGCCTCTGATTTTTTGTCCTTCTGATACCCTGGTGGATTGTTCGTCAGATACATCTCCTGAATTTTTAGGTGAAGCTACCTCAGACCGACCGACTTCTGACTGTCCTGCTGATGTAGCAATTTTCTTTGAAGATTTTTTGGAAGGTGATGGTTGCGAATCCATTATTACCAGAACATGGACAGTTGTTGACGAGTATGACAATATTGTCTCATGTGATCAAATTATTACAGTTGTGGATACTACTGCCCCCGAACTTCAGATGCCTGAAATATTGGAAGGGGATATTACTTGCTCAGACATCAGTTTAGAGGATGCTACGAGCTTTGCTAACAACACTTTGACGCAGCCTGAACGACAAGCCTTCCTACAGGCAGCACGCGCCCTTTTTGAGGATAATGAATTGGTTCCGCTTGGAACGGAAGATGACTGCAATGAAAGCGATTGGGTAGAAGTTTCTATAGACGTTGAATTAAGTGGATCTTGTGATGCTCTGGCTACTCTTATTTGCACCTTTGCAGCTGAAGATGACTGCGGTAATATATCGGAAGAAGTTGCGACAAGCCTTAACATTGTTGACAATACGGCTCCCGTCATTAATTGTCCTGCAGATGTTACTGCAGACTGTTCTGAGGACAGTAGTCCCGTGACTACCGGTATGGCTACGGCAACGGATGATTGCGGCGGTGATATAGAAATTTCTTTTATTGACAATGTTACAGGTATATGTCCTGAAGTAATTACCAGAACGTGGACGGCTACGGATGCCTGTGGCAACAGTTCAAGCTGTGATCAGATAATCACCATAACCGATACGGAAGCTCCCGTTTTTGATCCTTTTGATGCGGAATTGTTAGCCAATTGCAGTGAATCCGTTGATCCGGCCGATCTGACTGCTAGTGACAATTGCAGTGATGTCGTAGTTGTTGATTGTTTTCAAGGGGCTCAGAGCTTCGAAACAAGTGGTTCATGTACTCCGTTTGACATGGATCGTCCACAAGAGTTTGCTCCACGTTCAGGATGGTTTCCTAATATGCCGGGGACGTCAGGGTCAGGTAGTAAACTATTTACTCTGGAAGAAGGTACCTACGAAAGGTTCGATGATGGAACCGTACATTTTTATGGAACGCTTGCCTCTGTAGGTAATGATCAATTAGCTTGGCAATTTAGTGTTTGGCTGAGAGGCGGATATAACTGGACCGATTGGTCAGCTCTTGGGCGTACGTACAAAGATGAAGGGATAGCCGGTACGGATTACTTGGATTGGTTGTACTATGAAATGGATGACACAAAACCTAATGTAATGGCAGGAATACGCGATTACGCCGGATCATCACTTTCATTGGTACACGACCCTGCAGATTACGAGTTTGGATTTCAGGTTGGTCAAAGTGCAAATGTTTTTACACAGACTTTCGGAATTTCCGGTTGGATGAAATATAGTGGAACCATTCTTTATCAGGGCGAATCGTATTCAAGAAATAATCAGAAATGCGATTTCAATCTGAATTTAGAGTGTGGCCCCTCTTTTATTGTTCAGTGTGAGAGTAGTGTGGTTAATACTTGTATCGCTACTGATGATTGCGGTAATTTCACTATTGCTACACAAACTACTGTTATTACGGATACAACTCCTCCCGTAATTGTTTGTCCGGATGACGTAACGGTAAGTTGTACTGATGAATTGAGTCCTGACTTTCTGGGATTTGCGACTGCGACGGATGACTGCAACGACGTGATAGATATTTCTTTTGAAGATGGTGATTTGACGGGCGATTGTTCTGAAGTTTTCACTAGAACATGGACGGCTACTGATGCCTGCGGCAACAGTTCAAGCTGCGTACAGGTGATCACGGTAACCGATACAACGGCACCTGAACTTCAAATGCCTGAAGTATTGGAAGGCG
>CAZYWJ010000003.1:0-13644 GCA_964651785.1 uncultured Cryomorphaceae bacterium
GCCATCATCACCTCGCTGTCGAAAATGTTCTTCGAGCAACCGAGTGTGACCACATTTACTTTGTTTTTCTTTAATGTTTTCGTCTTCATCCTACACGTTCCTGACTGAAGAGAGAGTCTACAAATTCGTATTTATTGAAGA
Source organism: uncultured Cryomorphaceae bacterium (assembly GCA_964651785.1). GTDB lineage: Bacteria > Bacteroidota > Bacteroidia > Flavobacteriales_D > Cryomorphaceae > JAKVAV01. The sequence continues at coordinate 142 of CAZYWJ010000003.1, forward strand.
CCTGCAGGTGCTCCATCCCCTCTCCGACCCCGATGTATTTCACGGGAATTTTAAATTCATCTGAAATTCCGATCACTACTCCACCTTTGGCTGTTCCGTCAATTTTTGTCAATGCCATGGCGGTAACTTCAGTCGCTTTGGTGAACTGTCGGGCTTGCTCGATGGCGTTTTGTCCGGTACTTCCGTCTAATACCAAAAGTACCTCATGAGGAGCTCCGGGTACGATTTTATCCATTACACGTCGAATCTTACTCAACTCGTTCATCAGGTTCACTTTGTTATGAAGTCGCCCTGCGGTATCGATCAAAACCACATCGGCATCTTGCTTAACGGCAGACTGCAAGGTGTCGAATGCCACCGAAGCGGGATCTGCTCCCATCCCTTGCGAGACGATCGGCACCCCTGCTCTTTCCGACCAGATGATCAGCTGATCTACAGCTGCGGCGCGAAAAGTATCTGCTGCGCCGAGCACCACTTTCTTTCCGATTTTCTTGAATTGGTAAGCCAGTTTTCCGATGGTGGTTGTTTTGCCGACGCCGTTGACGCCCACCACCATAATCACATATGGCTTGTGGCTCTCAGGCACTGAATACTCGGTAGCCTCACCGGAATTGTTTTCTTCCAACAATCCGGCTATTTCTTCACGAAGAATTTTATCGAGCTCACTCGTGCCAAGGTACTTGTCTTTGGCAACACGCTCTTCGATTCGATCGATGATTTTCAAAGTAGTGTTAACTCCCACGTCAGAAGAAATCAGAATTTCTTCCAAGTTATCGAGAACCTCTTCATCGACTTTTGACTTACCGGCAACGGCTTTGGTGAGTTTGGAAAACAGTCCGGTTTTGGTTTTCTCCAAACCTTCATCCAGTTTTTCCTTTTTGTCTTTCGAGAAAAAATTGAAAATTCCCATAAGTGCAGTGTTTAAACGCAAAAAGCCCTTTTCCAACAATCGGAAAAAGGCTTGATTAAATTAGTACACGGAAAATTATTTCTCTTCCTTAAAGAAGTCAGAGACTTTATCGTTGGTAACGATTTCTTCACGAAAGCTGTAAGAACCTGCATTGTTCTTTACCATTTTAATCACCTTCGTGTGGTTCTTTCCGCCACCTGTCTGGAGTGTTGCTACGGTCTTCTTTGCCATGACTTAAATTATTTGATCTCCTTGTGGACAGTCTTTTTCTTCAAGATAGGATTGTACTTCTTGAGCTCCATTCTGTCCGGAGTGTTTTTTCTATTCTTGGTAGTGATGTAACGAGAAGTTCCGGGCATACCCGTCTCCTTGTGCTCGGTACATTCCAAAATTACCTGAACTCGGTTCCCTTTCTTTGCCATTTCTACTCTTATTTTCCGTTGTAGTAGCCTTTCTCTTTCGCTCTTTTGAGCGCTTTGGCTATTCCAATTTTGTTAACCGTGCGAAGGGCAGACGTAGAGATTGTCAAAGCAACCCATCTATCCTCTTCGGGCAGGTAAAATTTCTTCTTTATTAAATTCGGTTGAAAGCGGCGCTTAGTCTTACGATTCGAAAACGAAACGTGATTTCCGACCATTGCCTTCTTTCCCGTGAGCTCACATGCTTTAGCCATGATTACTGTCCTTTAGGGTGTAAAAAGTGGGGTGCAAATAACGGTATTCTTTTCCGATTATTCAAAGCTTCCTGAAATAATTTCTTGCCTCAACCAATTCAATACGGTAAGCATTGATATTCTGATGTTTCGCTCGCGACTTTTTCCAAGCTTCAGAACTTTCGACAAAGTTTTTTTTCTGCCGGCAATGGCTATCCAAACCGTACCTACCGGTTTTTCTTCAGAACCACCCGTGGGCCCTGCCACACCTGAGGTAGCGATGGCAAAATCAGTATGGAGCTTTTCACGGGCACCTTCAGCCATTTCACGAACTACTTGTTCGCTTACCGCTCCATATTTTTCCAGACTCTGAGCCTTCACCCCGAGAATCGTCATTTTAGCTTCATTACTATACGTAACCATCGAGCCCATAAAATGAGCAGAGGAACCTGAAATGGATGTAATCTCATGAGCAATCAATCCGCCCGTGCAACTTTCGGCGGCAGCCAAAGTCCAACCTCTGGTTTGAAAAAGATCTTGAATGGCTTTAGCTACCGTGTCTTTCTCCCTACCAAAAATGTATTCGGGAATCCGCTTTTCCAATTCAGATATGTACTTATCTACTTTCGAGCTTACCGATTCTTCATTTCCCTTTTCTGCGTAAGCGGTAAGGCGAAGCTTCACCAACCCGGGTGAAGGCAGATAGGCAAGGGCGATGCCGTCATTTCTGAGAGCCGTTTCCCAATCGCTGATTATCTCTGCCAAAAAGCTCTCTCCTATTCCCTGTGTTTGGATGGTTTTATGAATGATGTTCTTGGTTGGAAAAAAAGCCTTGATTTGCGCCAAGCCATAATCGCGCATGATGCCTTTCATTTCATAAGGTACACCCGGCATGGAAATAAGCACCTTTCCGTTTTTCTCAAACCACATACCCATGGCCGTGCCGCGGGTATTTCGCAAAATCTTCGCGCCTATCGGCAAATCGGCCTGACGGCGATTCGACTCCAACATTTGCAGCCCTTTCGATGCAAAATAACCATCGATGGCTTCCAAAATTTCCTGATTCCTTTCTAAGGTAGTGTTGAAATAATCTGCCAAAGTAGATTTGGTCACATCATCTTGGGTTGGCCCCAAGCCGCCCGTCATCAGGATTAAATCGGCGCGCTGAAATGAATCATCAATGGACTCTCGAATGGCTTCAGGCGTGTCGCTGATGGTAATAATTCTGTTGAGCTTTACGCCAATAAGATGGAGCTGCTCACCCAGCCACGCCGAATTCGTGTCTATTGTTTGACCTATCAAAATTTCGTCGCCGATGGTGATAATCTCCGCTTGCACGGCGCGAAATTACGCAATATTAAAGAGGGGCAAACAAAAAGAATCGGCTCGAAAGCCGATTCGTATTTTGTTCTTGCAGGTTTTTTTGCGAGGCTTATTGCACCTCTTGGTAAGTTGGTCGATCGCTTGTGTCGTGCTTCGTGTAGGCAGCACATTTCTTTTGACCACTTGAGCAGGATTGGATCAAAGCTACAACTGCCATCCCTACCAAAATTGCGAATAACTTTTTCATGTGAAGGGTTCTATATTCTCAATGGTATACCCCGATGATTGCTGAAGGTTTCAAAAAAAAACGTTTCCAACCGATTATCCGATTTTAAAACCGCCCAAATAGTACTTGGTAAAATATTGGTACTTTGTTTTGCATAGTACTGTTTCGTTTTAGTATGTTTGTCACGGTTAAACATTAAACAAGCAAAACAAATGGCAATTCTATTCAAGGACAGATTCTATGGAAAGCTAGCGCTGACAAAAGGACTCTGCCCTTTTTACCAAACTGAAAATCGACACTATGAAGATTGAAAACACCAAGGCCCAAATGAGAAAGGGTGTACTGGAGTTTGTGATTCTTCAACTCTTAAGTCAAAAAGAAATGTATCCATCAGATATAATCGGCGAGTTGAAAGAATCAAAACTCATAGTAGTAGAAGGTACGCTCTACCCTTTGCTCACCCGGCTAAAAAATGCAGGCCTTCTGGACTACAGATGGGAAGAGTCAAAATCAGGGCCACCGCGGAAATACTACAAGCTCACCGAATTGGGAGAGCAATTTTTAAATGAACTGAGCCAAACGTGGAACGAATTGGTTCACGCTGTAAAACAAACTACTACCAAGGACTGACTACCATGAACAAAACAATAAACGTAAATATAGGAGGGCGCATCTTCAGCATAGAAGAAGATGCTTATGCCAAACTGGAAAAATACCTGCGGGCTATTCGGAATTCTTTCGATGGCCATGAGAGTGCCGACGAAATCATTTCGGATATCGAACTGAGAATTTCAGAGCTTTTTGCCGAGCGCATTACGGAAAGTAAGCAAGTCATCATTATAACCGATGTAGAAGCGGTAATCAGCATCATGGGTCGACCTGAAGATTACATCGATGCTGAAGACACTGACTTTGACGAAGAATTCGTACGATCAGGAAGAGGAAGGAAATACGAGAAAAGAGTCTTTCGCGATCCTGATGACAAGTTGCTCTTCGGCGTGTGCAGCGGATTGAGCGCCTACTTGGGGTGGGATCCCATCATCCTGCGCGCCATATTTGTCATTTCTACCATAGCCTGGGGTGTCGGACCCATCGTTTACATCATTTTGGCATTAATTATTCCCAAGGCAAGGACGACGGCCGAAAAGCTTCAAATGCGTGGTGAGCCCGTAACCGTCGATAATATTTCCAAAAAGGTGAATGAATCCTTTTCGGGAATGAAAGAAGACATCAAAGACTTCGGAAAGCGAAACAAATTCAGCGGAGAAAGAGCGAATAACGCGGGAAAGCACGTAGGCGACGTGATCAGTGATTTTTTCGATGCCCTCGGAAGAGTACTGAAAGTCCTCATCGTCGTCTTGGCAAAAATTTTCGGAGTTGTACTTTTTATTGCAGGAATTTTAGGAATCACCATGTTAATTACCGCTTTATTCGGTATAGACTCCTTTCTGGTGAGCAATGGTTCGCGTGAGGTTTCTGAATTCGTAAATTCCACACTCACCGATACGACCAACCGAAATCTATTTTATTCGGGAATAGCCCTAACATTGGGTATACCTGCTATCGCCCTCCTTTTACTCGGCGTGCGATTGCTCTTTAATCAAGTTCGCTACACCGGCTATCTTCCGATAATTTTAGTGGTAGTCTGGTTTGTAGGTGTCGGGCTCTTAGCAGCAGGAGGTGTGCATCTAATCCAAGATCACAAAGCAGAAGCCGAATACACCGAAAGCTTGAAGCTGGACTTCGCCGTATCCCCCGACACCTTAGTGTTGGACACAGAGAGTTCTGAATTCTCAAGATTCAGATTCAGAGGGGATTTCATGGATGGCTCAGTTTTTTTCGAAGGAGGTGTAACAATTCCGTGGGCCGATTCGACTAATGTAGTGTACATCGGTAAGAACCGAATCACCATAAAGCAAGCAGCGGGTGAAGAGTTTCTTTTCGAAGTTGAAAAACAGGCGCGAGGTTCTTCGCAAAAAGATGCCATACGGAATGCGCGCCAAATGAAGTCACACTGGACGGTAGCAGGCGATAGCTTGAGAATTTCTCCCTACTTCGTTTTAGAAACGGGGAGCAAGATCAGAAGTCAGGAAGCCATGTATCATCTTTACGTGCCTGTCGGCAAAGCGGTCCGCTTGGCACCCGGATCTAAAGATGTAATCTACAATATTCCGAACGTAACGAATACTTACGATAGTGATATGTTGGGAAAAACATGGCTGATGACGGAAAAAGGCTTGAAATGCACCACCTGTCCCGAAGATAAAGAAGAGAAAATAGAAATTGAAGAAACCGAAAGAGATCAAAGATTTGAAGAGCAAGAATCGGAGCAAGTAATCTAGAATTAAAACGAACTACACAACTAACCATTAAACAAACCAAACGGCGGGCCCTGCGGGGCCTGCCTTTAACAACTAAGAAGTCATGACAAAGAGATATGCACCCCCGCTCATTTTGATCGCTTGTTTCGTCATCGTAGCTTTCCTTACCATGATCTACGGATTGACTCATGCCGCGCCATTTACCGAAAAGCCGGCTCCCGTCGAAAAATCGACGGCAGGCTATTCCATGCCGAATGTCTTACCTGCAGTTTGGCTGGGAAATCACTGAGGAACAACGAATTTCCCTGCCTCTGCCCGGCAGATTAAAAAGCATGGGGTTTTACTATCTTTGCGGTCTCTAAATGTCCACCTTTATGAAGACCGAAGAACAAGCCGTTTCCACTCAAGAAGAAGCATTTATTCAAGAGATAATTTCCGATTACAAATTGGCTTGCGAAAGCCGTGAAGCATCGCTTTTAGGTAGAAAGGAAGTATTGACCGGAAAGGCAAAATTCGGAATTTTCGGCGATGGAAAAGAGTTGGCCCAGATAGCCATGGCCAAGCAGTTTGAAAACGGAGATTTTCGTTCGGGATACTACCGCGACCAAACTTTTATGATGGCCATCGGGGCCCTCACGATCAAACAAGCTTTTGCCGCGCTTTACGCTCACCCTGATGTAGAAAAAGATCCGAGCAGTGCCGGCCGACAAATGGGCGGACATTTCAGCACGAGAAATCTGGATGCTGACGGCAATTGGAAAGACCTGACGGCTCAAAAAAATTCATCGGCAGATATCTCGCCTACGGCAGGACAAATGCCGCGATTGGTGGGATTGGCACAAGCCTCAAAAGTTTATCGACAGAACAAAGAGCTGCACACGGGCTTTGAAAAATTTTCCAAAGGCGGAAATGAAGTTGCTTTCGGAACAATCGGAGACGCGAGCACCAGCGAGGGCCTGTTTTGGGAATCGTTTAACGCTGCGGGCGTGTTGCAAATTCCGATGGTGATATCGGTTTGGGATGATGGTTACGGAATATCAGTTCCGAAAAAATATCAAACCACGAAAGGGAGCATTTCCGAGGCGTTGAAAGGATTTCAAAGATCGGAAGACAGTCCGGGCTACGAGATTTTCAAGGTGAAAGGTTGGGATTACGTCAACCTTGTAAAAACCTACGAAGAGGCGGTAGAGCTTTCGCGAAATGAGCACATCCCCGTTCTCATCCACGTGGAAGAAGTAACCCAACCCCAAGGACACTCGACATCGGGATCACACGAGCGCTACAAATCCAAAGAGCGTCTGGAGTGGGCCAAAGAATTTGATTGCATCACCAAATTCAAAACGTGGATCGTTGAACACGATTTGGCTACGGAAGAAGAGCTTGATAATATTGCCAAACAGGCAAAGAAAGACGTACGTTCGGCACAGAAAGAGGCTTGGAATGAATTTCAATCAGAGATCGCCGCAGAAAGAGATGAATTACTTTCCATTTTGGAGAAAGCCACGGGCAATGAAAAAATTGATTCAATCTCAAGAAGTTTAAAATCACTCACGGAATTAATTCGAAAAGATGTCATTTCCGGAGCACGTCAGGCTTTTTATGTTTTGCGAAATGACAAGGGAGATGTTCATACTGAATTGCAGTCTTGGATAAAGCGTTACCGCGAAAAATACAGCGAGCGCTACAGTTCTCACCTTTTTAGCGAAAGCGAAAACTCACCACTGAAAATAGGTGAATCGGCACCCATCTACGACTCGGATGAAATGGTGGACGGACGTATTATCCTACGCGACAACTTTGAAGCACTGTTCAGAAAGTATCCCGAAATACTGACGTTCGGAGAAGATGTAGGAAAAATAGGCGGGGTGAATCAGAGCATGGAAGGCATGCAGGAAAAATTCGGAGAGTTGCGCGTATCGGATACGGGAATTCGCGAGGCTACCATAATGGGGCAGGGAATCGGTATGGCGATGCGAGGCTTGAGGCCAATAGCTGAAATTCAATACTTGGATTACTTGCTTTATGCTTTGCAGATCATGAGCGATGATTTGGCTACCGTTCAGTACCGAACCAGCGGCGGACAAAAGGCCCCGTTGATTGTGAGAACGCGCGGACACCGATTGGAAGGAATTTGGCATTCGGGCTCGCCAATGGGCTCTATTCTCGGTGCCATCCGTGGAATTCATGTATGCGTACCAAGAAATATGACGACCGCCGCAGGAATGTACAATACGCTTCTTCAAGGAGATGATCCCGCTTTGGTAATTGAGCCACTGAATGGCTACCGAAGCAAGGAAAAACTACCCGCTAATTTGAGCGAATTTACCGTTGAGCTCGGCCTTCCCGAAGTGGTTCAGGAAGGCGAAGATTTAACCATCGTTTCGTATGGATCTACTTTCAATTTGGTAAGAGAAGCAGGCGAAACGTTGAGAGAAATGGGAATCGAAGCAGAATTGATCGATGCTAGAACGCTGCTACCATTTGACAAAAATCACCTCATAGTTGAAAGCTTGAAGAAGACCAATCGATTGCTCGTAGTAGATGAAGATGTGCCGGGTGGCGCTTCAGCATTTATACTCGATAAGATACTCAACGAGCAAAACGGATACTTCTTTCTGGATAGCAAGCCCACTACCCTTTCCGCGAAAGCGCACAGGCCTGCATACGGGAGTGACGGTGACTATTTTTCAAAACCGAATCACGAAGATATCGTGGAAGCGGCCTACGCAATAATGCACGAATTCGATCCGGAAGCGTTCCCCTCTTTATTCGATTGAGAAGCAGTGCCTGAATTGGTCAACAATTCAATTGTGAAGAAATTATTATCCAAAAATTAAGCAGGGAAGTCGCGTCCCATCGAGTTATTCTTTATTTTGGCTCCCTAAGGTGTAATTAAGACACCAATATTCTATAGCGCATGAATTGGAAGAATATGTGGAAGGCGACTACCGTCGCATTTTTCTTTTTACTGGCAGGTCTCGTCTCTCACGCTCAAGGTACCATCACCGGAACTATTTCAGATGATGATACGGGTGAAACCTTGATCGGCGCCTCGGTAGTTATTAAAGGTACTACTACCGGAACTACTACCGACATTGATGGAAATTTCAGCCTGAAAGTAAATCAGAATCCGCCCATTACCCTTATCATAAACTTTCTCGGTTATAGCGCTAAAGAGTACACGGTGAACTCTTTCGATGAAAAGGTTAAAGTAGCATTAGGTACGGATAATGTATTGATAAGCGAGGTGGAAGTGGTGGGAAGCCGCATCAGCGAAAAAACAAAGCAGGCCCCACTTACTGTAGAATCTATGGACGTAATCGCCATTAAAGAAGCTCCTTCCGGAAATTTCTATGAAGGGCTGGGTAATTTGAAAGGCGTAGATATCACCTCGGCAAGTTTGGGCTTCAAGATTTTGAATACCCGTGGGTTTAACAGCACATCTCCCGTAAGATCTTTGCAATTGATTGATGGGGTCGATAACCAGTCTCCGGGGCTCAACTTCTCCTTGGGTAACTTTTTGGGAGCCTCAGATCTCGACATTCAATCGGTAGATATTGTAGCGGGAGCCAGTTCAGCTTACTATGGTCCCGGCGCTTTTAACGGGGTGATTGACATGCGAACCAAAGATCCGTTTTTATTTCCGGGATTGACGGTTTCACTCAAAGCCGGAGAGCGCTCGCTTTTTGAAGGGGCGGTGAGGTGGGCCGACGTGATAAAGGACAAAAACGGAAAGGATAAATTCGGATATAAGTTGAATGTATTCTATCTGAGTGCTTTGGATTGGGAGGCCGAAAACTACGATGCGGTCGAAGGCTTGGCGGTAGATCGAACGAATTACTCAGGCTATGATGCCGTCAATGTTTATGGAGATGAAGTAACTACCGGGGGAAATATTTTCATCAATGATCTGGGCCCGAGCATCAATCGGAGGCCTGCTTTGACCAGAGTTTATCGACCAGGCTATAGGGAAATTGACATAGCAGACTACGACACAAAAAATTTGAAATCGAGTGTAGGTCTGTATTACAAATTTGAGGAAGATCTGGTATTGGATTATTACTTTAACTACGGGAATGGCACGACCATTTATCAGGGAGACAATCGTTACAGCCTAAGGGATATTCAATTTTTCCAACACAAGGTTCAGATTGAAAAAAAGGGCAAGTGGTTTTTTCGAGCCTACACCACTAGTGAAGATGCGGGAGATAGCTATGATGCAGTACTGACCGGAACATTACTGTCGGACGCGCATATGACAGAAGGCACCTATTATCGCTCCTATTCACAAAATTATGAGACTTTCAATGATCAACTCTTTGCGGCCGGAATGCCTAGTCCCGACAGTTCCGAATATGCTTCAACGCAGCCTCAATTTATAGATTTCTTTGATCCGGAAACCGGAACGGCTCCCGGATTTGCAGAGGCAAATACGGCGTGGCGCCGAATGGTCCAGAACGATCAACTCGAATGGGCACAAGAAAATGCTGAAATAATGCAGCAATACAATGAATTAATTGAACGGACTACAAAAGGACAAGGGGAAAACCCATACTTCGAACCCGGAACTGCGCGATTTGACTCTTTGTTTAATGATATCACTTCTCGATTATTTACTGAAGGAGGGTCTCGTTTTTACGATAAATCTAGCTTGTACCACGCTCAAGGTGAATATATTTTCGACCTGCCCTTTGCGAAAATCAGAGCAGGAGGAAGCGCAAGACTGTACAGACCGAACTCCAGAGGTACGATTTTCGAAGACACCTTGCAATACACGAGAGAAACGATAGTTAACGAAGATGGAACGACCTCAACCGTAAGAACAGACAGTAGCTACAGAGAAGTGACCAATTGGCAAGCCGGTGCATATGTGGGTATGGAGAAAAAATTTATTGATGATCGATTGACAGTACAGGCTACTCTACGTGTTGACAAGAATGAGAACTTCAATGCAGTAATATCACCCGCCGCGAGTTTGGTTTTTCAGTTAAACGAAAACACTATACTGCGAGCAGGAGTGTCTTCAGCAGTTCGAAATCCCACTATGGCCGACCAGTTTTTGTACTACGATGTGGGCCGGGCCATCCTCTTGGGAAATTTATCAGGTCAGGATTCTTTGGTAACTCTCGATTCTTTCGATGCCGCAAGAAATAGCCAATTGTTTGACTGGAATCAATTGGAATTCTTCAATGTAGATCCCATACAGCCCGAAAAAGCCAGAACGTTTGAGGTGGGTTACCGAGGTACGGTTAGCAATAAACTTTACATCGACGCGAGCTACTACTATACATTTTATGAAGACTTCATTGGATTTAATATCGGGCTAACCCTTCCCTATACCCCTCAAGCCGAGAGACCGGACTTCACTAGCCTGCAAGTGTTCAGGGTAGCCGCCAACGCTACTGAAACCGTAACGACTCAAGGTTTCTCCGTCGGCGTGAATTACTATTTCTACAAAACCTTTGCGCTTACGTCAAATTACAGTTGGAACAACTTGGTAAGTGGTGACGATGATCCGATCATTCCGGCCTTCAACACACCTGAACACAAAGTCAACATTGGAATCAATGCAAGAGATTTAAAAACTGATTTTGGTTTGTTTCAATTGAAAAATTGGGGATTCAGTGCAAATGCGAAATGGGTAGACGGATTTGTTTTTGAAGGAAGTCCTCAGTTTACCGGCTTCGTTCCTTCCTATTATATGGTTGATGCCGCCGTTATGACGAATTTCAAAAAAATAAATACAACCTTAAAGCTCGGTGCTTCTAATTTGACTGATAACAGAGTATTTACGGTATATGGTGGCCCTTATATAGGACGGATGGCGTATATTTCCATTATATATGAATGGTTGAATCGATAAATGTCTTAATTTAACATCCTATTTTAATAGAAAAAACAGCACGTATGAAGAAAAATTTACTAGGTATAAGTCTGGGAATATTCCTGGCAACCACATTACAAACACATGCTCAGCGTTACGCAACGGAAATCTACTCGACAAATGATGTGGAATCTGATGTAACCTATGGAGCAAACGTTAACCCGTTTTCAATCCCCGGCATTCAATCAGATCCGGCAACATGGAATGCCGAGATGGCTGCATTAAACGAAAATATTGACAACGGAGAGTCATTTCCTACGGAATATTTTATCCCTGCAACTGCTCCCGGAGGAGATCAAACATTGGTAAAGCTTACTGCCTTAGAAATGGATATTTATACTCCTCCTTCTGAAGATGATGTTGACGACCGTCCTCTAATTATCTTCATTCACACCGGAAATTTTCTGCCGCCATTGTTCAACGGAGGAATTACAGGTGACAAGATAGACAGCGCAGGAGTAAACCTGTGCCGTCAGTGGGCAAGAAGAGGTTTTGTGGCAGCATCAATCAACTACCGTTTGGGCTGGAACCCTGAATCTACGGACCCTGACGTTCGAAGAGGTTCGTTGTTACAGGCTGTTTACCGCGCCATTCATGACACGCAAAGCGCAGTGCGTTTCTTCAAAGCTTCTGTGAACGAAGGAAATCCTTACGGAATAGATCCGGATAAAATTGTTTTATTCGGTCAAGGCTCAGGAGGATATGTGGCTCAAGCATATGTGACTTTAGATGATTATGTTGAAGAAATTGCCAGCTTGCCTAAATTTCAGGGTAATGACGGGCCGTATGTTATCCCCGCCGTAGATGGTGATATCGAAGGTGGTCCCGGGTTGACCAGACTTCCCGATCCTCGTGAAGAGGCAGGTATCTCCAAAGAAGTTCACATGGGAATCAATGCCGGTGGTGCATTGGCCGACATTTCTTGGTTGGATGAAGGAGAAGTGCCTATGGTAAGCTTTCACGCAATCAGAGACCCTTTTGCTCCATTTGATGATGGAACGGTTGTAGTTCCTACGACAAACGAAAATGTCGTTGATGTAAGCGGTGCGAATGTTTTTATCCAAACTGCTAATGATCTTGGAAATAATTTCCCGATCGCTACTATGCCATCTGATCCTTACACGGACAGAGCACGTTCTCTCTATGGAGAAACATTTGACTACATCCTTCCGACTGAACCAACAATTACCGTTGCTCCTTCTCCCGAAGGATTGTTTCCGGTTTTGCTTCCGATAAATGAACCCATTCCGGGAGTGCCGTTTTTTAATCAAAGCGGACCATGGGATTGGTGGGATTTAACCACTTTGGAAGCGGTAGTTGCCGGGACAAACGCTGCCGCAGGAACTGATTTTAATGCTCAGGAGCTTCACGATTCAGGTGTTTTGGGTAATCCGGGAATGGGTCCTGACAAAGGTTTAGCCTACATTGATACTATTCAGGGCTACGCAGTTCCGCGCATTATGTGTGTTCTCGGCTTAGAAGGAGCCTCTTGCGGACCAAACAGCACCAACGACCAAGTTTACGAAAACTCTACCTCAGTTTATCCGAACCCAACTCAAGGTCAGTTGACCATCAGAAATGATGAGCATATGATTCAGAGAATTGAGTTGATGGATATCACCGGAAGAGTGGTAATGAATAAGGTGGTAAATGCAGGTATTTACACCCTCGACAGAAGAAACTTCAGCGACGGAGTATACCTCATGCGCGTAGTATTCGACGATAATCAGATTACCAAGAAGGTTCTGTTTAATTAAACGGAATATTCAACGAAATGAAAAAGCCCTTTCGCATCTGCGGAAGGGCTTTCTTTTTAATTTTGACTTGTGAAACAACACACCGAAAAAGAGTCGCTTTACAAAGACTTAGACAGAAAAGATCCGCTTACCCTCTTAACCGAAATCAATCAGGAAGATGCGAAGGTTCACGAAGCGGTAAAAAAGGAAATTCCCCGAATTGAAAAGTTCGTCTCGGCTGCAGCCGAAAGAATGCGCAAGGGCGGGCGGCTGTTTTATATCGGAGCCGGAACCAGCGGTCGACTGGGAATAGTAGATGCCTCCGAATGTCCGCCCACTTTCGGAGTACCACACGGTTTGGTCATCGGCATCATAGCAGGAGGCGATTCGGCCATTAGAAAGGCTGTAGAATTTGCTGAAGACAGTGAAAATGAAGGCTGGGAAGACCTTA
>CAZYWJ010000003.1:13744-15183 GCA_964651785.1 uncultured Cryomorphaceae bacterium
AGCCTGATGATTTTACTCGGAAGGGTAAAAGGAAACAGAATGGTAGATATGCAATTGAGCAATAATAAATTGGTAGATCGAGGAACAAGGATGGTCATGGAAACGTTGGGAGTTGACTACCAAAAAGCAAACGATTTGCTGCTCAAACACGGCAGTGTGCGAGGAGCCATTAACAATGAGTAAGATTTCATGCACAGTATTGAGCCATATTTTAATTGGAGAGATTATTACACGGCAGAGGAAGATCCGCGCTCACCATTTTACGAGAATGAATACAGTGAATTTGAGTTCACCAATACATTATACGATCACCTCGTACATCCGCAATGGGATCAATTCGGCTCTCCATCACTTTTCGTGAAAATCCTCTATGCCAATTACCTCGAAGGTTATGTGATCATAGAGTTGTTCGGAGAATGGAATGATTGTCTACACAACGACATTATGTTTTTGAAGCGCGACCTTGCCGATCATTTTATCGGATTGGGAATCGATAAGTTTATCCTTATCGGCGAAAACGTGCTCAACTTCCACTATTCCGATGATTGCTATTACGAAGAGTGGTTTGAAGACGTCTCCGAAACCGATGGCTGGATAGCTTTAGTCAATTTTCGCGATCACGTCTTGCAAGAATTCGACGAGGTAGGTGCCGACAGCTATTTTGTAACGGGAGGCCGACTCCAAGAAGTAAATTGGCGTACCAAAAAGCCTACTGCCGTTTTTGAATCCATTTCGGGATACGTCAAGAAACTACTTCTCCTCTCCTAACCTTTTTAGGTGAGGCACCAGCTTTTTATCTATCGGAAAAGTAAAATCACTTTCTGAAATTTTCGTCAAACTTTGCCATCTGAAAATCTGATCGTTTTCTAATGGAATAATTGGCCGAAGCTTCTTCAAGCCATCCACCTCTACTTCATAGTAAACAGAGATAACCTGATGGCGATCATTGAAAGCAGAAACTTGAAAAAAATCGGTTGTATAGAAGTGTTTTGTAACTCGAACATCAAAGCCCGTTTCTTCTTTAAATTCTCTCTTCAAACAGTCGGCCGAGCCTTCGCCAAATTCCAATCCACCACCCGGCAGTTTGGTAAATGAAAAGCCTTTTATGGTTTCATCACTCAACAAGATGTGCCCTTCGCATATTAAGATGCCATACACGCGTACATTGAACGGAAAACTCATCAGATCTTGGTAGCTCTCATCATTTCTCGTTTGCCTGGTGCCCCGGGAATTTTTTCCACCTCAAAACCCGCTGCCATCAGATTTCGCCGTGCCGACCCTTTAGATGCATATGTGACTAAAATTCCGCCCTGACAAAGTATTGAAGCGCATATGCGGAATGCCTCTTCCTCCCAAAGTTCGCTCTGAGCGCGATGGCCGAAAGCATCGTAATAAATCAAATCGAAGCAAGGTTTCGCTTCCGACAATTCGAAAAAGTC
>CAZYWJ010000003.1:15283-30427 GCA_964651785.1 uncultured Cryomorphaceae bacterium
CCCGTTCCGAATCCCATTTCAAAAATTCTGACTGAATTTTCGCTTCCATTCAGATCGAGCCAATGCTCCAATCCTGATTTGATGTAGACATGCTGCGACTCTTGCAAGGCTCCGTGAGTTGAATGATACGTTTCATCCAATTCAGGAAGGTACAATGATCGACTACCGTCCTTTGTTTCGATTATTTTGAAAGTCTTCAAACGCTTTGAATTACAATTTTGAACTGAAGATTACCTGCTTACCGTAACAATAAGTTCTATTTTTCGGCAAAGTTCTAAAGTCCTATGAAGAAAGTATTGATTTTGATCGCATTTCTCGGTGCGACCTTTCAGACCAAAGCCCAAACGTGGGTGAATATGATGACGAATGACGAAGTTAACTTTTTCGAAGTGCAAGATGCCTTTGAAGAAGAGTGGGGAAATCAAGGTTACATCCGCGGGAGAGGTTATAAACAATACAAACGCTGGGAGTATTTTATGGAGCCTCGCGTTTTTCCTTCCGGTGAAAGAGCATCCGGCACAAAACTGATGGAAGCGCTGAAAGAGGTGAAAAAGATGAAGACCTCCGAGGCGAAATCAAACAATCCGTGGACACCCGTAGGGCCTACTTCCTGGACGGGTTTTGGTTGGAATCCGGGTTTGGGAAGAGTAAATGCTACCTACGTAGATCCAACCAATTCCGCTCACATTTATGTGGCAACTCCTGCAGGTGGGCTTTGGGAATCGGATGATGACGGAGAAAGTTGGACAGCTTTGACCGACACACTCGTGGCTATCGGAGCCAGTGCTATTGCGGTAAATCCCGAAAACACGAATATCATATACCTCGCCACGGGAGATGGAAACGGAGCGGACACATATACCTTCGGACTGATCAAATCAGAAGACGGCGGGAGTTCTTGGGTAGAGACCAACCTGACTTTTGAAATCGAAGAACAAATAAGATGCACTGATTTATTGATAGACCCTACGAATCCTGATAAGCTCTATGTAACTTCCTCACAGGGGCTATTTATAACCGAGGATGGAGGCGAAACATGGTCGCAACCATTATCTGTATTTCTAAGAGATGTAGCTATACACCCCGGAAACTCTGATATCGTTTACACAACAGGGACACGATTTTATAAATCGGAAGACGGTGGTGATAGTTTTGAACAAATCAATTCCGGACTTCCTTCGGCAGGCGAGGTAAATCGGCTGGAAATGGCCGTGACTTCCGCGAACGATCAATTGGTCTATATCATAGCCGGCGACAACGATGATTCAGGATTTCAAGGCTTTTATCGCAGCATGAATGAAGGGGATTCATTTGAGTTGATGAGCAATTCTCCGAATATCCTCGGCTACTCGGAAACAGGAAATTCAGAGGGAGGTCAAAGTTGGTATGATTTGGCTATTGCTGCCTCTCCAACTGACGCGGATCAAGTATTCGTAGGCGGTATAAATGTATGGGAAACCACAAATGGTGGAAGTACTTGGAACATTAAATCGCATTGGGTTTATCCATCAACCATCGGCTACACCCATGCCGATATTCACTCGCTCGATTTTTTCGGCGAAACGCTTTATTGCGGCAGCGATGGCGGCGTATTTCGTACTTCCGACGAAGGAGACACTTGGGAAGATATCAGCAAAGGTTTGCAGATCAGCCAATACTATCGAATTGCAGTTTCCACAACTGATCCGGACAAGATTTTAGCAGGAGCTCAAGACAATGGTACTAACCTTTTCACCTTGGATAACGGATACATTCATCTTTTGGGCGGAGACGGCAACGGAGCGGCAATAGACTACACAAACGATGATATCATGTACGCGTCGTATCCGGGTGGTTCTTATCAACGGTCGACAAATGGTGGTTTGAGCTTTCAATCATTTTCGGACGGAGTTTCAGAATCAGGTGCTTGGGTGACTCCATTCGAAATTCATCCGAATGATCCCTCTATAGTTTTTGCGGCATATGAAAACGTCTGGAAAAACGAGGATGGCGATTGGTCTGTAATAAGCGACTTCAATGCAGGAACGACATTAAGAGCCATGCGAGTGGCACCGTCTGACCCCGACGTCATGCACGCATCCACCTTCGATGTCATCTACCGTACCGAAGACGGTGGAAACAACTGGAGCGATATTAGCTCGGGACTGCCAAATCTCTTCATTACAGCCATAGAAGTGGATCCTCAGGATGATGAGCGAATCTGGGTGAGCTTCTCAGGATACGATGACGATCAGAAAGTTTACCATTCATCGAATGGTGGTGAAGACTGGGAAAATGTCACGGGAAATTTGCCGAATGTTCCCGTCAATTGCCTTCATTATCTGCAGGGTAGTAACGATGCGATATACGCAGGCACCGATGTGGGAGTGTTTTACATTGATGGTGAATTGGAGAACTGGAGTCCGTATAATGAGAACTTGCCTAATGTTATCGTGAATCAAATGATCTTTCATTACTCCACCCAGCAGATTTTCTTGGCTAGCTACGGGCGAGGGGTTTGGAAAAACGGATTCTTTAACTCTGATGAACTGGCTCCGATACCGAATTTTTCAGCTAACACCACGGCAATTTGCCCAGGAGAAGAAGTAACGTTCAGCAATCTTTCTCTGAATGCAACTTCAGGAGTTGAGTGGACTTTTGAAGGCGGTAACCCTGAAAGCAGTACCGAATCAAATCCTGCCGTGACCTATGCAGAATCGGGGGTTTACTCCGTAAAAATTAAAGCTACTAACGGCGACATAAGCGACAGCTTGACCGTAAGCGATTATATTCAGGTGATTGGCAATGAAATGGCACCCTACAGCGAAGACTTTGAAGATCAGACCGAAGAATTGGATGATTGGGTGGTTTCAGATCCCACCCAAGGTTCTACTTGGATATTTAATCCTAATGTAGGTTACCAAAGCGAAAATTCCGTTTTTATAGAGAACCACAGCATTTTCGGAAATGGTCAAATCATGTTTACGAGTCAGGTAATAGACCTCAGTCAGTTAGACACGGCCTTCATCTCCATGAGAGCCGCCTTTGCGAGAAAATTAGATTCAGGTTACGAAGCGCTTCGTGTTTTTATCAATACGGATTGTACGGACGAGTGGCAATTCAAGAAAGTTTTTACTGCCTCGAATGCGCTTCCATCGGTGGAGCCTACTGACGAATACTTTATTCCTGCGAGTGAAGACGAATGGAATTATTTACTGGTAGATAATATTGACCCCGAAGAGCGCACCGAGAATTTTCGATTTCGCATCATTTTTTACAACAACGGCGGAAATAATATTTACCTCGATGATATAAACTTGTCGGAGGAAAACCTTTTGTCTTCAAGCGATGTAAATCAATTTGAAGGAGAGGTTAAGCTATTTCCGAATCCGACGAATGATGAGCTGAATATTGCCTTAAATTCGACTAATCCCGAGACGGTTTTGCTTTATTTAATTGGTACCGATGGAAAACTTCTTCTTCCAAGAAGGACCTTTCAATTCGACTGCGCACACATCGAATATAAGACTTGCTTTGGGCGATATGCCTGCAGGAACTTACATTCTTGAAGTTGTTGGAGATTCAGGTGTGGCTCACCATAAGATTATCAAAACAACCGAATAGTTATTCGATAATCTTGAATTCCGTTCTCCGGTTTTCCTGACGTCCTTCAGGTGTCTCGTTGTTAGCCAAAGGCTGCGACTCCCCGTAACCCTTCGCGATCATCCGATCAGCCGCTATACCCCTGTTTTGCAAGTGTGAAACCACGGATTGTGCTCGTTCCTCGGAAAGATTGAGATTGTAATCGTCACCCCCGACATTATCGGTATGACCCGAGATCTCCACCTTTATGGTCGGGTTTTCAACCAAAACTTTTTCCAAACGATCCAGCTCTGCAGTAGATTCCGATCGTATCGTGGCTTTGTTGTAGTCAAAAAAGATATTGCGCAACACGATGGTCTCCCCGATTTTAATTCGCTTCATCTTAATGACCTTGTAGAATTCGCGGTATCCCGCCGAATCGGGAACATCAAAATTCAGCGAGTTAAAGAGGTATCCATCAGCGTTTACATTCAACCCGTAGTTTTTGCCTGCCGGCAATGAAACCAAGTATTTCCCTGAACTTGGTTCCACTTGAAAAGAAGCCAAGACTCCCGCCGTGGCATTATTGATCAAGTCGATATTCGCCGCGACAGGCGCACCTGTTTCATCATCCAAAACCAAACCTTTCAACAGAACCATTTTACTGGTTCTGATTTCTACTCGTGGTTGGAGAGGAATTTCGATTTTTCGCTCATTTGATCCCGCGATCAATCGATCTTCCACATTTAGGACCGGCTGTTTTTCAGGTCCTAAAAAAGTCAGTCGATAAATATCCTTTTCTCCATAACCTTCTTCGCGGTCAGAAGAATAGTAAGCCGTACGCCCATCAGCAGCTACGCTGAAAAACACATCGTCATCAGGTGTATTTACCGGAATCCCCATATTCACGGGAGTCTTCCATCGGTTGTTTTCAAATTCCGAATAGAAGATATCATTGCCCCCTATGGAGTTGTGCCCCTCCGAACTGAAATAAAGCGTTTTCCCATCGGGGTGGATATAAACTCCATCCTCATCGTAGGCCGAATTGACGACAGGCCCCAAGTTTTGAGACTCGCCCCATCGCTCTTTTTCCGAATCCCATCGTGCTACGTAGATATCCTTGCCGCCGAAACCACCTTCTTTCTCGCTTACGAAATAAAGTGATTGACCATCGAATGATAAGGCAGCAGCTGATTCATGAGCGTCGGTGTTCACCGTTTTGTAAAGTGCTTTTGGTTTACTCCATTCGCTTCCGCGAAAATCTGATCGATAAATATCACCGCCGCCTTTTACATCCCCGCGAAAGACAAAAAGCGTTTTACCGTCAGGCGAAAGTCCGGAACCCGCATCGTGACCCGAGGTGTTCACGTCCTCTCCGAGATTTTTTAAAGGTGACCACTCTCCTCCTGAGTTTCTACTGTAGTAGATGTCTTCAAACGGAAAGTTATCAGACTCGTCTTTCAATCCTCCTACATTGGATTCGCGTCGGGCCGTTAGTATCAGCAAGCTTTCATCCGTAGATATCAAAGGAGCGTATTCCGGAGCCGGTGAATTTATGGCAGAACCCAAGTTGTCCACCCAAACTCGGACGGGGTCTTTTTCAAATGCCTTTCCGTTTTTGACTTCTTCCAAGCGCTTTTGCACCTTTTGGAATTCTTCCGGCTTTCCGTCAGATTGATTGAGAACCTGTAGTTGTCGCTCAAATTCATCAATGGCCTTATCCCAATGGGAATTCAATTGATGAGACCACCCCAAGAGATAGTGAATATTGTACGGATCTATTTTCGTATCGAGCTCATACGACTTAATCAGATAAGGCAAGCTCTTCCGCTTTTGCGAAGAAAATAAGTAGCAAACGCCTAGTTTGTAATTCAACTCCGCATTGTCGGGATTGAACTCGTGAGCAGCCTCATAAAACGGAATAGCTAAATTGAAATAAGCCCGTCGGTCTTCCTCAAAAATTCGGTCTCCTTCTTTGAGATTTTTTACAGCTAGTTTGTAGCCCTCTTTATCATTCGGAAAGTTGTCCTTATCAAAAGCTACATTCTGTGCGAAAACGGCATTGGCCAGAGCCAAAAAAAGCAAAGTCACTAATCTTCTCATGGCTCAATGTATTTGCAAACGGTTGATCTGTAATCGTCGGCATTCTTAACTTGTAAGTTTGCAGCCATGTCCCAATCGCTGCAGGCACCTTTCAAGTCGCGAATCATTTCGCGAGCTATACCTCGGTTGAGATAAGCAAATCCGTATTCAGAATCAATCGAAATAGCTTTATCAGCGGCCTCAACTGCCTCCTTGTATTTCTCCAATTTTATGTAGGCTGAAGCCAAATTGTTGTGCGCATAAGCGTACTGCGGAGATAATTCGGTTGACTTCTTAAAGTCTTCCACGGCTTTCTCGAACTCTCCGGCTAAGAAGTAGGTGTATCCGCGATTATTGTAAATCATCGCATCGGAAGAGGCTACCTTCAACGCATCGCTGTAGGCATCGACGGCTTGGTCATATCTTTCCAACTTTCTTAATACCGTACCGAGGTTTGCATTAGCCGTAGCCAATTCGGGATTGACCAGGGCTGCTTGCCGGTAGTCTCTTTCGGCTGACTTCAGATCGTTGAGCTGCTGGTAAGCCGAACCACGATCATGAAGCACCATTCCGTCTGACGGATGATACCTGAGGTAGGCCGTAAAATTGTCGACTGCCTCTTGATAGGCCTCATTTCTCAGTTGAGTGTTTCCGATAGCCAGAAAGGCTTTGTCGGCCTCATCCTCCTTGGCAATTGCTTTGGCGTATGCCGCCAAGGCATCCTCTTGACGTTCGAGCTTGTCCAGTAAAACGGCACGTGTAAAATAGCCTTTAGAAGCCGTATCGGTTAAAGCTAAATAGCGGTCAATATCTAAGAGCGCTCCCGAATAATCCTCCCGAGCCAAATATGCCGCGCTTCGATTATAAAAAGCCTTGGCGAATTTTGGCTCGAGCGAAATGGCCTGAGTGAAATAGGCAATGGCGGAATCGGTTTTATGTGCTTCAGCTTTTTGAAGAGCAATATTGTAAATTCCCAGAGCTTCGGCAGAGATTCCACCTTCTTGCAGGTCTTTGCTCAAAGTATCTGCGGCAACTTTTACCAAAAGAGAATCATCTTGAGAAAAACTGAGCAAACTCAAGAGCACGAAAAAAAATAAGAAAAGAGTTTTCATCTTAAGGGGATTGTAAAGACTCAAACTACTACGAAGAATCAGGGTCGAAAGATTCGTTCGATTTTTCATCGTGACCTTTATAGGCTACTTTTGCGCAAAACAAAAACATATGGCCCAAAAATCCATTCTGAATAAAAAATCACTCAAATTTTTAGAAAACTATATCAACAATGCTTCACCCACGGGTTTTGAAACTCAAGGTCAAAAAATGTGGTTGGAGTATTTGAAACCTTATATCGACGATTACCAAACCGATATTTACGGATCGGTAGCTGCGGTGATCAACCCGGGGCAAGACTATAAAGTAGCCATCGAAGCTCACGCGGATGAGATAAGCTGGTTCGTTCATTACATCAATGACAAAGGTTTTATCTACTTGCGTAGAAATGGTGGTTCCGACCACATGATTGCGCCCAGTAAGCGTGTCATAATTCATACCGAAAAAGGTCCCGTAAGAGCCATTTTTGGTTGGCCTGCCATTCACACCAGAAATATAGCATCGGGAAAAGATGAGGCACCGAGTATGAAAAACATCTTTTTGGATTGTGGTGCTACGTCTAAAGAGGAAGTCGAAAAAATGGGAGTTCACGTAGGGTGCGTCGTAACCTTCGAAGATGAATTCATGACTTTGAATGATAAATATTTCGTAGGTCGTGCATTTGACAATCGCGCCGGCGGATTTATGATTGCAGAAGTGGCGAGACTACTTCATGAGAATAAGAAAAAACTTCCGTTCACGCTTTATGTGGTAAATGCCGTGCAAGAAGAAATCGGTCTTCGAGGTGCCGAGATGATCAGCCGCACGCTGGAGCCTGATATGGCCATTGTGACCGACGTATGTCACGATACCCAAACTCCCATGATCGATAAGATCGAGCAAGGAGACTACCACTCGGGTAAAGGCCCCGTATTGACTTACGGACCCGCCGTTCAGAATAATCTTTTGAAGAAAATCATCGCCACTGCCGAAAAGAAAAATATTCCTTTCCAAAGAGCCGCTGCCAGCCGCAGCACCGGAACCGATACGGATGCATTCGCTTACTCGGGAAAAGGAGTGGCGAGTGCCCTGATCTCATTACCGCTTCGCTACATGCATACCACGGTAGAAACCATTCATCGCGATGACGTAGAAAATGTGATCAAATTGATCTACGAAACCCTCCTTACCGTAAAGAAAGGTGAGAGTTTCAGTTATTTTGATTAAAACGGTTTGCCCGCTTTCATCAGATGATAGGCGCGGGTAAGCTCGCGGACATAAGCCGAAATCGGCTTCATTGCTTTAGAGGTCTCATCGGAGACCTCTTTTTTTGCGATGCGCAATGTGAGTATACCGTAAAGTGCCGTGAGGGCGGCTTCCATATCACTATGAGGAACCTTCTCACTCTTTTTTCGAAAATCCTCCAGCACGGGAAGCGCCGCTTCGTATGCCTTTTTAAAGGGGGCACTTTTAGTTACATTCAGCAAGGTTTGCTGAAGCATTGCCAATTCATTCAATACTTCGTAGGTCTCATAGTGGTGCCCGCTTACCTGAAGGGAAGCTTCTTCCATTTCCTTGGCCATTTTGATTAACCAACCCCGTGTTCTGAGTCGCTCCTCTTCATCTTTGATAGCCGGCAAAATCTCCTTGTCGAGTCGGTTTGCATCAAATTCAATCCCTCTCAGCAAGTCTTCCATTTGCCATAAAAAAAGGAGATACTCAGAAATATTCTCCTTTTGCTTCAATTTCGCTATGCTATACATTACGGCGTTTCTTTTTCTTCTGCCGCCTTATTCAGATCGGCATCGTACTGTTCGTTGAGCATCGACAAAACTTCTTCGGTAATGTCGTACGAATCTTTGATCCAAAGCAAATTGCCGCCCGGTTGAAAGTTCAAAATCATATCGTAAGTACCGTCATCGTTATACTTCTCCAGCATCTTATTGACGCGGTCCGTATACTCTGCCTGCAACTCAACTTCTCGCTTTCTGAAGTCCGTGGCGAGCCTTTCCTGAAATTGCTGAATTTCGATGTCCAAGTTTTGCAATTCGAGTTGCGCTTCCTGTACCTGCATTTGCGTCATGGTAGGCGCCTGTTTTTGCAGCTCCATGGCGCGTTCTTCCGCTTTGCGCAATTTTCGATTGATCCGTTCTTCAATCACTTTTTGTTCTTTTTCCAACTCGTCCTGAGCATCCAAAAGAAATCGATACTTGGCATTAACGGTATCACCATAAATGAAGGCCACCTTCAGATCGGAAGATTCTACAGACGTAGAATCCGCCTTCATTCTAGACGTTTCAGAATTTTCTTCCTTAACAGGAGTTTCATTACACGCATTCAGAAACAAAAGAGATGCGCATGCGATTAATAAAAAGAGATTTTTCATTTTCAGGATTTCTTAAGATTGGAATAACGGTTTCGGTAGGAATGCGCAAAATCTTTTCCCATTTCCACAAATCGCTTGAGTGTGGAAATCAGAAAATCCTCGGTGAGCATGGCTTCGACCTCTTCTAGTCCTGACACCTCTGTTTCATCAATTTTGAACGATTGCTCTAAATGGGCATCCTCAATTTTGATGATGTATTTATTGTTCCATGAAAAGATGGTAATCTTGAAGCGATGGTGTGGAACTTCTTTAACTATGCGCATATCCCTATTTAAGGAGCGCAAAGATAATAAAGTAGTGTGATTGAATCGGGATTATCCCAGTTTGGCGTAAGCCTGCTCCTGACGCTCGAGAATGTCGTATTCTTCAAATCGAAAATTGAGGTCTTCAATCATGACGCTGTAATCCTGACCGATTTCAAGCATATCCTCATCGAATCGCTCGTACATCCATCTAACATTTACCCGAACGCCCTTTTTCTGAAGTTCAGCTAATTTGTAAAGAATAAATAGAATGCGTTTAGATGAAGCGATATTGAAAAAATCAAAACGGAAATGAAAATCGATCACTGAGACCATATCCTCCGTTAACGCATCAATCCAATTTAAAATGGGTCTGAAAAAGAGCTCCGCATCTATGGGAATGGATCGACCCGCCAACAAATAAGTGCCCTCCTTGTGGTCCAAGTGTACATAGGGTGTCGATTTAGTCGGTCTTCGTATAAATGCTTCCATATTGCTCCGGATTACAACTTGCTTTTACTTCAATAGCAAGACTAAGGTTCAAAGTTTATTCCGAATAGTCAAGAGAATTTCTACCAACGGGGCATTATCAAAGACCAATAATAATAAGCGAAAGACCAGAAATTTCAGCTATCAACAAACCAACGTTAATTTCTATTTTAAAGGCTCAACAGATCTTTAAACTTGGCTGATTGTCTCCGTGAAACTTCGAGTTGTTCACCCGTTTTCAATTTGATCTGTAAACCACCGTTAAACCACGGTTCGATGTGAACGACTTCTTTGAGGTTGACGATAAACTTGCGGTTGATGCGGAAAAAGTCTTTTTCGATCAGGCGCTTCTCGAGATTATTAAGACTTTTCAGAATAAGAGGTTTGCTGTTATCGAAGTAAACACGGACATAGTTGCCTTCCGATTCAAACATTTTTATATCACGCAAAGTAACGAACCAGCACTTGTCACCGTCTTTCAGAAAAATTTGATCCTCCATCGTTAAAGGTGAATCATTCTGCGATTCCGATTCTTGCGTACCATCTTTCTTAAGACGTTCCTGAATTCTGGAAAGCGTATGATCCAATCTCGATTCATCAACGGGCTTGAGCAGATAATCCAAAGCATTCACTTCAAAAGCTCGTATGGCATAGTCATCGTAGGCCGTTACAAAAATCACTTCGGGAGTATGGTCTAATTCTTCCAAGAGCTCGAAACCGGTTTTGCCGGGCATTTGTATATCGAGGAAAATTAGATCGGGATTGAGCTTTTCAATTAATTCCTTGGCTTCATCGGCATTTTGTGCTTCACCGATAATTTCAATTTCGCCGTGCTTTTCCAAAAGGCTCGAGAGCTCTTTTCGCGCTAAACGCTCGTCATCTATGAGCAGTACTTTCATTTTTACAATCGATTAGTTTATTGGGAATAAAGACTTCACAAACCACCTCATCGCCTCGTTCATATATTTTCAGTTTTGCCGTGGTGCCATAGAGCAATTTTAAACGGCGCTTGGTATTTGCCAAGCCTATGCCGGTAGAATCTTCAGAGGTTTTCTTTCGAATGAGTTTTCCCGAATTTATGACTGAGAGCTTCAATAAATCTCCTTCGGTAAATTCTACTTTGATTACGATTTTTCCGCCTGAAGGCAAATGCGCTATTCCGTGTTTGATCGCATTCTCTGCCAAAGTCTGAATCAATAGCGGCGGTATGGAGCAATTTTCATGTTCGGGCTTAACCTCAAGCGAAAAAGCGAGCCGCTCTTCATACCTTATCGATTCAAGTTCAAGATAATCTCTCACTACCTTCATCTCTTCACCCAAGCTTACAAACTTCCTCTTTCCTGAAGCCAATGAGCTGCGTAAAATATGACTCATTTGTGTGATACTTTTCTTGGCTTGAATGGGATTTTCATCCACCAATGCCCGAATACTGTTCAAGGCATTGAAAATGAAATGAGGATTCATTTGAGACCTGAGATTATTCAATTCCACTTCATTCATCGAAGCAGTCAGTCGAAGATTTTTAACCTCTTCTCTTTCGTAGTTCTTGAGGTAAATGGCTGCGAAATACAAAATATTCCAAAACAGAAAAACCGTGATAAAGGGAAATATCAGTTCGATTATGATGTCATTCTCAGAATTCAGAATACGTTCTACATCACGGAAAAAGTAGTCAGAAATCGCAGCGTAAATAAATGCCGCTAAAGTTCCCGTAACTAGGGATAGAAATATCACCCTAGGGAGCAGCCGGTATATTTTCGCTTTTAACATTCCCGTCCGTACGATTACATAGCGCATACCGTGAGAAAGGCCGATACCCAAAACAAAATTGACGATGAGGACTTTTACAATGCCCACATTCACATTATTCACCACGAGGTTTTGGATGAGTATCAGTAAAATGAAACCGAACCAACCCGTAACCTGGGATAACCAATAGAGTGCCTTTTCGTCGCTCATGACACGACGAAGATAGCAGTAGAAATGGTTTATTTAGCCACAGGCATTCGACTTACCTTTGCGAAATATGAATTTCTTAGCCCATCAGTTTCTGTCTTTCGAAATAGAACCAATTATGGTGGGAAACTTTATTGCAGATACAGTTAAGGGAAAAGCATTTGAAGACTACCCCGTCGAAATTCAAAAAGGCATTTTGCTGCATCGATTCATTGACAGCTTTACCGATAGTCATCACGTCACACTCGAAAGCCGCGAAAGGCTTTATGATCATTTCGGAAAATACGCGGCGGTGGTGCAAGATGTTTTCTACGATCACTTTCTGGCGGTGAATTGGGCTAATTATCAAAATCGAGGTTTAACCGAGTACACGGAATTTATTTACCGCACCTTGGGTGACTATAGATCCCTTTTTAATGATAGGGCAGCCCGAACATTCCACTTCATGCAATTGCAAGATTGGCTGGGAAGTTATGCCACGACCGAAGGAATCGATCGGGCTTTAACGGGCCTCTCAAAAAGAGCCAATTTTCCCTCTAATATGGATCGATCTCTTCCGGCTTTGGCCAAACATAGAGAATCGCTGGCCGAAGATTTCCGTATATTTTTTCCTGAGCTCATCACAGCCAGCAAGTTAAAGCTATCGGAACTTATTTCATGAAACCTCACGAGCGGTCCGCCGTATCCATGCTTTGATTCGGCAAACTAATTTGTCGCATCTGAGTGCATGCTCAAGCATCGCAGCCATATCGCTTGGATGGTGATTTCAATTTTGGCCGTAGCCCCTCAAGGCTGCGAAAAAGACGAGACACCGCCTGAAGTCCAAAGCATCTCGAAGGAAGCTCCCGAAGAGATGATTACGGGACCCGACCTCGATGAAATCAAGGTCAAAGGGAAACTTGTAGCCCTTACGCTCAACTCCTCCACTTCGTACTTCATCTACCGCGGCCATGCCATGGGCTTTGAATATGAGCTGTTGAAACGATTTGCCGAGAGCATAGACGTCGAGTTGGAAATTCGACTCATTCCCGATGTTAATACCATGTTTGATTTGCTGAACAAGGGAGAGGGCGACCTCATCGCTTGCAATCTCGCAATTACGGGAGATCGACAAGAAAAAGCCGCCTTTAGCGAGCCTTATAATTTTACCAAGTTAGTATTGGTTCAGCGACTTCCCGATGGTCACGAAAGTATGTCACCGGCAGAAGTCAGTAAAAAACTTCTTCTGAGACCACTCGATTTGGAGGGAAAGAGAATTTTTGTCAATCGTTCTTCACCGTCATATGAGCGATTGATAAACCTGCAAAAGGAATCGGGTATTTCTTTTGAAATAGTAAAAGTGCCGGGCTATATCGACCCCGAGAAGCTGATTCAAAAAGTAGCCGACGGTGAAATCGATTATACGGTGGCTGATGATAATTTGGCCAGCTTAAACTCTACCTACTACCAAAACATCGACGTTTCGGTTCAGCTGAGCTTTCCGCGTCAAATAGGCTGGGCAGTGAGAAAAAACAATCCGCAACTTCTGGAAGCCGTCAATGATTGGTTTGACAGAGACCGCCGAAACTCGGTGCACGCCTACATTTATAAAAAGTACTTCAAAGCCCCCAAAGAAAAATGGGAAGAATACAATGGTGAGTTTTCTTCGCTTAACGGAAATCGCATCAGTCACTACGATGATTTGCTTCGCGAGTACAGCGAAATTATTGACTGGGACTGGCGATTGCTCGCCGCACAGATGTATCAGGAAAGCCGCTTTCAGGAAGATGCGCGATCATGGGCGGGGGCATTCGGGTTGATGCAGTTTATGCCGGCTACCGCCAAAATGTACGGAGTAGACAGTGCGTCGGGACCGCGGGAGCACATTCGCGGAGCTATTCTTCACCTCAGTCGTTTGGAAAACTTTTGGCAAGAGCGCATTCCCGATCCCGAAAATCGAATTCATTTCACCTTAGCTTCTTATAATGCAGGGCTGGGTCACGTGCTCGATGCGGCCAATCTCGCGGCTGAGTTAGGCTATGACCCGATGGTGTGGGAAAACAATGTAGCTGAATGCATCAAGCTGAAGAGCCAAAAAGAATACTACACTTCAGATATCGTAAAGCACGGTTATTGTCGCGGAGAAGAGCCGGTGACTTACGTCAAAAAAATCATTGATCAGTACCGACATTACAGTCAGGTGATCGATCAAATCTAGTTTAGCTGAAGAGCTTTTCAGCGAAAGCCGGAAAATCCAAAGCCTTACTATAACTTCTGTCTGAATATGAAGTCACCATTACTTTAAGGTAGGCCGGCTTAGCATCGTATGCCACATACTCCATCAAAACATTGCCATATTTCTGATCGATCGGTGTGGTTAAATCTCGACCGAGATCCGGCTTCAAATAATGTCTCTCTACGGTTTGAACGGATTCAGATTTATCAATGGAATGTCGTTCACTACTGTAAAGAGTATATCCCTGATCCAGTGTCTGCTCTTTAAAGTAGTCTAACAGATAACTGAACTCTTTCACTGAAATCCCCATCCGCTCATCGAAGAAAAAGCCATCAGCCTGAGGGCTTTTGTGGATGTGAAACATATCCGGTCGTTTTCCTTTTTCCAAGTCGGCGTATTCCCGAGCGAGTCGGTCCAGAATAATCGACTTTCGATCTGAATTCACCCATGCCTCAAATTCTTCCAGGTACTTCTCTCCTCTCACGAGTTTCTCCTTAATCGGAGCCATTTCTTCGTCGGATGATTCTTCTCTTCCTTTGAAAAGCTTATTAAATATGCGATCTACAAAATCCTTTGGCATTAAATTACTTTTGAACTATGATTGAAAAACGAAAAATCCAAATTGACAAGACAGCCACCTACTCCACTTATGGCGACGATATAACCAAAGCCAAACGCATTTGGTTCGTTTTGCATGGATATGGTCAATTGGCGGAATATTTCATTCGCAGTTTTGATCATCTCGATTCCGATGAAAACTTCATTATTGCCCCTGAGGGCTTTCACCGCTTTTATCTGGAAGGCTTCAGCGGACGAGTGGGGGCCTCATGGATGACGAAGGAAGAAAGATTGGACGACATTGACAATTATGTAGCCTACCTCGATCAGCTCTATCGCGCTATGGATATTCCCGAAGATGCCGAGCTTATCCTGCTCGGATTCTCTCAAGGCGTGGCTACGGCCATGCGCTGGCTCGCACTGGGAAACAATTCTGATTTTCATCGAGCCATTCTCTGGGCAGGTTCCTTTCCGCATGATGTAAAACCTGAGAAAGCACGAACCGCTTTAAAGGATTTGGACGTGCATTGTGTCATCGGCACGAAAGATCCTTTTTTGACCGAAGA
>CAZYWJ010000003.1:30527-41300 GCA_964651785.1 uncultured Cryomorphaceae bacterium
TGGGAGATGAACGGAGGCTTTGTACGCGAAGTAATAGAGTGCTATCCCGACCCCAAGCCGGCTTACAATACGGTATCTACCATCGTTCGAATTCTGGAAAGCAAGGATTTCCTCATTCACAAAGCCTTCGGAAAATCGCATAAATACATTCCCGTCATCAGTAAAGAAGACTATCGGGCTTATACAGCCGAAAAGGTTGTGAAGGGTTATTTCGATGGGTCGGCAAAGAATCTCGTTTCTTATTTTATCAAAGAGAAAGGGATGGACACCTCTGACCTGGATGAAATCTTGAAAATCATAGAGACGGCCAAATCAAAGAAAAAGTCATGAGCGCGTTATTCTACATCCTCGAAGCCAATGTGTACTTGGCAATTTTTGCTGTCTTCTACTACTTCGCGTTGCGAAAAGAGAAAAATTACCTCGCCAATCGCTGGGTGCTGATTTCATCGGTAATGCCGGCGTACATCATCCCTGCACTTTCTTTTCAGGGAGCTATACCGGATGTTTTTCCCACCATTGAATTGGAAACGATAACACTCACCTCCGAGCGCGGAGCGGCTAATCCGAGTTTGGACTATTCCTCAGTCCTCTTGGGAATTTACTCAATAGGCGCATTGATTACGTTTTCACTTTTCTTACTTGGCCTTGTCCGTGTTTTCGCCTTAGCGGCAAAGTACCCCCACACCATTCAGCGAAAGCTCAGATTAATCGAAACCAACGATGAAAATGCTTGGAGCTTTTTTAACCTGATTGCTCTCGGCAAAAACATCACTCCTGAAAACAGAGATTGGATTTTGGCTCACGAAAGAGTGCACGCCGAGGAACTGCATTCGCTCGACAAAATTTTGATCAGTTTGGTAAAATCCATCGGATGGTTCAATCCGGCAGTTTATTACTTGGAATTTGCGCTGGAAGAAAACCACGAGTTTCGTGCCGACGAGGTTGTTTGCAACAGGTTCTCCGATTCCATCGCATATTCGCAAGTGTTGGTGAGTCAATCATTTGGTGGGATAAATACCAACCTTTTGGTGCATGAATTTTCCAAGAAGTCACTTCTTAAATCCAGAATACAAATGATAAATCAAACAAAACAAACAGGCAAAATGAAGTATCTACTAACAATTCCCGTGCTGGCAGTGGCTCTGCTTGTGCACGGATGCACGAAAGAGGAATCTGATCGCTCGATCGATTCAGATCCGAAAAAGAGCTCGGAAACAAGTCAAATCCAAACAGACGAAGTACTCCAAGTCGCTGAGAAAATGCCCGAATTTCAAGGCGGCATGGACGGCTTGATTGCATTCATGTCTGAAGAGACCGTCTATCCGAAAACGGAAGAAGAGGGTAAGGTTTTAGTAAGTTTCGTTGTGGATGAAGAAGGAAACGTAACTCAACCTGAAGTCATCGAACGAGCTTCTTCAGAAAGCACTGCCTTGCGTGCCGCCGCATTGGAAACGGTGGGAAAAATGCCCGCTTGGACTCCCGGTGAACAAAGCGGTAAAAAGGTGAAAGTCAAAATGACACTGCCGATTCAATTCGCAATGGAATAGGTTAAGAATCCTATGCTAAATTGAAGGCTCGGAATAATTTCCGGGCCTTTCTTTTTACCTTGAGCGCCATGAAAAAAATCTTTACCTCTCTTGGTCTTTTCTCAATCTGCTTTTTAGCTACAGCTCAAGAAGCAGATGAAATTCTACCGCGCTACATGACTGAAGCCGAAAAGGCTAAAATGTCGACTTACAATTTTGCGCAAGCAAAAGGAATAGAAACTCCGCCGCCATTTGAAAACCTGCGCACCATGGCCGAGTGGGAAGAAATTCAAGCGCTCACCATCACCTGGCAGGGCTTTCCGTCTATTTTAAAGCAAATCACCAGAGCGGCCATTGCGGAAACTGAAGTCATCATTTTCAGTGAAAACCCAAGCTCAACGGAAAGTTACCTCATGGGGAATTCTGCAGGAGGACCGTTGCCAAGCATGGAAAATGTGCGAATCGTAGATGCGGAGTCAAATTCTATTTGGATTCGCGACTACGGCGCAAACACCGTTTACGGAAATCGAGTAGATACCTTAACACTGGTAGATTGGATTTACAATCGTCCCCGACCGGATGATGATGTGATTCCCGATGTTTTGGCCGGAGAACTCGGACTCGAAGTTTATACAACCACTTCGGCGCCAAATGATCTGGTTCACACCGGTGGAAACTTTATGTCAGACGGACAAGGAACGGGCTTTTCGAGCGACTTGGTTTTGGAAGAAAACGGACCGTTTGGAGACTTCAACGTTACGGTAAAAGATGAAGACGAGGTGGATGCCATTATGCAGGCGTATCAAGGCATCGGGCCATACGTAAAAATGCCTGCTTTGCCTTATGATATCATTAACCACATTGATATGCACATGAAGTTGTTGGATGAGAAAACGTTGCTCGTCGGCTTTTATCCGGATGGCATCGCAGACGGGCCTCAGATCAATGCCAATATTGACTATGTCGTAAACAATTTTCTGAACCACTTCGGTGAGGAGTTTGATATCGTACGCATTCCCATGCCCGACTCACCGAGTGGTTTATGGCCCGATGACAATCCTGCGGGATACTACCGAACCTACACCAACGGGGTATTCGTAAACAAAACTTTCATCTACCCATCTTATCGCGAAGAGTACGACACCACTGCCGCTCGCATCTACGAAGAGATGCTTCCGGGATACGAACTTGTACCCATCGACTGTGATGACAACGGCTCGGCCATCATCGCATTGGCCGGTGCCATTCATTGCATTACTCATAGCGTAGGAGTCAACGATCCGCTATTAATCGTACACAATTCCCTGGCAGATACGGAGGATGACATAAACCCTTACGAAGTGATGGCGACCGTAGAGCACCGCAGCGGAATCGCTTCATCTACCCTGCATTGGAGATTAGAAGGCGATACGGAATTTAACGAAGTAGAAATGACCGCAGGCGAAGGCGTAGAATGGCTCGCCGATATTCCTGCTCAAGAGGTCGGTTCAATTATCGAATACTATGTAAGCGCTATCGCGGAAAACGGAAAAACGCAAACGCGACCCATCGTTGCCCCTAATGGATTTTGGAGTTTTGAAGTTTTGGGAAATCTCACTTCCGTGAAAACGGAAAACCTGATTAAACTATCTCATGTTTATCCCAATCCGGCAACCGACTTGGTAAGCATTCCGATCAATTCTTCTCGTCAGCTCGACGTTCGGGTGTACCTCACCGATGTGACGGGAAAAGTGGTGAAAGAGATTCACAAAGGTTCTTTAGCAGGAGATCGCAGGCTTTCCGTCTTCGTGAATGATTTGGCACCCGGAGTTTATACAGTTGTAGCCGATGGAGACTTCGGTCGAACGACTACTCCTCTCTTGGTGCAGTAGATTTCGTGAGGCCCATTTTCTGTAAAAGGAACCGAGCATTCATGTTTTGACATACACCTTCTCGAAGGGTGTAATCAAAGTGAAGTTCGTTTTTTCTGAACTCCACTTCAAAAGAGTAGTTGAAGATTTTGTTCGGGTAATCGGCTTGCATCTCGCAAAGCGAAAGATCGTGCGTGGCAATCAAACCCCGTGCGGGCAGGTCGAGCAATTTCTCCATGAACAGTCTGGAGCCCTCGGCTTTATCTACGGAATTGGTTCCTTTCAGGATTTCATCCAAAATCACAAAAAGCGATTCGCCTTTTTCTAAGATAGAAGTCAGTTGTTTCAATCGCTTTAGTTCGCTGAAGAAGTAGGATTCGCCCTCGCCCAGATTATCGGCAGTGACCATACTCGTGAAAATACGCGTAGGCTTGAAGCGCATTTCCTCAACGGGAACGGGCAGGCCATTCATCGCCAAAATGAGGTTGGTTCCGACCGTTCTCAAAAAAGTGCTTTTACCTGCCATATTGGCTCCCGTCACGATGATGAATCGGCGATCACCCTCAATGGAAAAGTCGTTAGGAACACCTGATTGATGAAGAAGAACATGATTGGCTTTTTTAAGCACAAACTCATTTTTTTCAGATAATTCAGGGTATGCGAATTCGGGATGATTGTGTCGATAAATAGAAAAGGAAAAAAGAACTTCCATTCGATGAGCCAGTTTTACCCAGTCCTCAAATCTCTCCGACCACTCTTCATCCCACTTCGCCAACCGACGGTGGCATTGGAAATCCCAAAGCAACAAGAGGTTTAAAATAATTCCTACGAAAATATTGTTGCGGCTGTCGATGGCACCGTTAATCTTCTTCAACGAAGCGATTGCCTCTCCGCTCAAGCTTAGATTTGCCTCTTCAAACCACGCTCGAAGTGAATCCGACTTTGGCTCGTGACTTCTCAATAAAGCGAGTGATTCATCAAAAGCTGCTGCCATTTTCAAACGCTCATCGTAAATGCGAAAATCGCTCATGTTCTTTTTTAAGAAAAGCATGACCGGTATGGCAGAAAGGAGTATCAGTTGAAAGTACAATGACCATGGTAACGAGCCGATAAGCATAGCGGCGGTAAGTCCGAGCATAATGGTCGGCAAAATGTAGCAGAGTAAGAGCTGCGCCCATTTCGGGTATGGCTTTACCGGGGCAATTGCAAAGGATTTTGACCGTGACGATTTGTCTTCCTCGGCTTTCTCTACCCCTGCCAAGTATCGAAAAATGAACTCGGGCTTATCGCCAAATTCTGAAATGCGTTCGCGCTGGCTGAGTATTTCTCGAGGAGCGGTTTGATTCTTTTTCAATTCCCCCGCGAGAATATTTTTGGCTTCAGCCGACTTCGTGCGGTTGAGGTATTCGAATAGGGAGGAATCGCCGAAAATGTCAAGGTCTGAAGAAAAGGAATGCGCGGAATCAATAAATTCCGCTCCCTTATCGTAGCCCTTCACCTTGCGATTTAAAAAATCCATTTCGAAATCAGCGTAAGACTTTACTCCGACAGCTTTGTCTTTTCCGGCTTGCAGATCTGCATGCTTTCGCACGACAAATAAGAAGACTGCAAAACAAGCCACACCGATTCCGACGGCGATGTTGGTCTGATCACTGAAATACCAAATACCCGCCACCGCCAATAGAAAGAGAACCAATCTTCCCCAACTGAAAAGTGCTATTCGTTTTTTAAGTTCAGCTATTTTGCCGGCGTATTCAGCGCTGATTCGTTCGTACGTTTTCACGGGATTCACTGCGGCAAATGTAGCCATTGACCTCAGTCAGCCGACTGAATTAAAAAAAATTCACAGAAAGACTAGGAATTTATATGTAGCTACATTTATATTTGCAACATGAAAATTGAAGAAGCCATCAAGCAAAAGAAATTCAACTCTGAATTTGAGAAGTTGGTGGTAAATATCATCTACACATCGAGGTGGCTGGAATACGAGGAAGGCAAGCTGTTTAAGAAATACGGCGTAACGCTTCCGCAGTACAATCTCTTGAGAATTTTGAGAGGTCAATACCCGAAGGCAGCTTCGGTGAATCTCTTAATCGACCGAATGCTGGACAAGAGTTCAAACGCCTCGCGCATCGTGGAAACTTTGCGAAAAAAGGGTTTGGTAGAGCGAAAAGAATGCGAGGCCGATCGCAGGAAAGTAGATGTGATTATCAGCAAGAAGGGGTTGGAAACATTAGAGGCCGCCGGTAAGGACATGGCCGACTTACATAAAGATCATCAAAAAGCTTTAACGAAGGAGGAGGCAGAACAGCTAAACGGCCTTCTCGATAAATTAAGAACATCAGAATAAAAACAACAAACCATGAAAAAAACAGCAACATTTCTAATGGCAGCGCTCTTCAGCGTAGCCGCATTGGCCGGATCGGGTGAAAAAGAAGTTTACACCATTAACGCAGAAAAGAGTAACATTTTTTGGACGGGTAAAAAGGTGACCGGACAACACACGGGAACCTTATCACTAAAAGGAGGAACGGTAACCGTGGAAGACGGAAAACCCGTAGCGGCTACCTTCGATATCGACATGAATACCATTGTATGCACTGATTTGGAAGATGAAGGAACAAACCAAAAATTGGTAGGTCACCTCAGATCTGACGATTTTTTCAGCGTAGAAAAACATCCTACCGGAAAATTCGTGGCAACTTCATTTACTCCGATTGAAGGAGCTGAAGGCAGAGAAGCCAACTACAAAATTAAAGGAGAGTTGACTTTGAAAGGAATCACCCAAGAAATTGAGTTTGACAGCTTCATCGCTATGAAAGGATCGGGAATGGTATCGAACGGCAGCGCTCAATTCGATCGCACCAAGTACGAAATTCGCTACGGATCGGGCTCTTTCTTCGATAACCTCGGCGACAAAGCAATTTACGATGATGTAGAATTGACCTTTGTACTTTCAGCGAAGAAATAAGAATACACAAACCTGAAACCATGATAAAGCCATCGCGATAGCGCGGTGGCTTTTTTGTGCTACATATTTTTCCAATCAGGCTTGACCACTCTCACCTTAGGTTTCTTTTCTTCCTTTACGGGAAAGAAATAGCGGAAGTCGATACCGAAGTAGGCACCGGCAATATCTCCACGAGCTGCGAATCCGGGTGGAATACCGTCTCTCTGATAATTTACTTGGGATGTCATAATCGGATTGAACGCTTGGTGAAAAGATCCGCCCAAATAGAAATAACCGTCTTCTTCCGTTCGGTATTCGAAACCGATTCCGCCGAGAAGAGCGCCACTGACCACTCGGTTTTGCAATGCCCCGAAAGAATATTCATTGTTCAACCCGAAAACCTCCACATTGCTGGCTATAAAATTGGCAGACACCCCTAGGGCGACATTTGCAAAAAGTTTTTCGCCCAAGCGAATATAGACGAGGCCCTTAGCGGGAATTTCGTATGAGACGACATTTAATTGTGAGTTGTCGGTTTCTCCCGTTACCAAATCGCGGAAATCGAGTTCATAGCGCTGGCGCACATAATTGATTCCCGTCTCGATATTCCAAAAATCCGTGAGTTTGATTCGTACCACCCCGCCAAACCCGAAGCCATTCGAAAACTCATAAACCCCTCTGAATTGATCATCGGCATCAGCCAGTACGACACTATCAAGATTTAAGACGCCAAAATTTTGAAGTGAACGCACTTCTATGCCGAAACTAAGCTTCGGCGGAACCTTCTGCGCGGAAAGCGAAAAGGAAAAAAATGTGAGTAGAAAGAGTAAGGGTAAACTAAGGTTTAATCGCATTAAGTGCCAACTATCAACTTTTGGCCCGGCTTTAGGGATTCGGTGCTTTTCAATCCGTTCATGGCGCAAAGCTCTTCAACGGAAAGACCGAACAGGCGAGCAACCCGATAAAGGTAATCACCTTTTTTCACTTGATACTCGTTGGTTTCAGGAACGGCAGCGAGAAAAGCTCCTGATCGGCTGAGCTGAATTACATTGCTGCGAAGCTGATTCGTCTTGAAATTGATGATTTGCGAAGGCTTAATCGGAACGCCTTGAAAGCGCACTTCAAAGTGCAAGTGAGATCCCGTGGAGTTTCCCGAGCTTCCGCCGAGACCAATCACATCGCCGGCTTCCACGATGTCGCCCGGCTTTACTTTAAAGCGATGCAGGTGAGCATAAAGTGTTTCCAAACCATTGTAATGACGAACCACCACTACCCTGCCGAAACCCTTGTAATATCTGGCCACTCTGACCACACCCGGAAAAGCTGAATGAACGGGGTCCCAAACTTCCAAGTCGATATCAATACCATTGTGGTTTCTGCCGTATCGCCAGCCGAAATGACTGGTCACGACTCCATCAAACGGAGTATGAAAATCGCAATTGGAGAGGCTATCTACGAGCAAAAGCGTAAGTGTAGAATCAAAATTGGTGAGCTTATTTCGGAAGGGATTCGGCACTTCCGTATTCCACTCCTGATAAAAAGCGTTGGCCGGATACGGGCTATCGTCGGCGGGGATGTACAGATCAAAACCCGTCAACTTTTCAGTGGCTCGATCTACCGCTGCCATGTAAATATTGACCGCATTCAGCGCGGTTTGATTGACTTCATTCGATTCAAAAATACTGTCGATGAGAGCAGGCAATTCTTTCGGCTGTTTTTGCGAAAGCGTCTTGTAAATGCTCAACTGCTTTACCAAAGACACCGGCACGGTATCGAGCATTACGAGCGAGTCGATGACTTTTTCATAATGCGATGCTGAAAAGTCAGCCCGCGGGACAAATTTCACGTCGGCGTCATACACTACCATAGCTGAGGCAGTGTCCCTTCTTACGGGGTCACCATCACCAAAAGAAAACAAAGGCATCAGGAATGCCGAGAGGATTAAAAGGGGTAATTTCATTCCTTGCAGGGATTGGATTCCGCTTTTTATACTAGCAATTCTAAAACTTGTTACCCGTTTCGGGCTAAAAAATAGCCAATGAGAGCAAAGGCTATGGCGACTAACGTAAAGATTAAAACAAAATTGCGGAAGCGATTAGTTCCTAAAAATGGCTTTCTGTAATAATTGCCCACCTCATCATTGAGTTTTTCCGCCTCTTCTTGGTGCGATCGGTGGATACCAATTAAGTGGCGGCGCACCATGTCCTGTCCGCTGCCACGCTCAAAAGGAATTTCTCTTTCGAGCAATAGCGCCTCAAAATAATCAGCGTGATCCTTGGCGTAAAAGTAGAACACGGTATAGTTCCTCTGCTTGTGGTGAGGTTCAAAATTGGAATATTTGATCGGCCGTTTAGCCATCAATCCACTCCGTTACAAATTCAAGTGGTTTGCGGTGGCTTTTGGGCCAATCCATTTTGCTGTAGCCAAAATAGATTACGCCCATGATGCGGTCTTCCTTGGCTATGCCAAAACGCTCTTTGGCTTCATCGGTATACAAAAACTGAGGCGATGACCAATAAGAGCCCAAGCCGTAGGCCGTAGCGGTGAGCAGAATATTTTGAGCGGCACAACTCACCGCCTGAATTTCTTCCATTTCGGGAATTCGCGTTTCGGGCGTGCGTTTCATCGAGAGTAAAACCAGCGCCGAAGTTTTATCAATTCGCGCACCGATCCTTTCGTACGTCACTTCTTTAAAATCAGCTTCCGGGGTCAATGACTTATAGAGATGCAACATTTTTTCCGAAAGCTCCTTTCGACCCTCACCCGTGTATACCTTGAATCGCCAAGGCTGCGTTTTACCATGCGTGGGCGCCCAAAGCGCATTTGTTAAAATCGTTTCGAGCATATCGCGTTGAACTACTCGCTCGGTATATTGTTCGGGATAAATGGTTCGTCGATTTCTGATCAAATCGTTTATTTCACTCAGATTGTATCTCATTTCCTTAATAGATATTCGCACAAAATTAGGTTAATTCGCATTTCATGAATAAAACTTCCCGAACTCAACATTGTTCCCTCCCGGGGATCGCAATTTTACTACTCTGCAGCTTGTTTTCCAATTCTTTGTTTTCACAAGAAGATAGCGTTAAGATCAGAACCATTTACGATCTGGCACTTACGGAAGGTCATGCTTACGAAAATCTGCGACAGCTTTGCAAAGATGTAGGTCACCGCTTAAGCGGAAGCGAAGGTGCGGAAAAGGCCGTGAATTGGTCAAAAGCAAAGATGGAATCTTATGGGTTTGACAAAGTATGGCTGGAATCGCTGATGGTACCGAAGTGGACCCGTGGTGAGGCGGAGAAATGCACGCTGCTGCCCGAAGGGAAATCACTGAAAGTTTTGGCTCTCGGCTTTAGCGTCGGAACCAACGGCCCACTGGAGGCTGAGGTGGCGGAGTTTGAAACCATGCAAGCTTTAAAAGAGGCCCCCGAAGGATCTTTGGCGGGTAAAATCGTTTTCTTAAATCAAGCAATGAACCCGAAGCTCATCAGCACCTTCAGCGCCTACGGGGGGTGTTCAGGCGGCCGAGTACGCGGACCTTCCGTGGCCGCGGAAAAAGGGGCGGTTGGCTTTGTGATGCGTTCGCTGGGTTTGCGAGCCGACGATTTTCCGCATACGGGAGTGATGTATTATTCGGGTGAAACGGATAGCATTCCCGCCTTTGCGCTGAGCACGAAAGCTTCTTACGAATTATCGCAGTATTTGGAGAACAATGGCTCT
Organism: uncultured Cryomorphaceae bacterium; assembly: GCA_964651785.1. Classification (GTDB taxonomy): domain Bacteria; phylum Bacteroidota; class Bacteroidia; order Flavobacteriales_D; family Cryomorphaceae; genus JAKVAV01. The sequence continues at coordinate 40,574 of CAZYWJ010000003.1, forward strand.
GCCAAACTCAGGCTTGAAGCCAATTGTGAATTTCACCCCGATGTGGAATCCTTCAACGTGGTAGGTGAAATAACCGGATCTGAATTTCCCGATAAGGTGATTACCATCGGCGGGCATCTGGATAGTTGGGATGTAGGCGAAGGAGCGCACGATGACGGAGCAGGCGTTATTCAATCTTTGGAAGTATTGCGGCTATTGCAAGAATCGGGTGTGAAGCCGAGACATACCATCCGCTGCGTTTTCTTTATGAATGAGGAAAACGGAGCCCGCGGCGGAAGAGCTTACGCAGATTACTGCAATGAGCGAGGCGACACGCATCTGGCTGCGATGGAAAGCGACCGTGGCGGCTTTACGCCAAGAGGTTTTGCGGTTGACGCCGCATCTGCCGAGATCGACTATTTGGCCGAATGGACCGAATTACTGGAGCCCTATAACATACACTTTATCAAGAAAGGCTACGGCGGAGTTGATATCAATCCATTGAAAGAATCGGGAACGCCACTGATCGGATTTGTACCCGACTCACAGCGCTACTTTGATGTGCACCACACGGAAAACGATGTCTTCGAAAACGTGAATCAAAGAGAGCTGGAACTTGGAGCTGCCTCAATGGCTTCCTTAATTTACCTCATTGATAAGTACGGGATGCCTGAAAAAATAGTCGATGGTCGGTAGTCCGTAGTCCGTAGTCCGTAGTCCGTAGTCCGTAGTCCGTAGTCCGTAGTCC
>CAZYWJ010000003.1:41400-43185 GCA_964651785.1 uncultured Cryomorphaceae bacterium
CCGAGACCGCCGAGGATGCTTCCTTCTCCTTTTCGTTTTCCGCCCATTTTGGGTGCCGCGCTGATGATTTTATCGGCGAGGCGGCTGAAGGGCATGCTTTGAATCCAAACCTTGCCCGGACCGCGAAGCGTGGCTAAGAAAAGCCCTTCTCCGCCGAAGAAAGCATTTCGAATTCCCTTTACCATCTCAATATTGTAATCCACGCTTTGGGTGAAAGCTACCAAGCAGCCCGTATCTACTCGAAGTACATCCGTAGCCGAAAGTTCTTTTTCGATGATCGTTCCACCTGCGTGTACGAAGGCCATTCCATCGCCTTCCAGCTTTTGCATGATGAAACCTTCTCCACCGAAAAGCCCCACTCCTATTCGACGTTGAAATTCAATTCCAACCGCCACGCCTTTGGCGGCGCAGAGAAATGCTTCTTTTTGGCAAATGATTTTTCCTTGGTAACGGCTCAGGTCAAAAGGCACCACTTTTCCCGGATAAGGTGCTGCAAAGGTAACGTGTCGCTTACCCATTCCATGATTGGTATAAGCCGTCAGAAATAAGCTTTCGCCTGTAAGTACGCGCTTTCCCGCTGAGAGGAATTTGCTGAATAATCCTTGACTCTGATTCGACCCGTCGCCGAATATAGTGCGCATCTCGATGGTATCATCCATGAGCATGAGCGAGCCTGCCTCGGCAATTACGGATTCCTGAGGGTCTAGTTCTACTTCAACGCATTGAAGCTCTTCGCCGATAATTCGGTAATCAATTTCGTGGTTGGTCATTTTGTTCGGTTTTAATTTTTAGTTGATGCCAGTCAGAGCCTGCCGGGTTTTCGAAAATTTCCAAGTCAAATTGGTGAACGGCCGCTAAAATATGATCGAATAAATCTGATTGGATGCGCTCGTAATCTACCCAAGCCTTGATCTTTGAAAAGCAATAAATTTCAAGCGGAACCCCTTTTTCAGTGGCTTCGAGCTGTCGTACCATGCAGGTCATATCGTGATTAATGTTGGGGTTTTGCTGCAGGTAATTTAAGACATATGCTCTGAATATACCGATGTTGGTCATGCGCCGCCCGTTTACCATTGAGGCCTTGGTGTCAATATTTTTTTCCAGATTGTAAGCCTCAATCTCCTTTTGCCTTTGCTTGATGTAATCTTGGACCAACCTCACATTGCAATAGCGGTCAAGCATCTCCTGATTGCAAAACCTGACCGTAGAGATTTTGATGTAGACGGCCCGCTTAATCCTTCTCCCGCCACTCTCTTGCATTCCGCGCCAATTTTTAAAGCTATCGGAGACGAACGAGTAAGTCGGAACCGTAGAAATGGTTTTGTCCCAATTGGCTACCTTGACGGTAGTCAGGTTGATTTCAATCACATCTCCATCGGCACCGTATTGCGGTACCGACACCCAATCACCGATCCTCACCATGTCGTTTACGGTAAGTTGAATACTGGCCATAAAACCCAATATCGTATCTTTAAAAACTAAGATTAAAACCGCCGACACGGCCCCCAATGCGGTGAAGAGCGTCAATGGGTTTTTTCCAAAAAGAATTCCGAAGAGGATAATACCACCAACCGACCATATGATAATCTTGGCCAATTGGGTAAAACTCGCAATCGGTTTGTCCTTGAATTTGGGTGATCGAGACAAGAAAATGGTCAAGGCGGAAATGAAGGAAACGACCACCCTGATTACGATAAAGATTACAAAGGCATCGGTAATTTGCTCTACGGCGGGAATGGCCGCAGGGTAGTCGGTAAAAACAATCGGACTGAGTTCTGAAATAAC
>CAZYWJ010000003.1:43285-103641 GCA_964651785.1 uncultured Cryomorphaceae bacterium
AAAAACAAGGTGAGCGGGTCTGTGGTTGTACGAATGGTTTTATACCTTTAAAATATGCAAGGATTTCTTTTCAGAGAATACATTCCCGAACTCGATAAACGGTCACCTTTTGAGCGATTGCTCGAGATCTTTTTAGAACTCATCACCTACACTTCGGGTGATGTGGATGAAGCTTTGGACTGGCTGAGGGAATTGGACAAAGAGCACAAGCTCACCGACGAGAATTACACCATCGACGATTTTATCGAAGACCTTTTTGCCAAAGGCTACTTGCAGCAAGGTGGCGACGGCGAAGGTGAAGGAAACGGCGGCGGAACGGGAATTTCGGCGAAGACCGAACAAGCCATTAGACGAAGATCGATGGATCAGATTTTCGGTAAGATGAAGAAGAGCACCACGGGCGGGCACCGCACTGGTCAAGCCGGTAGCGGTGACGAACCTACGGGTGATCGACGTCCGTTTCAATTCGGCGATCGCGCCGATCAAATTGACTTTACGGATAGCATTCGCAACGCGCAGATCAGGTCTACCGGCGGGGAGTTCAACCTCTACGAGCAAGACTTGGAGATTCGGGAAACCGAGCTCAAGGCATCGGCTTCTACCGTTTTGATGATCGACATTTCGCACTCCATGATTCTTTACGGCGAAGACCGTATCACTCCCGCCAAGAAAGTGAGCATGGCCTTGGCGGAATACATCAGCACCCGATACCCTAAGGACACGCTGGATATTATTGTTTTTGGAAACGACGCCTGGCAAATCAGCGTAAAAGATCTCCCCTACCTCAAGGTGGGGCCTTACCACACCAATACCGTTGCCGGGCTTCGATTGGCGATGGATCTTTTGCGCCGACGCAAAAACAACAACAAGCAGATCTTTATGATCACCGACGGGAAGCCATCCTGTCTTAAAACGCCTGACGGCTACTATAAAAACAGCTTTGGCTTGGACCCGATGATCGTAAACAAGTGCCTGAATCTCGCTTCGGAATGCCGAAAGATCGAAATTCCCATCACCACCTTTATGATTGCTCAAGATCCCTATTTGCAGCAGTTTGTAGAAGAGTTTACCGAAGCAAATAACGGAAAGGCTATCTACACGGGCCTCGGCGGATTGGGCGAGTGGGTCTTCAGCGATTACGAACGGAATCGGAAGAGGAAGGGGTGACTTATTCTGATTATGAGGAAATCAGGCTGGCAGGTAAGGGGGAAAAAGGAAATCTTGAAATTCCAAGAATTGCAGATTTAGAAGTCAGCGCTTTAAAACAATTGTAAGGAATAATCTCTACTTTGAGAGGCAAACGAAATTCGCTATACAACCTAATCAACTAACTATGAAACGTTTTACTATCCTTTCCCTGTTTCTTTGTTTTGGAATTACTTCCAATTCACAAGATTACATTCCGTTTCCACTTGAGAATACTTCATGGTTCAATGGTTTTTATCAATGTGATGAATTCTTCATGAACTGCTTTTTCTATGGTCCTACGGAATATACTACGGACGGTGATACAATTATCAACGGAAACCAGATGGTTAAAATTCGCACGAATAATACTCAGGATTGGGCCCCCAATGATTCTCTTCCACCTACAGATTATATCGGATCATTAAGAAGTGACACGAGCAAGGTCTATTTTGTACCTTGGTTTCAACAAGAAGAAGTTCTCCTCTATGATTTTTCAATTGAAATAGGAGATACCGTTCAGGTATTCGATAGAGATATTGAAAACCAATTTGCTTTTTATGAAGTAACTCCTCAAGAAACGTATTTCGAAACATTCAATGGCATCAGTCGAAAGGTAATCTCATTTAATTTTGGCCGATGGATTGAAGGAATAGGCAGTGAGTACGGCATTTTTACGACAACATCCCTTAATGTATCAGGCTATTATAAACTTCAGGAATGTGTGAGGGTTGACGGTGAGATAGTATTCGATCACGATCAGGGAGAATACGATTGTTCTGTGCTTTCAGTAGAAGATCGTGATAAAGAAGTCACCATTTATCCCAATCCGAGTAACGGCGTTTTTAAAATTGAAGGTTTAACGGGAAATGCAAGTGTAGAGCTTCTGGATTATAGTGGAAGATTAATTGGAGAAATTAGGAATGTGTCTCAAAACGGAGAAGTCAATTTTAAAGATCAGCATATTTCGAAAGGCATCTATTTACTCAGAATAAGTCAGGAAATGTCTTCTCAGATTGTCAGGATGTCTGTTGAATGAGGCTTACCCGGACAACTACCGGTATCAATTAATCGTTAACAAAACAGGATTTTCTGCAATTCAAATGGATTTGCCGTATTTTTGCGACCGTTAATTTTTGGATATTATTTAGATGAGACGTATTGCCCTTTTTTTCTTACTTTCTTCGGGCTTGCTATTGGCGAGGTTAGGAAATGCACAATCTTACAATTGCGGCACTCACTTCGGGGAAGCAGAAATGCATCACCTTAAGACAGTATTAAAAAAGAGAAAAGTCAGCCAACAAAAAGATGGTGAAGTAAAATGCATCCCCGTTCGATTTCACATTGTCCGATCCGATGATGGGTTCACTCAGGCAGACGACGCTTCTATACTTCAGGCTCTCACCGTTATGAACAATCAATATTTTGATGTTGGTTTTTCATTCTTCTTAATCGAACCTCCTATTTATCTGGATGATAGCGACTATCTGGCTTTGACGGCCGGCGTAACTGAAGCCGACATTCGGGCTCAATTCGACTCCCCCCAAAATGCATTGAATTTTTATGTGATTGATGAACTCAACCCCGGAGTGGCGGGATATGCCTATTATCCGAGTCCCTCTGTAGTGAGCAACGCAGTTTTTTTAAAAGCGGAATACGTAGCAAGTCCTGTAGGCGCCGTGGTAGCACACGAATTGGGACATTACTTTGGACTTCCGCACACTTTTCAAGGCACGGAAAACGGTAACGGTGATCCGGGGGCAGAAAACGTTGCCCGCACGGGAGGAGATGCAAATTGTGAAACGGCCGGTGATAGTTTTTGCGATACAAATGCCGACCCCGGCGATAATAATCTCACAACTAACTGTATTTATACGGGAAGTGAAATGGACATTACCGGAGTAGTGTATGATCCTCCCATTTCTAATCCCATGTCCTATTTTTCATGGGAATGTAAGACATACATGTCTGATGAACAGTACGCTACGGTTATTCAGGGGTATGATCTACGACAATCTTATACTGAATACAACCTCGATGGTGAAGGAGCAAGTGTAAACCCTCCTTCAAATCTTGATTACTCCGTGGATAATGCGGGAAATATTACTCTTACCTTTCAAGATAATGCTGATAATGAGTTTGGCTATCTTATTGAAATGTCAAACTCCGGAGTAGATGATTTTCGCGTTTTGTTTGAAGGGTTCTTACAAGAAGATGAAACATCTTTTACGTATCCGGGATTTGACCCCAATGAAACATATTGGTTTCGGGTGAGAGCTGCAGCGGGCAACTGTTCTACAAATTCAAATATTGTCTTTATACCGGCCGGCTTCAATCTGGATGCCGATGGTAGCAGCGGAGCGGAAAATCCTGATTTCAACGCAGGGGTATTGTGCGGCAAGGGCAGCTTATCTCTTACAGACGACGATTTTCTCTTGCTCGGCTCTGCAAACGGAGTAGAAATTAATGTGCAGTTGGGAGGTGTCTTGGACGGAGTAGATGAGTATCTTACAGCGAATGAAATTTCCGGTTTGGAGATTTCCGGGTTAGGTACGAGTACCATAACCGCTTTGAACTCGGGAAATCTTCCACTCCACACCATTTCCGATTGGATTGGCAGTATAGAATATGTCCATGACGGCGACGAATTAAGCCGTGGAACTCGTACTGCGACCTTTCGAATAAGCAGTTCGGGAGCAGATGGCAATGAGGCTATTGCATCTTTTTTAGTTGATCGAACTTACGATGCAGGTCCAGGAGGTACACTGACAGCTTGCCCTGAGGGAAGTCCTGCCTGGGACTCATTACTTCCTGAAAATGCGGATGACGGTTCCTGGTTTGATTCATCAAATCAACCGCTATCAGGCTCTTTTAATTTTGAAGACTTAACGGGCTTATACACATTTACCGCCGGGCTGTCCGGTTGTGAGGTTGAAGCGGAATACTCCATAGTGGAGGTTAGCCCTCCCGGCTACGATATTTCCATCGCTCACCCTGAATGCGAAACCCAATGTAACGGTGAAGTATCCGTAGAGTATTCAAACGACTTTATTCCATTTTTGGATGGTGTTCCATTTGAAAATAAGGTAGACGGATTGTGCGCAAGCTCACCACTCATTACCATTACGAATGGCACGGGCTGCTCTCGAACCGAAACCCCTGAACTTAACTATCGCAGAAATGTTCGGGTAGAAGTTCCTGCTGTCATCTGTACCGGTGATATGATTGAGTTGGCTGACGTGATCGAATTGCCTGCTCAGACCACCGGTATGTTAAATGGATCATCAATCAGGTTGTATTCTGCAATTTTTATTGCTCCCGCTGATACCAATTTATTGGAACTTTATAATTATCATGGCTGTATTGACCGGTCATTCATATTTGAATCTTTGAATTGTCCGACGTCTGAGAATACCCATTTCTTTATTCCCGGTGCCTTTACACCCGACGGTGACGGACTTAACGATCTTTTTAAACCGGTTTGTGCCTTCGATCTTCAAGCATATGAGTTCATCGTTTTCGATCGGCATGGTAGATTGCTCTTCGAAACAAATGATATTTTAATCGGTTGGAACGGCGCAGGAAGTACGGATATGGATTATTACGTGCCCACCACCCAATTTACATATCGAATAAAGTATAAATTGATTGGCGACTTAGAATTTCGCGAGATCAAAGGCTCGGCTATGGTAATCAGGTAATCGGCTTAACCCTCAAGCCTAAGGGTCTGAGGGCTTATCAAGCTATTTTCTGATGAAGAAGAGAAAATTGCCCTTTTCCGTTCACTTTTATTTAGCAGGGCTAAAACCGGCTTCTTAACTTACCTCGATTTGTAGCTCTCAACTCTTAATGTTACCTTTATGTTAAGTTAAAGTTACCCGAGAGTTATGTCAAAGAAATATTTTAAAGAAACAGTCGACGTAAAAGGAAAGATATTTTGGATCAGTGCCATTATAGTGGTATTTCTACTATCCCTTTCCGGATTTTTAGCAAAAAAGAATATATCCGATAGTGCTATCGCAATTACGGTAATGGGAATTGCCGTTCTCGCAGTACTCGGAGGAATTTTTCTGATTAGTCGCACCCAATTAAAAACGAAGGTCACTTCCAAAGGGATAAAGGTACGTCTCAGCCCTTTCTATCGATCTAAGATAAGTATACCTCATTCTGAAGTGGCCTCATATCGAATGGAGAAAACAAAGCCTTTTGCTATAAGAACCAATAAGAATCTCAATTCTTGGTTTGAAAAGCGATTTACGCTTACGGGAAGGAATGGTATTTCGATTACCACTACCGAAGGCGATAGCTACTTCATAGGTTCTACCGACCCGAAAGCATTGCACAAAGCATTGAAAAAAGCCTGTGGAGATTAGGCTATGGACAATTCTTATAACGAAAAGCCCCGCGAAATATCACGGGGCTTTTTCTTAATCATCTATCTATTTTTTTCGCATTAACCTCCAAAGTCATCGAAGGCTACATTTTCGGGCGGTACTCCCCAATCATCTACCATCTTCAGAACGGCGGCATTCATTAACGGCGGTCCGCAGAAGTAAAACTCAATATCTTCAGGCGCATCGTGATGTGTCAGGTAGTGATCGATTACCGCTTGATGAACGAATCCGGTGAAACCATCACCTTCATCTTCCAAGCTTTTCTTCTCTTTCCAATTGTCTTCCGGCAGCGGTTCTGACAATACTACGTGGAAGGTGAAATTCGGAAACTGCTTTTCAATCTCTCGGAAGTGATCGAGGTAAAACAACTCACGCTTCGAACGACCTCCATACCAATAAGACACTTTACGATCCGTCTTCAATGTGTGGAATAAGTGAAATAAGTGCGACCGCATCGGCGCCATTCCGGCTCCTCCTCCAATGTAGAGCATTTCGGCACCTGTTTCTTTGATGAAGAATTCACCGTAAGGTCCTGAAATGGTCACTTTATCGCCGGGCTTGCAGCCAAAGACATAAGAAGAGCAAATTCCCGGATTTACATCCATCCATTTGTTTTTATCTCGATCCCATGGCGGAGTGGCAATACGGATGTTCAGCATTACAATGTTTCCTTCTGCAGGGTGATTGGCCATTGAGTATGCTCGGAAAATAGTTTCCGAGTTTTTCATTTTCAAATCCCAGAGTCCAAATTTGTCCCACTCACTCTTGAAATCCATCGGATCTCGGCCTAGTTCAGGATGAGAGGTAATATCGATGTCTTTGAAGTCCACGGTTATTGGCGGTACGTCTACCTGAATATATCCTCCCGCTTCAAAGTCCAGGTTTTCGCCTTCCGGCAAACGAACCACAAATTCCTTGATAAAAGAGGCGACGTTGTAATTCGATACCACTTCGCATTCCCATTTCTTGATTCCGAAAATCTCTTCGGGAACATGAATTTTCATGTCGCCCTTCACCTTCACTTGGCAACCCAATCTCCAATCTTCGGCTATTTCCTTACGGGAAAAATAAGGCGCTTCGGTAGGAAGAATTTCTCCTCCGCCTTCATTCACCTGGCATTTGCACATGGCGCAAGTTCCCCCGCCACCGCAGGCCGATGGAAGAAAAATCTTCTCTTCTCCCAAAGTAGAAAGCAAGGTATTTCCGGCTTCTACCTCAATGGTCTTTTCACCATTGATTTCAATCTTCACCAAACCCGATGGAGAAAGTTTTGACTTTGCAAAAAGCAAAACACTCACCAAAAGCAGGATAACCACTAAAAAGACGGCAATTGTTGCAATGATCGTTACACTCATCTTCCTTGTTTTCTAATCAGTTTATAGTTCAATTCCCATGAAGGCCATAAACCCGAGCCCCATGAGTCCTGTAATGATAAAAGTAATACCGAGTCCTCTCAGTGGCGCAGGCACGTTGGAGTAGCGGATCTTTTCGCGAATGGCGGCGATGGCGACAATAGCCAAAAACCAACCTACTCCGCTACCTAATCCAAACACCGTAGCATCGCCAATGTTTGTGTATTGACGTTCTTGCATAAAGAGTGCACCCCCTAAAATAGAGCAGTTCACGGCGATAAGCGGAAGAAAGATTCCCAACGCTCCGTAAAGCGCAGGAGCAAACTTCTCAACGATCATCTCTACAAGCTGAACCATAGAAGCGATAACAGCGATGAACATGATGAAGCTGAGGAAGCTCAAGTCTACCGTAGCGAAAGAGGCATCAACCCATGTCAATGCGCCTTCTTTCAAAACGAAGTTCTCCAAGAGGTAGTTGATCGGCACGGTAATACCCAAAACGAAAATCACCGCAGCCCCGAGACCTACAGCCGTTTTCACGGTTTTAGAAACCGCCAGATAAGAACACATACCTAAGAAGTATGCGAAAATCATATTGTCGATGAAGATCGACTTGACGAAAATATTTACTGCTTCCATGGCTTAATTTTCTTCAATGAGTTTTTGATTCTTCGAGCGCTGAATCCAAATGATGATTCCAACCGTGATCAATGCCATCGGAGGTAAAATCATGAGGTTGTTGTTCATGTATCCCGCTTCGTAAAAGCTATCGGGTAAAAATTTGATTTGACCGATACCCGGAAAACTGATTGCACCCGAACCGAAAGTTTCACGAACGATTGCTACGGCTACCAAAATCCAAGCGTATCCGATGGCATTTCCTATACCGTCAAGTGCCGATGGCCAGATTTTATTTCCCATGGCAAATGCTTCAAATCGTCCCATGATGATACAGTTGGTAATGATCAACCCGATGAAAACCGAGAGTTTCTCAGCAATATCCGGAAGAAAGGCTTTGAGAAGCTGGTCTACCAAAATTACCAAAGAGGCCACTACGACCAACTGTACAATAATTCGAATACGCGACGGAATCACATTTCGCATAATGGAAATGATCATGTTTCCGAAAAGCATTACGAACAAAACCGACATACACATTACGATCGCCTGCTGCACTTGCACGGTGATGGCCAATGCGGAACAGATTCCCAACACCTGAACCGTTATCGGGTTATCATCATTCAGAGGATCAGTGAGTAGTCTTTTGTTTTTTGCCGAAAAGAGAGGCTCCTTAGGAACCGCTTCCTTTACGACTTCTTCTTGGTTTACTGCTGTCTCAGTGCTCATTGCTGTTGACTGATTTGAGAAAGATTTTTAAAATAGGTATCGTAGACTCCGAAAGTGCGCTCCAGCATTTCGTCCACTCCATTACTGGTAATGGTTCCGCCGGTGATTCCATCTACGGCATGCGGATTATCCGGATCGGCTGATCCCTTCACCACATTAATCGAAACCAAGTTTCCTGATTCATCATAGATTTTCTTGCCGACAAATGGTGCAGAAAACCACGATTCTTTGATTTCAGCTCCCAATCCCGGCGTTTCTGTCTTGTGATCGAATGTAGCGCCATATATGGTATTGAAGTCGCTTTCTAAAGCAACGTAGCCCCATATCGGACCCCAAAGTCCTTTTCCGATTAGCGGAATAATGGCCACTTCTTCACCTTCAATAGAAGCGATGTAAAGCGGATAACTTCGGTCTTCAGGGCTGATAGTCGGATCGCGAAACTGCTTTTGAACGTCGACGTTGAATGGCTCTTCGTCATCCTGAGCTTTTATGGCTTCTGCTCTGGTTGAAACGATTTCACCCTTTGAATTTAATACGTATCGCTTTGTCACGTATTGATAGAAAAGATCTTCTGCATTTTCGCGGTCAGCTTCCACTCCGATGGAAGTGAGAATGTTGATCATCTTCTTTTCCACGTTGTTCTGCACTTGCAACGGTTTTAAAGACATCGCTGCGAAAGAAAGAACGGCTCCTACCACAATCACCATAATAATGGCGAAGATGAAGGTAAACGCGTTGCTATTTTTATCTACTGCCATCTTTTAAGCGGTTTTAAGTCGTTTGAGTCTTTTGTTGATATTCGCCTGCACCACGTAGTGATCAATGGTAGGTGCCATTACATTCATGAAAAGAATGGCGAGCATAATACCTTCGGGATAAGCGGGATTTACCACGCGAATGAGAATACCCAACAATCCGATGGAGAAACCATAAATCACTTTTCCTTTAAAGGTCTGCGCTGCGGTAACGGGATCGGTGGCCATGAAAACGATTCCGAACATAAATCCTCCCATTACCAATTGATGCCACCACGGCACTTGCAGGTAAAGATTATCGGGAGAAATCTGCGGACCAACGATATTAAAGATAAGTCCCATCACAATTCCTCCAACCAAAGCCGAAAGGATAATTCTCCAGCTTGCTACACCCGTCCAGAGCAGAATGACTGCTCCGATAAGGATGGCCAGGGTAGAAGTCTCGCCGATAGAACCGGGGATGAATCCGAGAAATGAAGCCATGAAACTATCCGACACGGATGAATAATAGGCTCCCGTGGTATCGTAAAAGTTCGCTCCGTTTTCTATGGCTTGCGCCAATAGAGTTTCACCGGTAAATCCGTCAACCGCGGTTCCTCCTTCGGTGCTCACCCACACTTTGTTTCCCGACATTTTGGTAGGATAGGCAAAGAAGAGAAAAGCGCGCGCCGTAAGAGCTACGTTAAGAATATTCATTCCGGTGCCACCGAAAACCTCTTTGGCGATAAGCACCGCAAATGCAGTAGCTATGGCCACCATCCATAATGGTACATCCATCGGCATGATGAGCGGGATAAGCATTCCCGAAACCAAAAAACCCTCGTTGATGGAATGACCCTTTATAATGCAAAAGATAAATTCAACACCCAATCCCACACCGTAAGAAACGATGATAAGAGGCAATGTCTTCCACAAGCCAAAAAGGATCATCTCCATAAACGTCCCTTCTTCTTGCAGAGCTAAATAATGCTGGTAGCCTGTATTGTAAATTCCGAAAAGCAATGCCGGGATAAGCGCTACGATCACGATAAACATCGTACGCTTCATGTCGATGGAATCGCGGATATGCGCTCCTCGCTTGGTCGTGTGGTCCGGTACAAAGGCGAATGTTTCCAATGCATCGTAAACCGGATAAAACTTCTCCAGCTTTCCTCCCTTCTGAAATGCGGGCCTTACTTTGCCCAATAGATTATCAACAACTTTCACTTTCGCTGATTTAAATTAAGATTCAAACTCTTTTCTCATATCGGCCAATCCATTTTCAACAACGTGTTGAATATTGACCTTAGACGTGCAGGCAAATTCGCAAAGCGCGAAATCTTCGGGAAGCACTTCGTAAATCCCCAATTTCTCCATTGCATCTATGTCGTTAACCATAATCGATTTGATCAATTGCAAAGGATAGATATCAAACGGAAATACTTTTTCCAACTCGCCCGTCACTACAAATGCTCTCTCTTCACCGTTGAGGTTTGTGTCCAAACGGTATTTTTTTCCCGGAGTAAGCCACGAAGGATAAGCCTTAGAAAGGCTGAAACTATTGAAGCCCGGTGCTAGCCAACCTTCGGTTAAAAAGAACTTCTTGTGGTCACCTTCCGGTAAAACGGTAACCTGCGAGCTATAAAATCCGAGGTGACCTTCCATTTCAACGGCATCGCCGGTAAGCGGGTCGCCGCTAATGATGCGGTTATTGCCACCATTGAGCTTTCCCTCACAGATTGATTCCATCTTGGCACCGATCATGGTGGTGTAAAATTGTGGCTTTTCCACTTCAGAGCCTACCAATGCCACGGTACGTTCCGCTCTAAACTGACCGGCTCTTAAAGACCTTCCGATCACGGCCAGGTCCATTCCGTTCACCGTCCAAATCGTTTCGCCTTTGTTTATTGGTTTTACGTGGTGAATCAACACGCCCACATTCCCGGCAGGGTGAGGCCCCTGAATGGTATGCTTCTGTACGCCCGAGAATCCGTCAAAAAAGGAATCTCCCTTTTTTACTCCGATATGGATTTGACCTGAAGTCAACACTTGCAAAGCATCCAATGCCAATTGGATATTTTCCTTTTCATTTTCCAACACGAAGGCCGCATCGGGCGCTAGTGGAGCTGAATTGTAAAAGCTGATGAAAATATCTCGCGGAGTGTCATCAGGATTGGCAATGACGCCGTAAGGTCTCTGCTTTATGAAAGGCCAGATTCCCATGTCGAGCATGGTATTTACCAAAGCCTCCCGATCAGCACCGCCCGTCCAGGGAGTAAATGATTCGTAACGCGTTTCAGCGTCAGCCAAAACTTTCACTTCCAGAATTTTTCGCTTGGCTCCTCGCATCACCTCTACTACCTCACCGCTAACGGGAGAAGTAAATTTGACGCGTGTTCTCGATTTATCGAAGAAGAGCGGAGAGCCCGCTTTTACCTCGGCTCCTTCTTTCACCGAAAGTTTCGGGATAGTTCCGAAGAAATCATCGGGTTTGAGAGCAAATACGGTGGATCGTTTAGATGCAGAAATCGCTTTATCGGCTTCACCGATCAACTTTATATCCGCACCTTTCTTTATTTTTATGGCCTTAGACATGCGCGTAGAGGTCCTTTAAATTTGCCGGCAAAATTAACAATAACTTTGATTTTTGTCTAGTGCTTAACGAAGGCTCGAGACGAATTACAAACTATTTAGAAATATCTAAATAAAACAAGCGTTTACAATTTATGTTCAGCACTTCAAAGGCGCAGTTAGCGGGCGTTTTCATTTTATTCTTATTCGCTTCCAACCTTCTATCCTGCCGTGCGTCAAGCGCCATTGCGATTACAGAAAAAGAGAAAAAAAAGAATCAACCCGAGTACTTTAATGACAAGGAGCTTCAATACAACGACAAGGTGTATGATGAGCAGATCAAAACGGTAATTCTTCACATCAAAGGTTCTGAGTTGGATGCCCCGATCATTCCGCTAAACGGAGATGAAAAAATAGTTCTTCGCTTTGATGATTTGAGCGAAGATGTGCGCGAAATGCACTACTCGTTCATTCACTGCACGTGGGATTGGAAACCTTCTGATCTACAACTCATGGATTTTCAAGAAGGCTACAACAGTGATATAATTACGAATTACGATTTCTCCTTCAATACGGTAAACAACTACACCAATTACTTATTGGAGTTTCCGAATAATCGGATAAACCTGATAAGAAGCGGAAACTATATTATCAAGGTTTTTGCCAATGGAAATGAGAATGACCTGATACTTACGAGTCGTTTTATGGTGGTAGAGCCCAAAGCAAACATAAGCGCAGTGGTTCACCCTTCAAATGTGGTATCAGATCGGGAGTACAAGCAGGAAGTAGATATAGAAGTAAACCTCGGAACCATAAACACCATGAACCCCTATCGAGATATAGAGCTTGTGGTTATGCAAAATATGCGTCGCGACAATGTGATTACGGGGGTAAAGCCCAATTTTATTAAGAATGAACAACTCACTTATAATTATCAAGGTGAGTTGGATTTTGACGCCGGAAATGAATACCGCTTTTTTGATGCAAAGAGTATTCGATACCGAAGCGAAGAGGTTGAAGAAATTCGTCTGGAAGATGACGGGTATCATATTTATCTGGCTCCCGATTGGGGAAAAGCATTCAAGCAGTACACATTTGAGAACGACATCAATGGAAAGTTCTTGGTGAAAAATGACGACATGATCGATGCGCATCTCGAATCAGACTATGTCACCGTTCATTTCAGTTTTCCCGTAGATGCCATGTTGGGAAACGGTGAGCTATACGTGATGGGGCAACTTTCGAATTGGCAGCTAAAGAAATCCCATAGAATGACCTTTAATCCTGATAACTTGAACTACGAGTTGGCATTGAAATTGAAGCAAGGGTATTATAACTACACCTATTTGTGGAAATATTCGAAATCAGATCAAGGAACTTCTGATCTGACGGACGGAAACCATTCCGAAACGGAAAATGACTATTTGATTTTGGTCTATTTTAAAGACCAGAGTTATTTCTCAGATCGCTTGATAGGTGTAGAAAGAGTGAACAGTCTCGGGCAATAAGTTTTTGAATCGGAGCATCGAATTCTCAAGTGAAATTTTTAACCTTGTCCAAACCTTCCATCTTCACAATGACTACAGCTTTAACTTCAGGAATAAAAATTTCGGTAAAGTGCAATTTTGAAGAGCGATTCTCCAAGCCGGAGAATGGTGTTTATCTTTTTTCATATACCATTTCGATTGAGAATCAAAATAGCTTTCCGATACAACTGATTAAGAGGCATTGGTATATATACGATAGTTCTACCAACCGCAGGGAAGTAGAAGGTGAGGGTGTAATCGGGGTGCAGCCCGTAATTCGACCAGGGGAAATATATTGTTATAATTCTTCCTGCGATTTTACCACGGATACGGGAAAGATGTTCGGCTACTATGTGATGAAAAATTTAAACTCCGATGAAGAATTCAAGGTGAACATCCCCTCGTTTATGATGATTGTGCCTCATCGCCTTAACTAGATTTTAATCTCCCACATCCTCAAAATCGAGCTGGTAAAAAGCCCCTTTCAAATCATCTCGAACTTTCAGTGTTCCATTGAGTTGTTCGGTCAAAGCATCAATCAGCTCACTACCAAAAGAGTCTTGATCTTCATCGAAATCTTCGGGGAATCCTACTCCGTTGTCGCCAATTATCAATCGGTATTTTCCCGGTTCGATTTGGTGAAGGGAGACTGATATGATACCGTCTTGCCCGTCAGGAAAAGCGTACTTCAGCGAGTTTGATATAATTTCATTTATAATAAGGCCCAACGGAGTAAGTGTATCTGCACTAAAACGCTTAACGCTGATATCCATATCCAAGTCCACATTTTGGCCCACCCGATAGGTATCGAGAAGATTTCCGGACAGGTCTCGTAAATATTCTTCCAAATTCACGGAAGCCAGATTTTTAGTCTTATACATCTTTTGATGGATGAGCGACATGGATCGCACCCTGTTTTGTATTTCCGAAAAAACGTTTAGCATTCCCAAGTCTTTTATGTGGTTGGATTGAAGGCTAAGGAGGCTGACAATGATTTGCAGATTGTTCTTTACGCGATGGTGAACTTCTCGCAGCAGAACCACATTGGTATCTCTTTCTTTTGCAATTTCTTTGGTTCTTACAGCCACGGCATGTTCCAACACTTTTCTACGGGATTTCTCTGCTTCTATCTGATATCGGTTATATAAAATGAGAACCGCCAGTACCACTAAAATAATGGCAATCTTAAACCAAGTGGATTCCCAAAAGGATGCATTTACGACTAAGGCAATTCTGGCAGGATCTGAAGTCCAGGCTCCGTCATTATTGGAGGCGATTACTTCAAAAGTATAATTGCCCGGAGTGAGGGTCGAGAAGCTGACATATCGTCGGGTACCGCTATATTGCCAATCATCAAAGACTCCCAGAAGCCGATAGGCGTATTGATTCTTTTCGGGTTGCTTAAAGCTAAGTGCTGAAAAAGTAAATGAAACACCGCTATATTTCGGGTCTATTATCAATGTATCGCCTACATGATAGATCATTCGTTGTAGAGTATCTCCACCTTCGGCAGTGTAGAGCGTATACCCGACGATACTGACATCAGGAATGAATTTATTCTCACGCAGACCTATGGAATTGAAGTAATCAAAACCATTGGCTCCGCCGAAATAAATGGCTCCTTCATAATCTCTGAAATAACTCCCCTGAATAAAGGTATTCTTTCCAAGTACAGCCTCCTCCGTGTAATTTCGGAAGGTGTTTGTTCTTTCGTTAAAGGCAGAAACTCCCGCATTGGTACTCACCCAAATGATATCGAAAACATCTTTAGCAATTCCTTGAACCACCTGATTGGCCAAACCGTCTTGTCGGTTGTAAACCGTAACCGAATCCGTTTCCGTATTTATTCTCACCAATCCTTCTCCGTTTGTTCCCAACCACACTACACCTCCTCTCTCAACCATTATTGAGTACACGGAATTATCAGGTATGGTCATTTCTGCAGAATTGAGATGATAACGCTTTATGAAGCTCTTCGTCTTCGTATCGAGTAGGTAAAGGCCCGCATTTCCGGTTCCTACGTAGAGCATTCCTCGATCATCCTTTTCAAGGCTCACAATATTGTTGTCGCGAATGGAATTCGGATCTTCTCCGTTAAATCGGAAAGATTGAAACGTTTCTTTTCGCGAATCATAATGTAACAGTCCGCCACCACCTGAACCCAACCAAAGATCGCCTGAGTCCATGGGAACTATTCTCGTTATCCTGTTGGACGTAAGACTTAGCGAATCCTGCGAATCTATTTTGTACATTTTCAGAATATCCTTTTCAGCGTTATACTTCCATAAACCTTTTTCAGCAGTACCTATATAAAGCAAGGAGTCATCGACGACTTCCACATCCAAAGCTGAATAATCTCCGCGATTCATCGGATGATTTTCTCGGTCAGAAACGAAAATGCTATAATCTTGATCAGGTATAAAAAGATTAAGTCCTTTACCAGTGGCCACCCATACGGCTGTATCTGACGCTTGGGCAAATCCATAAATTCTGTTTTGCTCCGGCTCATAGCCCTCATAGTCGGAATAAGTCACCGACTTAAATTGCGGAGCTTCACGGTCGAGTGTGGCCACTCCGGCAGATTGAGTTCCGATCAGAATGACCCCTGATCTGTCGAGCATTAAACTTAAAACATAATCATTAGGTAAAGAATTTAGCTCGTTAGGTCTATAACGGTAAATGGTAGAGGTTTCATCAGACGGAGAGATTTTATTCAACCCGGACGGAGTACCAACCCACAAGTCGCCATTGTCATCTTCGAGAAGTGATAAAATGATATTGGAAGACAAAAAATCTTGGTAGGGCTTTTCGTCCGAGTAGCGGGTGAAAGTCATACTCTCCGTTTGAAGCTTATTTAAACCTTGACGTGTACCAATCCAAATCTTATTGTCATTTCCTTTTTCCAAAGAGAAGACATTGTTATTGCTCAAGCTATTCTCGTCGTCAAACTTGTAGCGATATCGCTTGAAAGAATCGGAGAGCGAATTATACGAGGCGAGCCCGGCGTCCGTAGCAATCCATAGTGCGCCGAGATCGTCTAGCAGGATGTCTCTCACTTCCTTTCCCGGAAGGCTGGTAGAATCGCCCTCAGTAATATCGTATCGAACAAATGAACCATCTTTCCGCATACGATTCAATCCGTTATCGGTACCAATCCAGATATTCCCCTCAGCATCTTGTCCGATGGCTTTTACGGAATTGCTGCTAAGGGTCAGGGAATCCTCAAACCAATGGAAATAAGATTTCACCTCAAAAGTGCGAGGGTTAATTTTGTTCAAACCGACATTCGTACCAACCCAAATCATCCCATCGGTATCGGAAAACAAACAAGAAACAGAGCTGCTTGAAAGAGTGGTACTATCTCCTTTGGAATTGCGGAAAACGATAAACTCATAACCGTCATACCTGTTTAACCCGTCGCTGGTACCCATCCAGATGAAGCCGCGATCATCTTGCACCATAGAAGTTACCGTATTCTGAGAAAGCCCCTCTTTGAGAGATATCGTATTGAATTGCACGGATTGAGCATCTGCTGTGAGGCTCGATAAGATCAAGCTCAGAAGAGTAATAAAATTGGTTTTGGTTGCGAAAATTCTCAAATGATGAAACTAAAACAATTTGTAGCCGGCTCACAAAGGTACGACCTCAATCTTTCTCATTCGCGTTCCGCCGGAGGAGTTTTGATTTGTACCTTTGCGGCCAAATTAAATTTCATTAAAAAACCATCGACATGCCTAAAGGAGTATATCAGATACCTTATCCAACGAACGAACCCATTTTTGATTACGCACCGGGATCAGATGAGCGCGAAAAATTACAAGCGGCTTTGGATAGCATGCTGAATCAAGACCCTGTAAATGTACCGATGTATATCGGTAGGGAAGAGGTTTTCACAGATAACAACAAAGATTTAACCCCGCCTTTTGACCATAAGCGCAAAGTAGGTCAGGCAAATTTCGGTGGAAAAGAGCACGTAAAGAATGCCATTGACGCTGCTTTAGCAGCTCGGAAAAATTGGGCTGATTTGGCATGGGAACAGCGCGCATCCATATTTTTGAGAGCGGCAGACCTGATCGCGGGACCTTACCGGTATGAAATGAATGCCGCTACCATGGTAGCCCAAAGTAAAAATGCATTTCAATCTGAAATAGATGCCGTATGCGAATTGATCGATTTTCTTCGATTCAACGCTTACTACATGGAAGAGATTTATTCCGTTCAGCCAAATAGCTCTCCGGGTGTGTGGAACAGGTTGGAATATCGTCCTCTTGAAGGTTTTGTTTTTTGCATTACCCCGTTTAACTTCACTGCTATAGCAGGAAATCTACCTGCTTCTGCAGCTATGATGGGAAATGTTTGTGTATGGAAACCGGCAGACTCTCAGATATACAGTGCTAATTTAGTGATGAAGATTTTTAAAGAAGCCGGTCTTCCCGATGGTGTTATCAATATGGTTACCGTTGATGGTCCCGACTCTGGCGAGGTAGTCTTTGAACATCCTGACTTTGCCGGGCTGCATTTTACGGGATCGACGGCTGTTTTTAAAATGCTCTGGAAAACAATCGGAAACAATATTGATAAATACAAAACATATCCTCGTATCGTAGGAGAAACGGGGGGTAAAGATTTTGTTGTGGCTCACAAATCTGCAGATCCTAAGGCAGTAAGTACGGCGCTCACAAGAGGGGCCTTTGAATTTCAGGGACAGAAATGCTCGGCGGCTTCACGCGCTTACATCGCAGACAATATTTGGGACGAAGTGAAGGAAGGACTGCTACAAGACGCCAAAGACATGAAGATGGGCCCGCCTACTGACTTTTCAAACTTCGTCAATGCGGTAATTGATGAAAAAGCTTTTGACAAAATCGCCGGATACATTGATTACGCAAAGGACCAATCGGATGCTGAAATTTTAACTGGTGGAAACTACGATAAAAGCGAAGGGTATTTCATCGAACCGACTATAATCGTGACGACCACTCCCAAATTTAAAACGATGGTAGAGGAAATTTTCGGACCGGTTCTTACCATCTACGTGTATGATTCGGAAAAATATGAGGAGACATTGCGGTTGGTAGATGAGACATCAGAATATGCGTTGACCGGCGCTATCTTAGCAAAAGACAGATACGCAGTCAACTTAGCTACCAAATTGCTGGAAAATGCAGCCGGAAATTTCTACATCAACGATAAACCCACGGGAGCGGTAGTAGGTCAACAACCTTTCGGAGGCGCCAGAGGATCCGGCACAAATGATAAGGCAGGTTCTCATTTAAACCTTCTTCGATGGGTATCAGCAAGAACGATAAAAGAAACATTTGTTTCTCCGACTGATTTCAGATATCCTTTTCTGGGTTAATTTCCCTATATCTCAACTTTTTTAACACAAGCTCCCGTATAATTTCGGGAGCTTTTTTTTGTCAGCTCAATCGGCTCTTGTAGCTTTACCTGATGTTTAACAGAATTCCGTCTATTTTAAGAAACAAGTTCATAGCAGTAATACTTGTGTTTCTGCTCTACATCAGTTTTTTTGATGCGCATGATCTTATATCTCAGATAGAAATCAGGATGGAATTGCGAGAAATTTCTGACGAAATTGATTACTTGAATAAAGACACCGAATCGGCTAAAAGACAAATTCGAGAACTGACTTCCGATAAAGAAAAATTAGAGAAGTTTGCTCGTGAGCAGTATCGCATGAAGCGGGAAAATGAGGAGCTATTTGTACTATTGAAAGAAGAGTAGGAAATTTCTCACATTAGTATCCTGCCTTAATTTTTCTTTACTTTCAAAAAAAGATCTCATGCAGAAGACCCAACTTGCCATGTTTCCACTACAGTTGTTTCTTCTTCCAGGTGAAACACATAAGCTGCATATTTTTGAAGAGCGGTACAGACAGCTCT
The DNA here is from genome assembly GCA_964651785.1 of uncultured Cryomorphaceae bacterium. GTDB lineage: Bacteria > Bacteroidota > Bacteroidia > Flavobacteriales_D > Cryomorphaceae > JAKVAV01. The sequence goes on from CAZYWJ010000003.1 coordinate 62,298, forward strand.
TAGAAGATTGTGAAAACATTAACATCTCTTTTGGAATACCCTATACAAAAAACGGAACCATCACCGGGTATGGAAGTATGGTTAAATTAAAACGGATTATTTCGAGAAAAAGAAATGGCGCGGCAGATATTGAAATTGAAGCGACAGGTGTATTTAAAATACGTAAGTTCTTCATGCGAATGGGTGAAAAACTATACCCGGGAGGCCATGTAGAATTTATTGATACGACAATGATAACGCCTGTGGGGAATGAGCTTTTTCAGGCGTTTAAAACCTATCTCTTTAAATCCGATAGTCCTGCCTCTACCGAAGCTTTCTCTGCCGACCTGAATGTGTTTGACGTGGCGCGGTTGCTCTTTATGGAAGATTCAAAAAAGATTAAACTTTTGAAGGTCAATAATATTGAGGACATGGAGCGCCTGGTGTTAAACGAAATCAATTTGAGGCTGTTATTGCTGAAACAAATGAAAAGTGTCGAGCACAATATTTACCTAAATTAAAAAACTACTTCCTCTTTGATTTGTTAACTTTAGGAAAGGAATTAATCAGATTGAATATGTTTGAAAAAGTGAATTTGGAAAGAGCGCTCAGGAACGAGCGCAAAGTGCAGAAAGAATATAGCGGGAATCAAATTCTCTCACAATTCAGAGGATTATTTGAAACCGATTGGGAAAACGACCAACGCGTTTTGGGAACTATAAAGAGAGGGGCTATCTCAGCAGAGCTTCCATCAGCCGATAATTTGTCTGAAGACAGAATTTACGATTTGGACAGCATAAGAAACCTTTGTATCAAATACCGTTTGAGATTTTTGAGTACGAAACAATTCAAGGCCGATTTTCCTCATTCCGCACTTTCAGCCGTGAAGCAAACGGAACGGCAGATTGGTCAGAATTTGGACGCTTTCATGATAGCCGCTCCGGCAAGTCTTTTTCAATTAGAAGATTCAAATAAAGATCCTTTGTTATTTGCTCCATTGGAGGACGGTCGTTTTTACTTAATTGATAAATGGGGAGACGACTTGGCGTGGTATCGCAAATTGATTAACTGGCCGTTGACTTCACCCATTACTTTGATAGCTACTTTGCTTAGCTTTTGTGGTGTTTTGACCGCTGCCATACCTTCGACGCTATTATCGGAATCAGGAGAATATTTTACATTCATGAGGCTCATTGCTTTTGGCTGGAATGTTATTTTCTTATTAGGAATTTCGTCATATCTCTGGTTTGCCTCCCATGCTCAATTCAGCATTCACGCTTGGAATTCAAAGACTTTCAACTGACCAATAAGTTTAAAGTTAAGTCCAAGTTAAATTTTCTTTCGACGAAACTTGACAGACCCATTTCTAATTGGTTACTTTGTTTTGCGTTAACAGCCAATTAACCAACCAAAAACAACCAATTGCAATGACTACTATTTTTAAGAAAACCGTAGACAATATCTACTCCTTCCTCCTGGCTGATGCTGCAGGAGAATTCGCTGCATCTTTTCGATACAAAGTTGTATTTGTGTTTTTAGCTTTAGCTATGTTCTCATCAGCAGCGTATGCCGTGATCTTTATGCAATCTTAAATTTGATTCCACATTCTATGTCCGGGCGATGTGTTAACTTCGGCGCCTCAACATAGAAGCAATTTGGATACAAATTACATTCTGATTTTTCTCAGTTTGGTCGTAGTGTTTTCATACACTTTCGACCTTATTGCTAAAAGAACCAAGGTACCCTCCGTCATATTCTTATTCGGAACCGGATTGGGTATTCAATATGCCTTGAAATATCTAGGCATCGAGATACCGAACGTTTCTCAGTTTCTACCTGTTATCGGAACGGTAGGTCTGGTACTCATTGTTCTGGAAGGGGCATTAGAATTGAGATTTGAGAAAGATAAGTTGGGGCTGATAAAAACGACTTTCGGATCAGCTTTCTTCATTCTTATAATTACCTCGCTACTCCTGACTTTTTTGTTCAGGTATATGACTCATTTACCTTTTCAAATTTGTTTGGTCAACTCCATACCACTAGCCATCATCAGCAGCGCTATAGCTATCCCTTCCGTCAGTGATCTTTCGAAAAAGAAAAAGGAATTTGTCATTTATGACTCGAGCTTTTCCGATATCCTCGGAATTATGTTTTTCTATTTCGCTAAGCAAAATGAGACATATGATTTTAACGCCTATTTCAGTTTAAGTAAGGACATCGTTATTACCTTATTGATTGCGGTTGCCATTTCCGTCATCTTCCTTTTTCTGATTAAGAGAATAACCCACCACATTAAGTTCTTTTTGATTTTAGCCTTGCTTATGTTGGTGTATGCAATCGGTAAAAAGTTTCATCTTTCTTCATTGATCGTCGTACTCTTTTTAGGATTGTTTTTAAATAATGCTGAGATTATTCCGATCAGAAAATTTAAAGAGTTGTTCCTATACGAGAAATTGCGAAATGACTTGGATCAGTTTCTCTTACTTACTGCGGAAAGTGCTTTCATAATTCGCACATTCTTCTTTTTGATTTTCGGTTACATCATGGACATCTACTCCCTGCTGAATTGGAATGTTTTAATGAATGGAACCATTGCGGTAATCGTTATTTATGGAGTGAGGGCGTTATACCTGAAATACATAGCGCGACATGGGTTACTCCCCGAGGTATACATAGCGCCGCGTGGACTAATCAGTATACTGCTCTTCTTCGATATACCGGAAACGATGAAGCTCAATGATACGGCAGATGGTTTGCTGTTGTTTGTGATTTTAGCTACGAGCTTGATCATGACTTTCGGTCTGTTGCGGACAAAATCTGAGGATGAAACGGAAAAGGGAAAAGAGCCAAATCAAACACGAGTAGAAACATCACCAATAACGGGAGCTCCTTCGATACCGCCCGGATCAGAAAGCAAATCCTAACCCGAGTCCTAGTTGAATGCGACCGGCAGAGATGCCATTGTTTAAATTATCATATATACTTTGCAGTCCTCTCGCCACCTCCTCATTCATTTCAGATGGAGTGGCCAGGTCAAAATTGCTTAAACTAAAACCTTTGATGGAAACGACTGCAGGCAGGTAAAATCCTTCACCCAATACTAAATGAAAGCCTGCCGATATATGCCCTCCTAAAGCGGTAGATTCGAGCGTATAATCATTTATAAATGTGCTGTTATCCCTAAAGTAAAGTGCCCCCGCACCAACATCAATTTGAAGTTTGAAATTATGTGAACTCTGCACCGTAAATGCGAGATTAAAGGCATAATAATTAAGCTCTCGGCTATGAGACAAATCGCCTGTTAGTTCAGTACCGTCCGAGAGCTCTACCAGAATCGGAATATCTTCATCCATACCGTATTCAGATCGTGATACTAAAAGACCTAAGCCTAAATCTGCAGAAAGAAAATAGTTTGCTCTGACATCAAGAAAAGGACCATCACGCATCTCTCTATACACGGATTCAAAATCTTCTCCGTACAAGTCATCCGTATTAAGAATATAGGAGTAGCCGGCGTGCGCTATCACCTGAAATATCTCGTGTTTCTTTTTGGGTTTGCGTCTCACGAAACGATTTTCCTTTACCTGAATGAAATCATAAAGAATTTCTTTCACTTCTTTTCGAGCTATTATTTCCATTTCACCGCGTCTGGTCTCAGCCGTACGATAGTATATAAAACGCGTATCTTCTTTGTCGATTTTAGCATTGAGCGTATCACCGTAAATACGAACAATTAAATCCTGAGCAGAAGCAGATGCTCCGATCAGTAAGAAAACTCCAAAGAGTACTACGGTCAGTCGAGTCAGCACATGACAAATATAATTTTTGGTAAATAATATTATCGAAGCAGATTTCCAACCCTCATTGGAATCCATTTGTCTTATTTAATTCAACATACTCTTATGGGTGAAGCGGATTTATGGAAATATTACTCATCTTTTCAGAAAAAGGCGCACACCGTTTAACAAACCGGCTGTCAGAATTTGCTATTTCCGAGAAAGGATTCCGCGAAATGTAGGTGGAAATGCGCACTGACCATTTATCGGCAAAGGACTTGGAATGTAAGAATAAGTTCATTTGATATGCTGAAGTGCTACATAAACGGTTTGAAGCGCAATAGTTAGCTCATACACAAACAGAATTACTGCTTTACACGGAACAAAAATTCCCTAGGGAGACCGACATGAAATGAGTAATTAAAGCAGATGAGATAAGAATTCGGATAAAACGAAAGCTTACACTGTAATTCTGCCCCCGGACGGGATTTCTTTTGGCGCAATCAGGCGGCTTTCATGCATATTGAAAATTCACCGATGATTAATTGGCGCGAAAAACTTAAGTCTTCACTCAGGACTTATCGATGGAGGCATTGGGAGATACGGTGTACCGCTTGAAAAACTGCATCCAGGCGAAGCTTATAATTATAGCAGATGCCATACCTTCAATGAATATACCAATAGCTGCTTGACCGATAGTGATATTTGTACCCCACATTCGGGTTTCTTTCAGAATTTCGACAAAATCAGGATCAAAAAAATTAACATAGACAGCCAAAAAGAGTAAAAACACAATTACAGCACTTATAGTGGCTCTAAGCCCCAAACCTAAACCTTCGAAATATGTGGTCGGAGTATTCGAATTTTTAATCCGCTTGTTCAACAATAGGTATACTCCACCGATTAAAATGACGAAATTGAAAATTCGCAAATACAGATTTGATTCCAAACCAAACAATTTCATCAGCAGGAAATAAGCAATAAGTGCCGCTGCCATTATTAATCCGTATACGTATTCCTGTTTATTCATCATGATTTTTTTGCGTTGGGTATAATTGTGACAATCGTCATACCAACTTATCAACACAAAAAAAGCCCGAACGTTCATTCGGGCTTTTAGTCAATACGTAAATATCGGATTTACTCTCCTACTACTTCAAACTTTATAGTTTGCTTTATATCCTTGTGCAAGGCTACTTCGGCTTCGTAGGTTCCTATTTCCTTTATCGGCTCATTTTTGATAGTAATATTTTTTCTGTCAATATCATGACCTGCAGCTTTCAGTGCATCAGCCAATTGGATGGTATTAACTGAGCCGAAAATTTTTCCGTTCTCGCCAACTTTCGCTCCGATTTTAATCGTTTCATTTTCAAGTTTAGCTGCTTTCGCATTGGCCTCTTCTTGAATCTTTTCTTCTTTATGAGCTCGTTGTCTGATGGTTTCTTCCAGCATCTTTTTCTCAGAAGCCGTGGCAAAAACAGCCAAGCCTCTTGGGATTAAAAAATTTCTGGCGTAGCCCGGCTTCACATCTACCATTTCATCTTGGTACCCAAGATTCTCTACGTCTTTTTTCAAAATTACTTCCATCGCGTTCTAGTTTTTTAAAAGGTCAGCAACATAAGGAAGAAGAGCCAAATGACGTGCGCGCTTGATCGCTTGTGCCACTCGACGCTGGTATTTCAACGAAGTACCCGTTACTCGGCGGGGAAGAATTTTCCCTTGTTCGTTGACCAATTTCAACAAAAAGTTAGGGTCTTTGTAATCAATAAATTTGATACGCTTCTTTCTGAATCGACAGTACTTTTCTTTTTGCGTGTCGATGCTGATCGGCGTCAGGTATCTTATTTCGGTCTTATCTGCCATGTCGGTTCGATTTTAAGCGTTTGATTTTTCTTTGGATTTACTGCGTCTCTTTTCCGCGTAAGCAATGGCGTGTTTGTCCATTCTAACGGTCAAAAAACGGATGACTCTCTCATCGCGACGGAATGCCAATTCCATATCTGCGATAACAGATCCTTCAGATTCAAACTCGACCAGGTGATAAAAACCCGTCGATTTCTTTTGGATGGGATAGGCCAGCTTTCGCAGACCCCAATCTTCTTCATGGTGTATTTTTGCACCACCATCTTTGAGAAGATCTTTGAATTTCGCAACCGCTTCCTTTGCCTGTTCTTCAGACAAAACGGGAGTCAAAATGAAAACGGTTTCATAACGATTCGTCATAACTTCCTGTTAGTGTGTAAATAATTAGATTTAAAAAAATGGAGTGCAAAGGTAGTAAAAAACTCATCCGGAGCAATATGAAACAAAAGAATTGCTTTCAGCTCTCAGTACACAACTGATGGCTATTTAAAAGCCTTCTGTGGTAAGTAAATTTTATCTTTGCCCTTCATCAAAAATTTGAATGGACGAGTTTATAGTTTCGGCGCGAAAATACAGACCCAACACCTTTGAATCGGTAGTTGGTCAGGAAAATATTACGCAAACCCTGATGAAGGCCATCGAGAATAATCATCTCGCTCAAGCCTTTCTCTTCAACGGCCCTCGGGGAGTGGGTAAAACTACCTGCGCCAGAATTTTAGCTCGTGAAGTCAATCACTTTCACTCAGAAGGTGTGGACGAAGGTCAGGATTTTTCTTTCAATATTTTTGAACTTGATGCGGCTTCCAACAACAGTGTTGAGGACATCAGGAGCCTTATTGATCAGGTGCGCATACCACCGCAGATCGGGAAGTACAAAGTCTACATTATCGATGAGGTTCACATGCTTTCCAAAGCGGCTTTCAATGCTTTCCTCAAAACGCTGGAAGAGCCACCGGCTTACGCCATCTTTATTTTGGCAACGACCGAAAAGCACAAAGTCCTTCCAACCATCATTTCTCGTTGTCAGGTATTTGACTTCAATAGAATTCAAATCAGTTCAATGGTAGCTCATCTTTCCAAGATAGCGGAGAAAGAGCACATCTTTGCCGAAGAAGCAGCGCTACACGTCATTGCCGAAAAGGCCGACGGAGCTTTGCGAGATGCCTTATCAATCTTCGATCAAATGGTGAGTTTTTCGGGAACGAATGTCACTTACCAGGATGTAATTGATAACCTGAACATTCTTGACTACGACTACTATTTCGCACTCTGTGATTGCTTTCGCAACAGCGATACCGAAACTGCTCTGATTACTTTCAATCAGATTCTCAACAAAGGGTTTGACGGACATAATTTCATTAACGGATTAGCGAATCACATTCGCAATCTCTTGATGTGCGTATCACCCAAAACGGTTGCCATCCTGGAAGTTGGTGAAACAGTGAAAACACGCTATCTGGAAGAAGCGCCTAAGTTTGAAACCAATAATTTAGTAACGGCACTCGAACTTCTCGGAAAAGCCGATTTGGATTACAAAATCAGCCGAAATCAACGACTGCTGGTGGAAGTGTTACTTTTAAGACTTTGTGCGCTTTTCAGCGGAAACGCTGAAAAAAAAAACTTCAATGATGTAGATGAGCTAGCTCCTGCAAAACCGGGCAGCAAAGTTGATCAAACAGTCACCGCCGCCATTCCTGAAATCAAGGAGCGAGAACGATCGGTACCACCACTTGCAAGGAAAACGGAAGAAGAAGAAGAAGAAGAGTCTTCTGACTTGCCCGTCGGCAAAGAAGAGATAGGCAAAGAAGAGCAAAGCGAGGAATTGAACGCAGCGGTAGTTGAAGAACCTAGCGTTTCATCTTCTGTACCAACGGAAGAAAAACCCATAGCATCCGACAAAATCACCCAGGCGGATCCGGTTCGTGCTAATTCCGGATTCAGCTCGAAGATGGGCAAAGTGAAAAGGACAGGCGCCCTTTCGACCATGAAGGCAAAACTGGAAACCAAGGAAGAAAAAGGTGAACTTGAAGCTTCTGCTGAAACGGATTATTACGAGGGAAAGCCCGCTGATGCCTTTGATCTGAATCAACTTTGGGATGCGTGGAAAGCCTATGCGGCGAAAATCAAAGAAGCAGGTAAACAAAGCTACTACGTAACCTTAACCAAACACGACCCGGTGATGGTCGAAACAAATCAGATCGAATTTTTGGTAGACAATCATGTGCAGGTGAGCGACCTGACGGAGGACAAGGGAAATCTTTTGGATTTTCTTCGTGAAGAACTCAACAATTGGAGAATTCAACTCAAGGTTGTGATTGACGAGACGGAAACGAAAGACGGTGACAGTCTTTACGACCCGTCAGACAAGTTTGCAGCAATGGCTGAGAAAAACCCGCTTCTCACTGAATTGAAAAATCGCTTTGACTTGGATGTGGATCACGATATCTGAGCGAAAAATTCGAACAGAACCTCTTCTTTAAAATCGGAGCGGAGACTTTTCAAATTCCTTATCTTGCCGACTTGAATCTTAAATTTCAATCAATAATGAAACTAACCGGAATTTTAGCAATCACCTTTGCAATGGGCGCTGTAACCACTCAAGCCCACACGGATGAAATCCATACGGCAAATGAACCCATTACTCAAATTTCAGAGCAAGTCGTTTCAATAAATTCAGATTATCAACCACAAGATGAGTATTCTTTCGATACGCAATTTGACCTGAAGATTGAAGAATTCGATAAAAAAGGCAAGCTGAAGCAATCGAGTCAAATGACGATGATGGTGTCGGAAGAATCAAAAAATATGGCCATGGTGGTAAACCAAGAGGGGATAAACACCGAAGTTATATTCGACATGGATAGCAAAAACATCATAACGCTAATGAACACCGGCGGTCAAAAAATGGCCACATCCATATCACTGGATAACCCGCAGTTCAAAAAAATGATGGAGGAAAGTCAATCGGCTGATGAAAGCAATAACGGTGAGATGCCGACTTTTAAGAAAACGGGAAAATCAAAAACCATCTCCGGTTATTCATGCGATGAATATAAAGTAGAGCATTCTGAAATGAATGAAGATTCGGAAGTGACTTATTGGATAACCGAAGAAGCTGAATTTGACTGGGTAAAGTCCATGTCAAATATGGCGGGGATTAATAAGCAAATGCCCGACATGTCTTTCGGAACGGGTTATCCTGAGGATGGATCCATCATTCAGATGGTGGTCACGGAAAAGAGTGGAACATACACCGTCATGACAGTTACCGATATTGAGCAAGATGCAGATATCACGGTTAGCACCAAGGGCTACACCTTTATGAACATGGGAAATATGGGCGGTAGATAAACCGGAATGGTTGACTCCTCGTCCATGCAAGATGCCCCCGGCAGGCGAGAAATCAATCGATTAGCCATACCGGCAATTTTGACAGGAATTGCCGAACCTATAATAACCTTAGTCGATACGGCACTGGTGGGCCAAGTGGGCACTACCGAACTTGCCTCCGTAGGTATAGCGGGTAGCTTTTACCTCATGACGGTATGGATTCTGGCTCAGACCCTTACTGCCATTGCAGCCATCGTAAGCCGCTATTTCGGTAAGAACAAGACGGAACAAATCGAATCTTTAATTCCGCAAGCGTTGGCCTCCAACTTGCTTTTGGGAATCGGATTTTTAGTCCTGACCAATACATTTTCTACCGAAATATTTCAGTTTTATAATGCCGAAGGAGATGTACTCCAACTCTGTGAAGATTACTTCAGCATTCGCTCATGGGGTTTTCCCTTCACGTTAGCCACACTGCTCCTTTTCGGAGTTTTTCGCGGATTGCAGAATACTTCGTGGGCTATGGTGATTTCCCTCATCGGCGCAGTGGTCAATTTGGGTTTGGATTATATGCTCATATTCGGAGTGGAAGGGAGCATCAAACCTATGGGTATTGAAGGTGCGGCGGCAGCCAGTCTTGTCGCTCAGATTTTGATGTTTGTGTTAGCGCTTTTCTTCCTTTCGGCAAAAACTTCATTTCGGCTAAAGCTTCAATTCCAACTCAACCCTGAATTCAAAAATCTGGCCGGCATGAGCGCGGATTTATTTATTCGTACCATTCTGCTAAATCTCACCTTTTACTTGGCCACGCGTTATGCCACGGGATACGGCGAGGAAGTAATAGCCGCGCATACGATTGCCATCAATATTTGGCTCTTCTCCTCTTTCTTCATCGACGGGTATGCCCATGCAGGAAATGCATTAGCCGGAAGGCTGCTCGGAGAGGAAAGGCCGAAATCTCTATATAAAATGGGAACGCAAATCAACCGCATAGCCATTTTCATCGGGATTATCCTGGCGGCGATTTATGCAGTGGGCTATTTTCAAATCGGTAAATTCTTCACGGACGACGCCGCCGTATTAGCACAATTTGAAGCCATTTTTTTCTTGGTTATCATCACCCAGCCCATCAATGCTTCTGCATTCGCTTTTGATGGAATTTACAAAGGATTAGGTGAGATGAAATTGCTCAGAAATTTACTAGTAGCTTCTACCCTGCTCGGTTTTGTTCCCGTCTGCTTAGGGTTTCACTATCTCTCACCCGGCCTTCTCGGCATTTGGATCGCTTTTGTGGTTTGGATGATCCTCCGATCGGGATGGCTGGTGTTTGATTTTAAAAGGAGGTACAGCAACCTTTAGCAGATTAAGAGAAGATTTTGAGAATGCCGACAAAATGTGAGATGGCACCGCCCAAAACGAAAATGTGCCAAATGGCGTGGTGATAAGGAATTTTTTTGACCAGATAGAATACAACTCCGATGGTGTAGCAAACGCCACCCGTGGCAATCCAAAAGAATTGCTCATCGGGAAGATTTTCTCCGAAAGAATCAGGCGCAAAAACAACCAGCCAGCCCATGGCCAAATAAATCAGCGTTGAGACCAATCGAAATTTACCCGTAAAAAACACCTTGAAAACGGTTCCCGCAAATGCCAAACCCCATAATATCCACAGCATAAGTTTCGCATCAGCAGGATCGGCGTAAGACAAAAGAAATGGAGTATAAGTACCTGCGATCAAGTAATAAATGCTGATGTGATCCCAAATTTTCATGAGGGTTCTAGGTTTGGTTTCCTTTTGTGCGTGATAGAGGGTGGAGAAACCGAAGACCATTAAAAACCCGATACCATATACAATACCTCCCGCCACATCTCCTGCCGTGGTTTCGGCCGATTGAGAAATGGCTACGACTAAAAACGGCAAACCCACCAATCCGAATAGAAATCCGAACAGGTGGGTGATAATATTGGCTCTTTCGTGTGAAGGGGCGTAATCAGACATCTGACAAAAGTCGAAAAACTATCAGGCTTTTTTCAACTCAGATCCGGATTTTAATACCTCATCTCCATCTTCTTGTTCTATCAAATAAGCAGGTTCATCGTCCGACGCATTCCGTTTTATTTCCGAACCATTAATGGTTTTCGATACATCGGATGTATATTTTTTCTTAACCTTCCCGGTTCCGTGACCATTACCCCACTCCCATTTAACCTTATCTCCTTGACTAAAATTTTTCATTGCTCTATAACTTTATTTTTACCCATGTCAGGTCGTGAACCCGTTACCTTGGCTTTTGCATATTCAAAAGCTCGTTTCAAAATACCCTTATCGGTATCCCAAACTTCAGCTTGCATGACTTCAATTTTTATCAGGACTGCATTTTCTTTGGGATTCTTAGCATCTTCAAACCACACTTTCACGCCTTCCGACCATAATTCGTCAAATTCAGCACCCCCATCCTGAATAGAGGCCACCCCGGAAAGGGTAATGTATAATCCGTCATCCAAACTCACGAAATTCAAGTTGACATGGGGGTTCTGTTTAATTTCCGAAATTTTGTAGGCGTTCTTGTCCGCAAACAACCAAATATCACCCTCGTAGTATTCCTGTACCAAATACATCGGTCTCGATCGTAAAAAATTATCGGATACAGTGGTGAGCATTCCTACACGTAAATCTTTTAGGTAGTCCCAAATTTCTGCATGTTTCTTTTCTAAACTCATATTGTTCTCATTTTTTTGAAAAATAAAGTGCATCATTTGTGCCAATCAAATTCACTTACAGCCAATAGAATGATTTCCCAAAATCCATTAGACCGGAAATGATTAAACACCCTTAATTAGTCGAAAGGCTATCGCTCGCTTGCCTGTAACCCATCGTATCCATACAACGCTTAGCTTCCGTCAAAATCGCATTTTCATTCATTGTAGGCATACCGTAAATAACATCATGAATACAAGAGCACAAATTTTTAGATATTTCGTTAAATTCCTCATCATCATTAATTTCAGAAGAATCGAAGGACATTAGGATAAAACTTGCGCAATTTGATTCTCGCAAATCTCTCCTTGCTTCACCCCATTCTTTTACCGTCGCCCCATGCAGGCTGGTATCCGGTTCTATTCGAACGACTTTTTCGACAGGTATCGGTTTTTCCGGAGTTAACACATCCTCATTACCCGAGTTTGAACAAGAAAGCAAAAGCGGTATAAGAATTAGTAAATAGAAATGGCTAATGCCGAGAGAAATACGAAATGTGCATTGTTTCTCAATTAATTTCATAGTGAAAATATATTGCAATTAATTGCCAAACTTCGTACCGCGCGTACGAATTGAACAATTGTGCTTGAAAACGCTTAGTTTTCAATAAACCTTATACGAGAAGATATGGCTGATCAACCCAAAGAAAGTGAAGAAGTATTAAAGGAACAGTATGCTTCCAGCATCATGGAATACCGACGAAGCCAGTCGGGATTGTTTCTGAGTGCGCTTACAGCCGGCTTGGAAATCGGTTTTTCTATCGTATTAATGGGACTATTTTACACAACATTTGTAGAAAGCGTAGATAAATCTGCGCTCCACCTGATTATATCACTGGGCTACCCTTTGGGCTTCATTTTTGTCATCATCGGAAAGAGTCAACTCTTTACCGAGCAAACGGCTTTAGCCGTAATTCCGTTTTTGAAGGGTGTAGTCAACTTCAAGGAACTTATGAAGTTATGGTCCGTAGTGCTAATCGGAAATATCATCGGAGCTTCACTCTTTGCACTTTTCATCACTTGGATAGGACCTGAGCGAGAAATTATCAGCCCTGATGCGTTTAAAGAATTTGCCCATACACTAGTTAAACCGAAGTGGTATATCGTAATAGGAAGTGCCATCTTAGCAGGATGGATGATGGGGCTATTGAGCTGGTTGATAAACTCAGCTCAGGAAACTATCAGTCGCATTTTCATAGTTGTATTGGTAACCTTTGTAATCGGCTATGGAAAATTGCACCATTGTATAGTAGGAACGGTGGAGCTGGTAGCAGGTCTGATTTACACGGAAGATGTGAACCTGGCCCTTTACGGCAGCACTTTGTTGTTTTCTATTTTCGGCAATATTATTGGCGGAGCTTTCTTCGTTGCAGGGTTGAAATATTCGATCAACGAATTGTGAAGTGGATTAAGAAATATTATTTTTTAACAGAAATCTAAACAATAAGTTGAACCGAAAATATCTCATACCAATATTAGCCATTTTAACCTTTATCGGCGGAACCGTATCCATAGTTCTGCCCTTTCTTCCTCTGGGATGGTTTCTCTATGCCGTAACGATTCTCTTACTCATCCCTTACTTCAAACCTTTTCAGGATGGGTTCAAATGGTTGGCAAAAAGAGATAGAACGGGATTCACACACAGAGCTTCACGCTTTACGGCAGATATTTATCGATGGGCGCAGGATCCCGAAAATGCGCATCGTTTCGAAGAGTTATCCGAAGAGTATCCGCCGAAAAAAGGGAAAGATGAAGAGAAATTTGATAAAGACGTTCAGAAAAACGGTTCCAATAGCACCAAATCTACCGTTTGACGAATCTACGAACGAATATGGAAAATGAAATTTTTGAGCCTCTTCAGCAAATTAAGGATCAACTTATAGATAAATTTCCTTCGATTTTTTGGGGACTGGTCAGTTTCGTGGTCTTGCTATTCTTGGGTATTTTACTGAGATGGGCTGTAACCAACCGGCTTAAGCGACGCGTTGAGGACATGCTGCTGGTGAATTTCATCGGGAGAATTATCATGATCACCTTCTTACTTTTGGGTTTAATTTTCTTTCTCAATGCTATAGGCTTGGGCACGGCAGCAGGAAGTCTGCTGGCCGGTGCAGGAGTATCAGCTATCATCTTGGGATTTGCATTTAAAGATATCGGAGAAAATTTTCTTGCAGGTTTCTTTCTCGCCTTCTCAAGACCCTTTGGCATAGGCGATTTAATCCAAATCGAAGGGGTAAAAGGTACGGTAAGAGCAATGAGCTTCAGAACTACGCATGTAAGGACTTTTGACGGGCAAGACATTTTTCTTCCTAATGCTATGCTGATTAAAAATCCACTCTCCAATTTCACCCGCGACGGCCTTCTCAGGTACAATTTTGTATTGGGGATAGATTATGGCGACGATATCGGAAAAGCTATGAAAGTGGTGCTCGACAGTCTCTACGAGTTGGATGAATTAGAACAGGGCTCAGGACTTAAACCCTTTATTATGATCGAAAATTTCGGGACGAGCACGATAAATTTGGGAATTTACTATTGGATCAATTCACTGAGACAGGACAGGGGTGTCATCGAAATAAAAAATGCTGCTATGGCGACTGCATTGTCAGCATTAACCAAATCGGGTTTCAGCCTTCCGGCAGATATCGTAGAATTGAAAATTTATCAGGAAGGTCAGCCCATCCCGTTAAGGATGACGGAATAACCATTGTAGAAACAGCGTAACAGTTTGAGAGATCAGTTCTCAACCATTTTTACGCTGCAGAAAAAAATAGTGGCGTCATCTTTTCAATTGATTCATTTACAAGCTCAACACAATCTCTTCCGGCGAGTGATACTTTGGAATGGTCTTCGAGTTACTTAGTTCAGAAACCATTAAAATTTATATGCAATGAATAAGATAGAAAATAAAAAAGTAGCCATTTTAGCAACAGACGGATTTGAAGAATCAGAATTGACTTCACCAATGAATGCACTGAAAGAAAATGGTGCCACGGTACATATCGTTTCGACGTCTTCAGGAAAAATTAAAAGCTGGAAAGACGGAAATTGGAATATGGAAATCGATGTGGATAAAACGGTTGATGAAGTAAGTTCTTCTGATTACAATGCTCTGGTACTACCGGGCGGTGTAATCAATCCTGATAAGTTGCGTCGTGATAAAAATGCCGTGCAATTTGTGCGCTCCTTTTTTGACGATCACAAACCTGTAGCATCAATTTGTCACGGTCCTCAAATGCTTATAGAGGCGGGGGTTGTGAAAGGTCGGAGAATGACTTCTTTCGGATCAATCGCAACGGATTTGAAAAATGCCGGTGCAGAATGGGTAGACGAAGAGGTTGTAGTTGATTCCGGACTGGTAACATCAAGATCGCCTGAAGATTTGGATGCGTTTAATTCCAAATTGGTAGAAGAAGTAGCCGAAGGAAAGCACGAAGAACAGACGGTATAAAGACATCATTAGTAATAGACAAAAGCCGAGCTAGTCGCTCGGCTTTTTTTTTATAAATATACATTTAACTATTGCCAAATGAATTGAATCGAGGTTCTACAAAATTTAAACCTCAGGATAGAATTCTATCGAAAAATCTTCTTTAGCAATTTAACTCCCGATTTGGATGCTTCTACCGTAGAAATAATTTCCGTAATTACTCTAAGCAAAACTGATGAAGGAGTCTTGGATTTATCAGCCGAAGTGAGCATTCTGACCAACTGCCAACCAAGTGAAAGAGGTTTTATAAAAGATCCGGCCATTTTGGCCTGAACAGACATTTCCTCCTTAATTATTTCCTTTCTAAGTTGAGCCTTGGTTATTTCTTCATCCAAAGCTTTCATTGATTTTATGTGACTGTACTTATGCATCAAAAAAGTTCATTAAGCACTTTTCGGATGACAGATCTCTCAATAATTTTTCGCAGTATGAGTAAGGCACATAACGAAAGAAGCAAACCTACACCACCCGCGAAAAGAAATCCTAAAGCGGTATTTTGAAAATAAATTCCCAAAGCAAAACCTAATGCCATCAGTAAAACGATAAAACTGGAAATGCCAATCAGCAAGGTAATCACGAATGCGATTACCTTACTGATATAGCGTGAAGTTTTCTTGGCTACTTTCAATCGAAGCAGATCAGCCTCAGCTTCCGTGTAGAGCTTGGCTGCTGCTTTGGCTTCGGCATAGTATTCGTCGAGCCTATTGCCCATCAGGATTTAGTCGTTACTTCTTTTACTTTGTCAGCAGCCGTATTTACTTGATTTTTCAACTTTTCATAAGCCTCATTAACTTTCTCCTCTACGGTTTTCTCCATATCAGATAGCTTATCCACTGCAGTTTGACGCATTTCCCTTCCTTTCTTACTGTTTAAGTACAGGCCCATGCCTACACCTATAGCAGTTCCTAAAAGAAAAGTTATTACGTCATTATTTCCTTTACTCATCATTAATTTATTTTTATTCGGTTAGATTAATCAGTTGACTTCATTTTGAAGATGCAGAAGTTAAACAATTATCCTTGGACATTATCATTATCGCTCATTCTTTTCTTCAGGTTGTCATATTTTTCCTGAGTTTCATCTTCCAATTTATCATAATTCTCTTCAAACCACTGCTTGGTTTCTTCCCAGCCTTCTTCCATATCATCACCTGCATCCTCACCCATATTTTCCATATCATCACCGCGTTCTTCAAACCAACTCTCTAAATCTGATAGTTTTTTCTCGGCCTTATCATCTAAATCAGCGAACTTTTCTTTATTCTCTCGCTTTGCAGCTTCAAATCTCTCTTCCAGATTCTCAAATTTCTGCCGCATTTCATCACTCATCTCTTCGGTATTGTCTTCAATTCGTTCTTCGAGTCTGTCAAATCGAGCCTCTAAAGCCGTCCAATTATGACGTGCGGAATTTTCCAAATTATTATCTACACTGTCTACATAATTCTCCAGATTTGTCATTGCTTCATTTCCTACCGTATCTCTATTCATATCTGAACAGGCAACGAAGAAAGGCAAACTCAAAAGTGCTAAAGGGATTTTAATCTTTTTCATGGTTCTGTTTATTAGTAATTGTTAAGTAAAACATATGGCAAAAGAAATACCGCTACGACGAAGCAAGCATACAACATACTAAGCGCTGATTTTCAATCTACTGAAATACTTCTGATGTAAAGGAAAAAACAACTCGTGGAAATATAACCTTCCAAGATGAGTATTATTTCTACACTACACGGTCTAATTCATCCATGGTACTCCTTGCAGCTCGGATTTTATCAAAATGGATAATTAGTTTTCGCCGTAGGTCAGGAATCAGATCGGTGGATTTTAATAGCTTTTCGTATTGAATTAGTGCTTCTCCTTCTCCTCGCACACATTCTTGAAGTAGGGCCGAATCTTGATCATTATCTGAATTCACTGATTTACGAAGATCCATAAAAGCTTGATGAACTTCCCCAACGGTGCCGTTACTTCTATCAGGCTCTCCTCCCATTGACAAGATATTTTTCCGTAATTCTTCAGCATATCGTTTTCGGCGCAATGCATAACTTTTCAAGAAATTCTTGAAATTATCGTTCTTTATATTTTCAGCAGCATACTCATAACCTTCTGCCGCATCCAGATTTAACTTCAGTAATTTATTTAGGGAATCGATCATAACGCTCAGTTTTACAGAAGTAAGTGACAAAGCATATTCCTGTTTTATAGCTCGCTACAAACCAGGTGATTGAGTTGAATGACCCAAATCAAAATTGTGCATGGATACTACGAAAGTGTAGATTGTAAACACACAGTGGCATTAATTCGGAAGTCCTGTTATTTGCCAACAAATCCGTTTTAATGAGATATGTAATTGAATAAAGAGTCTTAACTGAAAGGCAGGTAAACCGAGAATGTAGAGCCAATACCTTTCTCACTCTCCACGTCTATTTCCCCGCTATGTTCAGAAATGATAGTTTGTGTAGAGGTTAATCCCAATCCGACACCTTCAGATTTGCTTGTAAAAAAAGGATCGAACAAGGACTCCAATTGGCGCTGATCCATTCCTGCGCCGTTATCCTCAACATCTACTCGTAAATAATTGGCATCCAAAGATACCCGACACTTGATGGTTTTGGCTTCCTTATCCATACTCTCTATAGCATTGGTCAAAAGATTAGTGAAAGCAATTTTTATCTTTTCTCGATCACCGTCGAGGTACGCTTCCTGCAAGTCATACTCAGCAGTGAGATCAATATCCTCAAGATCAGAGCGGTCTTTTATCGTCTCTACTACTTCCTTAATCAATGCTATTACATCAAAATTTGTCCGCTTAAAAACCTGCTTTTCGGAAGTGCTTAACAACTGACCCAGAATTGCATCTATGCGTTGCGTGCACCGCTGAATTATTTCTAAATACAAGCTTAAATTCTCATTGCCCGTCGTTTCTTCCATCAATTGTTCTACGGCCAGATTTACATTGGTCAGCGGATTTCGAATTTCATGAGCCATCGTTCGAGCCAATCGATAGGTCATCGCTATTTTTCTGGATTTCTCTTTAACAGCCCTTAATCTTTCTTCATGAGAAATATTGGTTAAGGTTCCATGATAAGCAGTGACTTTATTGCTTAGCACGCCATCTTGAACGGCAGATTCACGAATCGGTGAAAGCCTCAAGTGCCCGAGGAAACTCATGTGGCTATCTTGTGCAGCGAAGCGCACCTTCATGTCGAGTCTGCCAATTTTGAGAGCAGCAATATTTCTCTCCAGTTCGTTTCGTTTGAGATCGGACTCAATAAAATCGAGAAAGGACTTATTCAGAGCTTTTCTTTTCGATATTTTGAATGTTTCGAAGAAGGCGTCATTTACCCCCCTAATGGTCAAATCTTCATCTAAGAAAAAAGTGGGTTCGACGGAATTGTAAAACAGGGAAGAATATCGACGTTGCTGCTGTTCAAGCTGCAATTTCAAGCTACTGGTCTCCAGCGCATAACGTATTGTATTATGCAAACCGGCAGGGCTTAAATTACCCTTAATCAAAAACTCGGAAGTAAGAGATTTCACCGTTCTGAAATCGGCTTCGTTCTGAGGTTCTGCATTTACCAAAAAAATAACCGGTCTGGGGGACAACTTAAAATTAGCTTCTGCCAAAAAACCAATGCTTTGTTCCGGAAGAGCATCCTTATCCAAGAGCGCTACATCACTTTTTGGAAGGTGACCCGATAAATCTTCAATTCTCTCAATAACGTATTGACCCTCCCGATTTTCAGTAAGCAGTGACTTAATTTCTGAGAGATACGCTTCGGAAGGCGTGATTAAGAGAACTTTGATAATGGTCATGAGGGTTTGATATCGAAAAGCTTCAATTTATTGTAAAGAGTTTTTCGATCAATATTCAAGATCTTGGCTGCTTTAGACTTATTGTTTCCGGTTTGAGACAAAACACTTAAAATCCTATCTCTTTCCGCGTGATTGGCAACGCTCTTCAAACTATCATCCGTCGGACCATCGGAGCGAGATATTCCGTATTTTATTTCTTCAGGAAGCACATCCTCTTCAAGTACATTCCCTTCTGAGAGTAAAACACCTCGTTTAACCACGTTTCTCAATTCACGCAAATTTCCCGGCCAGGAATAATTCATGAATTTTTCGAGAACCTCTTCGCTCACACGTTCTACCTTTCGGTCAAGCTGCTTATTTGCTCTATCAACAAAGAGTTCCACAAAATCCTTGATGTCTTCACGTCGGTTTCGAAGAGGATTCAGAGTAAGACTGAACTCATTAAGACGGTAATAAAGGTCCTCACGAAAACGCCCCTCATTTACTGCTTGTCTTAAATTTTCGTTTGTGGCTGCCAAAATTCTCACATCCACCTCTACATCCTTGGATCCGCCAACCTTAGTAAATTTTCTCTCTTGCAATACTCTGAGAAGTTTGAGCTGTACTTCATAGCTCAAGTTCCCTATCTCATCCAAAAATAGCGTACCGCCATCCGCTATTTTAAACTTTCCCTCTCGCGAGGAAACCGCTCCCGTAAAGGCTCCTTTTTCGTGACCGAAAAATTCGCTACCTGCAATATCTTTCGGAAGTGCTCCACAGTCAATCGCTATAAAGGGCTTGTCACTTCTGGCGCTCAATCGATGAATTTCCTTTGCCACAAATTCTTTTCCCGTACCCGTCTCTCCGTGAATAAGCACCGACATGGGAGTTGGTGCGACTATAGTCATATTTTTATACAAACTCGCAGACCCCGGACTCTCGCCCTTCAAATATTCAGGATCGCTTTGCATATTATTATCAGAAGCAGGCTCTTTCGGAGCAGCTTTTTGCGATATAACCGCAGGCTCAGTGTGCTCCAAAGCCTCTTTCACCATATTAAGGAGCTCCTCAGGATAGAGCGGTTTGGTAACGTAATCGTAAGCTCCGTACTTTATCACTTCTACCGCCATCCTGATATCCGAATAACCCGTAATGACGATTACGGGCACGGCAGGACGGAGCGCTTTAATTTCTTTTAAAAGCTCTAAACCGTTAAAGTCCGGCAATCTGAAATCACTGATGACTAAATCAAACGATTGTTTCGATACAGCCTTTAATCCATCCGCACCTTTGTGAGCGGTTTCGACAATAAAGCCTTTGCGCTCAAGAAATCGTTTTAATAAAAGACAGATATCTACTTCATCGTCTATTACGAGTATGTTGTTTTTAGTTTCCATGCATTAGTTTTGACTGGTAGGGTATATCGTTCTACAAATATGTGTAATTATTGTGGAGAATTTAAGACTTCCAGAATCTTGCTTTTGTTAAATGGCTTTTCTATTAGAAAATCGACATTACTGGCTTCTACATCTTTCCTCACTCGCTCTTCTTTTTGCGCGGTGATGATGGCTATAGCGGGCGGTGTTTCCTGATTTCTTATTTCAGGTACTAAATCCAAGCCATATTCATGATCCAAATTTAAATCCAAAAACACCATATGAAACGTGTCATTCCGGAGCGCTGCTTTTGCTTCATTCAAAGTTTGAACGAACCGAACATCATACCCTTCAGCCTTTAGCATCATAGTCATTAAGAAACCGATATCCTTCTCATCATCTACTACTAAAACTTTCTTCGGTATTTCCATTATACTGATTGCATACATCGGTGATTGTTCTTCATTCGGGTTCGGTCTAAGGGTAAAATTTGCTTCACAATTTGAAATATTCATGCCAAATCAAGGGTGATCGGCACGAGAATAGATATACGCATCGCCATTACCACACATTCCACACATGACGTGAAGCCTTTTAAATATACGGTGAATGATGTTATTTAATGAAACGAAAGAATGAAGCCTTCGGAACTACCGCCTGATTTAATCTACCTAACCGATGATAAACCGGGAATAACCAGGAAAAAGTACGGAAGAGGATTCGCTTATTATCATCCTGAGACAGGTCATATTCGTGACGATAAAGATCTGCTCAGGATTAAGAATCTGGTTATCCCGCCGGCATGGGGCGAGGTTTGGATTGCTCCGATTGAAAATGCTCATTTGCAAGCAACGGGCAGGGATACATTAAATCGAAAACAATATAGGTATCACGATCTATGGAATGAATACTCAACTTCGCGCAAGTATAAGCACCTAGCAGAATTCGGCCTGACGCTTCCCCTTATTCGCAAAAGGTATACACAACATTTGAGGAGAGAAGAATGGGATTATAAAAAGGTTGCAGCATTGGCAGTGGCCGTGATGGATACACTCAAAATGAGAGTCGGAAGCAACTATTATTCAAGGGTAAATCATTCCTATGGTTTAACCACATTGCGTAGAAAACACTTAAACCTGCAGGAAGATAAGCTCAACCTTAAGTATGTCGGAAAGACAGGAAAAGAGCGCCGACTGAGCTTAGAAAACAAGAAGCTTGTGAGACTCATTAAAGAATGTTCAGAACTTCCGGGCTATGAACTTTTTCGATTTCAAACGCAAGATGGGATGAAACAACTCAAAAGTGAAGATTTCAACGAATACTTACGACTCATCTCTGAAAATGACAGCATTTCAGCAAAGGATTTCCGAACATGGGGTGCCAATGTTTTGTGTTTGAAAAAGGCTCCTCAAGCAAAGGAGATGGCGGAAAACTCCCGGAAAAAACTCGATAATATCCTGATAAAACTGGTAGCAAAAGAATTAGGGCATACGGTTAACACGTGCAAAACATCCTATTTGAATCCCAACGTATTGCAATATGCTATTAATAATGACACACAAAAAGAGGCGCATAAAAAGATAAGAGGCGACCTCAAAGAGACTGAAGCACTGCTAATGGAGCTGTTGGAGAATAACCTTGATAAGAAACCAATCCTAAAAACTGAAACTGAATAATACGGCGAGATCAAAGATGTTCCCAATATAATTTGGTCTCATTTTTTCTTAAAGACAACAAAATTCACAGAATGGAAACGGATCTGAAGCAAGTCTCAAATACAGTACTGGATAAGTTGAAGGAATGGTTGAATACGGCTATTGAACTTTTGCCAAATATTGCGCTGGCAGTGGTGATCCTGATCGTAGGGTATCTGGCTGCAAAATTTACATCAAAATACAGTGAAAAATACATCACGAAATTATCCAAGAATGCGACGATCGGGTCATTCTTAAGCAAGCTCCTTTTTATATTGATTTTTGTCTTGGCAGGTGTCTTAGCACTTTCCGTCATGAACTTAGACAAGACCATTTCATCGATTCTGGCAGGCTTGGGAATCGTTGGTCTGGCTTTAGGATTTGCTTTTCAGGATACGGCGGCCAATCTTATGTCGGGTATTTACATATCTTTCAAGCAACCATTCGGTTTGGGCGATATTATCGAAACTACCCACGGTCATATGGGTAAAGTGATAGATATAAATTTGCGGGTTACAAAGGTGCGATTGTTTGACGGACCTGTGGTTTATGTACCGAATAAATACTTGTTTCAAGATTACTTTATAAACTACACGATTACGGGAAAACGGCGATTCAGACTTGAGTGTGGTGTAAGCTACGGTGATGATTTGGAAAAAGTAGAGCGCGTGGCGATAGAAGCGTTAGAGAGTATTCCCAGCAGATTAAAGTCGGAAGACGTAACCATTCATTGGAAAGAATTCGGTTCGAGTTCCATCAATTTCTCGGTGAATGTATGGATGGAATATGACAGAGAACAGAGCGACTATATAACCACCCGAAATGAATCGATCAAAGCACTGAAGAAGGCATTTGATGAAAATGATATTACCATACCCTTCCCTATTCGCACCTTGGATTTCGGAATTAAAGGTGGTGAACATTTGCGAGAGGAATTGGGCGTATTCGAAAATCACAATTCTTCTGAGTAAGTTTCAGAAAGCGATAACTTCCCGGAGCGTTAATTATTTCAGACAGTCCCTTTTAAAATATAGCATCCATAAAAAAACCCTTGCCTCCGCAAGGGTTTTATATTCTCAAAACAACTTTTTACTATCCTAAAAAATTCATAACTACTGTCACTATCAGAACAATAATAAAGATGTAAAAAAGTATTTTAGCAATTTTCGCAAATCCGGAAGCGATACCTCCGAATCCTAAAATTGCAAATAGTACTGCGAGCACTGCGGCTCCTATTATCCAACCGATCATAGTTTTATTTTTGGTATTGATTCGCGTACATAAAGTCAAGAACGATACCGGTGGACGAGATGTCTTAAACCCGAAAAAATTCAAGAGTCTTATTGTACGCCATCTCTTACAATTGTAGCGTGTTCAGTGACTTTCGGAAATATCGGACCGGATGTTTTTATTATAAACACTTTGATCATCTATTTCACAGTATCGGGCAAGAGAGTAGAAAAATTTCCACAGATTTGCGTTTTGAAGTTATGGAATGAAGGGTGTCGAATGAAATGGAATCATTTTGGATTGTCGCGATACACGATTGAAAACTACCCGAATGAGTCAAGAACAATACGATTCTACCCCCAAAAAATTTAAACTGAAAGATAGCTTCTCCATCCTCAAAGAGGCCGCTATCGGCTGGAATGATTCAGAGCCTTTCAGGCTCAGCGCCGTCATAGCCTATTATGCCGTACTATCCATGCCCGGGTTATTGGTCATTATAGTAAACTTGCTGGGTTTGATTTGGGGAAATGAAGCAATAGAAGGTCGACTGAGCGATCAGTTATCAACCGTACTCGGACCTGATAGTGCGGATGCGGTTTCTACCATGATCGAAAATTCCCGAACGGAAGATAAAAGCATCTTTCTTACCATCATCGGAATAGCCAGTTTGGTATTTGGTGCAACGGGAATATTCTTTCATCTCCAAATAACCTTGAATAAAATCTGGAGGTTAAAGATGGATCCTGATGCAGACTGGAAAAGAATTGTACTTGACAGAATACTCAGCTTCGGGTTTGTGCTGGTGCTCGGATTTATGTTGCTCATCAGCTTCGTGCTCAGCGCCATCCTAACCGCTTTGAGCGATAAACTCAAAACCCTCTTTCCCGATATTATGGTGGTTTTGGCTCAGATAGCAGATGTTATCCTCTCTTTAGGAATAGTCACTTTACTTTTTGCCTTAATTTATAAATTTCTCCCTCACGCAAAAATTAAATGGAGATCCGTGTGGGTGGGAGCCATAATTACATCTGTTTTATTTGCCTTGGGACAATATGCACTTGGCTTCTATTTCAGCCAGGCAGAACCCGGAAGCACTTACGGAGCCGCAGGATCAATCATACTAATATTGTTATGGGCTTCCTATGCTTCGCTTATCCTGTTCTTCGGAGCCGAAGTGACCTATGTTTTCGCTAAACGCTACGGTCGAGGAGTGAAACCGACAAAAGCAGCGGTGAGAGATAAATCTTAAGACTTCTTTTTTCGCTTAATAATGGTGCGACCAAACATCAGTCGATAATCGGCCGGCGCCATACCATACTCCTTCCTGAAAAGTTTTGAAAAATACCCTCCGTTGCTCAGACCAATTAAATGTACAATTTCCGAAATGCTGTACTCAGTATTCACCAACATATCCCGAGCGATGCTCATTCGCTCTTTCTGAATAAATCCACGAACGGTAAGATCGTATAACACCTTGAAACCCGCCTGAAGCTTATTTTCATTCAAACCCGTTTTTACCGAAAGGGTTAAAATCGTATGGTCTTCATTCAGATTATTCCTGATTTCTTCTGCAATTTGTTTAATCTTTCCCAATTCAGATTGGCGCAGAAGGCTTTGATTCGGTTTGTCCCTCTTATCATCAGAAAATTGACGAATTTGTTCAGAAAGAATTTCAAGCGATTTAGCATGTAAATACATCCTGCGAGGCAAACCGCTTTCAGGATACTCACCGATGCCCGTCATGACATCACTAAGCGTGGCGCTATAATCACCCTCATGATGAAATTGAGAGGTAGCATTAACATCCAGAAACAGTTTTCTCAAAGCAGGATTTACCTTCTTAAGATCGCAGGCTACTTGAGATTTAAATTGACTTCGATCGATTTCCAAACTTCCGATCTCCGTTTTGACCCCTCCCTTAAATTGTATTTGATGTCCTACCGTGCCCTTGCTCGCAACAATGGCACTCTGGTATTCATCCAAATCATGTGGGTCATCCGAGTCAAGAAAGCAATGGCGTAGATAACCTGATTTGCAATAAAGAAATTTTGCCGGATGCACGTCACTTACATCAAACTTGATTACAACATCCTCTTTAAATGTACAGCTATAATGAATAAGACCAATGCCCATAGGAAAGTTTATTCCTTTGATATTTCCCGAACCATAGGCTTGCGGAATCTTCAGGTTGTAAACTTCACAATCATCGCGCACCTTAGTATCAAGCTCTTTAGCCAAATCCTGCAGCACGTCTTTGAATGGTAAAGATTTAACGTGTAGTGTATACATTAAGGGTATTCAAGAAACAGCGAATCTATGAAAGAATATTAAATACTTTTCAGCATTGTGCATTCTAAGCGGGATATCTTTTTATTTCCGAAAAAGCCAACCTTACACCTTCCGTCAGTCCCGTTTTATCTACAAAATCTATTTCGGCCCTGACCTGATCCAAAAATTGACTTCTCAAGGTCAAATCTTCTTGTATGAATGTAAAAGCCCTGAAAACATTTTCATGAGCTTCATCGTGATTTTCAAGAAATCGTCCAATTGAATGCGTATGCATTTGAAATACGTGAAACACGTACATATACCCGGCTACAACTGACGCAGATATTTTTTTGCAAAAGCCCGGAAAACCATTAAAAGGCGGTAAGGTATCCAATTGAATAAGCGCTCGCATCAAATTGTAAATTCGATTTTCGGAAACCAACACCCACTTCGGATGACTCTCTCTGATTTTTTCAACGGAAGCGTAAAAGCGATAAGAATTGATGATCACCTTTACCAATTTTGCTTTTTCTATTTCGCCTGAGGGCAAGGTGTAAAGAGCGAGTAATTCTTCAATCAAATGTTCATTCTTCTCTGTCTCTTGGCGTAAATATGCTATAACTTCACCCATTCGGATCTGATATCTCCAAGACGGCACGCGAGATATTCAGATAACTATCAAAGTATTTCATCACGACTACGGTCAAGGGAATTTTACCGCAAAAATATTCTTGCCTCATGAGATTCAGTGTTCAGAAAGCAATTATTACCGGCATGATTGGCACAAATGATCCGACAAAGAGTAACCCGATGAGAATGGATATTGATGATTCTACAGAACAAAAATTGAGTAGCAAAAGGGGCATTATCGTGGCACGAAAGAACACAATTCTACAGTTATCGCTTCTTAAACAGGATATGTAAATTTCAGGTACGAAACTATACCTGTGGACCTTATCAGACCCTCGCTATTAAGAGGCACAATAATTTCAAGATGAGGAGAAATCCAAGCAATACTCTAATTCCTTTGTCTATGAAATCTGCCGGCTACATCCTTATCATTTCCGAAAAAAACGAATGCTCTGAAGTTATCAAACATGTCGGGGCTAAAAGTGTAGGACACTCAAATATTTTCAGAGTAGATGAACCTTCTGCAGGTATAGCACTCCTAAATAAAATGGGTTTGGTGGACAACAAGATTCCTGCCTGCATTTTCCTGAGCACCGATGTGGAGCGAGAAAAAATAAAGGCATTTTTAAATCTCTTGGATCGCGACTATCCTTTCGCTTCACGCGGAAAAGTTGTTTTAGTAGATTCCGACTATCAATTAAACAACCTCATGGGTTTGGCTATCAGCGACAGTGTAGGTCAATTTATCAATTGTCCTGTTTTACCGATAGAAGTAGAAACCGTATTAAATCAATCGAATATGCCTTTAGGTATGCTCGCTTGATCAATTCTTTAACACCGTACCCTTATCTTATTCGTACATGGGGCTTTCTTCAGCCTGCTTAGGTATTTTGGCAGAATTAAGAAACCTCGCAGATCTGTCAAAATGGTAAAAATCGGTAAGCAACTTATCAATCACCTTTGCGGAGTTATCAGAATAAGAAATTTGCATTGTCACATCCCTGCTCAACCACTTATCGATAGTCGAATACCGGCTTGGTTTAAGTGACTCAATAGAAGGAATGCCTATAGAGTTGAGGGTGTGAGCATTACATCTTTGTTCAAATTGACCCTTCATAGGCATCACCAAAAGCTTCTTTCCCAAGAATAAAACTTCGGAAGTAAGTCCGAATCCGGCCGAGGAAAAAACGCCTCGGCACGCTGCTAAAGATGTAAGAAATGCGTCGGAATCCAAAGGACGAATAGTTACGTTGGAAAATTGGCTTGTTGTTTTAGCATGTTTTGAGAATACATTCCACTTCACATCAGGAAATCGTGTTAAAACGGATTGTAATTTTTCATCACCGTAAAATGGCAGATATACCAGATATTCGTCACCTTCTACGGTAGTCAGGTTTCGAATTTCTTTACGAATGACGGGAGTCATAATAAAGTGGTTCATGGAAAAATAATGAAAGCCATAACTTACATCAACAGGTGCATAATATTTGAGCAAAGCCTTAAAAAATTGGCTTCCCTTTAATGATGATGGTTTCGGTATTAAATCGCTTGCAAGAACACACTGATTGCTCAAACCGTAACCGGGCACCTGCTGCATCTTGGCGGCCCAAGCTGAAACAGGCTCGAAATCGTTTATTACTAAATCGTACTCGGAAAGATCCAAACTCCTCACCTCTTTAAGGAAAGCTGAGTATTTAGAGCTCTTCCAGGTAGCTCTAAAATCCACGCCTCCTCGTTTGCCAAATTTAAATCCGACTCCCTCACATCGATACTTAATTTGATGTCCCAAATCAATTTCAGAATGATTTCCGGAAAGCAGAATATCGAACTTCACTCGTTTCTTCAATGCATCGATCAGTTCAATAGCTCTGGTGATATGACCATTTCCCGTCCCCTGAATGGCGTATAAGACTTTCATGACATCAATTTAAATTCGGCGACCAAATTTTGAAACAAAACCTGGGTGCAAAGCTCGGGCTCTCCTTCCCATTCAATCTCATGAGTTACCTCCTCGCGATGCTGATAGAGTGACCATGACCCTTTGTGGTATTCGAGAGCGGTTAGGTTTTCAACCCAATCTCCGGAGTTCAAATAGGTCACTTTTCCTTTATCCGTTTCTACAGTTTGAATGGCAGGCTGATGAATATGACCGCATATCACGTATTTGTATCCATTTGCTGCAGCAAGATCAATAACGAGATTTTCAAAATCGTTAATAAAACTCACGGCACTCTTCACACTATTCTTTATTCTTTTCGAGAGCGATATGCGACCTCTCCCCAGTTTCATCAGGTAGAAATTGACCGCCCGATTGAGGATAATCAGTAAATCGTAGCCCACTCCGCCCAGTTTTGCCAGCCATTTTGAATGCTTCATGGTTACATCAAAGACATCGCCGTGAAAAATCCATGCCTCACCATCTTCCAAACTGAGCTTCACTTTATTTACTATGCTGAAGCTTCCCATCTCAAAACCCGTAAATTTGCGCAACATCTCATCGTGATTTCCCGTCACGTACTTCACGTCCGTTCCCTTAGCAATTAGTGCTGTTATTTGCTTTATCACTTTCATATGGCTCTTCGGCCAATACCTCTTTTTAAATTGCCAGATATCGATGATATCGCCATTCAGAACCAATACTTTCGGATCAATGGATTTCAAATAAGTGCACAATTCATTTGCGTGGCATCCGTACGTTCCTAAATGAACGTCAGAGA
Organism: uncultured Cryomorphaceae bacterium; assembly: GCA_964651785.1. Lineage (GTDB taxonomy): Bacteria > Bacteroidota > Bacteroidia > Flavobacteriales_D > Cryomorphaceae > JAKVAV01. The sequence goes on from CAZYWJ010000003.1 coordinate 91,202, forward strand.
TCACTACAAGATCTACCTTGCGTTTTAGCTGTTTCATTTCGATAAATTTGGAGGAAGAAAATGGCAGAAAGAAAGAAAGCCTTAAAGTACATGCATTGTGTTCTCAAAGATGAACTATTCGGCATTGAAGTAGTTTTACCAAAAGTGCTTCGGCAAAATGAAACAAAGGTTAGAGTATGGTTATGGCTATATTATTCACCACTGAAAATATTCACATCTGATATTTAATAAGTTGAAAAAAATTGGAGTTATAGGCTCAGGTGTGGCCGGCCTTTCAGCGGCTATCCATTTACAAGCATCAGGACACGAGGTCACCGTTTTCGAAGCGAATGATTATGCCGGGGGTAAACTAACGGCGTTTGAACAAGGCGGATATCGCTTTGATGCGGGACCTTCACTTTTTACCATGCCTCAGCTTTTAGATTCCCTCTTTGAAGTGGCAGGAAAAAACCCACGGGATTATTATGATTTTCAAAAGATCGATCCCGGCTGTCATTATTTGTGGGAAGACGGTACCCGCTTTTCAGCATCGAGCGATTTGGAGCGCTTTTCAGCGGAAGCTGAAAAAACTTTTGGTGTGCCTAAATCAAAAGTAAAAAAGTACATTGAAGACTCTTTTGAATTGTTTGATATTACGGAAGAGGTTTTTCTTAAGAGCTCGCTTCACAAGGCCTCAACCTATTTGAAAGCATCAACGGTTCGCTCATTTGCTCAACTTTATAAAGCTCACCTCTTCTCTACCATGAATGAGGTCAATGCGAAAAAGCTCAGCCACCCGAAGCTGATTCAATTTTTTAATCGATATGCTACATACAACGGTTCTAATCCCTACAAAGCACCGGGTACATTGACCGTAGTTCCGACCTTAGAGTTTCGTTGGGGTACCTTTTTGCCGAAAGGCGGAATGCACCAAATCACCCGATCGCTGGTTAGCCTCGCAAATGACATCGGAGTACAATTTAAGTTTTCTGAAAAAGTAAATAGAATCGAAATCGATGACAACCGTGTGCGAGGTCTTTCGACGGCATCAGGAAATTACGACTTTCATTGCGTGGTCAGTAATATGGATGTCATTCCGACTTACAAGAGACTTTTGCCCGAGCACCGTATTCCCGGCAAGGTGGAAAATCAGGAACGATCTTCATCGGCATTAATATTTTACTGGGGAATAAAGCAAAAATTTGATCAATTGGGACTTCACAACATTTTCTGGAGTGATGATTATAAAAAGGAGTTTTCTTTACTTTTCGAGGAAAAAGAAATTGTAGACGACCCTACGGTTTACATTAACATCACTTCAAAATTTGAGAGAAATGATGCACCTGACGGCTGCGAAAATTGGTTTGTGATGGTGAATGCACCGTACGTAGCAGGACAAGACTGGGCTGAATTGGAAAGCAGAACGAAAAAGAATATTTTGAAGAAGCTTTCACGAATGCTCAATACGGATATAGAACCTCTCATCGAAACCGAACGCATTCTCAACCCGCCAAATATTGAAAAGCAAACCTCGGGCTACTTGGGCTCCCTTTACGGTACCAGTTCGAACGACAAGCTTTCAGCATTTTTGCGCCACCCGAACTTCTCTTCGAAAATAAAAAACTTGTATTTCTGTGGGGGCAGCGTTCATCCGGGTGGCGGGATTCCATTATGTTTGCTATCAGGAAAGATCGTTGGCGACCTGGTACCATGAGCAAGAGCAGAACATTAGAACAATTTAAATCAAAAAAAGCGGGAATCGGGATTCTCATCGTTCTGCACATCGTCGGAGCATTGGGTTTTCTCTCACCCTTATCAGACTGGTTTGTATACCTCACGCCGATCAATCTCATCATTACGGCGGGAATGCTTTGGATTGACACCAAACCCCAAGCCAACCATACTTTCCTAATCATTTTTATTATATGGCTCTTTGGTTATGTAATTGAAATCATCGGGGTTCGTACAGGATTTCCTTTCGGCGACTATTCTTATTCCGAAGTGCTTGGATGGAATTTTTTCGGAGCACCACCATTGATCGGAATCAATTGGTTAATAATAATCTGGGGCGGACATTCGATGGCTCGTACTTTTCAGATACCGAAATCGTTCAGATGGTTTGTTACGGCTCTATTGGCAGTCGGTCTCGACTTGGTCATCGAACCCGTGGCTATCAAATATGAGTTTTGGTATTGGCAATCAGAACTACCGCCTGTTCAAAATTATATTGCCTGGTTTGCAATGGCTGCACTACTGGCTCTGATTTTCGAAAAATACCCGTTGGTAGCAAAACCACGCCTGGGCGCTACTGCTTTTATCTGCCAATTGCTTTTCTTCGGATTGCTTTACAGCCAAATAAATTGAGTCATGGAGAAGCGCATTTTGAAAGTACTGGCTATTTTGGCGTTGCTTACCCTCCTGGGTTGGCTGGTTTATCAAGCATCTACCATAATTGTCTACATTTTGTTGGCCGTTGTAGTGGCTTTGATCGGAAGACCTTTATTCAAGGTTTTGGAAAGAGTACAAATTAAAGGGAGGCATTTGCCTGATTCGCTTAAAGCGGCGATTACACTCATTGTTATTTTTGGTGTTATTGGCGGACTGCTCTCGGTATTCGTGCCCATGATCGTTGTTGAAGCACAGCTTTTGACCACCATAGACCTTGATCAGGTAAAAGAAGCAATGAGCCCCGGTTTAAATTGGTTTAATCGTATGGTCGATCGAATCAATTTGGATCCCGATGCCAAAGTAGACCAAAACAACCTAATTCAGCACATTTTCGATAGTTTGGATATCAAAGCTTTTCCCTCGTTTTTAAACACGATTGTATCAACTCTCGGAAACCTTCTCATTGCCATTTTTTCCGTTGCTTTTATGTCGTTTTTCTTTTTAAAAGATAAGGATTTGCTAACCGATGTTGTAATGAAACTCGTACCGGGATCCAAAGAGATTAGAGTGAAAAACATTTTGAGGAATACTCGAAGTACCCTATCGCGTTATTTTTTGGGATTGCTCATTCAGGTCATTGCAGTTACAATTTGTGTCTTTATCGGATTACAAATCGCCGGAGTTGAGAATGCGTTGCTCATAGCGGTATTTTCCGGTATAGTGAACCTTGTACCCTACTTAGGTCCTTGGATCGGGGCATCATTCGGCATCTTTATATTAGTTGCAAATAATATTGATGCCAATTTTTTAGAGGTTATTGAACCAAAAATCATCGGACTACTGATTGTATTCGCTTCTACCCAGATGATTGATAATTATGTTTTTCAACCTGCCATTTTTTCTAACAGCATCAATGCAAATCCTTTAGAAATTTTCATTGTGATTTTGGTGGCAGGTAGCCTCGGTGGAGTAGGCGGCATGATCGCAGCCATTCCCGTTTATTCTTTTATCCGAATCGTTTTCACCGAAATGAATCGTGAATTCGGCTGGCTGGAACGTATCAAAGAGCGCTAAGATCAGGTATGAAGGTGCTTAAAACTCAAAAGCTCTTCACGCTTGAAGAGCTTTCGAGGCTATGAAACAGAAAAACTATCTTGGAAAACTCAGAGACTAAATTTAGAGTGAGACGATGAAAGAATGATAAGGAGGTAGTCCCCGATTTTTTTCCAAGTAATCCAAATATATAAGAATCTTTTCATTTTCGCAATGGAAACCAGGGTAATATTTTCGATCAGCCTTTTATTTCCATCGATCAATAACGACTTTTTCAGGATTTAAAAAGGCGACCCTTGTTTTTTTGATCTGCCATCCGGTATATATTTAACCAATTGACTCAACCATATATCTCATTCGATTTGATGCCTTTTTTCTATATTCGGGCCGCATATTCCGTAAGCCATCTGAATGAAGAAGTCTACCTGTCTCATTACCTTTTCCTTACTTATTCTTACCGCCTTCGGGCAAAAACCAATTACACTGGAAGATATTTGGAAGTCCGGTGAATTTCGACCTAAATATATTTCCGGGGTAAGAAGTATGGATGATGGATTGCACTACACTAGTTTGGTGAGAGACGATGGGGTTCATATAGTGAAATACGCCTATAAATCCGGGGATGCAGTTGATACGCTGGTTTCGTCAAATAACCTTTCTCACGAAGGTGAAAACATTCGTTTTTCAGATTATAGCTTTACATCTGATGAGAGCAAACTTCTTTTGGCTACGGATCAGGAGAGCATCTATCGCCGTTCCTCGAAAGCAAATTACTTCATTTATACGATCGATTCCGGTAAACTAGAACCAATAACCGATTTCAGTAAAGGCAAACAACAATTGGCAGCTCTTTCGCCCATCGAAAACAAGGTGGCTTTCGTTAGGAACAACAATATATTTATCTACAACCTAGAAACGGAGAATGAAGTGCAAGTCACTTCCGACGGAAAAGACGATGAGATAATTAACGGAGCGGTTGATTGGGTTTACGAAGAGGAATTCAGCTTTCATCGGGGATTCTATTGGTCTCCTGAAGGTGATCAAATTGCATACTACCGATTTGATGAATCGGAGGTACCGAAATTTAACATGCCGATATATTCGGGCCTCTATCCGGCTGATTTTGAATTTAAGTACCCGAAAGCCGGTGAGAAAAATTCACACGTGCAGGTATTCGTATATGATTTAGCAAAAGCTGCATCAGCAGAAGTAGATGTAAACGCTAATTCGGAGCAGTACATTCCACGCATCAAGTGGACGGAAGAAGATGATGAACTGGCCATCATGCGAATGAATCGCCATCAAAACAACTTGGAGTTTTTGCTGGCATCAACGGATAATGTTTCATCAGGAAAAATTCCGACTGAAACCATTTACCAAGAAGAAAGCGAGACCTACATTGAAGTAAATGACAATCTGCTCTTTACCGAAGACGGAAATTACTTTTTTTGGAATAGCGAGAAAGATGGCTTTAATCATATCTACCTCTACACTACTGAGGGTGAGGAAGTGGCTCAATTGACCAAAGGTCCTTGGGATGTGGTGGAATTTTACGGTGTAGATCAATCGGATGGGAAAATTTTCTTTTCTGCCGCCACGGAGGGTCCGCTTGAACGCGCGATCTACAGCGCTGACTATAAAGAGGCCATAAGAAACTTCAAAAAATCCGGCAAAGCCTCCATTCCCGAAAAGGACAACAAAAAACAGTTGAATAGGCTCACGGATAATTCAAATATGAATGACGCAGCTTTTTCTTCCGGTTTCGAATACTTTATTAATTACCAATCAGGCGCCGAACTCCCTTATCAAATTGCACTGTATACCAGCGAAGGAAAGCATGTACGCGATTTGGAGATGAACGAAGCGCTGAAGAAAAAATTAGCTGAGCGAAATCTCAACCCGAAAGAATTCGGAACATTCGAAAATGAAAGCGGCGAGTCGCTTAACTATTGGATGATCAAGCCACCCGATTTTGATGAGAATAAGCAGTATCCGGTCATGTTTATGGTCTACGGCGGGCCCGGTAAAAACGAAGTGTCAAAATCTTGGGGAGGAAGCAATTATTTCTGGCATCAACTATTGGCACAGCAAGGGATAGTTGTCATTTCCGTAGATCCGCGCGGCACCATGTATCGCGGTCGAGACTTTAAACACAGCACCTACATGGAGTTGGGTAAATTGGAAACGGAAGATTTGATTTCTGCTGCTAAATATTTCGGAGGCAAAGATTTTATCGATGAAAATAGGGTTGGAATAATGGGTTGGAGCTACGGTGGCTATATGAGTTCACTTGCTATCACCAAGGGTCACGAGTATTTTAATTTGGCCATAGCCGTGGCACCCGTTACCAATTGGCGTTTCTACGACTCCATTTATACGGAGCGCTTTATGCGCACGCCGCAGGAAAATGCTTCCGGTTACGATGATAATTCGCCCATTAATTTTGTGGATCAGTTAGAAGGTGACTATTTACTTGTTCACGGTTCTGCCGATGACAATGTGCATTTACAAAATACCATGGAAATGGTTGAGGCTCTGGTACAAGCCGACAAACAATTCGATTTATTTATTTATCCCGATAAAAATCACGGTATTTACGGCGGTAATACTCGCTACCACCTATACACCAAGATGACTGATTTCATTTTGGAAAATCTATAAGCAAACCTGAAGAATATGTTAGAACAGGAATCAAGCACAATTAATAGGGAAGAATTGTGGGGACATCCCAAAGGCCTTTATATTTTGTTCTTTACAGAGCTTTGGGAACGTTTTTCTTATTACGGTATGCGTGCCATTTTGGTGCTCTACCTCATCTCTGCCATGACAGGTGACAATCCGGGATACGGTTGGGATGAAAGCGACGCCTTGTCATTATATGGGTGGTATACCATGCTTGTTTACGTTATGTCTATCCCCGGCGGGATCATTGCTGATCGGTACTGGGGACAGAAAAAAACGGTCCTCATCGGAGGCCTCCTGCTTTGTGCAGGTCACGGAATACTGGCCGTTGACAGCATATATGCTTTCTACGCGGGTCTGGCATTAATCGTACTTGGCGTCGGGGGATTGAAGCCAAATATTTCAACGATGGTCGGGGGTCTATACCCTCCCGGAGACGAACGAAGAGACAAAGGATTTACCATTTTTTACATAGGGATTAATATCGGCGCATTCTTCTCTGCTCTGGTTGTAGGGTATTTAGGTGAAAATTACGGTTGGCACTACGGTTTCGGGCTGGCAGGTATCGGTATGTTGGTTGGTCAGGCAGTCTTTATGTGGGGACGAAAATTCTTGAAAGGTGTAGGAGAAAATACCACTAGCCTTTCTCCCGCCGAACAGGAGGCGAAAAAGCAACCTCTTAATTCAGTAGAAAAAGACCGAATGAAAGTGATGTTTATTTCATTTGCTTTAATCATTGTTTTCTGGGGGTCTTTTGAACAAGCAGGTGGTTTGATGAATATTTACGCAGAACAGAAAACGGATCGCTTTTTAGAGTTTTTTAGTTTCACCGTACCGGCCTCGTGGTTCCAATCGGTTAATGCTTTTTTCATCATCACCTTGGGTGTGCCGATTGCCTCTTTTTGGATTTGGTGGCAACATAAAGGCAAAGAGCCATCGTCCTTGTTTAAAATGGCGATAGGCGTAATCATTATGGGATGGGGGTTTCTCTTTATGACCGCTGCATCTCTTCAATTTGAAGCGGAGGGTTCTTCAGCCATGTATTGGCTCATTCTCGCTTATTTATTCCATACCGTTGGAGAGCTCTGTGCATCTCCGGTGGCGCTGTCCTTCATCACTAAACTGGCTCCTCTCAAGTATGCCTCATTTATGATGGGAGCTTATTTCGCCGCTACCGGTATTGGAAATAAGTTGGCAGGCCTCTTGGGCGAATGGTCACAATCAGCAGGTGAGTTGGAGATTTTTACGGGTATTGCCATTTTCTGTACGTTGGTCGGTTTGCTTGTTTTGGCTCTTTTAAAACCATTGAAGAGACTTACGCATGGCGCCGAACAAGGCGAAGTAGATGAACCTTTGGAACAAGAGCCGTTCGAACTGGCGGATGAAAAGATTAATTAATTAAGCGTTTCCGGTTATGGATTTAACACTCCAAATACTCATTGTCGGTTGGATATTTGTACTGCTCTGGGTCCCTTTTATCATTCTTACCAACCGCAAAACTCACCCTGCTGCTCTATTTGTTCTATTTGGAGCAGAAATGTGGGAACGCTTTTCATACTACGGTATGAGAGCCTTACTTACGCTTTATATGGCCAAAGTTCTTTTTATTGACCTTGGTCAACAACTGGCAGATGCAAAGGCTTTGGCTATTTATGGGTCATATACATCCATGGTTTATTTGTTTCCCGTGGTAGGAGGATTAGTTGCTGATCGAATTTTCGGTTTTCGAAAGACCATTCTATTCGGTGGTGTATTGATGATGTTGGGTCATTTTACCTTAGCATTGGAAGACAGCATACTGCCCGGAAGTCTCGCCGTATTCTTTCTGGCACTTTCGCTCATCATCGTGGGGAATGCATATTTCAAACCCAATATTTCAAGCTTTCTCGGTGAGTTTTACACGAAGGATGATCCGAGGAAGGATGGAGCTTTTACCATTTTTTATATGGGTGTCAATATTGGCGCATTCTTGTCAACACTCACTTGCGGTTACGTCGGGGAACAAATCAATTGGCACTACGGCTTCGGGCTGGCCGGAATTGGTATGGGGTTGGGATTAATAACTTTTATGATCCTTGGTCCTAAACTTTTTGGTCAAAAAGGTTTGAAGCCTGACCCTTCAGGTGAAATCAAAAAAATCTCATCCCTGCCTGCGATTCCTTTCGTATATATTGCCTCCTTTCTATTCGTTCCGGTTTGTGCTTTGCTTCTGAATTACGGAAATGTGATGGCCACTGCTTTGATAATCATTTCAGTTTCTATTTTGGCCTACTTGATATGGTATGGTTTTCAAGCTGTGGCAAAGGATAAGGATCCCGAGAGTACGGAAGGAAAAATTGAAGGTCAACGAATTTGGGTGGTCGCGGTCTTATTTGTTTTTCACGCAGTCTTTTGGGCCCTTTTTGAACAAGCCGGCGGATCAATTACATTGTTTACCGATAGAAATGTTGATCGAGTGATTTTCGGAAACGAAATTCCCGCATCAATTTTTCAAAGCCTGAACCCTTTGTACATTATGTTACTCGCTCCCGTGTTTTCCTGGATGTGGCTCCGGCTTAATAAAAGAGATAAAGAACCCAGTACACCGATGAAATTTGTTTTAGGTCTCACCCAATTAGGATTAGGTTTTGCAGTGATCGTCATCGGGGCTAAATTTTTCGGAACTGCAGGAATGATGCCCGTCCTGTTCTTGTTCATTATGTACCTGTTACACACGACGGGAGAACTTAGCTTGTCACCGGTCGGATTATCAATGATTACAAAGTTGTCTCCCGGTAAAATTGTCGGTTTTGTAATGGGGGCGTGGTTTTTATCAATCGCCTTGGCGAACAAAATTGCGGGAGAAATCGGAAAACTTACCGCTAGCGAAGACATCCCCGTTGATGCTGATGCAACGGAAACTTTAGCGGTTTATACCTCTACCTATCTCAATTGGGGAGTTTATGTTGTCCTTGGCGCTGCGCTTATCCTTCTCTTACTGGTTCCGAAATTGAAGAGTTGGATGAATGGAATCCATTAACCGGTGGATCCATTGACATACTGCGCATTAAAAGCTCATTTTCTGAAAGACGAGGAAAGGCATTATCTTTGTTCAACCGACATTGAAAAAACCTACACTTTCATGAAAAAGATATTGATCGCGACTTGCTTCTTACTCTCTTGCCACATTATAACTGCTCAGGAAGATACTCCTCATATCAATTGGATCACTTGGGAAGAGGCTGAGAAGAAAATGGCCGAAGAACCCAAGAAGGTTTTAGTCGACGTCTATACGCAGTGGTGCGGACCGTGTAAAATGATGAATAAAACCACTTTTCAAGATCCTACGGTCGTCAACTATGTGAATGAGCATTATTACGCAATAAAATTTGATGCGGAAGGTCCTGAGACAGTAGAGTTCAAAGGAACGACCTTTAAAAATGAAGGCTATGATCCGAACAAGAGCGGACGAAACAGCACCCATGATTTAACCAGAGCCATAGCCCCGGTGAATGGTAGAATCGCGTACCCCACTATCGTTTACATGAATGAGGATTTCCAAATTGTTACTCCTGTCCAAGGTTTTCAGCGTACCGCTCAGATAATGCCCATTCTTTCATTTATAGCCGAGGAGGCATATAAAGATCAAACCTTTGAAGAATACACATCCGGCAACTGAAGCAGCCGGTTGATAACTTATCTTAAAATTAAAATATCCTTGAGTGGAACTACGAGAACAATAGCCTCCTTACGGCTGTTTTCACGTATATTTGAACTCCATTTCCTAAACTAAAAAAAGACAAGCCATAAAATGAGTGATACCGCGAAGATCATCGTTGATGATAAAACGTATGAACTGCCTCTGATCCGAGGAACGGAAGACGAGGTAGCCATTGATATTTCTAAACTTAGAGCCTCTACGGGGGGACTCATTACCATTGACCCGGGATTTAAAAATACCGGCTCAACTATGTCAGCCGTGACATTTCTGGATGGTGAGAAAGGAATTTTGAGATACCGCGGTTATCCCATAGAGCAGTTGGCTGAAAAGTCAGATTTTCTTGAAGTAGCATATCTTCTGATCAACGGAGAGTTGCCTACCAAAGAGCAAATGGGACAGTTTTCAACCAACATAACAAAACACACGTTGATCCACGAAGATATGAAGCGCTTCTACGAAGCATTTCCTTCAAATGCCCACCCGATGGGTATACTCTCTTCGATGGTTTCATCATTGAGTACGTTCTATCCGAATTCTCAAAAGCCAAACAGATCTAAAGAAGACGTAGACTTAACGATCACCAGATTGATCGCTAAGATCCCCACCTTGGCTTCACTTTCATACAAGTCGAATAAAGGTCAGCCCTACATCTATCCTGATAACAGTTTGAGCTATGTAGAAAACTTCCTTTACATGATGTTTGCCGTGCCGAGCGAAAAGTACGAGCTTGATCCTGTAGTGGTAGATGCCTTGAACAAGCTGCTCATTCTACATGCAGATCACGAACAAAACTGTAGCGCTAGTACGGTAAGAATTGTCGGTTCTTCGCAAGCGAGTCTTTATTCATCCATTTCTGCAGGAGTTTCGGCACTTTGGGGACCACTACACGGTGGTGCAAACCAAGCCGTAATTGAAATGCTGGAAATGATCATGGCCGATGGAGGTGATCTTCAAAAATGGATAGACAAGGCAAAGGATAAAGACAGCGGCTTCAGGCTAATGGGCTTCGGACACCGCGTATATAAAAACTTTGACCCGAGAGCGAAGATCATTAAGAAAGCAGCTGACGACGTATTGGAAAAATTGGGAGTGAACGACAAGGCGCTCGAAATTGCCAAGAAGCTAGAAGAAGTAGCGCTTAAAGATGAGTATTTCGTGGAGCGAGGATTGTATCCGAATGTCGATTTCTATTCGGGAATCATCTACCGAGCGATCGGAATTCCTACCGAAATGTTTACCGTTCTCTTTGCGATAGGCCGCTTGCCCGGCTGGATCGCCCAATGGAAAGAGATGGTAGAGAATAAAGAGCCAATCGGAAGACCTCGACAAGTCTATGTAGGCGCCACCAAACGCGACTATGTACCTATCGACAAGCGATAAGTATATGAACACCATATTGAGAAACCACTGAGAAATCGGTGGTTTTTCTTTTTGCGGATTTGTTGTCCAATCAAAGGGGCACAAGTATATTTGAAGAACACCTAGCTACTATCCTAATCATGAAAAAAATACTAGTACCAACCGACTTTTCCGATGGCGCATTCAACGCGCTGATTCATGCCATACAAGTTTCAAAAATCTTAGATAACCCGATCGAAATTGTTCATGCATATAGCATGCCCGCCACAGGTTCGAATGTAATGGTGGACATAACGGATGTAATGAAAAAGAACGCCGAAGAGGAATTGGAAAACTTGAAAAGACGGGTAGAAAAACTGGAGAGTTCCAAAGGAATCACCATTCATTACGAAACGGCTTATGGCTCTGTAGTAGATGTTGTAAACCGCAGGGCTGACGAGAAGAATGTGAGCTTAGTAATAATGGGTACACAAGGTGCGAGCGGAATAACGGAGAAATGGCTCGGCAGCAATACGGCCGCCGCCGCGCGAAACGTAAATGTCCCGTTATTAGCTGTTCCTGTTGATCGCCCCTATAAACCCATAGAAAGCATCCTCTTCTCAACTGATATGAAAGTGATGGATGATGCAGACTGCCTGGAGTTTGTGGCCAATCTGGCTCGGATTACCGAGGCGCACGTCAAATTTTTTCACGTGAGAAAACCCGATGAAGAAAAGGATGTTGAAGGGTACAAAAAGCAAGTCAGCAACTATTTCACGGATGTACATCCGACTTATGCGTTTACCGAAAACCAAGACATCTCAGAAGGGATTGAAGAAACCATCAAAAAAGAAAAGCCTTCTTTGCTGGTGGTCGTTCGGCACGATTACGGTTTTTTTGAGAGCATTTGGCATAGCTCGGTAAGCCGAGAAATCATTAATAATGCTTCACTTCCGATATTAGTTCTGAACGACTAAATACCTTTTTATAAAAAGACCTAAATAAAGAAAGGAGCCCGGCTAAGGCTCCTTTCTTCGGTTAAACATTAAACAAACTAAACATTTAGGCTATTTGGATTTTCCTCGTTTATTCGCAACAGAGGGAAATCAAAATCCAAACACAATAATAATGAAAAACGAAGGAAAGTAAAAGTCGAATTTGGCTTATCTTTTCTAATAGAATACCGTTGCGAACGGTACAATGATTCACAGCCTCTTGAGGAGAAATTAAAACTGGACTAACAGTTCGACTTACGTCGATCCGACTTTTCTGTTTCTGAGAGATACTTGAGAGCAAGCTC
>CAZYWJ010000003.1:103741-115681 GCA_964651785.1 uncultured Cryomorphaceae bacterium
TCGACTTACGTCGATCCGACTTTTCTGTTTCTGAGAGATACTTGAGAGCAAGCTCTCGTATCTCTCAGAAACAGAAAAGGCCACTCTTTCGAGCGGCCTTTTTCAAAACTTTGGGTGGAAGATGGGATTCGAACCCACGACCTCCTGAACCACAATCAGGCGTTCTAACCAACTGAACTACAACCACCGTTTGTAATAGGGCTGCAAAAATAATGAAATTCCGCTTTCGCGAAAAACTTCATGTCAATTTATTCTATGGAAATCCCAAGCCGCCTATCGTTCTGACCTCTGAAAGGAGGATCTTTTCTTTAGCCAATAACTCGTAATACTTTACGCGTGATTCTATCAGCTTTGTTTCACGGGCATTGATTAAAAACAAACTGCTCTCCCCTATCCGGAATAATTCGCGTTCACCATTCAGAAGTATTTGATACAACTCGACGTTCTGTTGAAAGATATTAATTTGCTCGCGAAGATTTTCCAATTTCACCAAACCCGCACTCAATTTAGCGTCAAGTTGGGCTCGCTTGTTTTCCACTTCCCGCTCCACCATGTCAATCTTCACTTTGGTCATTCCTACCTTACCACGTGCCTCTCTCAAAAAAATCGGAAAAGATACCTTAGCGCCGAAATTATAGTTGTTTTCAAAAAAAGTACTGTTCTGAAAAAACTCATCAGCAGGTGCGGGTAGAACATTTTCCGTTAGAAAATTATACTTTAACTCTAACTTAGGTCTGAGGTATTCGGTGGCTAAACGTCGATCAATCGTCAAGGATTCGCGTTTAAACAACAACTTCAATATTTCGGGATGAGTAATATCGATGGACAATGGAACCATGACATTCTCCGCAGGCACATTTGCTGAATCTCGAGGTCTGATAAAAGGCGGAAGGATTACCGGATTTCCATCCGGGCTCCAGATGTAGGCCGAAGCCACGTTAACTGCCTCGATATATTGGTTTTGCGCCTCCCGCAAATTGTAGAGCCTGGCCAAGACCTGAGTATAAGCCTCAACTGTATCTATGGCGGGAACATCACCGAAGATAAAGCTCTCCCTGACACCTTCGTACCGAATATTGGCCAAATCCAATGCTTCCTCAGCTATTTCGATAGTTTGATTTGCCAAAGACCAGTTAAAATAAGCCACGGTCGCTTCGTAGTAAAGCTCATTTGATATTAATTGCCGTTGATTTTCTCCGGCTTCAATCCCGATTTGAGCTTGACGCAACGCAGCTCTGCGGTCATCCATCAGAAGGCCCGAACCCAATTGAGCCGAAATACCTGCATTGATCAATCCATCCTGAGGCACGGTAGCTTCCGGGTTTAAAAATGCACCTTGATTATCTTCATAGCCTGCTTGAAGCGAAATCCCCATCCACGTGGGAATTTCGATTCCCGCCTGAAGAACATCATAATAATCGGTGTCTTTGAAATCTTTGGTTCGGTAGTTTCCATAAAGCAGCGGATCGAAACCTCCTCGCGACATACGTAATTGATTTCGAGCCAGCTCAACTTCTAAATCGGCGATTTCGGCCACCGGATGATTCATTCGTACCCAATAGATGAACTCCTCATAATCCAGCACTGAATCGGTAAGCATGGTTAACATACTGTCAGGCGGTTCCACGTATTCATAATCCTCCATATCCACCTTCAAACTATCAGGTGTTTGGCCTTGAGCATGAAAAACCACCCCACAAAGCAAGATTATCCGGAAGACTCCCTTCCTCATTTTTCTTCTTTAGAATTAGATCGCGAATTTTTGCCTTCCTCATTCATATAATAGTCAGGCGGGAATCCATTGAGCTGTCGCCACAGTTCATACCATAGCGGTACGTCTTTAAACAATAAAATACCGTCAGCACCCGTACCGGGGCGCAGATCGTCGGGCCACGGCACCTCTTCCTCATCCGGAGTTACCAGTATTCGATACTTTCCGTTTGGCGAGATGAAGTTATCAATGGCGAGAATTTCTCCTCCAAAGGTACCATTGCTTAATTGAGGCCAGCCCGAGAAGACGATGGCAGGCCATCCATCAAACATAAGCCTCACATCGTTGCCTATATTCAGAAGAGGAAAGTCTACCGGTTCGATATACATCTCCACTGCAAAATCATAAGATGCGGGCATTATGCTGACAATTTCGGCTCCTTCTTTTATAGTTTCACCTAAACCTTTCGAAATGGTCTGAGTGACATATCCCGCTTGGGGAGCGGTGATGAAATAATTGCTCTGCCGAACTTCATAGTTCGAGAGCTGATTTTCCATTTTCGCTACTTCGGCTTGCGTATCGTAAAAAGTGGAAAGTGCCGAATTCCTTTCTGATCTGGCCTTGCTTAATTTCTCAGCATATTCATTATCTATTGCATCCAATTCAATCCGAGCATTTATGAGCTCATTGCGCGAAGACAACAATTTGTTTTCCGCGCTGATCATTTTAGCCTGTGTTTCCTGAATTTTGAGGCGGCGACTTTCGAGGTCAGTGAGGGATTTAAGACCTTGCTCAAAAAGCTCTTCCATCCGCTGAAGCCGCTGTTGCGATATCTGAAAATCTACCTGAGCAGCTTGGTAATCGATGCTGTCTGAAGTAACCTTTAAGTCTGCCTGAATTAACTTATTCTGCGCTTGCTCCAACTTGTTTACCCGCGCTTTAGTCAATGCTTCAATTTGACTGGATAAAGCTTCTGCCTTTTCAGAATAATTGACGGCTGCACTTTCCTTACTCTCGATTTGTCTTTCGGTTCGCTCAATCAAGCGTGGATCAAAATAGCTATCTTTTACCTCGGAGATTCGAATTATCGTATCACCGGGATTCACAAAATTGCCTTCTCTTACATACCACTTCTCAATTCTACCCGGAATGACGTTTTGTACGGTTTGTGGCCGTTGTTCAGGATATAAGGTGGTCAATTTTCCGGGTGCTCTCACATTCTGTGTCCAAGGCAGAAAAAGGAAAGCAATAAACCCCAAGGAGATGTAGATGAAGATGCGAAGTTTCTTGATCGGCTTTCCCCTGTCCGAAACCGCCATAAGGCTGGAATAGCCGTCGCGGTATTTTGACTCATCTATTCTGTTATCTGATAAATTCAACATACTCCGTTCTTTTAAATTCATCAAATTTTCCAACAAAACTTACCGTACCCCGGTCGATGAACATCAACCTTTCAGCTTTTTCTATGAATTCACTCTCATCACTGACTGCAATCAAAGTCCACGGCTGCGAGAGTACGTAATGGTAAAATTTTTGTCTCTCGGAATTAGTCATAAAGTCGGTTTCCATTTCCATCAGTAGTAACTTCGGACGAGATACCATACTCCTGGCCAAAATTATCTTCCTTGCCAATGAACGCGGTATTTTCACTCCTTCCGGAAACAGTAGTGTATCCAAACCTTCATCAAGCATGTTGAGACTGCTGACGGCACTCACTGCATCAAGAGCTTCCATCACCATTTCATCAGTTACCCCGTGCTTTCCCAGTGTGATATTTTCGCGAACCGAACCTTTAAAAATGGTCTCCTGCCATATATTATCGCCTATTTCCAATCGGAGGTCATCATGAGAAAGCGCCGAGAGAGGAATACCGTTGTAGGTTATTCTGCCTTTGTAATCTTCATAAATACCCGTCAGTAACTGAAGAAGTGTGGTTTTTCCTGAGCCGGCTTTTCCGGCCAATGCCAGCTTTTCGCCCGATTTAATTTCGAATGTAACTTTATCAATCACTGATAGCTCCGTTCCGGGATAGTGAAATTCTAAGTTTTCTACATTGACAGAAAATGCTTCACAGTTTTTTAAACTGGCAGGATTTCTTGACTTATCCTCTTCTAAAGGCATATCAGTTAAAGCACCCAGTTTTTCCACGGAAGTCAGAACATCGTAAACCGATTCCAGACCCACAATGAGTTTTTCTATCGAATTCATTATCAGAATAATGATAATTTCAGCCGCAACAAACTGCCCGAGACTGATCTGATTGTCTATCAGTAAAATACTCCCCATGATCAAAAGGGCCCCGGTAGTAATCACCTTAAAGGCGATCATGGTTTTATACTGCGTAATCAAGATGCCGAAATGCTTCCTGCGAAAGTAGAGGTAACCCATAATCAACTTATCCACCTTCAGAAGAGGAAGCTCCGTGATTCCCGCAAGTTTAAAGGTACCCATGGTTCGTGCTACCTCTTCAAGCCAGTGAGCTACTTCGTATTTGTGCGTAGATTCTTTCAATGAAGTAACAATTCCCTGCGGACCCGTAAATCTGAACAGTAACCAGAGTAAGAAAATAACGATCAAAGAGAAGAATAGAAAGAACGGATGGTATACGGAAATAAGTATCAAGCCGAACATCACCTGTAGGGTAGCAGTTGGAAAATCAACTAATAATTTGGCCAATCCCTTTTGCAAATTAATGGTATCAAAAAATTGATTCATCATTTCAGGTGCATACCGGTTCTGAAAAGCCTCTACCTTAATTTTTGGTATTCGCACGGCTAACTCAAAAGATGACCTGGCAAAAATGCGTTGCTGGAGTTTCTCTGTCAAAGTCATTTGAGAAATCTGAATCAAGCCCGAAATGGTTAAACCTAATACAACTATGACGATAAGAATAACCCAAGATGAGGTAACCCTTCCACCCATGATGAAATTCAGAATAGCCTGAATACCCAGTGGCAATGTGAGGACGATGATACCATTTACCAATGCGTAAAAGAGAATCAAGTAAATGATCTTTCGTTCGCTGCGCAGAAGTCTACCGAGTCGCTTTACCGGTTTGCTGTAACTGTATTCTATTCCCGCCATTTATCTATCGAACTAAAGATTAGATTATTGTAAAAATTAAATCGCGTATTATCGTTCCCGTTTAAATCACAAATGGATGGTAGGTGTTCAGCGAAATAAAGTTGATCTAAATGCGATTCGATGAAAAGAGAAGCCAACGAATGCGCGTAAGGATATTTCGGAGCGAGTTGCAAAATCATCTGTGACATCCTCTCGCAAAGATTCTTAAATTGAATGAATAAACCTTCTTTATTTTCATCATCTACAGATTTGGTGAGGTAGGACTTGGCGCCTTCAGCTATAATGACCCTCTTTAAACTGTTCAAATCAAATGGTGCATTTTTTACTTCATTCAAATCTCTGGTCACAATCCGAATAGCCGTTTCCAGCCTCTTTTTATTCGAATCGATATTAGCGGTACCAAAAGCTAAATTGTACTCCAGCCATCCCCAGTACCAAGAGACATAATAATGCAGCAGTTTGTGCTTGTTTTCAAAATAGCGATAGACGGCGCTTTCGGTCGTCCCTACTTCGGCGGCCAACTTCTTGAAAGTGAACTTTTCCAACCCGAGTTCATCGATCATTACCAAACCTTTCTCCAAAATATCCTTTCCCAAATCAGAAGAATGTGGATCTTTCAAGAATATTTTGTCGCTTACGTCAATTCGGACATTTGTCAAAAAAGAAGGCATAGAATACTTTTCATTTTGCGAATATTACTCGCAAAGATAATGCCTAAACTATCATTTTGTTTAGATCACTCACAAACTTTTCCATTCTGATGAAAATTGAGGGAACGATTTGAAGCTGTATTTTTGCACCATGGCAAGCGAGGAAGTGGTATTGAAAGTAGAAGGAATGACCTGCTCAAATTGTGCGGCAGGCATTAGCAAGACTTTGCAAAAATCGGGATTTGGTGATGCGCACGCCAGCTTTAGCGATGGCGAGGTAACTTTTTCCACCGTTGAAAATCACACCCGCGACGAAGCCGTTCAGAAGATTGAGGGGCTCGGCTATTCCGTAGTCGATCAAGATGCAGCCCAATCGAAAGGGCTCAGTTCCATCGAGAAAAAATTTCTCTTTGCACTGATTTTTTCCCTTCCGCTATTTCTCCACATGTTCGTGCCCAAGGACTGGTGGCTCAATGATCCCTTGGTTCAAATAGCTCTCTCTACTCCTGTTTACATCTTGGGTATTCTTCACTTTGGAAAGTCTGCGTGGGGAAGTCTAAAGGGCGGAATGGCCAATATGGATGTCCTGATTTTCACAGGGGCGAGCGCAGCCTATTTTTACAGTTTAGCGGGCACAATGATGAATTGGGGCTCACCCATAATGCATGATTTCATGTTTTTCGAAACGGCTGCGATGATTATAACGCTGGTCTTGCTGGGAAATGTGATAGAACACCGTGCCGTCCAAAAAACTTCAGAACAGATCGGCGAACTCACCAAGCTTCAATCGGCAGTGGCGCGCATCGTCATGCGAATGAACGGGAAGGAGAAAATTTTTGACACCGAGCCAAAGTCGGTGAAAATCGGCGATGAACTCCAAGTTAATGATGGCGATCACGTACCCGTGGACGGAAGAATTCTTTCAGGTACGGTAGAGGTTGATGAATCTGCCATAACGGGTGAAAGTGAGGTAGTCATGAGAAAATCCGGAGACCACCTCTATTCAGGTACCACCATCCTCAGTGGCAATTGCCGCTTGGAAGCCACCGCAACAGCTAAGGATTCAACTCTGGAAAAGATTATTTCCTTGGTAAAGCGAGCCCGACGCGAACAACCCGACATACAGATTTTAGGCGATAAGGTGAGCTCCATATTTGTGCCTGCCGTTCTGTCTATTTCGGTGCTCACTTTTCTTTTGGCCTATTTCCTTTTTGAAATTGGCTTGACACAATCTCTGATGAATTCCATCGCCGTTTTAGTCATTTCATGCCCTTGCGCCATGGGTTTGGCTACACCTACTGCGGTGGTTGCGGGAATCGGTCGGGCGGCCAAAAAAGGCATACTGCTGAAAGGTGGAAACACGCTCGAAAGATTTGCAAAAGCAGAGGTCATTCTTTTTGACAAAACGGGAACACTCACCACAGGCGATTTTTCCATGAGCTTAGTAGAAAATGAACTGGGTGAAAGAGCGAAGCAACTGATAAAATCATTGGAAAACCACTCCTCCCACCCCATCGCCAAATCCTTGGTGAAACTGATGGAAGAAACCGAACCCGAACCGCTCACCAACATTGAAGAGATAAAAGGTAGCGGAATGAGGGGCCAAACCGCTTCAGGAGAAACCGTGTTTTTCGGTAAAGATCAAGAGGGCGAGAGTGATCTGGTATTGACCATCGATCATAAAGTGGTTTGTCGGATGAATATCGAAGACAGCATCAAAGAAAATGCAGCCGAAATGGTCAAGGCTTTTCAAAAGGCAGGATTCCGAATGGAGATTCTTTCGGGAGATCGGGAAGCCAAGGTAGGACGAGTGGCTGAGCAACTCGGGATAGAGCGCTATCAAGCGGCGATGAAGCCCGATGAGAAGCTCAAGTACATTGAGACGCTTTCGCAGGAAAAGATCGTAGTAATGGTAGGTGATGGAATAAACGATGGTCCGTCTTTGTCGAGAGCTCAAGTTGGCGTTTCGCACGGTGGGGCCACCACCTTGGCTATTGATTCTGCCCGAGTCGTCCTGATGCGCCCCGATGAGATGCAAGCGCTGATCGATGCTTACCGCATTTCAAAAGAGACTTACAAAACGATCAAGCAAAACCTCTTCTGGGCATTTTTCTACAATGTTCTGGCTATTCCCATCGCTGCCGTAGGACTGCTAAATCCTATGATAGCGGCATTGTCAATGGCTTTCTCTGATGTTATCGTCATCGGAAATTCGCTGAGACTGAAAGTGAAGAAAATCGATTAAATCAAATCGGCGAGATCGGAAACACCGATGGTTCGATCGGCTACAAAGCCTTCGCCGAATTGCACGCCTATGGTGCGGCCATAGTCTCGTGCACGCGCTTCCAAGAATTTCATGAATTCGGGAGTTGAAATCGGTGTAGTCGGTTCGTCGTCATCCTTTCCCACATAAAATTGACTGGAAAAGGCGCGAATTGCTTCTACCTTTTTCTCCCACTCAGCGGTGATGTCCACGACAAAGTCGGGATGCATGTAGCGATCCTGAATAAAGTGATAGATCGCCTTTGGTCGCCAAGCTTCTTGCGCGTTGCCATTTTCATCCGTGGTAGGAATGGCTCGCAAGCCACTCAAGAAACAAGATTTTGCGGCAAGCGCTGCGCCCATGCCATGGTCGGGATGGCGATCGGCCAATGAATTGGCTAAGACGATATCGGGCTTGAATTTCCTGATAAAGGGAATAACGGCCATTTGATGCTCTTTCACATTATTGAGAAATCCATCCGGCAGTCCTACGTTTTCTCTCACCGCAATACCCATAATCTCCGAAGCCCTCTTTGCTTCCATGGCTCTTAATTCAGGCGTTCCGCGAGTCCCCAACTCTCCCTTCGTAAGGTCGAGGATTCCAACTTTCTTACCTTGCTTGATGGATTTAATAATCGTACCCGAAGCACTGAGCTCTGCATCATCGGGATGAGCCGCGATGGCGAGAATATCTAATTTCATGATTCGATAAATTTCTTCAACTCATTGTAAAACATCCGAGTCGGAAAGCCCATGACATTGTAAAATGAGCCTTCGATTTTTTCAATTCCCACGTAGCCGATCCACTCTTGAATACCATAAGCTCCCGCTTTGTCGAATGGTTTGAATTCACTTACATACCATTCAATGGCCTCTCTCTCCACCAATCCGAAATGGACTTTTGTGGTTTCACTCACCACCACCTGTTTTTCAGCAGAGGTCAGACAAACCGCCGTTATCACTTCGTGGGCACGGCCGGAAAGCTCGGTGATCATGGCCACGGCGTGCTCTACGTTTTCAGGTTTATTAAAAACGTGATTGCCCAGCCAAACCACGGTATCTGAAGTCACCAAAATCTCGTCATCAGCCAAATCTGCTTTGAATGCATCGGCTTTCTTCTTTGCAAGAAATCGTGGTATTTCAGCACCTTGAAGTTCGTGATCGAAATCCTCGTTTACCTCTTTGGTTCGCACTTCAAAAGGGATTCCCAAGCCTTTCATCAGCTCATGCCGACGAGGCGATTTTGAGGCCAATACAATTTTATGGTGTTTTAAATCAAGATAATTCACTAGCGTAGTAAATGTAATAATGCACGATGCTGTAGAGCAATCCGCCCAGCATGGCCAGTTTCATAAAGTTTCCCGCTCTTACAAATTGCGGTCTCTTCACCGCACGGTGGTTTACCCATAATCCTGCCAATAGTGGCAAGATAACGGCCACCATCATGTAAATGAGCGAATAAGGATCATTAACCACTTTTTGTTGAAGTATAACGAGCGCAACTATCGTGCTCACGATTAAAACGGCAGTGACCATTTTGGCATTTTTAATCCCATAAACCAGCGGTACGGTTCGTGCACCGATTCGAGCGTCGCCTTTCACATCAGCCATATCTTTTTGCAGCTCGCGAATGAGGTTGAGCGCAAAAGCAAATGCGGCATAGCCCAAAATGAAATAGAACATCCATTTAAAATAAAGGGATGGATCTTCACCCGGACGCTGCGTTCTGAAAAATTGCACCACCTCTTCGCCGTAAGTTTTAATCAGTAAGGGAATTTCGTAAATGCCCACCAAGATGGGAACCAGACCGGCCAAGATAGCGATGAGCACGTTTCCTACGATCAAGTCGCGCTTGAACTGAACACTGTAAAACCACAAGCTGGCGGCAGCAAAAAAGCTCACAATACTCAGTTTCCACATGCCGATGCTGTACGCGAGATAGACCGCCATGGCCAAGCCCAGTAAATTGAAAACTTGGTGCACGAACATCGCAACTCGGCGTTTTACGTGAACTCCTACTATAATATTGTTTGGCTTATTGACCCGATCGGTCCGCTGGTCAAAATAATCGTTGATCACATTTCCGGCGGCAGCGATAAAAACGGTGCTGCCCACGAGAATCAAGAATTGCCAAAAGGAAAGTTGAAGCTCAAAGCCATTGACCTCGACCAAGGGCATCAAGACGAAGTACCTCATCAGCACCATAGTAAGGGCGATGATGAAGAGATTGAGCGGACGTGTGAGGCGCAAAAATTGCCAAAATGCTTGCATAACTTACCATTCCAAGGCATCTTCATCAAACCACTTACCCTGCACTTTCAGGGTTTGTTCGATGATGTCTCGCACACATCCTTGCCCGCCTTTCTTTACGGAAACGTAATCGCTGATACCTTTAATCTCTTCAGAAGCATCAGCAGGACAAGTAGCCAATCCGGCTTTTTCCATCACTTTATAATCGGGAATATCATCCCCCATATAAAGCACTTCCTCGGCAGTGATACCCTGCTTTTCGACAAAGGTATCAAAGACTTGCTCTTTATTCTTGCTTTGCAGAAAAATGTGCTTGACGCCCAAACTGTGTAGTCCGTCCCTTACGGCAATGGAGTTTCCGCCGGTGATTACGGCTATGCGCAATCCTTTTTTCACGGCAAATTGAACGGCATAGCTGTCCTTCGAATTCATTCGCCGCACAAATTGGCCATCGGGCATAACCAGCACCACTCCATCAGTAAAAACACCATCCACATCAAAAATCATGGTGGTAATTTCATTCAACCGCTGCTTATAGCTCTTGCTCATGCGTTCTGTTGTAAATTTCTTCGGTGAGTCGGTCGTAGATTTCGCGGTAAGAATTATTCTCACCCAAAAGTTGTCTGTGCGCCTCAATGGTACGCTTATCTCCTCGTGCAGCGGGCCCCGTTTGAGATACATTTGCCGATTGCATCAGCACCTTATTCGCCGTTTCCAGAATAAGCGGATGCAAGATGCTTCGGTCTATTTCGGCTTTCGCCAAAAGTTCTTCAGAAAGCTCAAACATCAGGTTGGCAAAATTATTGGCAAATACCGCGGCCAAATGAAGACTTTTGCGTTGCTCGCTGGTAAGAACGTGTATGCGTTGCGAAAGCAATTCGGCCAGATCACCCAATGCGTTCAGGTCGGCATCATTTTCTGCCTCAAGGCAAAAAGGAACGTTTTCCCAAACGATCTTCTTGTCGAGCGAAAAACTTTGAAGCGGGTAGAAAACCGCTCTTCGTGAAGTTCTCTTAATCGCATCCATGGGAACCGCCCCCGAAGTATGAGCCACCACTCCCTTATTGTTCGGGTTTAGCTGTTTTGATACCTCACCTATGGAGTCATCAGATACGGTTAGCAAAATAAGGTCTGCTCTGATTTTGTCAGATATTTTCTCAATAACTCCTGAGCGCAGTTTTTCCGCCAATCTTTCGGCCTCTTCACGATTTCTCCCATAGATGCCCGAAATATCAATGCCTTGATCCGCTAAAGCCGCTCCCAGTTGGTGGGCTACACGACCGGTTCCGATGAATGCGATGGATTCAATTCGACTCATGCTGTTTTGGATTTTTTAGAGAGTTTGATGCGATGACGAATGGCCATAACCGTTCCCAAAAACATTACGATACACCCTATCCACAGTATGTTGATCATCGGAAATCGGATGGCCTGCATCACGATAAACTCTTTTCTGTTCGTATACCGCTCGGCTACATAAAAGGTATGCTTTCCCGTAGCGGGATCAATTTTGTCAAAATTCACTCTTACACCGGTTTCATCCTGAATGACGGGATCGGGAATCGGAAGGATGGAATCGCGCAAAATATAGAGCGGCTCTACCTCATAGACTTCTCCCTTCGGGGTTTTAATTCCGATTCGGGCCCTTACGGCAAGATCATTCGGAGCAATGCGGTACTTCTCTCGCTCTTCATCTTTAACAACCGAGAGCTGATTGAGCCTTACCATATTCGATCCGACCAAGGCAGTGTCACCTAAAGCTAATTTGACTTCGGTGGCCGTGCGAAAACCCGTGGCATCGGTGTCAACCTCTAATTCAGCCCAGCGAATGTGGGTGTAGATATCCTGATCCCAATAGCGCTTGGTAGAGGGCTCGGCCACATTTCCAAATTCGGGATTGAGTTGAATGCGTGGGTTGAGATCGAAAAGCTTTTCGCCCGGGCGGAACTGAGACCAACGCGGAATGGAATCGAGCATCATTCC
>CAZYWJ010000003.1:115781-120736 GCA_964651785.1 uncultured Cryomorphaceae bacterium
AAAATGAACTCATCTCCTTCGTATCCGAGTTGAGTGGCTGCCGCCAAGGTGATAACCAAGGCTACGATGAGGCTTCCCAGAATCTTCTTTGCGAACTGTTTGAAATTCGTTTTGCCATAGCGCAAAAACTGGGTGAAGGCAATCAAAAAGGTGATCACAAAAGCAAAGGGAATCTGCCACTTATTAAAGTGATTGATGCGATCACTGTTCGGAGCGAGTTTTCCTTCAGCCAGTGATTTCAGTCCCTCAAAATTGGTAACTGAATACATATCCATAAGAGGCCCTGAAAAAGGCTCGGCAAGTATATTCCAAATGGGTTTAGATGTTTCCAAAGCTATTTGCGCAGCGGAGAGCAATAGCACCATCGACCCGATGAAAATCCAAAACTCCCTGCTCCAAAGAGGCTCCTCTTGTTCGGGTTTTACAAAGAACTTTCGGTAGGCCACAATCGGCATTACCATAGACATAATGAGGAAAGCTACGATAGCAGCTACAGCCAAGTCGAAGGTCCATCCGGCGATAATCAATACCAAAATACCACCGAGATAAACCAATCTTAAACGCTTTTCAAAAAGCATGAGCGCTGCAGATGCAGCCACCAGGGAGAGTAAGATGAACAGGTGTTGCTTCATCAATCCATCGTCGGTAAAAGAGTGAACGGACGTGTCGCCCAACACTCCCGAGTGCACTAAAAACGAAGCATACATCACCAAGATGGTGGTAATCAAGGTGAGGAAAATGGCCGTGTACTGCGAGCGATTTTTCCGCTGATTAACCACCATCACATGCGCGGCGCCGACCAAGGTGAGCCACGGAATCAGTGAGGCGTTCTCAACGGGGTCCCAAGCCCAAAAGCCACCGAAGCTCAATGCCTCGTAAGCCCAAGCTCCACCCATTAAAATTCCGATTCCCAAGACGGAAACGGAAAAGAACGCCCATGGAATGGCCGGTCTGATCCACTCCTTTAGTTTTCCTGAGGCCAATCCCGCAATAGCAAATGCGAAAGGAAACAGAGTAGATGCATAACCCAAAAACAGCGTAGGCGGATGGATGGTCATCCAATAGTTTTGCAGAAGCGGATTCATCCCTCTTCCATCACTAAAACTCGGTATGCGCTCCAGGTAATTCGGCATTTGGGTCCAAGGCAAACCGATATTTTCGGGTAAGGCTCGAATGAGGTCAAAGGGGCTGTTTCCCAATTTAAAGTCTAAAATGTAAACCCCCAGAAGCATGCTCCCCAAGAGCATTTGAAAAACCGAAACCACCGTCATGGCCAGGTTTTCAAACCGTTTGGCGGTGAAAAGAAGAATATTTCCTAAAACGACATTCCAGAAACTCCAAAGGATAAAGCTCCCCTCCTGTCCTTCCCAAAAACCCGAGAAGATATAGCGCAAAGGCATATCGCGATTGGCGTGCTTCCACACATAGTCGTATTCAAAATACTTATTAAAAAGCATTGCGAAGAGCGTGACCGCAGTGGCAATAAGCGCGGCGGAGTGTAGCCAAAAAGCAGCTCTACCCATCCTTCGATATGCCTCATTGCCGGTGCGGTTTGCAACGAGATATGAAACGGCAGCCAAAAACGCAGCCGCAAACGAGGTGGATACGAAGACTTCTCCAAGCCTCCCGATCAGGGTATGCTCACCCAAGTATTCTACCATTGGCTCTTAGTCTTTGGATGCTGTTTCTTCCAATTCAAATTTGCCTTCTTCTTTGTATTTAGAAGGGCACTTCATCAGCATTTCGGTAGCGTGAAACTCGTCGCCATTTGCTTTTCCGATAAGGACTACGCTTTCAGAACGTTCAAAATCCTGAGGCTTTGACTTGTTGAGCACCACTTTTCTGCGCTCGCCGTTATTATCTACCATAGTGAAGCGAGTGATATTCGGGTTGATCTCGGGATTGTAAGCAATCTCCTCAGTTCTTACCAATTCGCCTACCACGTGGTATTCCTTTTTTGGATTTTCAAATGCCTCGCTGAAATCAGCGTAAGAGCTCGAATCATTTACCGACCCGATCATAAACGCTATGGCCACTGCAATCAGGATGATCGCAACGATGTGTGTCTTTTTCATTTCAATTTATTCTTTTCCGCGTGTGAAGCGGGATTATCATTCATCTCCAACTTTTTCAACTTCCTGTCTATCGAAATGAGGTAGGCAACAATCAGCACAAATACGATGCTGACTACTGCAATTACCACGTTTATTTTTCCGCTTGAAAACATGGTATTTTCCAGCCAATCGGTGCCTGATTGGGCGCTGACCGAAGCAGACCATAATCCAAGTAATAAGACAAGAAATATGGATAGTTGTTTATTCATCATTTCCTAAAAGTTCTTTCATGCGCAAACGCATCATTCGGTATCTCACATCAAATATCCAAAGGGCTATTCCTATCCAACCGATCACCGCCGGATAGAAAACCAAACGAAGGTTATCGTCCAAATCGTATTGGCTGAATGCAGGATTTCCACCCACGCCCGGATGCAGCGAATCCGTCATTCGCGGAAGCACCATCACGAAGAGAATCATCATGGTAAAAGCGAATATATTGTAAACTGCTCCCAAGCGTGCCGACTTCTCTTTGTCGTTGACGGATGACTTTAAAACGAAGTAAGCCAAGTAAACCAGCACGCCGAGGGCGGCGCCGTTGAGCCGTGGATCACTGACCCACCAGGCTCCCCAAGTAAATCGGGCCCAAATGCTGCCCGTCGCCAAGCCGATAAACGCAAAAAGCAATCCGACGTGAGCTGCCGTTTCGGCGCGTGTATCAAATTCCATTTGAGAAGAATTCAAAAATCGGATGCTGAATATCAGAGAGAGCAACATCACAAATATCATGGCAAACCAGCTCGGCACGTGAATCAGGATGTTTCGAATGGTTTCGTTGAGAATGGGCTGATTGGGAAAATTGTAGGCATCCGTTTCGGTAACTGAAATTTCCTTTCGGCAATCTTGTTTTACGTCGGGATTGAGGTCTACCTCCATGCCGCTTTGCAAAAGCGCCTGTGGAAGATAAAGCGTTCCGTCAACATCATTATTTACATAAAGATCAAAAAATGCCCCGTCAATTACTTCGGTTACGCTGAAGCTGGCGCGCATGGTATTCTCATCAACGATGGCCATTTCGTAAGGACAGAAAATAGCTTCGCCATTTTTTAGCCAAACTTGAAGCGAACCTTCAGCTTCCTTGAAATGTGTATTGTAACCGGTGATGGTAACGCCGGTAGCGCCATAATCCAACTTGTCGGGACTGACGGCAGGAATCCCGGGAGACAAAGGGGCTTTAAGTCCAACGATCAGAGTGATAAGTACGGTAAGTGCAGAGAGCCACTTCCACCAAGCAATTGACATAAATCTTACTGCCGATTATTCGCGCCAAAGGTACGGAAAAAGTATATAGGAGAGGGCCAAAGACAGCAGAAGAACGGCACCCAATTGCCAAGCGTAAACGGCATTTGCAGACCAGGCAATTCCATCAATGGCATTTTTGGAAAAACGAATAAGAATAAGCAGCAGCGGCAGGATAACGGGAAGACCCAAAATGGCCATCATTCCCAGATTGTTATCGGTTTGAGAAGCCAGCGCCGAAACCAAGGTAAGCGTAAAAGCGAGGCCGATGGCTCCCAGCGCCAGTGCTAGAATCAGCGCGCTCCAATTGGCTTCTGCCAATGGCGCCGTGCCGATCATCAAAGCGTAGATGGCGAAACCGACAAATACCATCACCAAAAGCAGAATGGCATTGTAGATCATCTTCCCAATCACCACCGCTTCGGCTCGTGCCAATGAAAAGAGGTAGAGACGCCTGCCTGTAGTTTCGGAGGCGAAGCTGCGCGAAGCCGCATTGAAAGCGGCAAAAAGTACGATGATCCAAAAGAGGGCATTCCACACGGGCACGTCCACTATTTGGCGAAAGCCCAGGTAAGCCACGAACACCGATGAGATAATGTAGAGAAAAACGCTGCCGATGGCATGGCGCTGCCGCCATTCCATTCTAAGATCTTTTGCGATGATCGCTTTTGCTTCGCTCCACATTTCGGCAAAGATACTTTTTTGGGTATTGGGTATGGCGTAGTGCGTAGTGCGAATTGCGTAAAGCGTGTTGGGCTTAGCGGCTTGGGTATTGAGTAGATTTAAATATTAGAATCAATTCAATTCTACCACGTCTCCTTTTTTAGGAATGGAAATGTGGTGAAAGCCGGCTTGGTCGAGGTGGCCTTTAAAAGTCTCCTGAACGTCAGGGCGACCGTGAACCAAAAACAAGTGCTTTATCAGGTGAGCCTGTTGGCAACTCAGGTATTCGATCATTTCTTTGTAATCGCCGTGGGCGCTGTAAGAATCCATCACCACTACCTTTGCTTTCACGTCGAGGTCTATTCCGAAAATCTTCACCTTTTCAGCTCCTTCTCTGAGTTGCCCCCCGAGAGTGGACGGCTCGCAATAACCTATAAACAGGATGGTATTTCGCGGATCCTCGATGTTATTTGCCAAATGGTGCACAATTCTTCCTGCCTCTGCCATTCCCGAAGCCGAAATGATGATGCACGGTTCTTTAAGATCGTTGATCTGCTTTGAGTACTTAACGTCCCGAACGTAATAAAGCCCCGAGAATCCAAACGGATTGGAATCCTTCTCCATATACTTCAAAATACGATCATTGAAGTGATCGGGAAATGATCGAACGATCTCAGTGGCATTGGTGCTCAGCGGGCTGTCGACAAAAACCTTTATGGACGGCAGCTTTCCATCCGTTTCCAGCCGGTCAAGGTTGTGAACGATTTCTTGGGTTCTGCCCAAACTGAAAGATGGAATGATCAACTTTCCCTTATTTTCAACGCAAGTTTCTCGTACAACTTCGAGGAGTTTCTCCTCACTCAACTTTTGATCATCATGCAAACGGTCGCCGTAAGTGCTTTCGCAAAGAATGACCTCAGCCTGCGGAAAGGGCTCTCT
>CAZYWJ010000004.1:0-1588 GCA_964651785.1 uncultured Cryomorphaceae bacterium
GTCGACTTCTTTTACTATTGGGCGCATCGCATGAGCCATCAGGTAAACTTGTTTTGGTTGGGTCACGTGGTGCACCATCAAAGTGAAGATTACAACCTTTCAGTGGCTTTGCGCCAAAGCACCTTTCAGAAGATGTTCACTTTCTACTTTTATTTTCCATTGGCGTTTTTGGGATTTAAAACGGAGTGGTTTCTGTTAATGGGAGCGTTTAATTTGCTGTACCAATTTTGGATTCACACGGAAGTCATCGGGAAAATGCCCGCTTGGTATGAGTATATTTTCAATACGCCTTCTCATCATCGGGTGCATCACGGGCGAAATCCCAAGTACATCGATCGAAATCATGCAGGAACCTTGATGATTTGGGATCGCATGTTCGGAACGTTTCAAGACGAAGAAGAACGACCAACTTACGGAATAACGACTCCCACCAATTCATGGAATCCCGTCATGGCGAATGTTCAGCCCTTTGTTCGCCTATGGCGAGAACTGAAGGCCGTTCCCGGTTTTGTCAATAAGGTAAAATTCACTTTTGCACCACCGGGCTGGTACCCGAAAGAAATGGGGGGCTTCCAAGCGCCGAAGGATGTGGACAAGAAAACCTATCGGAAATACGAGATCGAAATTTCGCCGGGGCTGAATTATTATCTCTTTGCCCAGTATTTAGTCACTCTTGGATTCACGGCGCTTTTTCTCTTCAATCTTACCAAATTCGAATTGGCTTATCAGCTTCTGATAGCCGGTGTCATCATCTATTCAGTGGCTTCTTTGGGGACTCTCTTTGAAGATCGACCTTACGGAATTAAGATGGAGAGTATTCGCTTTTTCGTTTCGATCGGGGTCACTGTCTTTTTGTATTTTCAAGCCTTGCTGCCTTTATGGATTCCTGCAGTTACCGTCGGTGTTGCGATCATTTCAGCAGCTGCACTTTACCGCTTGAGTTTTCACAAAATTGAACGCGTAAAGTGAATCGGGACCGTCTGTTTTTGCCCGTTTACGCCTTTGTTTTAGGTCTGCACATATTTGCAGGAGAGCAAAACATGCAGCAAATAGAAAACCTCTCAAAGCCATTCATACTTCTCTCTTTGATTGGCTATTTTGCATTGGGTCTGTTCAAGAAGAAAGTCAGTGCTTTCGGTATTTTTATTTTGGTTGGTTTAGTGCTTTCCCTTGCGGGAGATGTCCTTTTGATTTTTCAGGAAACGCCGCCATATTTTACATTGGGGTTGAGTAGCTTTTTGCTTGCACACATTTTCTATATCACTGCTTTTACCAAAACGTATTTGGTTAATCATGAGATTAAATTTTTGAAAAAGTACGGATGGGCCATGCTTCTGGTGGTAGCTTATGGTTGGTTTTTCTTTAATGCGATCAAGGATTTTCTCGGCCAGATGATCGGCCCCGTAATGATTTATACGATGGTCATTACACTGATGCTGCTCATCGCACTCAATCGCTTCAGAAAAGTGAGCACAGCCTCTTTTTTATGGATTTCAGGTGGTGCTTTGCTCTTTGTGGCTTCCGATAGCCTGTTGGCATGGAGTAAGTTTGTTCGAGAGCTCGAGCATTCCGACTTATTGATCATGCT
>CAZYWJ010000004.1:1688-19332 GCA_964651785.1 uncultured Cryomorphaceae bacterium
TTTTCGGCGGCGGCTTCATTGGGTGTTCCGCTTGGTCTGTTTTTGGGAACAAAATTCGGGTGGGAAGTCGCCTTTTTCATGATCGCAGGCTTTGCGAGTATTCTTTTGGGTTTTGCACTGAAGATGGTACCATCTCTAAACGACCATCGCAAAGAGAAGGGCACACGGATGAAAAGCTCTTTCGTGGCGTTGAAGTATGTGGTTCGCGATAGAAATCAACTGCTTGCTTTCGCTTTTACCTTATTGATCGTCTTCGGTCAGTTCAGTATCATTCCTTTCATCTCACCTTACATGGTTGCCAATGTTGGCTTTGAGGAGATTCAGCTAACCTACATTTACCTGGTCGGGGGATCACTCACCGTGTTTACCTCGCCATTTTTCGGGAAAGTGGCGGATCGATACGGTCGATTGAAGACCTTCTTGGGATTAATGCTCATTTCGCTTATTCCGATTTATGCCATCACCAATATGACGCCAAATCCGATTTGGTACGTGCTTATTTTCTCCGGTATGTTCTTCGTTTTTGCCGCAGGTAGAATGATTCCTGCCTCAGCTATGGTCATCGGAACGGCCCATCCCAATTACAGAGGGACGTTTATGAGTCTCAGATCTTCCTTATTAAGTTTGGGCCAAGGGATTGCCGCCTTCTGCGCAGGTTTGATAATGGTAGAAAATGCTGACAGAACTTTTGGTAATTTCAACGTAGTAGGCTACATCGGCATAGCCACCAGTATCATTTCATTCTTGATTCTTAGAAAAATAAAGGACCAATATTAAGGCACCCTGTCGGGAATGATTCGAGGAGTTTCACCGTTGGGCTCATCGCCGCGAATGTTTCGAAATCTCTTTCTTGCTTCAACTACGTAGAGACTTCCGGGAAAGTCGACCATCAGTTGCTTATAGAGGTCGGCGGCTTTCGAGGGTTGTCCCAATTTCTCTTCGTAAAGTTCTGCGCTACGATAGAGCGCATTATCCGCAGAGATATCGAAATAGTGCTCAGCCAAAACTTTTTGGTAGTAGGTTATCGCCGCGTCGTAATCGTACTGACTTTCAGCCATTCTTCCTTTTAGCATCAGTATCTCATCAGCTAAGGAGTGGCCGGGATACTCCGTCATAATCGAATCGAGGGTGGCGGCCGCTGCGGTGTAATTTCGCTGAATAGCCTGAAGATCAGCTCTGGCAAACATGAGCATCGGATCCAAAATGGTGTCAAGGTTCAGGTTATCGGAAATCAATAGTGACAGCTCCATAGCGTCATTACTGATTAATTTAGACGTACTACCTTTCAAAATATCCAGTTGTGCCTGTGCCCACTCAAAGTCGCCGCTGTAATAACTGATTCGAGCGTTCAGGAATTTGGCCTGCGATCCGAGAATATCATTCTTAAAGTCTTTATCTACTTGAGAAGCTAGTAGAGAAGCATCCCAGATGTAATCTTTGGCAATGAGGATTTCGGCGAGGTCCAGCTTTATTTCAGCCATCATACTCGGCGAGGAAACATTTGCTTCCAATGCTTCATTGAGAGTGACATTTGCCGCATGAAGATCTCCCAGATAATAACCCTCAAGCAAAGCTTTTTGGCGCATAAGCCCGAGCGTTTCGATGTTCACCCCGAGCTCTTCTAAAGTGCTTGAATATTCCATACTCAGTTCCGTCAGAGCCATTGTATCAGGTGGAAATTCCGTACTCAACTTTTGAAATCGCGATTTCAATACCCCCGTGCGGGCGTAGTTGTAGTAGGGATTTGTTTTGCCTTTATCGGCAATGTATTGGTAGCATTTTTCGGCTACTTCATACGCTCCGTTGTTGGTGCACAACCCCGCCAACTGAAGTAACCGTTGACCATCTTCTCCCAAGCGCTTGTCAAGAGCTTTGAGTTGAATGTATGCGGAGTTGAATTCTTTATCTTGTAAAAACAGCCAAATCAACATTTCGGCATAAATTACTGAGTCGGGATTCTTTTGAACACGACGAAGCAATTCCGTTCTGAGCATTTCCACTCCCTCATCGTCTTCTTCGAAATTAATGCTTCGATTCAACGCATTTTGGATGGTTTGTTCATAGGCTTCATTGTACAAAAGCAAATCGAGGTATTCGGAAATCATTCGCTCCTTATCACCCATCGTACCGTACAGGCCGGCGATCTCGTAACTGAAAGGGTAACGTCCTTCCAGTAGTTTTTTTCCTTCCTGATAAGTTTCGAGGGCCAAATCGAGCTTGTTTAAGCGTATGAACTCATTGGCCGTCTTTATGACCATGCCCTGACTTTTAGGGAGTTCATCAATGGCTTCGCGATATGCTTTCTGCGCATCATCATCTTCGCCTTGGGCTTCATATACCTCGCCCAAGTCTATAAAAAGTGTATTGGAATTATTGCGCTTGCTCTGTTTTTTAATCAGCTTTTCGGCCTCTTTATACTCGCCCAATTCTTTGTAAGACATAAGCAGACCTTGATAATACTCAGAGGTAGGTTTTTTATCGTAAAGCTTCTCATAATACAGTCTTGCCTTTTCATAATCACCTGAATCCAGATAATACGACGCCAACTGCTCGTCTCCCGTTTGCGCGAAAGCGAAAGCAGAAATCAACAGAAATAATATGCTTGCAAGCTGTTTTATGATTTTTCTTCTTTTAGTACTTGTATGAGGCTATCAATTTTCGGTTCCAATTCCTCCCGTTTCTTTTTGGTATAATCGCTGCTCATCTTAAGTTCTTCCAATGAACTTGAAATGGACTTTACAGCCTCTTTTTCATCGGTCAGCATTTCATCAACGAAAACTGAATCCAAAAGATTGTTTTGCAGATCATGTCTCAAATCGGCCAATTGACTTTTAGCGAAATTGAGTTCTTCCGCAGTGCGTTGATATTTGTCTTTAAAACCTTTTGCAGGCTTTTTCAATCCGCGATATTCCGACATGAGCATAGCTACGTCTTTGGGCATGGTATCTTCTTTGGATGTATACGTCTTTTGGACGAAAGCCAAATTTTCCGTGAACTCTTTTCCGAGCGTTGCGAAATCGCTTGTATCAATTCTTCGATGCATCAGATCCAGAGTGTCAAGTTGTACCAAAAGTGAATCAATGGATGCGATTTCGTGCTCATAGGTTGTTTGCCTACAAGCTACCAAGCTTATAATTATGATGCAAATAAATGCAAGTCTGTGTCTCATTGTTTCTTTTCTATTTTAGAAAATTTAGTGTATTGCTGCAAAGCCTTGGGAATAACGATGCCCTCATTCGTTTGATTGTTTTCTAACAATGCAGCCATAATTCTGGGCAATGCCATAGCTGAACCATTCAAAGTATGTACCAATTCGGTTTTCTTTTCCTCCGTTCGGTATCGGCATTTCAGTCGATTGCTTTGGTAAGCTTCAAAATTGGAAACGGAACTCACTTCAAGCCATCTTTTTTGAGCGGCACTATAAACTTCAAAGTCATATGTAATTGACGAAGTAAATCCCAAGTCGCCGCCACATAATCGAAGTATTCGGTAAGGCAATTCTAACTTAGCCAGAATGTTCTTGACATGCTCTACCATTTCGTCGAGCAATTTATAGCTGTCTTCCGGCTTTGAAATTTGCACGATCTCCACTTTTTCGAATTGGTGCAATCTGTTCAAGCCTCTCACATCTTTTCCGTACGATCCCGCTTCGCGACGAAAGCAAGGCGAGTATCCGCAATGCTTGATCGGAAGATCTTCGGGATTCAAAATTACATCTCGGTAAACGTTGGTGATGGGCACCTCGGCGGTTGGTATGAGGTAGAGATCATCTTCGGTAACGTGATACATCTGCCCTTCCTTATCGGGAAGTTGTCCGGTGCCTATACCTGAATCTTCATTTACCATAAATGGAGGAATCAATTCCTCGTAGCCTGCATTGTCTGCCTCATCCAAGAAGAAATTGATTAAAGCGCGTTGAAGTTTGGCTCCTTTGCCGGTATAGAGCGGAAATCCCGCTCCCGTAATTTTTACCCCCAATTGAAAGTCGATGAGCTTGTATTCATCGGCTATATCCCAATGTGGTTTCGCATCGCTACCTAAATCGGGAATTTCGCCGTAGCTGAAGACCTCCTCATTGTCGGCTTCGCTTTTACCCGCAGGAACGAGCTCGTTGGGAACATTCGGTATTTGATATAGCACCGCGTCCAAAGCCTCTTCGAGCTGAGCATACTTCTGCTTCATCTCCTGAGATTTCGACTTGATTTCAGCCACTTTCGCTTTAGCTCCTTCGGCTTCATCACGCTTTCCTTCTTTCATCAAGATGCCGATGGCTTTGGATGCTTTATTCATCTCCGCTGAAAGGGCGTCTGATTCGGCTTGTTTCTCTCGCTTTTTTTGGTCGAGTTCGAGCGCCTTAGCCACGAGGTCTTTCAGGCGTGGGTCGCCTCTTTTTTCGAGCCTTGTTAAAATATCTTCAGTGTTTTCTCTGAGGATGTTTGTCTGCAACATTTGATTGAAAAATTAGTCGTCGAAATTAGCAATTAATAACCTGTTTCGATTTTTGAAACGGACACAAAAAAAGGGGTGGAAACCACCCCTTCTTGAATACGATAATCGAAAGACTAGTTTTGTTCGTTTGCCGGAACAATCGAAACAAATGACTTGTCTCCTTTTCTCTTGCGGAATTCTACCGTACCATCGGAAAGTGCAAATAGTGTGTGGTCTTTTCCCATACCTACATTTACACCCGGGTGATGCTTGGTACCTCGCTGACGCACGATGATATTTCCTGCGATAGCTTGTTGTCCGCCAAATATTTTAACTCCGAGTCGTTTACTTTCCGACTCACGTCCGTTTTTCGAACTTCCGACTCCTTTCTTATGTGCCATGGTGTCTTAGTTTTTCTCCTCAGTTTGAGTTGATTTATCCTCTTTTGCTTTCGGAGCTTCTTTTTTAGCTTCAGCTTTTGACTCCGCTTTCTTTTCAGTGGCTTTTTTAGATCCGCTTAAAGAAATACCGTCGATTGCGATTTTCGTCAACAACTGACGGTGACCGTTTCGGGTTTGATACCCTTTACGTCTTTTCTTTTTGAAGACAATCACTTTGTCTCCTTTCACGTGCTCTACTACCTTTGCAGATACCGATGCACCTGATACAGCCGGGGCGCCAACATTTACCTTGCCGTTGTCGTCAACGAGCAATACCTCGTCAAAAGTCACCTTATCTCCGGCTTTGCCGGGAAGACGATTGACATAGACTTGTTGGTCTTTTGCAACTTTGATTTGCTGCCCCGCGATGTTTACGATTGCGTACATAACGTCTTTTTAATGGGGTTAGATTTATTCTAAAAGGGCGGCAAATATACGCAGAAATACTTGGTATGCAAAGATACTAACCACGATTGATTAAAAAGATTCCGCCAAGCATAGTAAGAGCACAAACCACTTGGCTTACAGCCAATACTTCCCCATCAGTCAATCCCCAAATTATGGCAATTAATGGAATGAGGTAGGTAACGGAAGAGGCGAAAATTGTCGAGGTTTCCTTTACCATTTTATTGAAAATCATTAGCGCGATGGCGGTACCCAATACGGCCAATATGGCCATGGCGCCGATTCCCGTCCAACTTCCGTCTACCGTATTCACTCGATTGACGAAATCAGTTGACATAAGAATGGCCAAACCTACGGGGCTGACCAAGACCAAAGCAATACCCGTAATGGAAATAGCAGACTCATTTTGCAGGTACTGCTTGATGATATTCAGGCTGATGGCATAGCAAACGGTCGCTCCGACTACCAGCAAGCCATACCAATGATTAAAATCCGTGCCGGCTAAATCTGCTCCGCTCAAAATTAGTCCGACCGCACTTGCCAATCCGATAAAAACTCCGATAAACTGAATCCATTTTATAGCTATACCGAAAAATGCCAGACCTATTAGCATACTGAAAACGGGAACCAGTGCATTAAGCATTCCTGCTAAAGCACTGGGAATTTCTGTTTGCGCTATAGCGAAAAGAAAAGCCGGAATACCATTGCCAAATACCCCGACAGCCAGAAAATATTTCCAATTCCCATTTTTTAACGTTTTGAATCTATTGAATACTATGGGGAGCATAAAAAGCGCAGCAAACAAAATTCGCATGGCTCCTACCTGTAGGGAAGTAAACAGCTCTTGCCCGTCAACAGTGAATAAGCCGCGCTTGATAAGAATAAAGGAACTGCCCCAAATGGCTGCGGTGAAAAACAACATCCCCCAGTGGCGCCACTCTGCCGGCGAATTTTGGACGGGCAAACGCTGTTTTCTCTTGTTGCTCAAGCTTAAAATGTATAATTTTGGAGCCGCAAAAGTGGACAATTAATTTGACCAAAATGAAACTTAACAATATCATTAAATCGCTTTTTGTGGCTTCCATGGTATTTCTTGGAGCCTGTTCGAGCACCGAACAAGATTCTGACATGACATCTGATTCTGAAGTGAACGTTACTTTCACTCAGGAATCCGGACCTTCGGAAAAATTTTTGGCAAATATTGCCATTGAGGGTATGGCCTGTGAAATGATGTGTGGCAATAAAATCGCCGGTGAGCTCAATGGCTTAGATGGAGTGAAAAAAACAGACATTGAATTTAAGGGAGAAGGTGAGGTTAATTATGCCGTGGTAGAGTTTGATGCAAATACCGTAAGTGAGCAAGAGATGATAAAGACGGTGGAATCCATTGCAAACGGACATTACAAAGTAAATGCCGTAGAAGTAAAACACGTGGTGGCGGAAACCCAAGCCTTAGAAGAGGATGAAGAAAAAGTTAGTTCTTACTCTCCCCGGTTACGCTACAGATTGCCAAATATTTTCACGGTCTTTTCACGGCTCTTTTAAATTTAATCGATAAAAGCTTTAAACAACCCCTCAAGTCGAGGGGTTTTTTGATTGGACCATTTCGAACATGCGGAAAACACTATATCGCCTCTCAATTGTTTCTTTAGTCTGCACCATGCTGGTAATGCTGGCGGGTAGCATCGTGCGAATGACAGGCTCCGGCATGGGCTGCCCCGATTGGCCAAAATGCTTTGGCTATCTGATTCCTCCCACTGATATCGAGACCTTAACTTGGTCGCCCGATCGATCTTTTAGTGAAGGCAACATTATAATTGTAGATGAAACCCTCTTAGTTGCGAAGGATCATTTTACCTCAGGCGATGTATTTGATGCCTCGCAATGGGATGCATATACAAAGCACGATTATGCTCTCTTTAATCCGTTCCATACTTGGGTGGAATTTGTCAATCGATTGATTGGTGCATTCACCGGGTTGCCCGTCTTGGCTTTAGCTTTACTGTCACTTGGAATGATTAAGAAAGATTGGTTGGTTCCCTTATTTTCTTGGGTAGGACTTTTTTTATTGGGTTTTGAAGCTTGGTTAGGAAAAGTGGTGGTAGATGGAAATCTCGTTCCTCATCAAATTACATATCACATGTTCGGAGCTCTCGGCCTTGTGGCGGTTTTTATTTTTTTGGTAGTCAGGTTAAAGTCTTTCGATTTCGGGTTTAGAATGAAAAGAAATCGAACTACGGTTCTCATTGGTATAATCGGACTGATTCTGTTGCTCGTTCAGATTTTTTTAGGAACCAATGTAAGAGAAGAAGTGGACGCGATAGGAAAGACGAGCCTTTTAGCAACTGAAGATTGGTTGGAAAAGCTATCGGTAATTTTCGAGTTTCACCGTACCTTTTCGTTGGTGGTTATCGGGATGATGGGGTGGTTTGCGATTCGGCTAATACAGGATCATGCCATTTCTTCAGGTCCTCGATTACTCTTAGCGCTATTG
This sequence comes from uncultured Cryomorphaceae bacterium, assembly GCA_964651785.1. Taxonomy (GTDB): domain Bacteria; phylum Bacteroidota; class Bacteroidia; order Flavobacteriales_D; family Cryomorphaceae; genus JAKVAV01. The sequence goes on from CAZYWJ010000004.1 coordinate 9,456, forward strand.
GTTGGCGAAGTTCTGGTCGGTATGGGATTAGCCTATTTTGAAATGCCTGCAGCGCTCCAGCCAATACATCTGATGTTTGCAGTTTTCGACTTTGCCTTAGCACTTTTTTTACTGCTTTATTACCGTCGCATAACGACTACTCGACAGGTTTTACCGACTTAATTAATCGGTCCACTCAAGTTCCCTTACCATTTTATCAAGATCCTCTTGGATATAGTTCAGCACGGGATCAATCGAGTCAGGATTGGGGCGAGCATTAAAATAGAGCGATCCTCTTAAAAAGTGATCAGTGCTATCGGTCAGATAAATTTGAAGGGGTGAAGCTACTGCCCCGCCGAGATCGTACATTAACCCGTAAACCGAACGAGAGGTATCCGAGATGGCTACTTCTCTTATTCGATTTGCTTTAATCTGATGCTCGTAAGTGAGCATTCGTGATTCTTCGATCAGCTCTCGCAGGTTTCCGTCCACTTCTTTGTAAGTGAAATATACTTTTGCATCGAATGAGGGATAGCTCAAATTAAACCAACATATCGGATCTTGAGGCGAAGAAGTGTATTCCAGTCTTCCGTATTTCGAAATGGGAAACTTAAAAGGGCAGTATTCCGGGTTCTTCATACGGTAACTTGATTCGGGTAAGTCTATTCTAAAATATCCCACCGGTTTCGGAATGGGCGTATCCTCCGTACAAGACCAGAGTAAGACTGAAAAAAGCAGGATTAAAATTGCTCTCAAGACTTATCAGATTTTTGCTCTTCCCGTTCGGTAACGGTTAGCTTCACACGCTTAACCCGTCGCTTATCAGCGGCCTCAATGGTCAGGATATAGTTTTCAAACTTTACCTTTTCGTTCTTTAGCGGGATCTTACCGACTTGTTCCAGGATAAATCCCGCCAAGGTATCTGATTCGCCTTTAGCGTCCTCCCAATTCTCTCCATCTAAATCAAGAATTTTGTATAGATCGACTAAGGGTGTTTTGCCTTCAAAAACGTAATTGTTTTCGTCCAGCTTTGAATAGAAAATCTTCTCGTCATCAAATTCATCAGTTATATCACCTACGATTTCTTCCAGAATATCTTCTAAGGTTACTATGCCTGAGGTTCCTCCGTACTCGTCAACCACAATAGCCATGTGAACCTTCTTTTCCTGAAATTCCTTCATCAAATCGTCCAACTTTTTGTTTTCAGGTACGAAGTAAGGCGGTCGAACCAGCGGAAGCCATTGCAGGTTTTGAGCATCGGCATGTGGTAAAAGGTCCTTTAAATATAAAATGCCTTTTACCTGATCCAGGGAATCCTCATAAATCGGTACCCGAGAAAAGCCCTGATGTAGTAGCTCTGCTAAAAGTTCAGCGAAAGGGGTTCGTTGTTCAAATGCAACCACCTCGGTTCTAGGTGTCATAATTTGCTTTACGTCCGTACCGCCAAAACGCACGATTCCCCGAAGGATTTTTTCTTCATCGGGAGTGGTTTCCTCATCTTTTGTTAGTTCCAACGCGTGCTCCAATTCATCTACCGAATAATCCGTCCCCCTCTTTTTTACTTTTTTATTAATCAAATTGGTACTGGTAATTAAAATGGTGCTCAGTGGATAAAATACTTTACCTAAGAACTCCAACGGCAGCGACATAAACTTGCACAGCGGAAGCGCATTCGCCGTAGCATAAACCTTAGGAATTACTTCTCCGAAAAGGAGAAGCAGAAAGGTAATTCCACCAACTTGAATGGCGATGGCTACCCAAGCGGCATAATCCTCAAAATTGAATGTTTCAGAAACAATGAAGGTTGAGACAATAACGATTCCGATGTTGACGAAATTATTAGTGATTAAGATGGTGGCCAAAAGTCTTTGTGGATTGTCCAACAGAGCCAGAATTCTGTCGGAAGCATTGGACTTTTGAGTTTCCAATTCACTTCGCTGATTAGGTCCCAATGAAAAAAAGGCAACTTCAGAACCTGAAATAAGGGCCGAGCAAGCAATAAGCAATAAGGTTACTGCTATGGCTAGCCATACTTCGGGTGAGACGGGATTAAAAAGTGCCAGAATCGAACTGAGGGGGTCTATATCGGGAGGTTCCAATAAACTGATTTTTCAGCTACAAGATAATTAAAATGGTAAGTCATCAGATTCATCATCGGATGATGAGGAATTTGATGCTTGTTTTTGTTGACTGGAATTCGAAGCTGATTGAGATGAAGAATCATTAGAATCAGGCCTTCCGCCAATGAGTTGGAGTCGTTCTCCGACAATTTCGGTAGCATAGCGATCATTTCCTTCCGGATCTTTCCACGAGCGCGTCTGTAGTTTTCCTTCGATGTACACTTGTCTTCCTTTCGCCAAATACTTTTCAGCGATATCAGCCAACTGACGCCATACGGTCACGGTGTGCCATTCGGTGTTCTCTACGCGCTGTCCTTCTCGATTGGTGTATGATTCGGATGTGGCAATTCTCAGTCGGGCCAGTTTCGCTCCGCTTTCGAGAGTTCGTACCTCGGGGTCCATTCCCAAGTTTCCTAAAATGATAACTTTATTTACGCCTGCCATAATTCAAATTGTCTGTACAAATATAAAGGAATTGATGTGGCTCATACCATGCCCGTATCTTCTAAATATCGGTGGATAAGTCGTGGAACTGCGTACTTTTCGATGTCTTCCTTAGCAATCAGTTGATAATTGCCTGCGGGTTCGAGCGTTCCCGAGACTTCCACTTTCCAAAATCGGGCTTCAATTTTTCGGTGACTCAGAAGGTGTGTATAGGTCTTTTCCGGTGCGGCCCCGACCGATTGAATTTTGGTCTCAGGAAAAGTTTCCGTCACATAATTGCTCAGCGTTTCGCATTGTGCATCCTCCTGATCTTCAAGTGATGCGAAATCATACAAACCTTGCCAAATATCTTTTGCTCCTCGCTTTCGCAAAACGATCTCATTTCCTCTTTCAATCACGGCATAATCTATCCTTCTCAGTTTTTGCTTTGTCTTTTTTAGTTTGACGGGACGTGATTCGATCGATTTTCTGTGAAATGCTAAACATGCAGATTGAACGGGGCATTTTATACAAGAAGGTTTTTTTGGAGTGCATACCAAAGCTCCCAATTCCATGATTGCTTGATTGTATAAATCGGGTCGCTCAGCGCTAATTGTTTCATCTGCAATTGCTTGAAACAGCTTTTTCCCTTCGGAAGAATTAATGGGTGTTTCTATATCAAAGAGTCGGGAGAGTACCCGATATACGTTGCCGTCTACTACGGCTCTTTTTTCGCGAAAGGCAAAGGCTGCAATTGCAGCCGCTGTATAAGGACCAATTCCTTTTAGCTTTATAATAGTGTCATACCTATCGGGAAAAATGCCATTCAGCTCATGAAAAATATATTTTGCGGTACTGTGCAGGTTTCTCGCCCGAGAATAATAACCCAATCCTTGCCAATTTTTCAAAATTTCATCCTCATCAGCCCGGGCTAAGAATCCAATGGAAGGATATTCGGTTGCAAACTTTATGTAGTACTCCAGCCCTTGATCGACGCGGGTTTGCTGTAGGATGATTTCGGAAAGCCAAATTTTATACGGATCAGTAGTGTTTCGCCACGGCAAGTCTCGTTTTTCTTTCAAATACCACGAAATCAACTGCTCATCTATATCCATCGGGTGATAACTTAGGACTCATAGGGTTAAAAAGCGAATTTAGCGAAAACACCTTTTGTACAACGCTTTAATCAGGTATCTTTGCGCTGAAATCAGAAATAAGTAATCACACGTTTAAGTAATTAACACATGACTAAAGCAGACGTTGTTGCAGAAATAGCAGAACAAACAGGTCTTGAAAAGGTGGCCGTACAGACTACCGTTGAAGCCTTTATGACCTCAGTAAAAAAATCTTTGACAGACGGTGAGAATGTCTACCTGAGAGGTTTCGGAAGTTTTATCGTTAAAGAACGCGCCGAGAAAATCGGACGTAATATTTCAGCAGAGGAGCCGATTGTAATCCCTGCTCACAATATTCCTGCCTTCAAGCCTTCTAAATCTTTTGTAGAAAAAGTTAAGAAGAACGTTAAAGTAAAATAAGCAACGGGATGTCGAGACACCGTATAGTTCAAATAGCATTGATATGCGGTGCTCTTCTTCTTTTAATAGGGTTGATCTTTGCGCCTCGCTTGCCGAAAGAAAAGCGAATCGCCGAGACCAACCCTATTTCTTTTGAAATAAATCAGGCGGTAGATATGGTCCAAAACGGGGAAAACCCCATGGAAGGGATCATGAAATTAAGAGCCATTCTCGAAGAAGATTCTACACAAGTAGATGTTCATTGGCATCTTGCACAATTTTCCATAACTTCGCGCCAAATTTCAAATGCAGAAGAGCGATTTGAAAAAGTGATTCAGTACGACACCGACGTCAAATATCCCACGGCTTATTTCTGGCTTGCACAGACGAAAGTTCAGTTGGGTAAAGAGGCCGAGGCTATTCCGTTACTCGAAGAATACCTTAATTATGAGCAGGATACTGTCGTAATTGGTGGGGTGGAAAGAATGCTGAATCAGTTAAAAGAAGAAAATAACTTTAAATAAACTTTTATGCCAAGCGGTAAAAAACGCAAACGCCACAAGATGGCTACGCACAAGCGCAAGAAGCGTCTCCGAAAGAATCGTCACAAGAAGAAGTAATTCTTCTTTATTGATATAGCGCGGGCTTAATGCCCGTTTTTCGGCACATAATTTTTGGAACTCGTGAATCTTGAGCTAGTAGTAAATGCCAAGGGAAACGAAGTTGATATTGCCTTTCTCAAAGACAATGTTTTAACAGAACTGCACAAAGAGAAAGGAAATCAAGATTTTGCAGTAGGCGATATCTACCTGGGAAAGGTACATCGCGTTATTCCTAGCCTCAATGCGGCATTCGTGGATGTAGGTTATGAAAAAGATGCATTTCTGCACTACTTGGATCTTGGTCCTCAGTTTAAATCGCTTCATAAATTAGTGAAGCGCACGCTGTCACAGAAATCCGTTCCTGCCTCTCTTCAAGATTTCCCTTTGGAAGAGGACATTGACAAGAATGGCAAGATCAACGACGTCGTTTCCGGCAGTCAAAATATTTTAGTACAGGTCGCCAAAGAACCCATTTCATCTAAAGGGCCCAGGCTGACCTCTGAAATCACCCTTGCGGGACGATTCGTCGTGCTCGTACCTTTTAGTGATAAAATTTCTCTTTCTCAACGCATTAGAAATAAGGAAGAGCGTACTCGTTTGCGCCGATTGCTGCAGAGCATCAAGCCTAAAAACTTTGGCGTTATTGTGCGCACCGTAGCTGAAAATAAGAAAGTTGCAGAACTTGATGCCGATTTGAAGGATCTCTATGCTCGTTGGGAAAAAATTCATGAAAACCTAAAGAATGCCAAGCCGCCTAAACGAGTTTTAGGTGAGCTCAACAGAACATCCACCGTACTTCGAGATTTACTCAGTGCCAATTTCTCTAAAATTCATATCAATGATAATGAGCTCGGCGAGGAGGTAAAAGAATACTTGCGGAAGATTGCCCCCAAACAAGAAAAGATTGTGAAGATTCACGATGGAGCAGATGTTTTTGAAAAATTCGGTGTAAATCGTCAAATTAAGTCAGCGTTCGGGCGTCAGGTCAATCTGAAGAGCGGAGCATATTTGATCATCGAGCACACCGAGGCGATGCACGTCATTGATGTCAATAGTGGCAGTCGGAAGGCGGGAGAAAAAGGGCAGGCACAAAATGCCTTGGAAACCAATTTGGAATGTGCGGAAGAAATCGCGAGAGTTTTGCGCTTACGTGATATGGGCGGTATCATAGCTATCGATTTTATAGATATGCCCGACAGGTCGCATCAAAAACAGCTATTCGAAAAATTGAAGAGCTGTTTGAAAGATGATAAGGCCAAGCACAATGTTTTGCCGCCAAGCCGATTTGGTGTGGTGGAAATTACGCGGCAGCGAGTACGGGAAGTTACTGATATTTCGACGGAAGAAAATTGTCCTTGTTGCAATGGTTCCGGCAAGGTGCAAGCCTCGGTACTGATAACCGACCAAATCGAAAATAATTTGCGCTATCTGGCAGAAGAGCTAAAGCTTAAGAAAATTGTGCTCAAAGTTCATCCGTTTCTTTCTGCTTTCTTGACCAAGGGGCTCATTTCGATGCGCAGAAAGTGGGGAATGAAATACAAGTTGAATATCAGAGTGGTTCCCGATTCGGATTACCCGTTCCTTCAGTACAAATTTTTTAATATGAAAGGCGAGCCGGTAGACGATTAGTAATCGTCTCCGACCAGATGATCTTCTATATCAGTTCTGCGGTCTCCTGAAAAGCCAACGATATCCTTGTACGCTGCATAAAAGATGCAGTATGTTAAAGGAAACGTGATAAGCAAGCCGACTACAAGGCATATCAGCCCGAAGAGATTGAGAATTCCGATTAAAATCAGAAGTACAAAAAAGTAAAACCACTTTTTGTTCACGATTTTAACGCTGGTTTTAATTGATTCCCAAAAGTCAAGACCGGTGAAAATTATTAACGGAAATATTAAGGTGGTGCCAACTGCGAACCAAATTCCCGGCAATAGTAGCAGAACAAGCCCTATTACAACTAAAACACCTGATACGAAATTGGCCAGAAACAATTGAACGATATAATCAAATCCCTTAAAAAAATCGCTAAAGTCTATTTTGCCGCCTTCGTCAATTTTCCTTGCGCCTAAGTAAAATCCGGCGGTGAAAACCGGGGTTAACAGATAGCCTGCTATACCACTGACATATTCATTCGGGATGAGGTCTATAAGGAAAGAAATAAATCCTATCAGCAAGGTGTATAGGATGAAATGTCCGGGCTCTTTCCTGAATAGTGCCCAGCCATCTGAAAAGTATTTCTCCAATTCGAAAGAGTATCCGTTTTGAATCACTCGCTCGATTCGAGTTTTGTCATCGTGAATATGCATGCGTCAATTTTGTTCCAAATTAAATGATTCCTCTCGACTTCAATTCCAAATATTTATTGATCACTTCGACGGAGAGTTGTTCGGGGGTGCAAGAAATTGTTTGGATCCCTTGCCTTCTCAGTTTGTCCGCAATCTCCGCGCGCTCATTTGCTTGCTTGGCTGCCAAGGTAACGCGGTAAACATCTTCAATTGATTCCTTCGGTTTCTCTTTCATCTCCATCAATTCGGTATCCTTGAACAGAACCATCACCAAGAGGTGTGAGCGACTTATTTTTTTGAGCATCGGCAAAGCTCTGTCGGCCGTGTGTATGCTTTCAAAATTGGCAAATAGCAATATCAAACTGCGGTTTCGCGCCAAGCGGTTCACGGATTTGAAAAGTAACTCATAGTCGGGCTCAAGTGTTCTCTCTTTCTCGTAATAAAGCGAGTCCAAAATCTTCCTAATCTGACCAACCCTGTTTTCGGCTCTGAGGGCTGTTCCTATCTTGTCCGAAAAAGTTATCAATCCCACATTATCATACTTTTTCAAAGCAACGTTGGAAATCGCTAAAGTGGCGTTTATCGCATAGTCTAAATAGCTAACGTGCTTAAAAGCCATCTTCATAGCGCGGCCTTTACTAATTACGCAGTAGAGATTTTGACTGCGCTCGTCTTGGTAATGATTTACCATGAGCTCGCGGGTTTTGCCCGTCGCTTTCCAATTGATGCTACGGTAATCATCACCTTCCGTAAACGGAGATATCTGCTCGAATTCGTAGCTCTGACCAATGCGTCTATAGCGCTTATGCCCGACCGGTGACGCCATTCGGCTAAACGCCAAAAGCTCCGTTTCATGCATCTGTTTGATGCTGGGATATACTGAAATGTTCTCACTTAGGTCAGCCGAGATGCGTCTTTTCACAAAGTGTAACGGACCCTCTAAGAATACGTTAAGTTGACCAAAGGAATAAACGCCTCTGTCAATAGGCCGTATAGTATAGATCACCTTGTTTTTCCCGGGTTTCAGCGTCTTTTCAATTTTAAACTTTCTCTCTTGAATTTGTTCGGGTAGCTCATCAATAATTGTAGCTCTGAGCGGCATGGAACTCTCGAAGTCAACTTCCAGCCTTACCTCCGTGTCATCAGCCAAACCGAGAACTTTAGGGAGTATGCGTCTTGCCTTGATCTTTACATTTTTGCTGAAAACAATTATGGCATCTCCCGTGGTTAAGATTGCCAATAAACCGATGATTACCTGCCCCAGCTTGAACAGAAGCGGAAAACTGAAACCAAAAGCACACAAAAATATGGCTGTGATACCCGTTGAAAAAAATAGTGGGGTCAACCAGATTTTGCGAGCGAAGTTGTTTATCATTTCGGAACTTCTACTTTTCTAATCAGGCTCTCGATGACCTCTTTGAGTTCGACGCCCTCAATTTCGCGCTCGTAGCTGAGGATCAATCGGTGATTCAGTACGGGATAAACGGCAGTCTTGATATCATCCGGAGTTACAAATCCGCGCCCGTTCATTAATGCCAAAGCTTTAGATGCCTTCAAAATCCCCAACGAAGCTCTCGGCGAAGCGCCTAAGTACAAATCGCTGTTGTTTCTGGTGCGATCAACAATTTGAGCGATGTAAGTGATCAATTCATCCTTTATGTAAACTTGTTCTACCACCTTCCGAAATTTCAGTAGGTCCTCACCGCTGAGAACAGGTTGAATATGATCTTCGCGATTTCCATAAAAATCAGATCGAAAGCGTCGCAGCATCAACTCTTCCTCTTCGAGGGCAGGGTAGGTGGCTACCAGTTTGAAAATAAAGCGATCAAGCTGAGCTTCGGGTAGTTTGTACGTTCCTTCCTGTTCTACCGGATTTTGAGTGGCTACCACGAAAAACGGAGCTACCAGTGAATAAGTCTGACCGTCCACACTCACCTGCTTTTCTTCCATCACTTCCATAAGTGCAGCTTGCGTTTTCGCCGGCGCCCGATTAATCTCGTCGATCAAAATCACATTGCTGAAAATCGGACCTTTTTTGTAGTGGAATTCAGACCGCTTCATATCGAATACCGTCGTCCCGATAATATCGGTGGGCATGAGGTCAGGCGTAAACTGAATACGTGTAAAATCAACTGAGATACACTTTGCCAATAGCCGGGATACTAATGTTTTTGCTATGCCGGGAACTCCTTCAAGTAAGACGTGCCCGTCAGTAAGCAGCGCGGCGATCATAAAATCTATGACATCGCGCTGGCCGACGATCACCTTTTCTATCTCCTTTCGGATTTTCTCCACCGCGCGTCCCGCTTCATAAGCCTCGGCGCTCAGTTGATTCTCGAGGTTAGTCCCTTCAGACGCAGGCTCGTGGCCGGTCGGCTCTTTCTTTATTTCTTCGCTCTCTTGATTTTCGTTTTCTAAGGACATCGTAAGTAAAATTCAGTTATTTCGCGATCAATTTTCATTAGCTCGCTGTCATTCAACGTGCTGTTGTATCTGGAGCGTTCCAGTTGCTTAAAGAATTGCTCAAGGTAATTCTTATCGAGTTTTAATTTGGCAGCAGCCAAGGTGTAAAATTCAGGATTGAGCTTTTGTGCATTTAAGCCGTATTTATTTCGCAAAAAAGATTGCAAAAGCTTCACTTGACTCTGCACGATATCCCTATGGCTCCCTTCTTTTCTGAATAGGCGATAAATCATATCGAGATAGGCTGAGGTTTGATTTTCGGGCAAAACCCGAACGGGAATGGCGCGCTGCTTTCTGCGCATGCTGTTGACAATATAGAAAAGTGCCAAAACCAACGTGAGGTACCACGCCCACTTCAAAGGCGGATGAGCCAAAATAAATTTTAACGGGCTTTCGCCAATCAGCGGGCTATCGGATCCGTCGTAGTATCCCGGCTCCAAGTAGTAGCAGGTTTCTCCTTCGGCTTTCGCCAAAATGGAATTCACATA
>CAZYWJ010000004.1:19432-22497 GCA_964651785.1 uncultured Cryomorphaceae bacterium
TCATCGTTATACGTTTCACTCCACACATATCGATTATTGCCTCTGAGCAGGAAGAACAAAAGAACCAAAATCAGGATGGCTATTGCTCCGATTACAATTGCAATTTTTCGGTTTCTATCCATTCTTTATGGATTCGATGAATTGCAAAAATCGCGGCTCTGCTTGGTCGAAATCACCTTGCTTTACATCGGCGGCGCCATACCAGATAAATTCATGCAGCACTGTTAGCTTGAAAAAGTCGGGAGCTTTCTCTTCCCATGACATCTCTCCGGTGTATTCACGGTTCGTCTTGTCAGGAGCAGCCTTTAGCTTTCCTTGGTTGTCGAGGTGCTTTATGACAATTTGATAGAGTATGCGCACCGCTTCTCTGAAGTTCTTCTCTTCTTTGGCAGACTTATAGGCGGCCCATAGCTCTTCCATTGGCGAAAGCGCCGTAGGACCTTCCTCTGCAATTTCTTTTACGTTTACGCCACTATGTTTTCCGTTCGTTTCTCGGCTTCTTCGGGTTAACAAACGAACGATTAAGAAAATGATAAGACCGGCCAGAACGGCTACGGCGATGATACGCAGCAACACAATCCACCTCATACCTTCAGCGGCGGTCGATACCATTTCCATATTTGAAAAATCGGGAGCTTCTTCCAAAAACTCCATGCCTTCTTTGTCATCCAGCCACACGTCGCGGTCCAGCGGAGACTGCATGAAGAATGGATTTCTCGATAAATATGTGATTAGCTGCATCATTCTCTTTCCATTCCGTACGCTTTGCGCTTTACGCCAATGGTTGAAACGCGACCGGCCAAACTCGTGGCGTTTTTCGCTTCAAGCGCCGAGTGGTATTCCAGCAATTGCGAAAAAAGCAAAAGCGGTAGGACCAAACCCAAACCGAGGTAGTCAATAAAAATCAGAGTCAAAAGAGCCACTTTTTCTTTCATTTCACTGTCCGCGTCAATATTCCATTGAATGATTTCCAAATAAAACCAAGTGAATGGCGAGGAGAGCAATACCAAAATGAGGAAGGAAATTAGAGCGACGGAAATAAAGCTGACGAAAATGTGGCGCTTCGTGCCGTTCAGTAAGGCCAGCATGTTACTGAATGAATTTGGTAAAGACTGACTTTGCCTGATTGACACGATCAACCAAAAGGTCAAAAACGGTATGGCAATGATGCCCAAGGCGGCCACCAAAACCTGATCGGCAAGGATGCTTAACTCAAATATGGAAACGAGAACGAGAATTTTAACCAAATGAGACCATTTGAATTTGCCGGAAAATTCGGGATAGAATCTTCTGAATAACTCGTAGCTGACCGCCAGCATAGTTGCGATGAAAAAAGTGTTGAGGAAGAAACTGACTGGAAAAACGGAATAATCGTGAAATTGGTAGAGGCTGAACGGATCAACACTTCTAAAATCAATCAGATCCAAACCCTCTGATCCGTGCATGAGGTAAAAGAGTGCGGCGTAGCAAATGGCCAGGGCAGCTGCAAAACCGATAATGCGAAAAAACACCTTTCGGTAAATGATAAATGTCGTGGTAAAGACCTCTCGAGTTTTTCTAAGTTGATTCAAATCAGGCTTTTCGCGAAGATCAGGAATCAGTTCTTCTTGAGAAACGAGATTTTTCGGCCTTCCGCGAAAGCGAATGGAAGGATACCACCAAAAATAGGCACCCACAAATGCAAAACAAGAAAAGATAAAGCTGCCGCGAATAAGGTCCGGCATTTCCGTAAGTCGCGTAAAAAAGCCTTCGATAAATCCGGCGAGGATAAAGAAGGGCACTAAGCCGAGCATTATTTTCATGGCTCGTCGGGCGCCTATGATAAAGGATTGACGCCGGGGTAGTGTACCCGGAAATAGCAGACCTCTGCCCATGGTAAGCCCCGCGGCACCTGCAATAACAATGGAAGAAATTTCCAGTGCTCCGTGCATCCAGATGGTCAAAAAGCTCTCTTGCAGCAAGTCCCGTTCAATGAAGAAATATTGAAAAGTGCCTACCATTATGCCGTTATAGAGCATAATAACCAGCGTTCCCACCCCAAAGAAGGCTCCCAAAACGAAAGTTCGAAAGGCGACAAAAATGTTGTTTAGCGTAATCGCGAAGAACATATCGAACTCTCTACCGGATTTATACACGCCCATGGGATCTCCGTTGGCAATGTTCTGCTCGGTCATTTCTACATATTCCGATCCGAGGATGACTTGGGCAAAGTTGGGATCGTGCACCGCAGAAAGAATTCCGATTGCCATCGCACCCAAGAAAAACAATAGCGACAGGTTCAGCTCGCTCTTGGCCTCGTAAAGCGCCAGCGGAAGTTCGTGCGCCCAAAACTGCCTGAACTTTCCCAATTTATTGCCTCTCCTTCGGTGAAGTTTGAGGTATATGTTTTGGGCCAGTCCGTTCAGGTATACGCGGATACTTCGTTTGGGATAATGCGTACGCGAGTAGGATAGGTCTTCCGTAATCTTCGAAAACAAATCACTAAATTCTTCAGGGTTTACGTTCGAATCGCTCTGTGAAGCCTCTTCAAATCGAGCCCAATTTTTTTGATTTCGTTCTACAAATCGTTTCTCACGCATCTACCGGAGTCAAGCTTTCGAAGGTATTTAAAATCCTCTTTTTGAAAAAGCAATTTCGCCCCGATACGGAATTTCCTTGTTTCAATTCAAAATTTCTACTTTCGACCTGATGAGAAAAATCAGCATTTCCACCGCTCAAAATATTGTAATTGATTTTAAGTTAGCCACTATCGGCCAGCGGTTTTTGGCTTTCGTTTTAGATCTCATCATCGTTTTGGCTGCCTATACCTTCCTTTCCATCCTCTTCGCCTTAATTCACGAGAGCCTTCTTTTCGTAGCGGGCCTTATCCTTTTACTTTACACTTTAATTATGGAGCTTAGTTTCTCGGGCCAAACTTTGGGAAAAATGGCGATGAAAATAAGGGTCGTAACCATCGAAGGCAAAGAGCCGAACCCTTTGGATTTTGTCATTCGATGGTCATTTCGAATCATTGATATCTGGTTTAGTTTGGGAGCGCTCGCCGTAGTGTCCATCAGTACTTCTTC
>CAZYWJ010000004.1:22597-48380 GCA_964651785.1 uncultured Cryomorphaceae bacterium
ATGAGTCACACCCTTTTCGACGAAAGCAAAAACTACTGCGATTTTTGGTGAGCAAGGGCTATTCATATGACGAAGCAAAGAAAGCTGCCGAAGAAGTGCTCGGGTAGGCTGCTCGCCCCGGCATTTCTATTAATTTTGCGCCATGATTACAGCAGAGAGTATAGCCGAGTTGGCCGGGCGCCTGGAAGCGCTAAGGGGGTATCTTTGACATACCCGGCAAGCAAATAGAAATTGAAGAAGAGGAAAAGCACACGCTTGACCCCGATTTTTGGAATGATTCCCAAAAGGCGGAACAGATTCTGAAGAAAATTCGAAATAAGAAAATTTGGACTGAAGCTTACGCCGATGTCGAAACGAAAATCGAAGACCTTCGGGTGCTTTATGATTTTTACAAGGAGGGTGAAGCTGAAGAATCTGATGTGACCGAGCAGTATCAGTCGGCCGCCGAAGCCTTGGATGATCTGGAGTTTAAGAACATGCTCTCGGCCGAGGAAGACAGCATGGATGCGGTGATGCAGATTACTGCGGGCGCAGGTGGTACCGAAAGTTGCGACTGGGCTTCGATGCTCATGCGGATGTACATCATGTGGGGTGAAAAAGGCGGCATGAAAGTCAAGGAGCTCGATATGCAAGAAGGCGATGTGGCCGGAATTAAGTCCGTCACTTTGGAGTTCTCAGGCGAGTTTGCCTTCGGCTACCTTAAAGGTGAAAACGGAGTGCATCGATTGGTGCGTATCAGTCCGTTTGATTCCAACGCCAAGAGGCATACTTCATTCGTCTCCGTTTATGTTTATCCGCTGGTCGATGATACGATCGAGATTCATGTAAACCCCGCAGACATTACTTGGGATACCTTCCGATCGGGCGGTGCCGGTGGTCAGAATGTGAACAAGGTTGAAACGGGTGTGCGACTACGCCACAAGCCTACGGGAATTGTAATCGACAATACTGAGACGCGTTCTCAATTGGGAAACAAAGAGAAGGCTATGCAGCTTTTGAAATCGCAGCTCTATGAAATGGAGATCGCCAAGAAGATGGAAGCGCGAAACGAGATTGAAGCCGGCAAGAAGAAAATTGAATGGGGGTCGCAGATCAGAAATTATGTGATGCAGCCTTACCAATTGGTGAAGGATGTACGAACGGGTTATGAGACTTCCAATGTGGATGACGTGTTGAACGGTGATATCGATGAGTTTTTGAAGGCTTATCTTATGGAGCACGGAAAAGCATAGCCATGGCCGATTATGGAATCCATTCCTTGCGTTGCACTTGTTTTAAATTCAGTATTTGGCACGAGCCAACTCCTCGAATTATAAAACTTCATGCGCCTTGATAATGAATCCTCTAATCAGTCAAGAATAATTATTTATGAACTTTAGTCATGTCCGATAAATACACCATTTACCACAATCCGAGATGCCGAAAAAGTAGGGAGGCTTTAAATCTGCTTGAAGCGGAAGGAGCAGAACACGAGGTGGTAAAGTACTTGGATTCTCCTCCCGGTTCTGAAGAGCTCAAATTGCTTTTGGCCAAACTCGACTTGAACGTGGCCGATATTATTCGCAAAGAAGAGAAGCTCTACAAGGAAAAATACAAAGGGCTTGACTTCACCGATGATGAGTGGCTGATCGTTTTAACGGAAAATCCCAAGCTTCTCCAACGACCGATCGTCGTGAAAGGAAGCAAGGCAGTGATCGGCCGCCCTTTGGAAAATGTAAAAAACCTGATGAACTGACATATGAATTACCGAATAGAGAAAGATACCATGGGCGAAGTAAAGGTGCCCGCAGATAAGTATTGGGGTGCACAAACTGAGCGCTCCCGAAATAATTTTAAGATTGGCCCTGAGGCCAGTATGCCTTTAGAAGTGATTTACGGTTTTGCCTACTTGAAAAAGGCGGCTGCTATAACCAATTTCAAAGCAGGAGTGCTGGCTGAAGAAAAAATGAAGCTCATTTCTGCCGTTTGTGATGAGATTCTGGACGGAAAGCATGACGATCAGTTTCCGTTGGTGATTTGGCAAACGGGTTCGGGAACGCAGAGCAATATGAACTGCAATGAAGTAATAGCCAATCGCGCACACGTCATTGATGGCGGAAAGCTTGGCGAGGGAGATAGAAAAATTCACCCGAATGACGATGTCAACAAGTCGCAATCAAGTAATGACACTTACCCGACGGGGATGCACATCGCTTCTTACAAAGTGATTGTAGAGAAAACCATTCCCGGAGTGGAGAAGCTTCGTGACGTGCTGAAGTCGAAGTCAAACGAATTCATGAACGTCGTTAAAATCGGACGGACGCACCTGATGGACGCGACGCCTCTAACATTGGGTCAAGAGTTCAGCGGTTATGTATCTCAACTCGATCATGGAATTCGCGCATTGAAGAATACCTTGGATCACCTGAGCGAATTGGCTTTGGGCGGTACCGCTGTCGGTACGGGGATCAATACTCCCGCGGGCTATGCGGAAAATGTTGCGAGAGAAATCGCTCAGTTGACCGGCCTACCTTTCCGCTCGGCTGAAAATAAGTTTGAAGCATTGGCCGCCCACGATGCCATGGTAGAGACACACGGAGCGCTAAAGCAATTGGCTATCTCTTTGAATAAAATTGCCAACGACATCCGCCTTTTGGCCTCGGGTCCTCGCAGCGGAATCGGCGAAATAATCATTCCTGCCAATGAGCCCGGCTCATCAATCATGCCCGGAAAAGTTAATCCGACCCAGTGCGAAGCCTTGACGATGGTTTGCGCTCAGGTTTTCGGAAATGATTCGGCTATTGGTTTTGGTGGGGCTCAAGGCCATTATGAGCTGAATGTGTTCAAACCGGTGATGGCGGCCAACTTGATTCAATCGGCTAATCTTATCGCGGATGCCTGCGTGTCTTTCACCGAAAACTGCGCAGTTGGTATTGAGCCAAATTACGAGGTTATCAAGCGCCACTTGAACAATTCGCTCATGCTCGTCACGGCGTTGAATACGCATATCGGCTATGACAAGGCAGCCAAGATTGCCAAAGAGGCTCATAAAAACGGAACGACTTTAAAAGAAGAAGCCGTGAAGTTGGAATACCTCACGGCCGAAGAATTTGATAAGTGGGTCGATCCGCTTAAAATGACGGGATTATCTTAAGCAAAATTCGCGTTTTTTCCCGTTTTCAGATCATTTACCATTTGTTTGATGCGCTGCTCTTCTTCCTTCGGGCAGAGGAGTAGCACATCTTCAGTGTCCACTAAAATATAGTCGTCCAGTCCTTGTACGACTACCAATTTGTTTTCGGGAACATTGATCATATTGTCTTTGCTATTATAAAGCACTACGTTTTTACCTATCACCGCATTGTGCTCCTTGTCTTTTTTGACATGAGTGAAGAGTGAACCCCAAGTTCCCAAGTCGCTCCACCCAAAATCGCTCAGAACCACATTTACGTTTTTGGCTTTTTCCATGATTCCGTAATCGATGGAAACGCTTTCGCAAACGGAATAAATCTCGGCGATTTTCTCTTTTTCCCCCGGCGAATTCAGTTCTGCCGTAGCATCTTCAAATAATTCGGTGACCTCAGGTAAATGTTGTCTGAAGGCCTCGGTAATGCTTTTCAGCGTCCAAATAAAAATACCGGAATTCCAATAGAAATCTCCGCTTTTGAGAAACTCACGGGCAAGGTCTAAATTCGGTTTTTCCGTAAAGGTCTTCACCTTGCGCACATTCTTGTCTACTGCATTCTCTGCATCAGTAAATTGGATGTAGCCATAGCCGGTATCGGGGCGAGAAGGCTTAATGCCCAGAGTTACCAAGTTTCCGGTGGTTTCTGCCTGCTCCAGTGCCGTTTCGATGGTAGAGATGAATGCTTGCTCCTTCAGCACCAAGTGGTCGGAAGGGGCGACGATGATCCGCGCGTTTTCATTTTTCGCCCTTATTTTTTCGTTGGCGTAAGCCACGCATGGTGCCGTATTCCTTCTGGAAGGTTCACAAAGAATTTGATCGTCGGCAATTCCGTCCAACTGTTCCTTAACCAGATCCCGATACAGTTCATTCGTAACGATATAAATATTCTCCTTCGGACAAATATTCAGAAATCGCTCGAAAGTTTGCTGGATCAGTGTATTACCCGTTCCGAGTATATCGTGAAACTGCTTGGGGTAAGAGGTGCGGCTCATCGGCCAAAATCGACTGCCGATTCCGCCCGCCATTATCACGCAGAAATTGTCTTTGTTTACCATAATATAAAATGTCTTTTCACTTAAATGAGCTGAATTCTTCAAATCTCTTCACCATTCGTTATGCACGGGTTTTCAGCTTGCGCGAAAGTAAGCCATAATTTGAAAACATGTCGACATCACTTGTTATGAAATAGTAACCACGGGATTCACTTTGGCCCGTGTAGAGATGAGGTATTGCTTGCCGTCTACCATTCTTTTGCAAAGTATTCTGGTTCGACGTAACAATAGGTATTGATAATGCTCACCCTTGAATTCGAAAAGATCATTCGGTGAAAGATCGCTCAGAAAAGCTCCTTCTTCACCATCATATTCAGCAAGAGCCCGGCTGAGGATGGGACACGAACAGCTCGAGGCTTTGGGGCTCGAAATATGTCGCTGCAAAGATTTGGTAAGCTGCGGCGGAAAAATATTTTGATCCACAAAAAGCTTGAGCATTCGCGAATAAATCCCTTTCCATTCTTTGCCATGAGGTGGCACTTTATTTCCGTGTTTCAAATAGCAGCCAAGGTGTGCAAACTCATGAATGGTGGTAATGAGAAAAGAGTAGGGGTGAAGATCGCCGTTTACGGAAATGCGGGCAGCCTTACCATTCATGCCGGGCCTGAAGTCTCCCAATTTCGTTTGCCTGGGTTTCGAAACGACGAATATCACATTCAGCTCTACTATCCATTTCGCTATGACGCGAGCCGTGCCTTCCGGCAATCTGGGTTTAAGCTTTTGTTCAAACTTGAGAATGGCTTCTTTGGATGCCATATTTAGGTCAGACTTTTTTCAACCGGTAAGTATATTTCACTGGTCCATTTCGGACATGTGTCGCATTTTTTCTTCTTGTTGGCTGTGCAAGAGGAAAAAATACCAAGCGCAAACACGGCGAAGACGAAGAATAATTTCTTTTTCATGTGAATCAAAATTAGGAAAAATAAGAGGGAATGAGCTCAATTTCATTCAATCAACCGTGTTATTAACGGCTCCTCCTAAAAATTAATTCCGTTCAGTGGCTTTCGGTTTATTCAGTCGGCTTACCTTTATCCGTACGATTTGAATTTGATATTTCACATAGGGAGGTATTTCACCTTGATTTGGCGCAGCTTTTCGCGCCCGGAGAAGTTTTCAATTTACCGAAGACAATTCGTCCAAGAGGTTGATAGCATCGGTTTAAGCTCCATCGGCATAGTGGCTTTAATGTCGGTATTCATGGGTGCCGTTATCGCTCTGCAGACCGCCTCAAACATGGATAGCCCTCTGCTTCCCGCCTATACCGTGGGGTTTACCGCCAGACAGTCAATCATCTTAGAATTTTCACCTACCATTCTTGCTCTCATACTGGCGGGAAAAGTGGGAAGTAATATTGCTTCTGAAATCGGTACTATGCGCGTGACTGAGCAGATTGATGCCCTCGATATTATGGGCGTAAATTCTGCAGCTTATATGATTTTACCGAAAATCATTGCGGGTCTTTTCATATTTCCTTTTCTCATCATTATATCTATGTTTCTGGGAATTTTCGGAGGATGGTTCATCTGCATTTCGACCGGTGTGGTTTCTTCTAACGACTATATCTATGGTATTCAATATGATTTTATTCCCTTTCACGTACTATACGCGTTGATAAAAACGGTCATTTTTGCTTTCATCATTACTACGGTGGCCTCTTATCACGGATATTATGCTAAAGGTAGCGCCTTGGAAGTGGGTCGAAGCAGTACTAATGCCGTAGTATCAAGCAGCATTCTGATTTTGATTTTCAACTATATTGTCACTCAACTCCTTTTGATTTGATTGAAATCAAAAACATATCGAAGTCTTTTGGAGATACAGAGGTATTAACTGACATCAATTTCACTTTTTATAAGGGAAAGGTGAATATGATCATCGGGCAGAGTGGTAGCGGAAAATCCGTATTGACGAAATGCATCGTTGGCTTACATCAGCCCGATGAAGGCGAGGTGCTCTATGATGGACAGGATTTTTTAAAGCTTAGCTTAGACGAGAAAAAGGATATCAGAAGAAACATCGGGATGTTGTTTCAGGCTAGCGCGCTTTTTGACAGCATGACGGTGGAAGAAAACGTTGGTTTTCCACTTAAGATGTTTACTGATAAGAAGTCTTCTGAAATAAAAGAGCGTGTGAATGAATGCTTGGAGCGTGTAAACTTAGTCGGTAAGAATCATCTCTACCCCTCAGAAACGAGTGGCGGTATGCAAAAGCGTATTGCAATAGCCCGAGCTATTGCTATGAAGCCTGCCTATCTTTTTTGTGATGAACCCAATTCCGGGTTGGACCCGGAAACTTCCATCGTGATTGATAACCTCATTCACGACATTACTTACGAAATGGGTATTACGACTATCGTAATCACCCATGATATGAACTCCGTGATTGAAATAGGAGACCATATCATGTTTTTGTACAAAGGGAAAAAGTGGTGGTCGGGAGATAAAGAAGATATTCTGCGCAGCAAGAACCAAGAGTTGAACGACTTCGTTTACGCATCAAAGTTTATGAAGACGTTGAAGGAGAAGTTGGCTCCGTAATCTGATATTTAATTTTAGCTCAATAAAAAACCCCGCTGCGAAAGCAGCGGGGTTTTGTGTTATTGCAATTCAATGATTATTGGATAATCATCTTTCTTGTCAATCTTTCATTTTCAGTAGCTATACCGTAAGTGTAAGTACCGGGTGCAAGATTAACGCGATTAAATTCAACCAAGCGATTACTCAAAGCAGGTACTTCTCCAAGGTCTTCACTGTAAACGAGCTTACCTGTGATATCGAATACTTCGAATGTCACGGCGCTTGCTTCATCCAACTGGAATTGGAAAGAAGTGTTGTTCACTACCGGGTTAGGGAAGTTTTGAGTTAACTTAATTCCGCTCTCGTAGCTGATTTGAGGAACACTTGTAATAATTTCCGTACCTAAGCTCAGGTTGTAAACGGAAGAACCAAAAGCTCCCCAAGTTCCATCGTCGTTATCAAAAATTACGGATGCTTGTGCGTTACGAGTAGAAGTCAATCCTACAAAAATCAATTCCTGTCCGAAAAGAGGTAAGCTCATTTCAGCCTGATAAATTACGTTAGGCTCAATCAGAACGGGGCTTGGAAGTTCTACCTCTACCCAAACCGGAGTAGATGTGGTACTCAAATCCTCTTCTTGTACCTCATAGATAATAGCATCTTCATCATCTTCATCATAGCTAAAGAAAAGGGTAGTGTTAGGGTTTTCGTCAAGTACACCTCCCGTTCTTACGTTCAAAAATACTTGTTCGCCAACACCGTCAATAGAAGCATCATTCAAAGCAAACCGAATTGAGGTAATAGCTCTCATCTCATCACCCGGAGTGAACGAAAAGCGGTTTCCTGTAATAATATCCTGACCATCTAAACCTTGTTGAGTCAACGAATTTTCAAATTGAATATACGCACCACCTTCACTTGAATCATCTCGAAGTCTGGTAAATCGAGATACTCCGACATTGTTTCCGGGCAATTCATCTTCTTGATCTTGAAGAATTCTGTAGTCTATCGAGTAAAGTCCGTTTGGAAGATCCTGCTCACCGTTTATAGCCCAGTTATCAGGAACAATACCATAATAGCGAATGGTGTCAGTCTCTCCCGAAGCCAAACTAATTGCATCACTAAAACCCATCCAAGACTCTCCGTCAGGATCAGTAAAGGTAATTTCCAAAGTCACACCAGTTTGCTCATCCGTTCCACCGTTAGTAACGATAGCAGCAAAGTTAAATGGCGATGTGGAATAATCAGGTCGCGTATGGTATTCAAAAGATGTTACTTGATCAATGTCCGTAACATTTTCATCTGCTGCTACGAAGAAACCATCTTCAACCCAAATAGTCTCGAAATGATCATCAAAATATGTTTCTCCGATAATCAATTCATTGGCTGGTGGCGCAGCAATACAGATATCATCTACCATCCATCCATAGCCTGAACCGAACATATCAATTTCCTCTTCAGTTATTTCGGGATTTTGTGAAAGGGGATCGGATACCCAACGGAATCTAATCCTTACATCAGGCTCGTTGGCTGCAACGGTGGAAATATCCAAGGTAAGTTCTCCTTGAATGGCAGGTGCATTAGTTACCAAATCATCATTTACTAAAAATGGTACCCACGAATTTCCTCCGTCATTTGAAATCTCAACGAAGTGTTGGTCGTAATTAAAAGCTCTCGCGCGCTGATTAAAGGTAAAGGCAACCGCGTCCAGAGTACTACAGTCGATGGTACCATCATATTGTAAAATAGAATTTTGCAATTCAACATCACCGCTCAATAGAAAAGAGATACCGTTGAACTGTCCGAAGCCATTTTCCTCGGTTGCAGAGTTCATGGCGCCCATGAAATCCAATACATCCGTATCTTCTTCGGTTACGACGGCCCACGTGCCTTGCTCACCTTCATTGATGATCAACCACTCGGAGGCATCATCAAACTCATTGGTAAATAAAGTGCTTTTGACACCGGCAGTTGAGTAATCAATTTTTGTGTTTTGCTCTATCTCGGGAGCCAGGATGTGCGAGTGTATTCTCTTGTCGTATTCAGCACTGTTTTGAGCTGAAGCTTGCAAGCAAAATGCACTAGCCAATCCTCCTAATAAGTAAAATTTTAATCTCATAAGATTTGGTGTTAGTTAAACTTTAAAAAGTTGAATCGTAAAAATAGATAAAATAAGTGCCCGGCAAGGCATTTTTATCAATATCTCTGCAAGCAACATCTCACGGATTGCTTTCCAACCATTTCGATTTTTATGGATAAAAAAAGAGGGTGACATCGGTCACCCTCTCAACTTACTGACTTTTATATTAATGATTATTCTGCTATGATCAGCTTGCGAACAATCTTTTGGTTTCCAATTTTAAGTCCGTACTGGTAAACTCCGGCAGCAAAATTTAGATCATCAAGAATAATATCTTCTTGAATACCTGCAGGTCGATCTCCCAAATCCTTTTGATAAATTAATTTACCGGTATTATCCGTAATTGAGAATTGTATGTTTTCAGCAGGTCTTTGCAATTCCCAGGAAATTCTTGTAGATCCGTTTTCTATAGGATTAGGATAATTCTGACCCATGTAAAAATCCAACGGATCCGCATTCTCCGTATTAGTCGGAATGGTTGATCCTGCCCTTACAGCGGGAACCAAGTCTTGAAAGAAAAATAAGTCAGGAGTTCCTCCCTCGCCGTCTACATCTAACCATGCTCCAGCGAAAACTTCTTGCTGATTAACCATAGGTATGATTACCAAATCTTCACCATAGTCAGGAACGGTGATTCGCGTGAAA
This sequence comes from uncultured Cryomorphaceae bacterium, assembly GCA_964651785.1. Taxonomy (GTDB): domain Bacteria; phylum Bacteroidota; class Bacteroidia; order Flavobacteriales_D; family Cryomorphaceae; genus JAKVAV01. The sequence goes on from CAZYWJ010000004.1 coordinate 32,117, forward strand.
TAAACGGTATTTGGTTCCAAAGTAACCGTTTCATCATCCGGGAAAAAGATGGTAAGCCAATTCAATGTATCAATCGAAATATCTTCTTCGACTGTTTCATATACAAGATCATCATCACCATAAAAGGTTTCCACCACATTATCGGGTCCTTCGGCCTCGAAGATTGAGCCTTGTCCGATGTTCAAGAATATTTCATTACCGGGTTCCGTTGGAAATCCTTCAGATCCATTAATAATGGCAAATTGAATGTAATTAACTTCCGTCTCTTCTTCTACGGTAAACATGCTTGACCATTCGTTAGCATTACCGTCATTATACCAACTGGTATAAATGTTTCCTCTGTCATTTGCCATTCTTTCCGGACTAACTGAGAAAGATTTATCAGGTCGGGTGTTGTTATCAATATTGTCTTCACTTTCACCTGCAACCACTAAAAATTCAACCGTGTATTCACCGAGTGCTCCTCCATTTGCAAATGCATTTAAGACAATATCATCAATTGTAATGAACGCCTCTTCACCCGGCTCGAGAGTTATCGGGTCAGATTCATAATCTTCCGGTCCTTCAGGTGTATTAACAATTACTTGAAAAATAACATCAGTCAACTGTTGAGATCCTTGATTCTCAACATCAGCCACAAAGGTTAATGGTCTGACATGGTTTTGACGGTATTCGCTGTATTCAAGTTCGGGATAATACTCAACTAAAGGCGTGTTATTTAAATCAGGATCTTCTGCTTCCATCATAAACCACTTGTCATAATAGGCTCCTCTTAAAACAAGTTCAAAATCCGGTGACTCAATGATTTCTACATCATCAATGGCCCAGAACCAGCCCCAATCAGCTTGATAGTTGAAGCGCATCCGCACATCAGACTGACCACCAATAACATCACTAACATTTACAGCAAATAATTCAGGATTCGCGGTATTTGTGTTGACGGCCAATTCCGTATTTACCTGTACAGGTATCCAAGATGCTCCATCGTCAAGACTAAATTCCACAAAATATTCGGTAGCAAAGTTTCGTGATACTTGAAGAAACTGCAAAGTGACATTATCCGCACCTGAAAGGTTAATTGGTTCGGTATATTCAATCCAAGCGTTTTGATTTGAGGGATCTCCTCCTGCATCAGCATTAATAAATGCAAATCCATTGGCTGCTCCCGGCAGTTCAATTGGATTAAGGCCTCCAAAAGGACTTGCATTAACATCCGAAATTATTTCCCATCCCAAAGGTAAAGGGGTACTTTCATCATATGTGTCCCACAGTCCGGGGATAGAAAAATCATCAGACCAAATAACCAAGTCATCACCTTTTTGGGTGTTTACCGTTTTCGTTTTGGTCGGTTGTGATAATTCTACATAACCTTTTTTGGTCATGTATTGAGATGCTTCTCTTGAGCTTTGAGCAAATGCAACTGAGGCACTCAAACCCAAGGTCATCATTAAGTAGAGTTGTTTTTTCATGAACTTTAGATTTTACAGTAAGTCCCAAATATAAAAACAAACCCTTATCACTTAAAAGTGAAAAGTAAAAACTCTTGTAATCCCTTAGATCCTTTATCCCTGAGTCTCCTCCAATTCCGACCCTTCTTCCTGGTATTCAGATAAAGGTGGGCAAGAACATACCAGGTTTCGATCTCCGAATGCGTTGTCAACTCTTCCTACGGGCGACCAAAACTTCGCTATTTTTAGATAACCTAAAGGATATGCCGCTTTTTCACGTGAATAGGAATGCTCCCATTTATCCGCAGTGACTTCCAGTGCAGTATGTGGTGCATTCTTCAGTACGTTGTCATCCTTCGGATAAATCTCTTTCTCGATTTCTTCAATTTCCTTTCTGATCTGTAGCATGGCATCGCAGAAGCGGTCCAGCTCGCTTTTTGATTCGCTTTCTGTAGGCTCTATCATAAGAGTTCCCGCTACCGGCCAAGATACGGTAGGTGCGTGGAATCCAAAGTCAATTAAACGCTTGGCAATATCGGCCACTTCTATACCCGCTTTGTTCTTGAAAGGACGGCAATCCACCACCATCTCATGAGCCACGGTGTCATTTTTTCCTTTGTAGAGAATGGAATATGATTCGCTCAGTCGTGATTTGATATAATTGGCATTCAAAATGGCGTATTTGGTTGCATCGGTTACGCCGTCTCTTCCCAACATTTTAATATATCCGTAAGATATCAGTAATATCAGAGCGCTACCGAAAGGAGCCGCCGAAACCGCACTTATATTGTTGATTCCACCCGTTTCAGCTACTGCATGACCCGGCAGAAAGGGCACCAGATGTTCCGCAACGCAAATGGGGCCCATTCCGGGACCGCCGCCACCGTGAGGAATGGCAAACGTTTTGTGAAGATTCAGATGGCATACATCCGCGCCGATAATCCCCGGATTTGTCAACCCCACTTGGGCGTTCATATTTGCACCATCCATGTAAACCTGACCGCCATTGTCGTGGATAATCTGATTGATTTCTACAACCGATTCTTCAAATACACCATGCGTAGAAGGATAGGTGATCATCAAAGCTGAAAGATTGTCCGCATGTTTTTCAGCTTTTTGGCGAAGGTCTTCTACATCAATATTTCCATCTTTGTCGCATTTCACCACCACTACTTTCATTCCTGCCATCACGGCGCTTGCGGGGTTGGTGCCGTGAGCACTTTCGGGAATCAAAGCAATATTTCGATGCTCTTCTCCTCGACTTCGATGAAAATTTCGGATCACCATTAATCCGGAATACTCTCCTTGAGCTCCGCTATTCGGTTGAAGAGAAACTCCGGCAAATCCGGTGATTTCGCAGAGTGCACGCTTGAGTTCTTCAAACATTTCGCGATACCCCGATGTCTGAGTCTTTGGTGCAAAGGGGTGAATGTTTGCCCATTCAGGCCATGTGATCGGCATTAGCTCGCTGGCGGCATTGAGTTTCATTGTGCACGAACCCAGTGATATCATGCTATGTGTCAGCGAAAGGTCTTTGTTCTCCAGCCTTTTAATGTATCGCATCAATTCCGTTTCGCTGTGATACATATTAAATACCGGATGGTCTAAATAAGAACTTTCTCTTTTGAAAAATCCGGTGATGGGGCTTTCGGCTTCCAATGGGATGTCGTTAGGAGATCTGTCTGATGCCTCGAGAAAAATCTCATAGATATCCTGATAATCATCTCGAGAGATGGTTTCATCCATACTAATTCCTACATGGTTTGAGTTGAAATAGCGTAGGTTAATCTCTCGTTTCTCGGCAGCTTCTTCAATCCCTACTTTAGTCACACCGTCGGGCAATTCCACATACAGTGTGTCAAAATAGACCTTATTCAGAATGGTAAAGCCTAAATTTTCCAAGGCCGTAGCCAAACGCGTGGTTTTGAAGTGAATATTTTCGGCAATGGTTTTTATCCCTACAGGACCGTGATATACCGCATACATGGATGCCATCACGGCAAGCAAGGCTTGAGCCGTACAAATGTTAGAGGTTGCCTTATCTCGTCTAATGTGTTGTTCTCTGGTTTGCAAAGCCAATCGGAATGCAGGTTCACCGTGACGATCTTCCGATACCCCGATGATTCGTCCCGGAATGTGTCGCTTAAATTCTTCCTTGGTTGCGAAGAATGCTGCATGGGGTCCTCCGAAGCCCATCGGTACTCCGAAGCGTTGAGTATTTCCGACCACCACGTCGGCACCCCACTCACCCGGAGGTGTGAGAAGCGCCAAACTCATTAGGTCAGTAGCCACAACTACCTTGGCTTCTACTTTGTGTGCTTGTTTGACAAAACCTCGGTAGTCCAATACATCACCGAAACCATCGGGGTACTGCAATAGTGCCCCGAAAAAGGCATCCGTCATATTAAAATCCTCGTGATTACCGATGATCAATTCAATTCCCATCGGAACTGCTCTGGTTTTGATCACATCGATGGTTTGCGGAAAACATCTTTCTGAAACGAAAAATCGATTGGCACCTGCTTTTACGGCTTCTCTGGAACGCGTAGAATAAAACATATTCATTGCTTCAGCTGCCGCCGTAGCCTCATCCAAAAGAGATGCATTGGCTATTTCCATAGCAGTGAGGTCCATCACCATCGTTTGGAAATTGATCAAAGCCTCCAATCTTCCCTGTGCTATTTCACTTTGGTAAGGCGTGTAGGCCGTATACCATCCGGGGTTTTCCAAGACATTTCTCTGAATAGCAGGCGGTACGATGGTGTTGTAATAGCCCATCCCGATGTAGCTTCGGAAGAGATCGTTTTTCTTGGCCAAACCTTCCAGTTCCCGCAAATACCAATGCTCACTTCGAGAGGATGGCAAATCCAAAGGCTTCTTGAGCCTGATCGCCGATGGTACCGTTTTGTCGATTAGTTCGTCCAGTGAATCGTAGCCTATCGTGTTGAGCATTTCTTTGACTTGTGCATCGCGCGGGCCAATATGTCTCTTCGGGAAATTTCGTAGTGGCATTCTCAGTAGGTTTTTATCGTAATTTGAGGGTGCAAATATAACATGAAATGAGTCAGAACTGTTTAAGTAACTTCGCAGTTCAAAACTTCTGAAAAACATGATTCAATTACTCTTCAGTTCGTTGAAAAACAGACCTTTTATATTGTGTCTCGTATTAATCTGCGGGTTCTCTATTAACTCTGCATTCGCACAGAAAAAAGGACAGCTGCTTTTGATGAACGGGAAGGTGATTGAAATCGAGAATCTCAACGATACGGCATTCACTAATTTGCAGTATCGATTTGATAAAAATCAATTCAAGAGACAACGGATTGATTTGCGCGCATCGAGAAAAGAGAATATACCTTACCGAATTGACTTCAAGTCTGATAAAGGGTCTGACGTGCCGGTTGTAATTCGCGATGGAGCTTTGGAAAGAGAAGAGGTATTTTCGTATACGTCACCCTCGGGAGAAGAAACGGTTTACTATTTCTACGATGAGCCTTTGGGCAATGTAGCTTCGATTGATGAGATGCGTGCTTACGTCATGGGGGAGCGCGATGCGAGATTTGGTGTTACCGGAAATGCATGGTTTTACTCGGGAATGGCCGTAGGCTTAATTTCGGGTTATGCTGCACGAGGTAGCGTTTTGGCCTTGGCAGTACCTCCTCTTGTGGCTTTGACCGCTCGAATTCCTGTTGTCAAAATAAAAGAAGAGTACATTCAGGATTCCAATTATAAGTACAATGAGGACTACGCTGCGGGCTATGAAAGATACGCCCGGAGCAAATACACCCGAAGAGCCTTATTGGGAAGCGCCATCGGCACGCTGGTCGGATTAGCCTCCTATGCCGTGGTGGATAACAATTTCTGATTTGAAGAATTCCTTCCTGTCCGCATTGCGCTTTCTGAGCGAATCGAACCTTTTCATTTCGGCGGGATCATTTTTTTCAATTGCAGGGGCTTGCGCTTTTACAGGAATTTCCATCAATTACGAATTGGCGGGCTTTGCCTTTTTCGCCGCTTTATTCACCTATAATTTCCAACGTCGCATAGGCGACTTACACCACGACCAAAGTTTTTCAAAAACCACCTCCACCATGATGGTGGTCGGAGTTCTCGGGATGTTTTACCTGTTCTTTCGGTTGGAGTTCTTTCAGCTGGGATGGTTGGCTGCATCCGGACTTATTTCGCTTGCCTATGCTTTTCCATTTATACCATCGTCTAAAGGAAAGCTAAGTTTGCGGCTGATTCCCGGGCTTAAGCTTTGGGCCATCGTTTTTGTTTGGAGTATTTCCTGTGCCATTCTCCCTCTTTTGGGAAATGGATTCGAAATGAGGTTGATTTTGCTTTTCACTCTGTTGCAAGCGAGTTTTGTAACCGCTCTTACCATTCCTTTTGATATTCGTGATCTACCGGTTGACTATCCTTTCCAAAAAACCTTACCCCAAGTTTTCGGAATCAAAACGTCAAAAAAAATAGCACTTGCTTTCTTAGGGCTATCGGCAGCCGCAAGTTATGGCGCGTTTAATTTGGGAATGGCCGGTCTTGAATTGATCCTCCTTCATATTATGGTCTTGACCATCTCTGCAATTCTGGTTTATAAAGCCGGAACCGAAAGTCACCGGCTCTTTTTTACCATCGCTATTGATGGAATGCTGATTTTGCAAGGAGCCCTATTTATCCTGGCCGAATATTACATCTAGCGCTTCTTTCATTGCCGTAGCTCCTTTTTGTAAATCTGCCTCGCTATGAGCTCGCGATACAAAGCCTACCTCAAAGCCCGACGGCCCGATGTAGACTCCTCTTTCGAGCAGCTCATGGTGGAAAGCTTTGAAATGGCTCATTCCCGAATTTTCAACCTCAGAACTTGAAGTAATTTCTTTTTTATCGGTAAAGGCTACCCAGAAAATCGAACCGATATGAAAAATCTTAAAGGGATACTTTTTTTCTGACGCGAATTGATTGACATCTTGAGTGAATGAACCCGTTTTTTCAGCCAGTTCTTCGTAAAAACCGGGTTTCAAGCAGGCTTGAATCTGAGCTTTTCCCGCCGCCATGGCTACCGGGTTTCCGCTCAAAGTTCCCGCTTGGTATACAGGGCCCTCGGGTGCCACGTGAGCCATTATTTTATCAGATGCGCCGTAAGCACCTACCGGTAGTCCGCCACCGATTATTTTTCCGAAAGCTATCAAGTCGGGCTGTATGCCGTAGAGCCCTGCAGCTCCTTCGAAACCTACGCGAAATCCCGAAATGACTTCATCAAAAAAGAGCGGAATGTCTTCGCGATCGCACACATCTCGTAAGAATTGTAGGAAGTCTTTTCCCTGTAAGAGCAAACCATTGTTTGCCGGAATAGGCTCAAGAGCTATGCAGGCAATGTCACCTTTGAATTTCCTCACCGCTTCTTCGACGGCTTCTTTATTGTGAAGAGGTAATACAATGGTTTCTTTGGTGTAGGCTTCGGGTACTCCCGCCGAGCTGGATGTTCCTAAAGTGGCCAAGCCGCTGCCTGCTTTCACCAAAAGGGCATCCACATGGCCGTGGTAGCACCCTTCAAATTTGATGATTTTATTTCGGCCTGTATAGCCGCGTGCCAAGCGTATGGCCGACATGGCTGCTTCGGTTCCCGAATTTACAAACCTGATCTTCTCAATATATCTGTGATTACTAATGATCAGCTCTGCCAGCTCATTTTCAAGTCTGGTCGGAGCGCCAAATGAGGTGCCGTTTTTAACCGTTTCAGATACGGCCGCGATTACCTCGTCGGGGGCATGACCCAAGATGAGCGGCCCGTAGGAGCAGCAAAAGTCGATGAACTCATTCCCATCGGCATCTTTTATTTTGCTTCCCTTGGCGCTATCGATGAAAAGTGGATTTCCGCCTACGGCTTTAAATGCCCGAACGGGACTGTTTACTCCCCCCGGAAACAAGGTTTTCGCTTTCTCAAATAATTTGGCGGATTCTTCTCTTTTCATATCAGTTCGTCAGTTTTTTGGTCGGTTTGGCGAATGACCTTAATTTGCGGCAAATTTAATGCTTCACGCGACATGAACCATTTGCAGGAAAAAGCGCGAAAACTGGATAGTCAGGATGAACTGTCTTCCTTTCGCGATGCCTTCCATCTACCCAAACACGAGTCGGGCCGTACTGTTTACTTCACGGGAAACAGCTTAGGGCTGCAGCCAAAAAAAGTAAGGGAAATTTTGAATGAAGAACTCGATGATTGGGCAGATTTTGGCGTAGAAGGTCATTTTGATGCGCGTCGTCCCTGGGTGAGTTATCACGAACGCTTGATGAAGCCCGCCGCTGAAATCGTTGGCGCTAAGCCAAGCGAAGTGGTGCACATGAATGGACTTACGGTGAATCTTCATCTCTTAATGGTGAGTTTCTATCGGCCTTCCGGCAAACGGTACAAAATCATTTGCGAAGCCAAAGCTTTTCCCAGCGATCAATATGCATTAGAATCTCAGGTGAAATTTCACGGATACAGTCCCGATGAGGCTATCGTGGAAGTTGGTCCTCGCGAGGGAGAACATTTAATTCGAGAAAAAGATATTCTCTCAGCCATCGAAGAACACGCAGATGAGCTGGCCTTGGTTTTTTGGGGCGGAGTAAATTACTATTCAGGGCAGTTTTTTGACTTGAAGTCAATCGCCGAAGCAGGCCATAAAGCGGGAGCCGTAGTAGGTTATGATTTGGCCCATGCCGCGGGAAACGTGCCGCTTCATCTCCATGATTGGAATGTGGACTTTGCCGCTTGGTGTACCTATAAATATCTCAACTCGGGTCCGGGATCGGTGTCGGGCGTGTTCGTTCACGAAAAGCATGCAGAGAATTTCGATCTGCCTCGATTTGCCGGTTGGTGGGGACACGATAAGGAAGCGCGGTTCAAAATGGATAAAGGCTTCAAGCCAATGGCGGGTGCCGAAGGATGGCAGTTGAGCAACGAGCCGATTTTTGTCATGGCGCCTCATTTGGTTTCGCTGGATCTTTTTCAAAAAGCCGGATTCGATCGCTTGCGCGAAAAAAGCATTGCACTCACGGCATTTCTCCAAGAAGTTATCGAAGCTGTTGCTGACGAGCACGATGCGGATATTGAAATCATCACACCGAAGGAAACCGAGCGCAGAGGGTGCCAACTTAGTCTTTTGGCTCATGGTCGGGGAAAAGAATTATTCAACTTTTTGCAAGCCAAGGGTGTTTTTGCAGATTGGCGGGAGCCGAATGTGATTCGCATCGCTCCGGTACCGCTTTACAACAGTTTTGCCGATGCCTTCGAATTCGGAAGAATTCTAAGTTTGGCTTATTCAAAAGAACATACAGCATGAAAACAGCATTGGTAATAGGTGGCGGGCTGGTAGGCTCGCTTCATGCCGCTAATTTGGCAAAGCGCGGCCTTAAGGTGAAGTTGATCGAAAGGCGACCTGACTTGAGAAATGTAGAGCTCCAAGCAGGAAAATCAATCAACTTGGCGTTGAGTACTCGGGGTTGGAAAGCTTTGGAAATGATCGGCGTGGCCGATAAGGTTCGAAAAATAGCCATACCGATGTACGGAAGACGAATTCACGACACCGAAGGAAATGTAAGTTTTCAACCGTACGGTAAAGAAGGTCAGGCCATTTATTCGGTTTCCCGAGGAGAGCTCAATTCCGTTTTGCTCGATGCTGCTGAATCCTATGAGAACTTAGAGATTCGCTTTAACTGCAAATGCACGGGTGTAAACTTTGAAGAAAGCGTGGCGAGTTTTCACGATGCTGAATCGGGCGAAGAATTTGATGTTAAAGCCGATTTGATTTTCGGAACGGATGGCGCTTTTTCGGCCGTTAGAGCCGACATGCAGAAAACGTCGAGATTCAACTATCAGCAGGAGTTTATTTCTCACGGTTACCGTGAATTATTATTGCCGGCAGGCGAAGGAAATAGCTTCCAGATGGACAAGAATGCCTTGCACATATGGCCGAGAGGAGGCTATATGCTCATTGCCTTACCAAATCCCGACGGGAGTTTTACCTGCACCCTCTTCATGCCTTACGAGGGAGAAAATTCTTTCGAAAAGTTAAATAGTGATTCGGCAATCGATAGCTTCTTCAAACAACGGTTTCCTGATTTTTATGAGATGTTGCCCGATTTGGTAGCTGATTACAAAAGCCATCCGCTTTCTGATTTGGTGATCATCAGATGCTATCCTTGGGTAAAGGAGAATACCTGCATCATGGGCGATGCGAGTCATGCCATCGTTCCGTTTTACGGTCAAGGAATGAATTCGGGGTTTGAGGATTGCTCGGTGATGGATGAATTGCTCGAAAAGAATAATGGCAATTGGTCGGATACTCTGAACGCCTTTCAGAAAATGAGAAAGCCCGATGCCGACGCCATAGCTGAGCTCGCTATGCGAAATTACGTTGAAATGCGCGACTCGGTGGCCGACCCCGATTTTATTCTGAGAAAGAAAATTGAAGCCAAACTCCACGAGAAGCACGGGGATAAATGGATACCGCTTTATTCTCAGGTTACATTCAGCCATATTCGCTACAGCGAAGCGCTGAAAGAAGGAAAAAGGCAAGACCGCATAATGGAGCAGGTGATGAACAGACCGAACATAGAATCAGTTTGGGATTCGCCTGAGGTTGAAAGCAAAGCGCTCGAGCTGGCAAATATTCCGTAACTTTCGTGAGGTGACGGCGTATGGGAAAATTAACCCCCTTGCACATTAATATTACCTGCTCATAATATGTTACGACCGTTCATCGTATTCCTCTTTGCTATTTTGCTTTGCTCTGAATCATTCGGACAATACCACCACCGTGGTTACAACGACGTGTTTCCTTCTTACGGAAATTTCGAGAGGAGAGGTTGGATTTTCAGTCCGGCATTAACATACATGATGCCGCAACTCAAAGATCCTTCAGAGCGTGTATACTTTCGGGGCGGAGAAGCTTATGACATAGCTTACAATCCAAGCGGTAGAATGGGAGTCGGATTGGAAGTAGGACGTTTTCATTTGATTGATAACTCCAATCTAATTTCTCATTTGCAGTTGAACATGGGGCTCAAAGTTTTAAGAGGAGTTGAGCGATTCGAAGCCTCCCTCGTTACAGAAAATAGTTCGCGAGCAGACATTCTGAAAAATGAAGGTGCATTCAGCCATTCGTACGCGACTATGAGCTTCATCGCATCGAATATTATGCAATTCAACCGAACGGGCTTCGTGCAGAATTCGTTAGGTATTAACGGAGACTACCGCATTGCTGCGGCCACGACTTATAATAATAATGGTTTGCCTATCGATTTGGCCACCCCGTCGCGATTTATTTTTCAGGCAAATTACTCCTTAGGTGTAGGATTCAGATTAACCGGAAATATTCTTATCGTCCCTACTATTGAAACACCTATCGTTAACATTTATGAGTACGATGATTTAAAGTCGACGTTAAAGATTTTCAACACGCGCTATCGACCATTCATCCTCCGAGTGAGCGTCTACATGCTCGATAACAAGAAAGACAGAAAATGTCCGAGCAAGAAAGTGAAGCGTAAGAGCGTAGAAAAATTGTTTAAGTAATTTTGTGACACTCTAAAGTCCGCGTAAAAACGGATTTGAGCTTTTTTCCTCACCTATAGAGGTATCTTCCATATGTCCGGCATACACTGCAGTATCGTCAGGTAGTACAATAATCTCATTTGCAATGGAGCGCATAAGCCGATCCATATTGCCGCCGGGCAAATCCGTTCGGCCGATGCTTTGTCGAAATAAGACATCCCCCGAAATGAGAGTTTTATTGTTTTCGCTGTAAAAAGCGACATGCCCCGGCGAATGCCCCGGCACAAACAGAATTTTCAATAGCTCTTCGCCCAGTTTGATTTCTTCAGAATCATAGAATTCGGCCTTCGGCGAAGGGGAATAATTGAGACCATACATCTCTGCAACACGAGGCACCGAATCCAATACAATTTCTTCTTGCGGATGGATCATGGGCTTCAAGCCGTATGTCCTGTGAATAAATTCGTTGCCGAAAACGTGATCGATATGACAATGAGTATTTAGAAGAAGTTTAGGCTTCAAGCCTTTTTCTTCGATGGCTTTTTTCAAAATTTCCTCTTCACGATTATCATAACAGCCGGGATCTATAATGGCGCAATCTCCGTTTTCCGTACTTAACAAATAAGTGTTTTCCTGAAAGGGATTAAAAGTAAATTTGAAAACTTCGAGCATGAGTTGTTGTTTATTTGCGAATGTAGGGAATTCGGCTTGTTGGCTGTTTTATTGGGGTAGCGATATTTTGAGATTTCCAAGGAAATAATCACACGCTCTTTTAGTTATCTTTATTGATTCAATGACATTATCCACCCGACATGTTTTTTTGGCCTTGGCCATGCTTTTCTTAGCAATGGGTTCAAACGGCCAATTTTATCAGGGTTCTTATCAAGAGTTCGGAAAGAACAGGGTTCAGTATAAAGACTTTTTGTGGCAGCAGTATCGATTTAAAGAATTTGATACCTATTTCTACGAAGGCGGTCAGCAGCTGGCCGAATTTACCAGCAAGGTCGCTGCCAAAAACATTCATTCGCTGGAAGAGGTCTTCGATTATCCCGTGCGAGATAAGCTACAGTTTATCGTATATAACTCACACACCGACTTTAAACAGAGTAACATCGGGATAAATGGCGAGCCCGAGCAAAACATCGGGGGAACTACTCAAATTGTCGGCTCTAAAGTCTTCGTTTATTTCGAAGGCGACTACATTAAGTTTGAGCAAAACATACGAAAAGGAATAGCTCGTGTACTGATTAACAACCGCCTCTACGGGGGTAATTGGCGAGATGTAATCAAATCTTCCACCTTACTCAATCTGCCGGACTGGTATATAGAGGGATTGATACTTTACGCTTCTCAGTCAATTGATGATGATGCTGAAAATATCATCAGAAACGATGTGATGTCAGGCGCTTATGAAAAGCTCAATCGTTTGGAAGGGCGAAATGCGGCTTTTGCAGGATATGCGCTATGGTCATACATTGCTGATACCTACGGAGAAAATATCATCCCGAATATTCTTTACATGAGTGGAGTTAGTCGGAATGTAGAAAGCGGTTTTCTCTTCGTTTTAGGAAAATCACTGGATACGATCACCAAAGAATTTATTGCTTATTACCGAGGTGAGTACGGCTCTATGTCTCTGACCAAAGAGCCTATTGGCTTAAACCAACTGGATATAAAGACTAAAGATGATCGAGTTTATACAACATATAAGGTAAGCCCCGACGGACGGTATGCTGTTTATGTAAGCAATATTTTAGGACAGTATCGCCTATATCTCTACGATATCCTTACCGGAAAAAGGAAGAAAATACTCAAAGCCGAACACAAGCTATTACGAATTCCCGACTTTAGTTTTCCCGTGGTGGCCTGGCATCCGTCGTCAGGTGCTTTTACTTATGCCAGAGAGTGGCGAGGCGAGCTGAAGTTATGTACTTACAATTTGGATGATGGCAAAACCACCGAGCGAAGTGTGTTTATCTTGGACGAGATTCTTTCGATGGAATACAGCCCTAACGGACAGCAGCTTATTCTTTCGGCGGTAGACAATGGTCAAACGGATCTCTACCTTTATTACAATATCGGGAACAGACAGGAGAAACTGACGGATGACATTTATGGTGATTTTGACCCTAGTTTTTCCAAAGATGGCAATCGAATCATTTTTACTTCGAATCGTCCCGATGATACGTTAAGGACCAAGCCTCAGCCGATTGAATTAAGTCGAAACAGAGATGTCTTTGCTTTCAATCTGAAGTCGAGATCGCCCTTCTTGGAACGCATCACCAACACACCTGATCTGATCGAGAAAGATCCGTATCAATATGAAGGCAGGAAATATACTTTTCTCGCCGATTATGAGGGTTCGGTCAATCGATATGTTGCCGTTTATGATAGTGCGGTCAGTAGGATAGATACGACCATTCACTACCGCTTTTTTACAGTGGCCGAACCACTTACCAATTATGCATCGGATCTTTTGGACTATACCGTTCATACCGGTACAGGTGAGTTTAGCGTGTTTACTTATGCAGATAATGATTATAGGTTTTATCACGGAAATATTTCGAAGGACGGAGAGGCCGCTCAAATAATTCCTGAAGAATCAGAAGAAGGAACAGGCAGTGAAGGAACCTTTAGTCGGCCGAGACGAACGAAAGAATTGGAAGAGGCCGAGATAATTTATTTGCCGGACGAAGAGGGTGATGAATCTGAAATTGATATTGACAATTATCGATTTGAAGGAGAGCCCGATTACTCATACGAACGAGAAACCATTACTTTGAAAGAGATTCCGTCGGCTAAAGAAGAGTACCGCCCGGCGGAGCAAGGTTACACTGTTTTGGATACGATGGATCTACCCGGTGCGAGAAACTACAATTTGAATTTCACCACTGATGAAGTGCTTGTTCAGCTCGATAATACATTTATGTCGGAGTTTTATCGGCCACTTTCAGGTACCGACGCACTGAGCCCCGGGTTGAGTGGTATGTCCAAATGGGGTGTGAGCGACCTTTTCGAAGATTATAAAATCGTTGGCGGTTTCCGATTAGCAGGGAATTTTTCGAATAATGATTTTATGCTAATGGGTGAAGACTTGTCTCGAAGAGTCGATAGAAGGTTGATGTTGTTGCGTCAACAGGCGCGTTATACTGATGGATTTTCTTTGGTTGAAACGGTAGGGTACACCGCGGCATATCGGCTTAGCTATCCCGTAAATGAAGTTTTCAGTATCAGAGGATCTGCTAAATACAATTTCGAAGAAGGAATTCTGCTGGGCACGGATGCTACAAGTATGCAGCAACCCAATTTGCAGTTTCACTTCACGGGCTTGTTGGGTGAAGTCGTTTTTGATAACACTCTTCCGATGGGACTGAATTTGCGCCGAGGTATGAGATGGAAAGCCTGGGGTGAGTACTATATGGATCCGACTAACACGGACAGAACGCTTATTACCGTAGGAATTGATTGGAGAAATTACCTTAAAATTCACCGAAATCTCATACTGGCAAACCGTCTGGGGTGGTCTACTTCGCTAGGCGCTGAGCGTGTAGCTTTTTTCTTGGGTTCAGTAGATAATGTGATGAATCCCAGGGTGGATAATTCCTTACCCCTTGATCCTGAGCAGAATTTTCAATACCAGACCAGAGGAGCGCCCATGCGTGGTTTCTTTGCGAATGCTCGTAACGGAAATAGTTTTGCCGTGTTAAATAATGAGTTGCGATGGCCTGTCTTCAGCTATTTTTATCAAAAGCCATTAAAAAGTGACTTCTTAGAAAATTTTCAAATACTCGGTTTTTTCGATGTTGGTTCTGCTTGGACAGGGCCTACCCCGTATTCAAAAGAAAATTCGTTCAACAATACCGTTATTGAATCGGGAAATGTAACTATCGAAATTGAAAATAATCGTGACCCGGTAGTTTACGGTTATGGTTTCGGTTTGCGCAGTAAGTTACTCGGCTACTTCATCAGAGCTGATTGGGCATGGGGTGTAGACGATGGTATAACTCTCGACAGAGTATTTTACATTTCTTTAGCTTTGGACTTTTAGTCGGCCAACCGGCCACATTTATTTCCAAAATAATTCTGCTTAATGATTCAACTAAATGATTTGGCATCTTCTGCCAAAGCAGTTCAAGATGAGCTTATCGAAATTCGCAGACACCTGCACGCCAACCCTGAGCTTTCATTTCAGGAAGAAAAAACGGCTGCATTTGTATCTCAAAAGCTGACCGAACTTGGCATACCGCATAAAACGGGAATCGGCGGGCACGGCATCATAGCCGATATCGTAGGAGATAAAGACGGAAAAATAGTAGCGGTGAGAGGAGATATGGACGCTCTTCCCATTACCGAATTAAACAAGACCTCCTACGTTTCGAAAAACCCGGGTGTCATGCACGCTTGCGGGCATGATGTTCATACGACTTGTATACTGGGAGCCGCTCGTCTGTTGCAAGAAAGAAAATCATCTTTGAGGGGTACCGTTCGCTTGATCTTCCAGCCCGCCGAAGAAAGAATTCCGGGTGGCGCCTCATTAATGATAAAAGATCAGGCTCTCAAGAATCCTGATGTGCAATTGATTTTCGGCCAGCACGTCTATCCCGATATGGAAGTGGGAAATGTTGGTTTTCGACCGGGAATGTACATGGCTTCGGCCGATGAGCTCTACATTACCGTAAAAGGAAAAGGTGGCCACGCAGGACTGCCTCATAAAACCATCGATACGGTTCTTTTAGCATCACACGTAGTTACGGCTATTCAACAATTGGTCAGTCGAAGAGCGAATGCATCCTTACCGACTGTAGTTTCCATCGGTAAGTTTATTGCCAATGGTGCAACCAATGTGATTCCCGATGAGGTAAAATTGGAAGGCACCATTCGCACTATGAATGAAGAATGGCGTTTTGAGTTGCACGATTTGCTGAAAGATTTGGTTTCAGGAATCTGCCAATCTATGGGTGGTTCAGCTGAAATTGAAGTGCGAAAAGGTTATCCCGCTTTAATAAATGATGATAGTTTGACCATTTGGGCGAAGCAAAAAGCCATTGAGCTGCTCGGCGAGGAGAGTGTACACGATCTTGATTTGCGAATGACGGCAGAAGACTTTGCTTATTTCGCTCAGCAGATTCCCGCATGTTTTTATCGTTTGGGAACTTCCAATTCGAAAAAAGATTTGGGAGCGCCGCTTCATACGGGTAAGTTCGATATTGATGAAGAAGCGCTGAGCATCGGGACATCCCTGATGGCAACATTGGCTGTCAAAGCCTTGGAAGAACTCTAG
>CAZYWJ010000004.1:48480-55239 GCA_964651785.1 uncultured Cryomorphaceae bacterium
GCTACTTCACTCATAAACTTGATCCGCATCAAGCGAAGTTGTTCTTCGGTGTAATCGCCATCAAACTCGTCATAAGCCTCCGAGATATCATCTGATTCTGCTTCCAGGAAGTAATCGTAAATATCTTGCTGCTCGTCTTCATCGAGCATGTCATTGAGATAATAATCGATGTTAATTTTTGTGCCTGAGCCTACAATAGCTTCGATCTCGTCGATGACATCTTCCATCTCTTTGCCTTTGGCTTTTGCTATATCTTCCAGTGGTAACTTTCGGTCTATGTTTTGAATGATATGAACCTTTAACCCCGATTTATTTACAATTGATTTTACGACTAAATCCTGAGGTCGGTCAATTTCGTTTTCATCGACATACCGCTTGATGAGGTCCAGAAAAGGGGCTCCGAATTTACGTGCTTTTCCGGCTCCGACACCGACTATGCCGATTAACTCTTCAGTCGTTATCGGGTATTGAGAGGCCATTTCCTGCAAAGAAGGATCTTGAAAAATTACATACCCCGGCAGCTCTTTCTTTTTGCTTATTTCTTTTCTAAGCGATACCAACATTTTGTAGAGCTTGTCATCCATTGCTCCTTTTCCGCCGCCATCGGGCGTATCATCTACGCCGCTGTAATCATTCTCTTTAATCAATTCTATAGAGTAAGGCTTCTTGATAAAGTCTTCACCCTTTTGCGTCAATTTTAATACACCGTATGATTCAATTTCTTTCGAAAGCAAGCTGCGAACGGTACATTGACGAATCACCGCATTCCAGAATTTTTCATCTTCATCCTGTCCGGCTCCGAAACAATCCAATTCGTCATCTTTGTACGTTTTCACTTCGGCAGACTCATTTCCAACCAAAATGTTGATGAGGTGTGCCGCCTTGTGGCGTTGTTTCGATTCGCGCACAGCTTCCAGCAGAAGCTTTATTTGATCTTTTCCCTCAAATCGCTCTTTCGGATGTCGACAATTGTCGCACATCTCTACGCACTTATCAGAGTCAAACTCCTCGCCGAAATAGTGAAGAATAAATTTTCTGCGACAAAGACTCGTTTCTGAATACGAAACGATTTCTTGCAAAAGTTGTCGCCCGATTTCCATTTCTGAAACGTGCTTTCCTTGCAAGAACTTCTCGAGTTTTTCAATGTCTTTATAGCTGTAAAAAGCCAAGCAATGACCTTCACCGCCGTCTCTGCCTGCTCTACCCGTTTCCTGATAGTAGCTCTCAATACTTTTAGGAATATCATGGTGAATCACATAACGCACGTCGGGCTTATCAATTCCCATCCCGAATGCGATGGTAGCTACGATCACATCTGCATCTTCATTCAAGAATGCATCTTGATGTCGCGATCGCATCCCCGCGTCCATTCCCGCGTGGTATGGCAATGCGTTAATTCCGTTTACTTTCAATGATTCTGCGACTTCTTCCACCTTCTTACGACTCAGGCAGTAGATGATTCCCGTTTTTCCAGGGCGTGCCTTTACGAATTTGATGATCTCACGCACCACATCTTTCTTCGGTCGCACCTCATAATAGAGATTGCCTCGGTTAAAAGAATCTTTAAAAACCTTGGCATCGGTCATGCCCAGGTTTTTCTGAATGTCCTGTTGAACTTTCGGAGTTGCCGTAGCGGTAAGGGCTATGATCGGAACATTCGTGATTTCTTCAATGATCGTTCGCAATCTGCGGTACTCCGGTCTGAAGTCGTGACCCCATTCAGAAATACAATGTGCCTCATCTATGGCAAAAAAGGACACGTTTGCTCCTTGCAAAAATTCAATGTAGTCTGCCTTAGTTAAGCTTTCGGGAGCCATGTAGAGCAGCTTCGTAACGCCACTCATCACATCCTCCTTCACCTGCTGGATCTCCGACTTGTTCAGTGAGGAATTAAGAAAATGAGCGATTCCGTCGTTTTCGCTCGTGCCGCGAATGGCATCCACTTGGTTTTTCATTAAGGCGATGAGTGGTGAAACCACGATTGCAGTTCCTTCTTTCATTAAAGCAGGAAGCTGGTAGCAAAGAGATTTGCCACCACCGGTAGGCATTATCACAAATGTGTGATTGCCATTCAACACGTTCTCAATGATTTTTTCCTGCTGCCCTTTAAAGGATGAGAATCCAAAATACTTAGTCAACGCCTCTTTCGGCGATATTAGTTCTGATAACATTTTCAGATATTCAGTTTACCCAACAATACTACTTTCTGCACGTCGATGTTACAACGATGTTGTATGATTTTTCAATTTACGACAATCGTTCTAAATAGCAATCCCGTAAAGTAGATATTTTTAAGATTTAAGCGGTTGGTAAGGAAATTATTTCAAACCGCTTTTCAGAGTTTAAAGCTACTAAAAAACGCAGACTCGAGGAATGAATTGTATTAGCTTTGCATTTTTTAAATCAGTTTAATAAGGGATGTCGGACCCGAATCAAATGACATTTTTACAGCACCTCGAGGAATTGAGGTGGCGAATTATTAAGGCTTTTATTGCGATCTTGATTTTCGCAATTGCCGCTTTCATCTTTAAAAATGTCGTCTTCGATCACTTAATCTTCGCACCCAAAAATTCAGATTTTGTGACCTATCGTTTTTTTTGCCGCTTGTCTGAAATGATAGGGTTGGATGACAGTTTGTGTCTGACATCTTCTTTCGAATTGCAAAATATTACGATGAGCGGACAATTTACATCACACATACTGGTTTCAATAGTATTGGGCTTTATTGTTTCATTTCCATACGTATTTTACCAAATCTGGGCTTTTATCATGCCCGGCTTGAGCGGAAGCGAAAAAGCTACCGCAAGAGGAGCAGTTGTAGCTACATCTTTTCTGTTTCTCATGGGCGTATTATTCGGCTATTTTCTTATTTCGCCGTTATCGGTGCAGTTTTTGGGCGGGTATCAAGTCAGTGAGCAAGTAGAAAATATCATTGCGCTCAATTCATTTATCACAACGGTTACTATGACTACCCTTTCCGGGGGTCTTGTTTTTCAATTGCCCGTGGTGATTTTCTTTTTGGCAAAGCTTGGTTTGGTAACTCCTGAGAGCCTGAGAAAATATCGAAAGCATGCCATTGTCGGTGTTTTGATTTTGAGTGCAATCATCACTCCGCCGGATGTAACAAGCCAGATATTGGTTACGCTACCACTTTTATTGCTTTACGAAGTAAGCATCCATATCGCTCGAATAGTCGTCAGGAGAAATCGGAAAGAGCAGGTTGCTGCGTAGGTATGTCCGGATTATAATGCAACCAATAAAGACCATATCGATTTCAGATTTTAAAAGGCATTTTCTCTTCGTGCTCCTTAGCTTCGTGCTCCTGCCTATTGCTATGCAGGCACAGAAAACCATCGTCTATGGTAAAGTTTTCGATTCGAAAACGAAGGAGCCGCTGCCCTTTGTAAATGTTGCTTTCAAAGGTAGTAAGGTAGGCACGACTACTGATCTTGACGGAAACTACAGACTGGAAACTTACTATGCCGAAGATTCATTGCTGGCATCTTTTGTGGGCTATAAACCGCTCGCCTTTAAGGTAAAGAAAGATCAAAGTCAACAGATTGATTTCCCTTTAGCGGAAGGTTCCTTGAGTCTCAACGAGGTTGTGGTAAATGCGAAAGACTTTGAAAATCCGGCTCACGTCATTCTTAAGAAAATAATTAAAAACAAGCCGATCAATAATCGGGAAAAGCTTCAATCGTATCAGTACGAAACTTACAATAAGATAGAGTTTGATCTCAACAACCTCTCTGAGAAATTTACCGAAAGGAAGCTTTTCAAATCCTTTGATTTCATCTTCGACAATATAGATTCGACGGGCGAAAAGGTATCGCTTCCTTTTTTCATGACAGAAACTTTGAGCGATTACTATTACCGACGAGATCCGAAAGGAAGGAAAGAAATCATTCATGCAACCAAAGTTTCAGGTATCAACAATGAAAGCATCTCTCAATTTCTCGGGCAGATGTATCAGGATGTGAATATCTACGAAAACTCACTCGGAATTTTTGGAAAAAACTTTGTAAGCCCCATTTCGGATTATGGCCTTGTTTTCTATAAGTATTTTCTAGTAGACAGCGCCTATATTGAGAATAAATGGTGTTATCGCTTGAACTTCCTTCCCAAGAATGAAAGTGAACTGGTATTTAAAGGGCACTTCTGGGTAAACGATACCACTTATGCCATCAAAGAAATAGACGCCACAATACTGCCGTCGGCTAATATCAATTTCATTACCGACCTTCAGGTAAAGCATCAATACAATGAGGTAGAGCCTGAAGTCTGGATGCTAAAACGCGAAGAACTCTTGGCCGATTTCAGTTTGATTGAATCTGAAATGGGTTTTTATGGTAAGAAGGTGACTACTTACCGTGATTTCATCATCAATAAGCCTAAAGACGATGAGTTTTATGGAGGCGCCGAACATGTAATTGTAGAAACGGAGATTAACGCTCTTGATGAAGAGTTTTGGAAAAAAAACCGCCACGAAATCATTTCTGACGAACAGCAAGCCATATATGATATGGTGGATAGTCTCAAGACCAATAAGGTCTTTATGACTTATGTCGATGTCGTCAATTTTATTTTTCAAGGTTATTGGGTAGACGGGAAAGTTGAATGGGGACCTGTTTTTACTTTTTTAAGTTACAATGCCATTGAAGGCTTACGGCCTAAATTCGGATTGCGGACGTCCAACGAATTTAGCACGCGACTGTTGCTTGAAGGCTATATTGCTTACGGCTTCAACGATGAGCGCTTTAAATATATGTTGGGCGGGCAATACTTTTTAAGTAAAAAGCCGCGTCAAACGTTGGGGGCTTATTTTTCAGAAGATTATGAATTAATTGGTCAGGTGCCCAATTATTTTCCTCGTGATCATATCGCTCAAACCCTCACGGTGCGGAACCCTCAGGATCGCCTCATCTTAAACAAGCAATCTCGAATATTTACGGAACGCACCTGGTTTACCGGGTTCTCTACCTTACTCGAATTCAGAAGAAGGGAGTTGTCTTCTGCCGGAGCGTGGAATTTTGAACGATATGACAACATTGGCGGAGAGACGCAGCTCGTGGATGTCTCTAATATCATAAGCTCTGAGGTCTCACTTGGCTTTCGCTTCGCTTATCGCGAAAATTTTGTTGAAGGAGAGTTTGAGCGAATTTCTCTGGGTAGTACCTGGCCTATTATCAATGTACGAATGGATCTGGGGCTAAAAGGAGTATTAGGCAGCGATTACGAATACCAAAAGCTCACGCTTACGGCAACTGATAAAATTCCTCTGGGACCTTTCGGTACCATGCGTTATTCATTAGAAGGTGGGAAAACCTGGCAAAATTTACCTTATCCGCTGCAATTCGTTCATTCGGGAAATGAAAGTTTCTTTTACAATAGTGAGGCATTCAATACCATGAATTTCTTTGAATTTGTCAGCGACGAATATGTATCCATGCGTGCCGAACATCACTTTGAAGGTTTCTTCTTCAACAAAATTCCTCTTTTTAAAAGGTTGAAATGGAGAGAAATTGTCGGTATTAATGGTGTGTACGGAAGATTTGACCCTGCTAACACGGCAGAGTTGGTGCTTCCTCAAAACACTTTTGTTTTAAATGAAAAGCCATTCGCTGAAGCTTATTTGGGAGTAGAGAATATTTTTCGCTTTTTCAGGGTGGATGCCGTGTGGCGGCTTACTTATCTGGATAACCCGAACACTCCGAACTTTACGGTTCTGCTCGGCTTCGATATTCAATTCTAAAGATTATGATTCTTCGCACCGAAAACCTGATTAAAAAGTACAAGAAGCGAACGGTCGTAAAAGGCGTATCGGTTCAGGTAGAACAAGGAGAAATAGTCGGTTTGCTCGGTCCGAATGGTGCCGGAAAAACCACAACTTTCTACATGATAGTAGGGCTGGTTCAACCAAATTCAGGCAGAATTTTTTTAGATCGGGAAGACATTACCGAGCGAGCCATGTACGAGCGCGCTCAATTAGGCGTAGGCTACCTGCCTCAAGAAGCCAGTGTATTTCGAAAACTCAGCGTCGAGGATAATATTAAAGCGGTTTTGGAGATGACCAAACTCAGCAAAGCCGATCAATCGGCAAAACTCGAGTCGTTGATCGAAGAGTTAGGTCTTGGACACGTTCGAACCAATCGCGGTGACTTTCTCTCCGGTGGTGAGCGTCGCCGAACCGAGATAGCTCGCGCTCTTGCTACCGATCCGAAGTTCATTCTTTTAGATGAGCCATTTGCGGGGGTAGATCCCATTGCCGTGGAAGATATTCAGTCCATCGTAGCTCAGCTCAAGACCAAAAACATCGGGATTCTCATCACCGATCATAACGTGCAGGAAACACTGTCGATTACCGATCGCGCTTATCTACTATTCGAGGGAAATATTCTCAAGTCGGGCTCTGCCGAAGATTTGGCTAATGATGAGCAGGTGCGGAAGGTGTACCTTGGAAAGAACTTTGAATTGAAACGAAAGGTTCTTTAGTTTTCCGCTTTTTCACCAATAGTCAGTAGTTTTGATTATGCCCGACAAGGAAAAACCCGTCTTCGAAAAGCGCATCTTTTGGGATGTAGACTTCAATCAAATCGACTACGAAAAGCATTTTCGATTTGTTATCGAACGAGTCTTCGAACGGGGCGATGTGCCTGATATTCGCAATTGCCGTCGGTACTACGGCGATGAAAAAGTACGCGAGGTGTTGCTCAATGCTAAGTTTTTGCCACAAACAAGGATGTATCTCGCCAGCGCTGT
>CAZYWJ010000004.1:55339-58186 GCA_964651785.1 uncultured Cryomorphaceae bacterium
TCCACCGAGGATATCATCGCCATGAAAGTTCAGGCGGTTTTGGGTCGGGCGCGCAAAAAGGACTTTTGGGACATTGCCACCTTACTTGAACATTACTCCGTGGCTGACTTTATTCAGTTTCATAAGGAAAAATTCAGCAATCAGAACCTGATGATAACCGTACCACAAGCCATCAGTTATTTTTCGGATGCGGAAGATGATGTTGACCCGATCAGCTTAAAAGGGCAAACATGGGAATCCGTAAAGGATTTCATCGGTAAAAAAGTACGGGAGTACTTGAAGTAGTCAATGGCGATTAAGCCATCTCTCGCTCTTCCAGATGGAAGCTATACTTCTCCATGATTTGATTGGCCAAAAGCTTTTTGCAAGCCGTTTCCACTTTTTGCTCAGCTTCTTCTTTGCTGTCGGCGGTAACTTTCAGGGAAATGTGCTTGCCGATTCTCACATTCGTTATTTCTTCCAATCCCAGGTTTTTCATCGCACCGGTTACGGCTTTTCCTTGAGGATCAAGTAATGCATCGAGTGGCATGATGTCTATTTCGGCAGTGAATTCCATGGGACTATTTTGAAATTAATGAAAGAATAAAGTACAAAAGTAAAACAATAGGCACGGCGGAAAACCCAAATAGAATAAATAAACCGAGACCGATAACGATTATACTGATCTTCGTTTTTTTCCCGCTTGCATCTCCGGAAAACTTTAAGGCCAAGAGTGGAATTTCCGCAACGAGTAAAATGCCCAGTAAAATCGAAGCAAAATCAACTAATCCAGTAGATTCTTTGAAATGGTTCAATGCCTCATCGAGAAAATCGAGTTCCAATATTCCCGCCGTTCCTGCTAATGCAACGCTGACCCAAAACAAGGCGTTCGCAGGCGTAGGTAGTCCGATAAACCCCGTGGATTGTCGAGTGTCAATATTGAATTTTCCCAAACGGTAAGCAGAGAATCCCGCCATAACTATTGGAGCAAAGAGCACCAAAGCTTTCCATCCTAACACGACTTCTTGTTCAAAAACCCCGTTAAACTGCAGAGCTAGAAAAGAGGGCGCCACACCGAAGCTTACTACATCTGCCAGTGAGTCCAGTTGTTTTCCAAGCTCACCGCTTACGTCCAATGCTCTGGCTACCAGTCCGTCAAAAAAGTCGAACCCGGCGCCGGCGAGGATTAACCATGCGGCTATTTCGGGTTGATTTTGAGAGCAAAAATAAAGCGATAAAACACCGCTAATTAAATTGCTCAGCGTAAGTAAATTCGGAATTTGAGCTTTCAATGACATCTGTCCAAAATTAACCAATGATCGTGCAATTTTTTTAGTTGTTTGGTGTTTTACCACGGAATTGATGTTTATTTTCGGATTATGGTTTCTCCTAAGTGGACGCTTTCTGCCGCCGGCGCTTTCTTGCTTTGCTTTTTTGTTTGGCAAGATTCGTATGCCCAAACCAGAAAGTACAGTAATGAGTTTTTGAATATCGGTGTGGGGGCGCGGCCGCTCGCCATGTCGGGTGCGGGAGTAGCCTCGGTTACGGATGTTACGGCAGGGTATTGGAATCCCGCGGGCCTGACCGATATCGAAGCAGACCTCGATATAGCCGGGATGCACGCCGAGTACTTTGCGGGTATCGCGCAATACGATTATGGAGCTATTGCCAAAACCATCGACAGCACTTCCGTTATCGCTCTCTCCGTCATCCGATTCGGAGTGGACGATATTCCCAATACTACACAGCTCATAAATGCTGACGGAACCTTGAATTATGACAACATTACCACCTTCTCTGCGGTGGATTACGGCTTCTTGGTGTCCTATGCCAAGGAGCTCAAAGTGCCGGGACTTTCTCTCGGGGCCAATGTAAAAGTGGTGCACCGTATCATCGGAGACTTCGCCTCTAGCTGGGGTTTCGGTCTTGATGCGGGTGTCATTTACCGTAAGGGAAACTGGCGCCTTGCCGCAATGGCTCGCGATCTGACCTCTACCTACAATGCTTGGAATTACACCCTCGATGAGGCGACGCAAGAAGTTTTTATTGCCACGGGAAATGAGCTTCCTGAAAATGGTCTGGAAATAACCCTTCCGCGCTTCATCTTCGGGGCATCTTATAAAAGGGAGCTGGGTAAGTTTGCCTTGTTGGGTGAAATCAATGCCGCCCTCACAACTGATGGTCAGCGTAATGTCTTGATCAGTGCCGACCCGCTGAGCATCGACCCTGTAATGGGAATTGAGGCAAGTTACCTCAACATGATTTTCCTTCGAGCCGGTATCGGGAATATCCAAAAAATAAAGACCTTTCAGGGAACTGAAGAGTATAGCGTACAGCCCAATATGGGTGTCGGCCTCAGGCTTGGAAATTTCTTTCTCGACTATGCCATCACCGATATAGGGAATACTTCGGAAGCGCTGTACTCTAACGTGTTTAGTCTACGCTTTAGAATATTTAAGCAAGCTCAGTGAAGAAACTCTACCTTCTAGGTTTTTTATTCATATCATCCCTCATTCAAGCTCAGCCTTTCGGCAATGAGTGGATTGAGTACGATCAGAAATACTACAAGTTTCCGATTGCCGAGGAAGGTGTTTATCGAATTACATTCAATGATTTAGCCAATGCGGGAATTCCCATTTCGGGAATTGACCCCGCAAACATTCAGCTTTTCGCCGCCAACAAAGAAGTGCCGATTTACATCGAAGGGGGAGATGATGGCTTTTTCAATTCGACCGATTACATTGAGTTTATCGGTCGAAAAAATGACGGTTCCTTAGAAACGGTACTGTACGACACTCCCGACGATCAACCCAACCCTTATTACAGCCTCTTTAATGACACGTTAAATTATTTCATCACTTGGTCATC
>CAZYWJ010000004.1:58286-62731 GCA_964651785.1 uncultured Cryomorphaceae bacterium
TCTATCACAACTACCTTCAATACTTCGGGAGTATATCAGTCGGCAGGGGCACCTGCTGCTGAGGTCTCTTCCGTTTCGGCGGGAGTATCAAATGCCGCTTCGGGAGGGGGGAACAACCACTTGTTGCAGATTCGCTACGGAACCGAAAATGCGCTAAGTGTCAACTTTCAGTTTCAAGGCTATCAGGTCAATCGCTTTTCATTTAATGTGCCGAATGCGTCCATCGGAACGCAAACCACGCCCATCAGACACGAAGTCTCAAATTCACTTGGTGTAGCCAGCGATTATCAAGCCTTGGCTAGCGTCGAGTTTACTTTTCCTCATATCACCAATTTGGCAGGAGCCAACTCATTCAAATTCCTCTACAAACTTAATACGCAGCAAAGCAAAACGCGTTTTGACCTGTCCGGAATTTCAGGAACCAATCCGAGGGTATACACAAATGGTTCATCTGCACAACGAGCAGAGATGATTGAAAGCAGCGGTACCTATCGCACTCTTTTAGAAAACAGCTTTGGTGATGATACCTATGATATTTTTTTAGTAACTGAGGAATCAGTACGACCCATCGGGCCGATTACTGCCGTTGCGAATAATGGATTTTTCACTAATTACGGTTTGGCCGAGGTTGACTCTGCTTTTTTGATCATAACCCACGAGTCTTTAATTGAAACGGCGCAGGCTTATGCCAACTATCGTCAATTACGATACAATACGGTTTTGGCCGAAGTCGATGAACTCTACGATCAATTCGGTGGTGGAGTGGAAAAAAGTGGGCTTGCACTGCGAAACTTCTCTGATTTTCTATTGAACGCTTGGCCAACGCCGCCGCGGTATCTCTTGTTGTTGGGAAAAAGCGTAAGAACCGTCTCAGAACAGTTTGCTCCCGGTTCAAGGAGAGATTCTGCAAGTTATGCACGAAACTTGGTGCCCACACTCGGTTATCCATCTTCGGATAATTACATTACTGCCGGTTTGGGAAATACCATCCTCGAACCCGCCTTTAGAACGGGAAGAGTAAGTGCCCGAAACCAAGAGGAATTGCAGTGGTATTTGGACAAACTCCAAACGTTTGAAGCACAACCGCAAGCTGCCTGGATGAAAAATGTTCTTCACTTCGGGGGAGGGCGAGATAGCCAGGAGCAAAACCGATTTGCCTCCTACCTCTTTAACTATGAGCAAATCATTGAAGATTCTGCCTTCGGCGCTGACGTTCATACTTTTCTCAAAACGTCATCCGTGCCCATCGAGATAAATTTATCTGAGGAGGTAGATATGCTCATAAATGAAGGTTCTTCGCTGATGACATTTTTTGCCCACGCCAGCTCTGATGGTTTTGATCAAACTATTGATAATCCGAATAATTACGAATGGAATGGAAAGTACCCGTTCCTTTTGGGAAATGGTTGCTATACGGGAGACTTCCACGGGCCGGGGCAGGGTAGCACTGCGGAACAGTACACCATCTTACAGGATAAAGGGGTGATCGGATTTTTATCATCAACAGAGCTGGGGTTTGAAGCTTCATTAAATGATTACAGCCGAAAGTTTTACCGAAACCTGTCCATTGATAATTACGGCGGAACGGTTGGAGATCATATTCGAAAAACCGTAAGAGAAATTCAATCGCAAAATGACCCCGGAAATCTTTTCGTAATCAACACAACTTTAGGAATGTCTCTCCAAGGCGATCCTGCGGTGGTGGTCAATAGCTGGCCCAAGCCCGACCTGAGTATTACCGAGCAAGATATATTTTTCACTCCATCTGACATCACTGCCGAAACCGACAGTTTTACGGTAAATATCGTCGTAACCAACATTGGTCGCGGAACTTATCAGCCATTTTCCATCACGCTGGAGCACGAAACGCCTGAAGGTGTTGGAGACTCCGTTTATGTACGTACCATGGAGGGCTTGCTTTTTCGGGATACCATGAGAATAAACCTTCCGGTAAATATTCAGACCGGTCTCGGACTACATCGCTTTAACGTTTTGGCAGACCTTCCCGGTGATGAAGTAGATGAGTTGGATGGTTTCGAATCCGTCAATAATCAAGTGTTTAATCGACAGCTTTTTATTTCAAATGGCGGAATAGTGCCCGTTTATCCATATCGTTTAGCCGTGGTTGATGAGAATCCCGTTGCTCTCCGTGCCTCGACGGGAAATCCATTGGCGGAAGCCGCAACCTACCGAATAGAAGTTGATTCGACGGATACTTTTGACAGCCCCGGGCTGCTTTTCACCGAAATAACTCAGAGCGGAGGAGTTTTAGAGTGGACACCCTCTCTCGAATATTCCGATAGCCTGGTGATTTATTGGCGATGCGCAAAATTAGATGAAGATGAATTGACTTGGCGGGAAAGCTCATTTCAATACATCCCTGAGAAACGGGGCTGGGGACAAGCGCATATTTTTCAATTTGAAAATAACGGTTTATCTCAAAAAGAATTTAATCGATCTGACCGACGCATTGATTATTCTACCGGATCTGTTCGTGTCATTAATAATGTATTGGGAAATTCCAATTCCAACTCAAACGAAGTTTTGCTAAATACGGATGTGGTTGAGTATGGCCTGTGTTTCGGAACGCCTTCTATCCATTTGGTAGTTTTGGAGCCAATCACTTTCGAAGCTTGGGGTACAAACTACAATAATGAGAACCCTCAAAATCAATTCGGAAACGTAAATGAGACAAGTTGTCGCGACCGGGTTGAGTATTTTTTCATTTTCAGACAAAACGAACCCACGCAAATGCAAGCCTTGGCTGACTTGTTGCTTTCGGACATTATTCCGGACGGACACATCGTCGTGCTTTATTCGGCCAAATACGTGAGCTATGATGATTGGGATGCGACTCCTGATATCTACGATGCCTTCGAGACCATGGACGCTTCAATAATCGGATCTGAAATGGCACAGGATAGCGTACCCTTCTCGCTCATTACCCGTAAGGGCGATCCTGATTTTGCCTTTGAGCTTTACGGCGAAAACATAAGCGATGTGCTGAACAACATCGTTGATGTGCCTGCTTCAGGAAATGCCGGGCAAATGATAACTCCGCGAATCGGACCGGCATCCTCTTGGAAAACTCTGAGTTGGCAAACTTCATCTCTCGAATCCGCTCCCGGTGATACATCGCGAATTTCGATTGTCGGTATAAAGTCCAACGGAGTGAAGGAGGAGCTATTGGAAAGTCCTTACGAGGAATTGGCCAACGACCTGCTCAATTTTGGCTCCCAAGTTTCTGCTTCAGAGTACCCTTATTTGCAATTGCAAATTTTTTCGGAAGATCAAGAAAATCAAACACCACGACAGGTTGATCGATGGCACGTGCTGTACGATGAGGTCACGGAATTGGCTGTAAATCCCAGCCGACACTTTGCCTTTTCAGGAAATGAAATTGCTCAAGGTGCAGACGGTTTTCTGTCGGTGGCTATTGAAAATATTTCTATGGTTGATTCGGATAGCCTTCTGGTGCGCTATTGGATCGAAGACGAAGAACGAAATGAAATTGAAATCCCCTACGAGCTTCAGGATTCCTTGCTCATCGGCGAGGCTTTAATCGATACGGTAAATTTTGATACGCGCTTTCTTCAAGGGGAGAATACGCTTTGGGTAGAAGTGAATCCGGTAAACTCTGAAACGGGTTTAGCGCATCAGCCCGAGCAGACACGCTTCAATAATATTCTGCGAATACCTTTTGTAGTGAACGTCGATGAAGAAAATCCCATACTCGATGTCACCTTCGATGGCATTCATATCATAAACGGGGAGGTGGTGTCTTCTAATCCTGAGGTGCTCATTGCACTCAAGGACGAGAACCCTTTCCTCATTATGGATGAACCTGCGGACACTTCGCTATTCAAAGTCTTTTTGGCTGAGCCCGATGGAAATTTGGAGCGTGTTTATTTCACCAATTCTACGGGAGAGGAGATTATGCAATTTATCCCCGCGGAGAACGAACAGAATCGTGCTAAGATTTTTTATCGACCTGAATTTAACGAGAACGGAGAATACAAGCTGTTGGTTCAGGCCAGCGATAAGTCGGGAAACTCTTCCGGGAATACCGATTTTGAAATAGACTTTGAGGTTATTCAAGAATCGACCATCACGGAGGTGCTTAACTATCCGAATCCCTTCTCAACCAGTACGCAGTTTATCTTCACCCTTACGGGAGATCAGGTGCCCGATGAGTTCAAAATTCAGATCATGACCATTTCGGGAAAGGTGGTTCGTGAGATTATGCAAGATGAATTCGGTCCGATCCGCGTAGGGCGAAACCGCTCCATGTACCGCTGGGATGCCCGCGATGAATTTGGCGATCGACTTGCAAACGGTGTTTATCTCTACCGCGTTATCGCTAAAATTAACGGTGAAGACATCATGCTTCGCGATGGCGGTGCCTCGCAGTATTTTGAACAAGGTTTTGGTAAGATGGTGTTGTT
>CAZYWJ010000004.1:62831-66353 GCA_964651785.1 uncultured Cryomorphaceae bacterium
CCCGACCCAACCCCAAACTTTCATACTTTTGCCGAACGAAAAAACACCATCCATGGATCAATACGATGTAGTAATAATTGGCTCGGGACCCGGGGGCTACGTTTGCGCAATACGCTGTGCCCAATTGGGAATGAAAACAGCCATCATCGAAAAATATAATACGCTCGGAGGGACTTGCTTGAACGTGGGTTGTATCCCGTCAAAAGCTCTTTTGGACTCATCCGAACACTACTTCAAAGCTGCACATGAATTTAAAGATCACGGTATTGACTTGAAAGATCTCAAGGTCAACTTGCCGCAAATGATCAAACGCAAAGCAGAAGTTGTCGATCAAACGACTAAAGGAATCGATTTCCTGATGAAAAAGAATGACATCACCGTATTGCACGGTGTCGGATCTTTTGTGGATAAAGAAACGGTAAAAGTGAAATCGGACGACGATGAGAAAGAAATTAAAGCCAAACGCATCGTGATCGCGACGGGTTCAAAGCCAAACTATTTTCCCGGTATGGAGCCCGACAAGGAACGCATCATCACCAGCACGGAAGCACTTGAACTAAAAGAAGTGCCGAAGAAAATGGTGGTAGTCGGAGGTGGCGTGATCGGTCTCGAATTGGGATCAGTGTATGCCCGCCTCGGAACGGAGGTGACCGTCGTGGAATTTACCGATAGCATCATTCCCACCATGGACCGAACGCTCGGAAAAGAGTTGATGAAAGTCCTGAAGAAAGAAGGAGTGAAGTTCAACTTCAACCACAAGGTTCAGAAAGTGGAAAACACAGGCAAGGGTGTAAAGGTGACCGCTCTCGATAAGAAGGATGAAGAAGTCTCATTCGAAGCCGACTATTGCTTAGTATCCGTTGGGCGTAAGCCGTACACTGAAGGATTGGGTCTGGAAAATGCAGGACTCAAAACCGATGATCGGGGTAGAATAGAAGTAGACGATCACCTCAAAACCAAGACTGAAAATATCTATGCCATCGGCGATGTGGTGAGAGGCGCCATGCTGGCACATAAAGCCGAGGAGGAAGGCGTGATGGTGGCCGAAATAATGGCCGGTCAAAAACCGCACATCAATTATAAGTTGATTCCGAATGTAGTTTACACATGGCCCGAAGTGGCGGGAGTAGGCTATACCGAAGAGGAACTCAAAGCGGATGGTAAGGAATACAAAACCGGTTCTTTTCCGATGCGAGCACTAGGTAGAGCGCGCGCCAGCGGCGATACGTATGGGTTGATTAAAATTTTAGCCGATAAAGAGACCGATGAAATTCTCGGAGTTCACATGATCGGACCGCGTGTAGCTGACTTGATTTCCGAAGGAGTGGTGGCGATGGAGTACCGCGCCAGCGCAGAAGACATTGCCAGAATGAGCCACGCTCACCCGACTTATTCAGAAGCGGTGAAAGAGGCCGCTCTGGCCGCGACGGAAGATCGCGCGATGCACATCTGATCCAAACATGATTCGCGGATCCTTGTTACAGTTCGTATGAAAAAGAAAGTAGGCGTTTTGTTGATTAACCTTGGTACTCCCGATAGTCCCAAGGTGAGTGATGTAAGAAAATACCTCACGGAATTTTTGAACGACCCTCGTGTGATTGACATTCCCGCTGCAGCGAGAGCGATCCTTGTGAACGGCATCATCGTGCCTTTTCGCGCGCCAAAATCAGCGAAAATTTACAAGGAGCTTTTCGATTTGAACGGTGGTAAATCGCCGCTGCTCGAGTACGGTTATAAAGTTAGAGATGTCCTTCGCGAGAGATTGAAGGGCCACGCTGAAGTGGAGCTTGCCATGCGCTACGGAAAACCATCTTTGGAAGAGGTGACGGACAAAATGAACAAAGCGGGCTACGATCGCGTGATTGTCTTTCCGCTTTTTCCGCAATACGCGTCGGCATCGTCGGGGTCGGCCATCGAAAAAGCCATGAAGCTTATTCGCAAGTGGTACGTCATTCCCGAGATTGAGATTATTTCTCAGTTTTACGACCATCCGGGCTACATCAATACCGTGGTGGAGCAAGCGAAGAAATACGACCTGAAAGATTACGATCACGTGCTGTTTTCCTACCACGGTTTGCCCGTGAGGCAAGTCGATAAGGTATACGAAGATCGTCAATGCTCCAACCACAGTTGCGAAACGGAGATAAACGACAAAAATCGATTTTGCTACAAAGCCACCTGTTACGCCACTACCAGGTTGGTAGCCGAGAAGATGGGGCTTTCCGAAAAAGATTACACCGTGTGCTTTCAGTCCAGATTGGACAAAAAATGGTTGGAGCCATTTTCCGATAAGGTAGTGGAAGAATGGGGCAAAAAAGGAGCTAAAAAATTGCTCGTCTTCTCACCTGCTTTTGTCGCAGATTGTCTGGAAACTACTATTGAGATAGGCGACGAATACCAAGAGATTTTCGAAAATTATGGTGGCGAGAAAGTGCAGCTGGTCGAGAGTCTCAATGACCACCCGATGTGGATTGAGACCATGGAATCCATGATTAAAGAACGACTCTGATTGGCTTACGGCTGGCATAAAGAATTTAATGTTTCGCAGGAAGGCGATGAGCTTTTGCGGAGGATAATTTCACTTTCAGCCAACTACGAATTCTTCGCGCTTTACCTCACTGACACAAATTTCTTCATATTTTATGCAGGCGGAGAGCGAACTCTCACACTTCGTGAAACTAATGGTGCGTTTGAAGCCCTGCAAAAATTTCAAGAGAACTCGGAAAGAGAGATCTGCGGTATTTTAGGCTACGACCTGAAAAACGACCTGGAAGACCTGACTTCTGAAAATCCGGATTGTCTTGAAGCACCGGAAGCATGCTTTTTTGAGTCGAACCTGAAGCTGGAGTTTAATTCGGGAAAACTCTTATGCCAAGCGAGCAATACCCAAACGGGCGAGCGCTTCCTATCTTTTTGGGATGAGGCAGAGCCAATTTCTCTTGAGCAAAGCGGAATTTCGCCACAACCCCATACCTCGGAAGCCGAATACCTCTCGGCTGCCCGATCATTGAAAGCCCACCTGCAACGCGGCGATATTTACGAAGCAAACTATTGCATTCAGTTTTCGGCAGATACTCTTGACTTCAATCCGTACTCGGGGTTTTATGCCTTGTGGCAAAATACTAAAGCGCCGTTTTCTGCTTTCGCAAAATTGGGAGACTTTTTTGTTTTGTCCGGTTCCCCCGAACGCTACTTAAAGCGAGAGGGAAAGCGGTTGATTTCTCAACCGATCAAAGGAACGGCCAAGCGATCGCGTGATTCGATTTTGGATCAAAAGGCTAAGGATGAATTGCTCAGCGACCCGAAGGAGCAAAGCGAGAATGTGATGATCGTAGACTTGGTGAGAAACGACCTGTCGCGCGTAGCTGCTCGTGGTTCAGTTAAGGTTACTGAGTTATTTGGCGTTCATTCATTCAAAACCGTTCATCATCTGGTTAGTACGGTAGAGGCTGAACTAAAAACCGGCTTAACTTCATGGGATGCCATTAAGGCGAGTTTTCCGATGGGGTCGATGACGGGTGC
>CAZYWJ010000004.1:66453-72587 GCA_964651785.1 uncultured Cryomorphaceae bacterium
CTGATGAAAAGTTTGGGGAAATCGCAAAATGAACCTACCGAATTTCAAAGAGAATCTTGACAGATTGGGTATTCCTGCGGGAGAATCCGTTCTGATCGCCCTCAGCGGTGGGGTCGATTCCGTGGTGCTTTTGCACCTCTGCCATGCAGCCGGTCTGAATACCTTTGCGGCTCATGCCAATTTCCATCTGCGCGGTGAAGAAAGCGATGCCGATGAAAACTTCGTCAGGCAATGGTGTCAAGCTCGAAGTATACCTCTTTTTTGTCGCGATTTTTCCCTCGAAAATCAATCTTCAGATATTCAAGGTCAAGCGCGAAAATTACGCTACCATTGGTTTTCCGAATTGATGGAAGAACATTCCATACGCTTCATTTTCACGGCTCATCATTTGGATGATCGCTTGGAAACTTTCTTTATCAACTTTCTTCGAGGTACTGGACTGAAAGGCCTCAAATCCATTCCTGAAAGGAACATCCGAATTTATCGTCCGCTGCTGCCCTTTCGCAAAAGGGAACTAATCGAATATGCCGAAGCGAATCAATTAGATTGGCGCGAAGACAGTTCGAATCAAAAAGACGTTTATCTCCGCAATCGAGTCCGACAGCAAATCATTCCGACTCTTGAAACTTTTGATGAAAACGCCGTGAATCTGGCAGGGCGATCGTTGGAATTTTTGGCGGAAGCCGACACGTATTTCAAAAGAGCTGCTGGCAAATTTATCTCCGAATTGCAAACAGACGGATTTACCTGTAAAGTGTCAAATCACGATTGGGATTCCCTTTTTGAGCACCCTCCTCTGCACAAATACGTTTTCGAAGAATTGGGTTTTGAGCCGGGTCAATTGGATCAATTGGAGCAACTCAGATCTAGCGATTCGGGCAAGAAAATCAGCGGGAAGCGATTTACGGCATACCGTGACCGCGATGGATTCGTGCTTCGGAATAATTCGATGGAAATTGCCAAGACCGTTCAGATTGAGAAGTCGAGCAGTGGCAGCATGGATGAGCCAATTTCACTTTCGTGGAAAACGGAAAGAATCCCATCTCGATTTTCAACTGATCCAATGGAGGCTTATTTGCCAATTGAAAAGCTGAAATTTCCGCTGGAGCTTAGACGGTGGAAAGACGGTGATCGATTCAGGCCTTTCGGAATGAAAGGATCGAAAAAAGTGAGCGACTTTTTAATCGACGCAAAGGTTTCCGTTCCCGAAAAAGAAC
Source organism: uncultured Cryomorphaceae bacterium (assembly GCA_964651785.1). Taxonomy (GTDB): domain Bacteria; phylum Bacteroidota; class Bacteroidia; order Flavobacteriales_D; family Cryomorphaceae; genus JAKVAV01. The sequence continues at coordinate 67,671 of CAZYWJ010000004.1, forward strand.
GCACCTTCGTCTTGACTTCCGGTGGGGATATTTGCTGGTTGGTAGGCCATAGACTTGATTATCGATTTAAAGCCGATTCCGAGACTACCGAAGTCATCCATTTTAAACTAAACTGAACTTGCGAAAGAAAGAGGCCTTCGGTTTGTATCTTCTTTTGGGCGGACTCTTTATCACCGCCCTTATCACGTGCAATTTGATTGCGAACAAGTTCGTGACGGTCGACTTAGGGTTTAAAGTCTTCACCATTTCAGCGGGAGTACTGCCTTACCCCATCACCTTTTTGCTTACCGACATCCTATCGGAAATTTACGGTCGGAAGAAAACGAATGCCGTCGTTTACACGGGATTTGCCGCTTCTCTATTCGTTTTGTTTATGCTTTTCCTTGGCAGTCTTTTTCCCGCCATTGGCGATTCGCCCGTGAGCGACGAATATTACGATACGGTATTCCAAAATTCGTGGCGTGTCATCTTGGCCTCGATGGTGGCATACCTCACGGCTCAGTTAGTCGATGTGCGTTTGTTCCATTTCTGGAAAAGAAAAACCAAAGGAAAAAAGCTGTGGCTGAGAAATAATGCTTCCACGATTCTTTCTCAATTGGTAGATACCACCTTGGTCGTCTTGGTGCTTTTCGCGGGAGTGCTTCCGATTGAAACCATTGGCAGCTTTATCGCTGATGGCTGGCTCTTTAAAGTATTGGTGGCTTTGGCAGATACTGCATTGATTTATCTGGCCGTTTGGTTGATTCGTCGTCGTTTTAAATTGAAAGAAGGGGAAGAAATAGATTTTCTCTAAGTAGGATTCAAACAATGAATTTCAAAAGAAGGTGCTAAAAATCTAAAAAATGTAGATTTGACCTTGCTAAAATCGGACATTCACCCATGTTGAAAATCAAAGCATCCTTCCTTTTCTTCATTACTGCAATTTTTTCAATTCAAGCGCAGGTTTACGACCCCGTAAACTGGTCATTTGAAGTTAAAAACACCGGTGATAATACGGCTGAACTCGTCTTTTCAGCTACGATCGAAGAAGGATGGCATGTATATGCCTCTGAACTCGATTCTGATATGGGACCCATTCCGACCTCTGTCACGCTGGATGAGAGTGACAATTATAAAGTCTCGGGCAAACTGACAGGGGGCAAGTACAAGACGGAGTACGATCCGAATTTCGACATGGATCTGAACTTCTACGACAAGAAAGCCAAGTTTACTCTTCCGATTGAGCGTATGTCGACTTCTGATTTTGAAGTGACCGGCTACCTGACTTTTATGGTCTGCAACGACGAGATGTGCCTTCCGCCCGAAGATGTGGATTTGGCTTTGAAAGTAGAGGGAGCGGAATCGAAAAAAGAGAAGAAAGAGGAAGGTTCACCCGCTTTAAAGCCGATTCCCATCCAGCCCATTGCCGACGAGGAAGTTCTCGAGCCCGTGAAATGGGAGTTTTCCATCGAAGAAGAAACGGATTCGACAGCTCTCTTTGTGGCTTCCGCCAAAATCGACGAGCCTTGGCATCTTTATTCCGTCAATATTGATATCGAAGATGATGGCCCCTTGCCCACGGAATTAATCTTTGAAGAAATTCAGGGTTATTCTTTGGTGGGAAAACCTTCGGAATCCAAACCCAAAACGGAATACGATCCGGTCTTTGACATGGAGATCGACTTCTTCGAAAAGGAAGCGCGATTCACTCAAAAAATAAAAAAAGAGTCATCGGATCCCATTGCTGTAAAAGGTTATGTTAACTACATGGTTTGTGATGCATCGAAATGCATCATGGAGCAAACGGAGTTTTCAGAAAAACTGAAAGGTGCAGCAAATGTGAAAGCCGGTGATGAGGTGGCTACAGTAGGAGATACACCTGCGAAGGAGGATAGATCTTATTTGGGAATTTTCCTGATTGCCTTCTTCAGCGGATTTGCAGCATTGCTTACGCCTTGCGTGTTTCCGATGATCCCGATGACGGTAAGCTTCTTTACCAAGCAAAGCAAAACGCGAGCCGAAGGGATCAAGAATTCGATTATTTACGGGGTCTCCATCATCGTCATATACGTCGTTTTGGGAGTGGTGGTCACGGCTATTTTCGGGGCTTCCGTCCTCTCTGAACTGTCCACTGATCCTTGGTTCAATCTCGTCTTTTTCGCCCTACTTATTGTTTTTGCCATCTCCTTCTTAGGAGCATTTGAAATTACATTACCTAATTCGTGGATCAGCAAGGCCGATTCGCGCGCCGACAAAGGTGGCTTGATCGGAATCTTCTTCATGGCCTTCGTCTTGGCGCTCGTTTCTTTTTCCTGCACCGGGCCTATTGTCGGGACTTTGATCGTTGAAGCAGCTTCTATCGGAGGGACCGCTCCCGTAATCGGGATGCTTGGCTTTTCACTGGCAATAGCTCTGCCTTTTGCATTGTTCGCAGCATTTCCGGGCTGGATGAATTCATTGCCTAAGTCGGGTGGCTGGCTGAATTCCGTGAAGGTAGTATTGGGATTTTTAGAATTGGCGCTCGCCTTCAAATTTCTATCCAATGCCGATATGGTTCTTCAGCTTCACTTGCTGGAGCGAGAGGTGTTTATCGCCATTTGGATTATCATTTTCGGCTTGCTCACGCTTTACCTCTTGGGGAAATTGAAATTGCCCCACGACAGCGATTTGAAGTACGTTTCCGTTCCACGATTATTATTGGCGGTTTTCACGGGATTCTTCACTATATACATGATTCCCGGGCTATGGGGTGCGCCGCTAAAATTGATTGCAGCTTTCCCGCCGCCTCTTCAGTACAGCGAAAGCCCGATGGGTGTCGGTTCTACGGGTGGTACGGTGATGAGTGCAGAAGGTCATGCTGATGATCAGCACGTCGGTCCTCAAGGGATTTTAGTCTACCATGATTACGATAAAGGTTTGGCTCATGCCAAAGAGGTCGACAAACCATTGATGCTGGACTTTACCGGTTGGGCTTGTGTGAATTGCCGAAAGATGGAGCAGCAAGTATGGTCCGACCCTGAAATTAAATCCATGCTGGCCAATGACGTGGTTCTGGTTTCGCTTTACGTAGATGAGAAGACGCCACTGCCCGAAGCAGAACAAGTCACGGTAGAGCTAACAGGCGGACGAAAAAAGAAACTTCGAAATGTCGGGAATAAGTGGGCGGCTTTTCAGGAAATTGAATACGGCGTAAATGCACAGCCTTATTATGTTCTCTTGGATCACAATGAGGAGAAGTTGGTTGAGCCTTCAAATTACCAAGATTACGGAACGGTTGAGGAGTTCAAAGATTGGTTAACACGCGGAATAAAGAAATTTAATTAGGTCTTTTGCATGCCGTTCTATAATGAGAGAATCTTTTTGAATTCAGAAGCTTTGACTACCTCAACCTTTGGAAAAGAAATTTTATCCAACACGTTGAAGTGATTATCATCACTCACCAAAAACTTTGCATTACAAGCTATTGCACAGTCTACAAATTTATTGTCGTCTTGATCGATCTGAATTAATTGCCATTTGTAATACTTGTTCAACCACCTGATGTTTGGAGCGTTTTCCAATAATTGCATTAAATATGCAGCGATTTCTCTACCCATCATTCGACCTACAATTTCCTCATATTCTAAGAGAATGTCGTTGGTAACACATAGTATGTATTTTTCATCAAGAAAAGCTTCGAAAATCGGGTAGTACTTCGACTTGCCGGAAAGAGAAACAAGAAGAACATTAGTGTCCAATACGATGTCCACATTTACTGGTTTTTAGAATCGTATGGTGTTCGGTTGTGCTTTTTCAACATACGTTCCATATCGTCATCAGACCAATTATTTTCATCCCATTTTTGATCACTAAGCCTTTTTATACGATTTGCCAGATATCTGACGATAATTCTCTTGATTTCAATCAAATCTTCTTCCTTTAAATCTCGAGTGAACAACTTGAGTATTTCGAGTTGAGTAGAGTTAAGTGTGCCCTGAGGAAAATCTGATTTCATATTTTACTTTTAAGTAGCTATGGAAACTGAATGCAATTTACCAAATTTCGTTTTTAAAGCTTGATGCTCCGACTTATTTCATCATTGACACTTTTACAATCACATATTTTAGGGTGAAGTTTATATACATTTGAAGAATGGATGAAAATCTGAAAAAGCATTTCACCGAAGCCGCCGAAGTAGTGAACCGTATTCTTTCCGACGATTCCTTTTTCACGCAAGTGGAAAAAGCAGGAAAAGCGATGACAGAGTCCTTGAATCGTGGAGGAAAAATAATTTCCTGCGGAAATGGTGGCTCCATGTGCGATGCCATGCATTTTGCCGAAGAACTGACCGGCAGATACCGCGACAATCGAAAAGCTATTCCCGCTATTTCTATTTCCGATCCTTCTCACTTGGCTTGTGTGGCCAATGATTACGGTTACGAATTCGTTTTTTCACGGTACGTTGAAGCCTTAGGAAATAATGGCGATGTATTACTGGGTATCAGCACCAGTGGGAATTCCGGAAATGTTATTAGGGCCTTTGAAGCAGGTAAGCAGAAGGGGATGAAACTCGTCGCCCTGACGGGAAATGAAGGGGGCAAGCTGGCCAATTTAGCCGATGTGGAAATTCGCGTGCCACATAAAGGATATGCCGACCGAATTCAAGAGGTTCACATCAAAATAATTCATTCATTAATTGATTATATTGAGCGCCACATTGCTGAGTAACGGCCTGCTGTGAATCTCCGAACAACCAAGCTCAACAACGATTTGTGAGATTTCCGGTTAGGCTATTCGGCTGAATAACCATAACCGAATTATGCTAGTCAAAGCCTACGGAAGCGCCGTATATGGCGTCGATGCCATCACCATTACCGTCGAAGTGAATATTTCAGCGGGAATCAATTTTCATCTTGTCGGCCTGCCCGATAGTGCCGTGAAAGAGAGTCAACAGCGAAT
>CAZYWJ010000004.1:72687-78881 GCA_964651785.1 uncultured Cryomorphaceae bacterium
GAGATCTCACTCGCTCATAACGGAATTCTCTTTTTGGATGAATTGCCCGAGTTCAAACGGTCAGTCTTAGAAGTATTGCGTCAGCCACTGGAAGACCGAATCGTGACCATTTCCCGAGCGAAGATTTCAGTTGATTACCCCTCATCTTTTATGCTTATTGCTTCGATGAATCCTTCGCCGAGCGGTGACTTTTTTCAACCCGGAGAGTCGGCTGACAGCGAGTTTGCCGTACGGCGCTACCTCGCAAAAATCTCAGGGCCCCTGCTCGATCGTATCGATTTGCACATCGAGGTAAATCCGGTGCCATTCGAGCAATTGAGAAATCGAGAGTCGGGAGAGCCATCGGCGTCGATCAGAGAAAGAGTGGTCAAAGCCAGAAATATTCAAACACGGCGCTATCTCAACGAAAAGGAAATTTATGCCAATGCTCAATTAACACCTAAGCTGCAGAAGAAGCACTGCGAAATCGATTCAGCGGGAGAAGGGTTATTGAAAAATGCCGTTGAGAGACTGGGTTTTTCTGCTCGCTCTTATGCGAGAATTCTGAAGGTAGCGCGCACCATTGCTGACTTGGATGCCTCGGAAAATATTGCGACACAGCATTTAGCGGAAGCGATTCAGTACCGATCTCTGGATCGGGATGGTTGGATGATGTAATTTCGCCGATTCTAACCAAAATCGCGGAAACATTTGGCACTCGATTTCCGTAAGATTTTCTAAATATTTAGTGCTATGCGCGTACTTCTACTTATCTCAATACTTTTCTTTCAGCTCGGACAAGTGACCGCCGCCGATCACGGCGATGAGGATGCGATCTATCTGGATGAGCGAATGCAGGAGACAAAAAAGAAAAATGCCACTTACTATTGCGAGCTGGTAGGGATGAACAATGATTTGTATCATTTCAAGGCCTATTTTCTGTCAGGTGAACTCAAAATGGAAGGCTGGTATGAAGACGAGCGAATGAAGAAGCCACAAGGATTGTTCACGTACTATTATCAATCAGGTCAGGTAGAATCTACCGGTGAATACCGAGATGGTGAAAAGTACGGCATCTGGAAACGCTATGACAGATTTGGCAATGAAAAGCCCGAAAAGGTGTACGCTTTTTTGCCAATGCTCAAAGAATTGGAGAAAGCTAAAGAAGAATAACTCCTTACGGACTTTAAAATCTCAAGCCATTAGCTATTCGCTGATGGCTTTTTTGTTTTCACTAAACAGAGAAATCAATAAAGAGATGAGCATTACCATACCGCAACCGATCACGTTGAAGTAGAGGTAAGAGATACTCTCTGATTTGAATTGATAAAGAATCAGAATAAAAGACTGCGTGAAGACAGCGGCAATGAAAACGGCATTTCCTTTCACTCGTTTGAGGAAAAAAGCGGTGAGAAAAATTCCGAGGATGGTACCGTAAAACAGGCTTCCCAAAATATTGACCGCCTCGATGAGGTTTTCAAAAAGATCGGCATAGAGTGCAAAACCTACGGCCAAGACTCCCCAAAAAGCAGTAAGTACTTTTGACATGATGAGGTAATGCTTTTCGTCACCATCTTTTTTGAAAATCCGCTTATAGAAATCTACGGAAGTGGTAGAGCCCAAAGCATTCAGCTCACCTGCCGTGCTCGACATCGCCGCCGAAACGATTACCGCTAAAAGCAAACCGACCAAACCTGAAGGCATGAAGTTCAAGATGTAGCTGATAAAAACGTAATCTGAGTCTTTCTGTGTGTTTTTGGGGAAAGCTTGTTCTACCAAGGCCTTAGCCTCATCTCTTTTCTCGAAAGCTTGAGACTTGAGTTCGTTCAATCTCGCCTCCGCCTTTTCCGTATTTTCTTTTGAGCCCTGCTTTCGAGCTTCTAAATAAATAAGGGCAGCTTCTTTCTTTTCGGCGTGAATCTCGTAGTGAGCGGTACGAAGATCTTCCAAATCACCTTTGTATTCCGTTGCTTCTACCAGTTCGAGCGATGTCGTATCGAATAAAACATCGTGTGGTTGAAATTGGTAAAACACGAATACCATCACCCCGGTGAGTAGAATGAAAAATTGCATGGGAATTTTCAATACGGCGTTAAACATCAAACCCATTCGGCTTTCTTTGACCGAAGCTCCGCCGAGGTATCGTTGCACTTGCGATTGATCCGTCCCGAAATAAGAAAGAGCTAAGAAAAAACCTCCGGTGATGCCCGACCAAAAGGTGTAGCGCTTATCCCAGTCGAAGCTGAAATCGATGGCCTCCGTTTTTCCCATCTTTCCCGCAAGCTGAAGCCCGTCGAGAAAACCCACTCCGCTTGGTAAGTTGTAAATAATCGTTCCGAAAGCTACGGCCATACCGATCAGAATCACGCCCATTTGCCACTTTTGGGTGAGGCTCACGGCCTTTGTTCCTCCCGAAACGGTGTAGATAATAACGAGCACACCGACAACGATTATGGTAATGCTGAGATTCCACCCGAGTACGGACGAAAGGACGATGGCCGGTGCGTAAATTGTGATACCTGCCGCCAAACCGCGCTGTACCAAAAACAAGAAGGCAGCGAGCATTCGACTCTTTAGGTCAAATCGCTTTTCCAAATATTCGTAGGCCGTGTAGACCTTGAGCTTGTAATAGATCGGAATGAATACCGCCGACACAACGATCAATGCAAAGGGAAGCCCGAGGTAGTTTTGGACGAAAGCCATTCCCGATTCGTAGGCTTGCCCCGGCGTACTTAAAAATGTGATGGCGCTGGCCTGAGTAGCCATTACCGAAAGGCCGATCGTGGCCCATTTCATATCCTTATCACCCAGGAGGTAGCCCTCTATGTTTTTATTCTTACGGGTTTTGTAAGTCCCGTATGCCACGATAAATAGCAGGGTTCCGCCTAAGACGAAATAGTCGAGTATCGTCATGAAGTATACTGCGTGAAGAGGTACATGAAAAGGCAGAATACCACAAAAAAGCCTATCACAAGAAGGTAGACTTTCTTCCAGTTGGTATGGCTCACGGGCTTATTCCCTTCCTCCATCCTGAGCGTGTGACAAAGCCAAAATATTTGCGAGCAATCGATAGGCACCGGAAACACCTGCCGGTAGTTCGCGAAAGAAAGAAATACCCGAATAGATAAAATAGCCTTCACCGTAAGGTGCTATGATTAGTCCGCCATTTCTGGAAGGTTCTTCAGGATCGGACCAGCCCAAAATGGGAACAAAATTTTCATCCCACTCTCCTGCGAAGTACAATCCGCGTTCTTGGACCCAACCTTCAAAATCAGCGGCGGAGATTTGATTCGGTTGATTGAGAACGGGGTGATTGGGTACCAGAAACTCAGGATCGGCAAGTTCATCCGTAACGCGCTCACGCGACAATTCGAAGGAGTATGGGCCTATTTGATCGTCTTTCAGTCCGCGGCTGGTATTGTATTGAACCAGCCAGGTTCCGCCGTTTTTGACATATTCGTTCAGAGCATTTCGCGCAAAGCTCAAATCCTCACGAGTATTGTAAGCTCTGATTCCCGTTACGATTGCATCGAAACGGTCAAAATTCCCGCTCACCAATTCATCTTCTTGGATGATCTCTACATCGTATCCTACGGCACGAAGATACTTTGCGACTTCATCGCCGGGCCCTTCGATATAGCCAACCTTCGATATGCCGCCGAGATTCAGATCGACGGGAACGATAGTGACGTTAGATGGTGAAAGTTCAATTTGATTTGGAATGTGGTCGTATTGAATAACGCGTAAATTCTGAAGTTTCATCCAAGATTTACCCTCTCCCAGAAACTCCAATCCTATCAATCCTCGAGTAGGGTTGGATTCGGGTTTGATTTCAAAAGTTAAAATTCGGGTTTCACCCGGTGAAGTGAAGTTTATTTCCACTTCCTTAGGTGTGCAGGTCCATCCTTTCGGAGGGGTGGGGCGAAGTGTTCCGGATAGCTGACCAATATGTGATTGTGCCTTTATTGTAATCTCTTTGGCTGAATTGCCTGCCGCTACGATGGTGCTTTCGTCAAAACCCGCGGTGATAGCTGGAACGATATAAACGGGGCTATAGAGTACTGCTTTGGCAGGATCCACAATTTTTTGGACCACTTCCAATGGAGTGTTCAGCGTGTAATCCATTACCTGCACCTGTACATCAAAACTCAAACTCGGGTCATTTTCTGGCTTCCCCAAATTCTCATAGCCGTCTACCACATAGGTGTTCTCAAATTCTTCATTGAGCCAATACGGATTGCTGAACGACGCATTCTCATCAATTTTAAGAAGAGCTTCAGAAAAATAGTAGTCATTCTTATTCAGAGCCGAATTCGGTTGGTCCGAAAATCCTCCACCCGAAACTTCCTTCAACTCTACCGGAGTGTCTCCCGTTTTGTTGATTTTGATCTCTACGGATATTTCCGATCCCGGAACTACCAAAAAATCATTTGTGGTAGCCTCCATTTCCAGCCCTGCAAATTTGACCAGCAGACTTTCAAGTTCCTTGATTTTTCGCTTAATCAATGGATTTGACTCGGCTTGTTTCAATTCTTTAAGGGCACTGATAATTCCCGAAATACTTTTCTCAGGGTGGTTAAAATCAAAATTTGCAATGACCTGATTGAGAATATTTCCAACCTCGGGTACTTCCGTTTTCTCCCATCCTGTCGGAATTTCGGAAAGAATACCTTTCCCATCAGTAATTTTGTCACCCTTTACATACTCCAAGAATTCGGTTTGATTTCCCATCGGATAGTCCGAACCAAACCCCTGACTCTTGTGCTCACTTCTGGCTCTTGCTGCTATTTGTGCATAAGATTCGCCCAGCAACGAATTGTACTCACCCACATTTATAGTGATAAAATCGTCTGAGTTTTTTGCTCGCTCTTCCAAGTCTTTGACCCACCAAGAACTGGTATTGAAGTAGAGTCTTTTTGGTTGCCAAACCTCAACATATTCCAATTGCTCGGGAAAGGCATTGGGATCGGCTGCCAGATCGAATACTTCTTGGGCTACTATGGCACTCGCCTCGTGGTGGCCGTGTCCCGCATAATTGTCGGGAGGAAATCGCGTAACCATCACATCCGGTCGAAAACTTCTGACAACCCAAACGGCATCACGCAGAATTTTTTCTTTTCCCCATTTCTCAAAAGACTCTGCTGCGCTTTTGGAATAACCAAAATCTACAGCTCTGGTGAAATATTGCTCACCGCCGTCAATTTCTCTCGCAGCCAGCAATTCCTGCGTTCTCAAAATTCCAATGGAAGGCCCGATTTCGGTGCCGATGAGGTTTTGTCCGCCGTCGCCTCGTGTAAGCGACAAATAGGCAGTGCGAGCGTGTAGTTGGTTTTCGAAATAGGATATAAGGCGGGTGTTTTCATCATCGGGATGGGCCGCCATATACAAAATGGATGCTGTGTTAGCGGCTTTGAGAAGTTCGTGATAAAGTTCTGAGGAAGATTCTCTTTCGGGAAATTGTGCGTTGACACTAAGAAAAATGAGTGAAAACAGTCCGGACAGGATGAGTCTCATGAAGTATTTTTTGCCTTTGGGTGGCAAATATAACCGGAACAAATGGGCTTGGTTTAATAGGGGCGAGGGTCGGCGCAAAACTTCTTCACCCACTCTTGGCTTTCTCCGCTTCTTAGCACTTCGGAAAGTTCTTCAGGGCTGAGGGTGTTAAAGGTGGAAATCTCAGAATCAATTTGCTTTTGAAGTTCCTCCAGTCGAGTGTCAAAAGATTCAACCGTAACGTAATAAGTGGTTGAGCAAGAGTCAGTTTTTCTACTCACCGAATACGTTTCGAACATCAAGTTGATAGAGGCGTTGGCAGGGAGCCGGCTGATTTGTTCAGCGCTTAAATTGGATTCTGAGATACCTTTTTGCTTTACTGAAATTACCGTCTTAGTCAATCTCTCGCAAGTCGATTTTTCATCTGATTCGCAGGCGAACTCGCAGTACTCGTATGATGGATCAACTAAAAAACGTAGAGTATCTAGATGACTCTCAGAAATTCTGTCAATGGAATAAGAATCTCGTTCTGCCATCAGGTGGGTAGCCTTATCATTTTGAACCTGGCTGTACGCCAGAATTCCACCTGAAACCACCAAGGTGATCATCAAGACAAATAGAGTGATATGACCGAGTTCTTTTTTCACAATATAAAGAAAGTTAATTCATCTAAACTTCTTGCCGACTATATCACAAAAGGTGCCAAAAAGTGTTAATCGGTC
>CAZYWJ010000004.1:78981-84005 GCA_964651785.1 uncultured Cryomorphaceae bacterium
TTGATTCGCTTAGGTAGCGGGCGGTATTTGTGAGGAATGCTTTCAAAGTTTTTGCGACCCATGATCACCACCTTATTCAGGGTGGTATCTTTAAAAAACTGCATGTCATCAGGAAGATTCCAGATCAGGTCATTGTCCTTTCCGATGGCTCGATTTTCGGCAATAGCCGCAATGGAGTATATGGTCATACGGCTACGGGAGCTTTAATGTGCGGGTGTGGGTCGTAGTTTTCCAGCTTGAAATCTTCGAATTTGAAATTAAAAATGTCCTTCACTTCGGGATTCAGTTTTATGTGAGGAAGCGGCCGAAAATCTCGACTCAATTGTTCATTTACCTGCTCGAAATGGTTGGAGTAAATATGAGCATCTCCGAATGTGTGCACAAAGTCTCCGGGTTTCAGATCGCAAACCTGAGCAATCATCAACGTAAGCAAAGCGTAAGAGGCGATATTGAAGGGGACGCCCAAAAAGGTGTCGGCACTTCTTTGGTAAAGCTGACAGCTTAATTTTCCGTCTGCCACGTAGAATTGAAACAAGGTGTGACAAGGTGGCAGTGCCATCTCGTCCACAAAAGCCGGATTCCAAGCGCTTACGATGTGTCGACGGCTGTAAGGATTTTTCTTGATGTTTTCAATCAGGTTCGAAATCTGATCGATGTTTCCGCCTTTCGGCGAAGGCCAGCTTCTCCACTGGTAGCCATAGACGGGGCCCAAATCTCCGTTTTCGTCAGCCCACTCATCCCATATACGCACTCCGTTTTCCTTTAGGTAGGCAATGTTTGTATCGCCTTGGAGAAACCACAACAATTCGTGGATGATGCTGCGCAAGTGGACTTTTTTGGTGGTGACCAAAGGTAAACCTTCAGACAAGTCAAACCGCATCTGATAACCGAAAACACTTCGAATGCCGGTTCCCGTTCTGTCGGGCTTATCCACCCCTTGTTCCATGATGTGTTTGAGTAAGTCGTGATACTGAACCATGCCTGAAAATTTTGAATTCTCAAAGGTAAGAAAGTGCATAGTGCCTCTCGGCTTTGTTGATAATTGGTGGAAAAAACTACAGAAACATTCCCACCAGCGCCGCAGTGAAAAGCGATGCTAATGTTCCTCCGATCAAAGCTTTCACTCCCAATTTTGAAAGGAGACCTTTCCTGCTTGGAATCAAGGCACCGATACCACCGATTTGAATTCCGATCGAAGCAAAATTGGCAAAACCACAAAGTATGTATGTAGCCATTATCATTGATTTGCTTTCAGCGAATTGACCTGTGGCTTTGAGATCTCCCAACGTTACGTAGGCATAAAACTCGTTGAGGATGGTCTTTTCGCCCAATAGTTGACCGACTATAACCATATCAGGCGCAGGTACGCCAATGAGCCATGCGAGCGGTGCAAAGAGATAGCCGATGATAAACTCAAGGGTGAATTTGTCATAGATGGTATTCTCGGAGATCAACGTATTCAGCCCTGTAAAACTCCCGAACCAATCGCCCAAAATGTAATTGGCCATGTAGATGAAGGCGGTAAAAACCAATAACATGGCGCCGACATTCACTGCTAACTTTATTCCATCCGTCGTTCCCGTAGAGATGGCTTCCAGTGCATTGCTACCCTGCTTGGTGCCGGTCATGTTCATGTCTTTTCGAAACGACTCCGTTTCAGGAACGAGAAGTTTAGCGGATATCACGGCAGCGGGCGCCGACATGATGGATGCGGTAAGCAAGTGCTTTGCGAACACGATCCGTTCTACATCGCTATCACCACCAAGAAACCCGATATAAGAAGCCAGGACTCCTCCGGCGATGGTGGCCATCCCGCCCGTCATCAGGCAGTTCATTTCGCTTCTGGTCATCACGCCGAGGTAAGGTTTTACCAAAAGCGGCGATTCGGTTTGACCTAAGAATATATTTCCGGCTGCCGCCAGACTTTCAGCTCCGGACAGTTTTAGTGTGCGCCGCATGACCCAGGCAAAAGCGTAAACGATTTTTTGCAAAAGTCCTAAGTAATAGAGCAGCGACATAAGCGCTGAGAAGAAGATGATGGTTGGCAATACGCGAAATGCGAAATTCAGCATCGAGCTGTCCACATTTCCATCGGAAAAACTTCTGAAAAGGAAGTCAGAGCCGAAATCGGTAAATGAAATAATCTTAACGAAACCTCGACTTAAATAATCGAAGGCAGCGCTGAAAAAAGGTACCTCCAACACGAGTATGGCCAGAATGAGTTGCAAAATCAGCCCTTTCACTATCAGGCTCCAGCTAATGGCTTTTTTCTTTTCGCTGAAAAGCCAGCCGATGCCAATCAACACGGCTATGCCCAATAACCCACGGAGAATTCCTAGAAATGTGATATTCGTTTCGATAGGGGTAGAGGCGGAAGTTTGTGCGATACTGATCGCGGGTATTGCCAGAGTGGCGGCAGTCAATGCCAAAATCTTCCTCCTTTTCAACGGGCTATTTTTTCGAGCGTCGGTTTATTTCATCCCGAATCTTTGAGGCTTTCTCGTAGTCTTCCTTCTCCAAAGCTTCTTGCAGCTTATTTTTCAGTTCGGTAATGCTTCCCATATCTTCAGGTTCCTTCGGGGATGGACTTGAGTCAATCTTTATCTCTTCGGTTGCATCGCTTTCGGATGTTTTGAACTCATCGTCATCCTCATCGATAATAATACCTGCAGATCCTAGTATGAAGTCGTGTGTGTAAATCGGTACTTCGCAACGAAGAGCCAAAGCCACGGCATCGCTTGATCGGGCGTCCAGTTCAACTTCTTTGCCGTCTTTAATGCACATTATTTTGGCGAAGAAAATTCCTTCGACCAAATTATGGACGATTACCTCATTGATTTGAATGTCAAAGCTGTCGAGAAAGCTTTTGAAAAGATCGTGAGTAAGGGGGCGGCTGGGCGTCATTTGCTCCAGCGGAATGGCAATGGCTTGCGCTTCTGCTCCACCAATGATAATCGGCAAACGTCTGTTTCCTTTTTTTTCTTTCAGAATCAGCGCATAAGCCCCTGTTTGGGTTTGGCTGTATGATAGTCCTACTACTGAAAGTTCGATTTTATCCATTTGCCGGCAGGTCCGTTTTAACGTTGCGCAAAAGTAGTTTTCCCAAGAGGGAAATCAAAACGGCCTTGCGGCCGTTTCGTTTCACTAAAATTACAAAAATATACCGGTCCGATTAGTTAGACGCTTTGAATTTCTTCACCGCCTCGGTAAGTCGAGGCAATACTTCGAAGGCGTCGCCCACTACTCCGTAATCGGCAGCCTTAAAGAAAGGGGCCTCAGAATCAGTGTTGATAACTACTATTGTTTTACTCCCGTTTACTCCTGCCAAGTGTTGTATCGCACCTGAAATTCCTGCGGCGATATAAAGATTTGGTCGTATGGCAATTCCCGTTTGTCCCACGTGCTCGTGGTGCGGACGCCAATCCATATCTGCTACGGGTCTGGAACAAGCCGTAGCTGCGCCCAAAGCATCTGCGAGCTCTTCTACAATTCCCCAGTTTTCAGGGCCTTTCAGCCCACGACCGGCTGATACTACCAATTCGGCTTCAGGCAACGGAATACCTTCTCCGCCTACGGCTCTGGTTTCTTTCACTTTCAGTTTGCCTTCAGAAATCGACGGGCTGAAGTCTTCTACAGTGGCCGTTCCTTCACTTTCGGAAACTTGAATGCTGTTTGGCAATAAGCTCAAAATCTTGACATCCGTCTTAATTCGATATTTGGCGAAAGCCTTACCGGAAAAAACGTTTTTTGAGACCGTCAGAGTATCACCGTTCAGTTCTGGTAGAGCCGTGGCACCGGCTACCAATCCCGCTCCCAGTTTTGCCGAAAGGCGAGGGGCCAGAATTTTTCCCGTAGGATCGAATGAGAAAACAATCACCTTTGCTCCTTCGGCCTTTACAGCTTCAGCGGCCAATGCCGTAAGCGATTGATCATTGTCCTCTTTTAAAGCTTTGTTTACCAAAACTTTTGAGGCGCCGTATCGACCGAGTTTCTCAAGTTCTTCATTACTCCCATCGCCGTAAGTCAAAACGGTCACGGTCGATGAAATTTTATCGGCAATTTGCTTACCGTAGTATATCGCTTCGGGGGCAGCTTTAGCTATTTCGCCTCCTCGTGCATCTGCAAAAACAAGTACTGACATTCTATTTTCTTTGTTTTGGTTCTTAAATTACTTTGGCTTCGTTGTGGAGCAATCTTACCAATTCATCCATGTTTTCCGGATCGATCAGTTTTACATCTCCTTTTTCTGCCGGAAGGCTGAATTCCACCACTTCGGTTAAAGCCTGAGATTCCGTAGGCTCCACTACATTGAGCGGCTTGGTTCGCGCAGCCATAATTCCTCGCATGTTTGGAATTCGCTGTTCGGCCATGCCTTTAGCGCAACTAATCACCATTGGAAGATCACCTTCCAAGACTTCTATTCCGCCTTGAGCATCGCGCTCTATCGTTGCGGTGTTTCCGTCAACTTCCAATTTTGATGCGATGGATACATAAGGCAGATCAAGCATTTCGGCTACCATTCCGCCTACTTGAGATCCGTTATAGTTAATGGTCTCTTTTCCCATAAGGATGAGGTCATAACCTTGATCTTTAGCGTAATCGGCAATTTGTTTCGCTACAAAATATCCATCGGTTGGCTTAGCGTTAATCCTTACGGCATCATCCGCACCGATAGCCAAAGCTTTTCGGATAATCGGGTCGTGGTCTGCGCCACCGACGGTGATTGTTGTTACTGATCCGCCATTCTTTTCTTTAAGTTCCAAACCTCTTACCAAAGCATACCATTCATCGTAAGGGTTTACAATGAACTGCACTTTATCTTCATCAAACTTCGTGTTGTTGTCTGTGAACGAAATCTTTGTAGTGGTATCGGGAGCTTTGCTGATTCCGACTAGTATTTTCATAGTTCTATATTTTATTTTCAATAAACGGTGCGCAAAAGTAGCAGATTCCTCTGAGAAAGCACGTTTACACCATTTCTATCAAAGGTATGCATGCATAACAAAATGACCAAGAAAAGGTTG
>CAZYWJ010000004.1:84105-101490 GCA_964651785.1 uncultured Cryomorphaceae bacterium
CCGATCAGTGAGCTTGGTTTTACCGGCATAGCGGTAGGTGCCGCCATGAACGGATTGCGCCCGATTGTGGAATTCATGACTTGGAACTTTGCCATTTTAGCCGCTGATCAAATCATCAATTGTTCAGCCAAGATGCTGCAGATGAGTGGTGGTCAATATGGTTCGCCATGTGTATTCCGCGGTCCGAATGGCCCTGCCGGTCAGTTGGCAGCCACGCACTCTCAAAGTTTCGAAAGCATGTATGCACATGTGCCCGGACTGAAAGTCGTTACTCCTTCAAATCCTTATGATGCCAAAGGACTCTTAAAATCAGCCATTCGGGATGATGATCCGGTGCTTTTTATGGAATCGGAAAAAATGTACGGCGATAAGGGAGAAGTTGAAGACGATGAATACCTCATCCCGCTGGGAAAAGCTGATGTGAAAAGAGAGGGTTCTGATGTAACCATCGTCTCCTTTGGAAAGATAATGAAAGTAGCTTTGGAAGCTGCTGAGGAGTTAGCTAAGAATGAGATCAGTGCCGAGGTTATAGATCTGAGAACCATCCGACCTATGGACACGGCCACTATCATAGAAAGTGTGAAAAAAACGAATCGTTTGGTAATTGTGGAAGAAAGCTGGCCCGTTGCTTCCATTTCTTCAGAAATTTCTCACAGAGTGCAGCTACATGCCTTCGATTATTTGGATGCTCCCGTAAGACGAGTAACCCTTGCTGATACTCCTTTTGCATTTGCGGTACCCCTTATAAATGAATCGCTTCCAAACGTTGAGAGAATAGTCAAGGCTGTCAAAGAAGTCAGCTACGCCGTTAAATAATTCTTAGGTTTTACGCTCTGTTTCAAATCGGTTGTGGCTAATAGCTGAAAAAGTCTATTTTTGCCCCCCGAAATTGGAAAATAAACTTTTTACTGATGGATAATATATTATTTGCAGCTCCGCTACTCGCTGTAGTCGGTTTGATTGTTATGGCTATCAAAGCCAGATGGGTCAAAAAACAAGATTCCGGTAACGAGAGGATGCAAAAGCTGGCCGGTTATATTAAAGAAGGAGCATTGGCATTCCTCAAAGCAGAGTATCGAATGCTGTCCATTTTTGTAGTAGTGGCGGGTATCCTTCTCGGAGTGGTATCAATGCTCGTTGAAACTACCCATTGGTTCATCATTATAGCTTTCGTAATCGGAGCGGTCTTTTCGGCCGTTGCCGGAAACATCGGTATGCGTATCGCAACTGATGCCAACGTGAGAACCACTCAAGCGGCCCGCAGCAGTCTGAAAAAAGCGCTTAAAGTTTCGTTTACCGCCGGTACCGTTATGGGACTCGGTGTAGCAGGTTTGGCTGTTTTTGGCTTAAGCACGATTTTCGCTTTACTGGTCGCTTCTTTTATGGCCGACGGCTACGACTACATGCAGATGACCATCGTTTTGGAGTCACTCGCAGGGTTTTCTTTAGGAGCTGAGTCCATCGCTCTTTTCGCCCGTGTAGGTGGTGGTATTTATACCAAAGCTGCCGATGTAGGAGCTGACTTGGTAGGAAAAGTGGAAGCCGGTATTCCCGAAGATGATCCGCGAAACCCTGCTACTATCGCTGATAATGTTGGAGACAACGTAGGAGACGTTGCAGGTATGGGAGCCGACCTTTTCGGTTCGTATGTGGCTACCATGCTTGCCGCTATGGTGCTTGGAAACTATGTAATAAATGATCACACCGCCGGTGCCGGAATGGACAATGGCTTTGGTGGTATCGGTCCCGTATTGCTTCCCGTTATCATAGCAGGGCTTGGAATAATCTTCTCAATCCTGGGCACTATGGTAGTTCGGGTTAAAGATGAAAATGCCAAAGAGAAAGAAGTTCAGCGCTCTTTCAATATCGGAAACTGGGGCTCCATCATCCTCACCGGTATTGCTACTTTCTTTGTAATACAATGGATGCTTCCCGAAAGTATGAACATGACTTTCTTTGGAGAAGAAGCACCATTAGACGTTCAGGCGATTTCGGGTCTTCGCATCTTCTATGCCGTATTAGTCGGCTTGGCAGTTGGTGGTCTCATCAGTTACTTAACGGAGTATTACACGGCTATTGGTAAAAAGCCGGTGAATACCATCGTACAAAATTCATCAACCGGAGCGGCCACGAACATTATTGCCGGTTTGTCTCAAGGTATGATGTCAACTTTTCTTCCTGTAATCCTTTTCGCAGCAGCGATATGGGCTGCTTATGCTTTTGCCGGTTTTTACGGTGTAGCTATTGCTGCCTCAGCTATGATGGCCACCACAGCTATGCAATTGGCTATCGATGCCTTCGGTCCTATAGCTGACAATGCGGGCGGAATTGCTGAAATGAGCGAGCTTCCGAGCGAAGTTAGAACGCGTACGGATATTCTCGATACGGTAGGAAATACAACTGCGGCAACGGGAAAAGGCTTTGCCATCGCATCGGCGGCTCTTACCGCTTTGGCACTCTTTGCAGCTTACGTAACTTTTACGGGAATTGATGGAATCAACATCTTTAAGGCTCCCGTGCTGGCAGCTTTGTTTGTGGGTGCTATGATACCCGTTGTTTTCTCAGCCTTGGCCATGAGTGCCGTAGGAAAGGCTGCCATGGCGATGGTAAAAGAAGTGCGTCGACAGTTCAGAGATATTCCCGGAATAATGGAAGGGAATGCCGAGCCTGAATACGACAAATGTGTTGAAATTTCGACCGAGGCTTCATTGAAAGAAATGATGCTGCCGGGGCTTCTGACCATTTTAACGCCACTCATTCTGGCTTTTGGTACAATGCTTCTCACGGGAAATAACATTCTTGCAGCCGAGGTGCTTGGAGGATATATGGCCGGAGTTACCGTTTCGGGTGTGATGTGGGCGATCTTTCAAAACAACGCCGGTGGAGCTTGGGATAATGCGAAGAAATCATTCGAGGCCGGAGTGATGATTGACGGACAAATGACCTATAAGGGATCAGATGCTCACAAAGCTGCCGTTACGGGTGATACCGTGGGAGACCCGTTTAAGGATACTTCAGGCCCGTCAATGAATATCTTGATCAAACTTACTTGTTTGGTAGGATTGGTCATTGCTCCGATTTTGGGTGGTGTTCATGGCGATCACACCGGAATGGAACGCGAAGTGACCACTCAAGTGGAAATGACTCCTGCCGGCAATTCAGGGCTAACGGGTGTTTATAAAATTTCGCCTGATAATTCGCGATTTGTATGGGTTGGTAAAAAAGTGACCGGTCAGCATAGTGGAACGATTGATGCCAAAGGAACGGCTACTCTAGAGAACGGAGCTTTGGTTGCGGGAGATATTGAGATAGATATGAACTCAATCGTTGTGACGGACATCAAGGATGAAGAGTCGAACGCCGATTTGACAAATCATTTGCTCAGTTCTGATTTCTTCGACGTTGAGAATCATCCTAAGGCAGCATTGCGAATCACTCAGTCGAAGCCGATGGGCGAATCAGGCATGTATAAGTTTCAGGGAAGTCTATCTATGAAAGGAAAAAGAAGCGAAGTGATCGGAGAATACAGAATCAATGAAATAGATGGGATTCATATGCTGGAAGGAGGCTTTGTTTTTGACCGATCTCAACACGATGTGAAGTTCAGATCTGCTGCGTTTTTTGAAGATTTGGGAGACAAAATGATTTACGATGAGGTTCCCGTTTCTTTTGAGATAAAGCTATAAAAGGGATTAAATAAAATTGAAAAGGCGCTTCAGATGAAGCGCCTTTTTGTTTGCAATACGTATTGATCAGAACAAGCCGTGAATTTCGGCATCTATCGCGCTGATAATTTCTCCCAAATCCTCGGCATTTTCGTGGAAGGCATTGTCGTCCACATCGATGATGAGTAGCTTCCCTTTGTCATAAGTCGATATCCAGGCTTCGTAGCGCTCATTCAGTCTTTTAAGGTAATCCAAACGGATGGCTTCCTCGTATTCTCTTCCGCGCTTTTGAATATTGTTGACCAATGCGGGAACGGTGGCGCGAAGGTAAATCAACAGGTCCGGAGCTTGAATGAAGCTCTCCATCGAGTTGAAAAGAGAAAAATAGTTTTCGAAATCTCGCGTGGTCATTAAACCCATCGAGTGAAGGTTGGGCGCAAAGATGTACGCATCTTCATAAATGGTTCTGTCTTGAATGACCTTAATGTTCTTTTCGCGTATTTCAGCGATTTGGTTGAATCGGCTGTTCAGGAAGTAAATCTGAAGGTTGAAGGACCAGCGCTGCATGTCTTTGTAAAAATCCAAGAGGTATGGATTCTCATCAACATCTTCGAAGTGCGTTTCCCATTTGTAGTGCTTGGCTAATAATCCTGTTAAAGTGGTTTTCCCTGAACCTATGTTTCCGGCTACTGCTACATGCATAATTTCTGAATAACGCGCAAAAATACAAATATTGGCGGGCCGGCGAGGTTCAGGGTGTGATTAGCTCCCATACTTTAATTTTATTGTGGCAAAGCCCGACTACCCTGTTCTTAAAAATCATGCCCTGAGAACAGTCCTCGGGCAGCTCAATTTCGGTAAGGCTGTAATCGATGGTGTTGTAGGTCTGCAATTTATTCTCTGCAAAGTAAACGATTCCGTTTTCGAAAACCTGAAAGCGGTTTAACCCTTTTATCGGTATGGTTTTGATATACGTTCCGAAAATGTCGAAAACCAAAATTCCCGATTCGGGATTATTCAAATAAACGCGATTGGCAAACTCTACGAGGTAATTCGGATTCAGATCCAAACGTAAGACTTGCGACAAATTTCCCGTTGTAGCTACTTGATTAAAGTTCTCATTCATACGTATAAGGGAAAAATTCATCGCATCGTAAAACCAAAAATGATTTTGTACCGATGAGCAGCCCAGAATACCCATACTAATATTCTTGTCAAGAAGATTGATTCTTCCACGATTATTGCTCAGCGTATTATCGAGCAAAATCACATAATTGAGGTCGGGATAAATCAACATTGGTCTCAGCGGATACGTAATATCCAAAAATCCTACATCACCCATTTGCTTAACGCTAAATCGAAATGCAAAAGAACCATCAGGGTTGTACTTAAATACCTCGGTATCGCGCACTCCATAGATGTTCAGGAGATTATCAAATTCAATGAAATCAAAACTTCCGGGGATGGTATAAAGCTCTACGAATTGCCCTTTCCCGGTAAGGAAAAAACCGAGAAATACCGATAAAATCAGATAAGCGCGAATCATGCTTTCTCTTGAACGATCATTTGCGAAATATCGTCTAAAAACTTTCTGTTATTTGCCAATCGAGGGACTTTGTGTTGTCCGCCTAATTTCCCCTTACTTTTTAACCAATTGTAAAATGTACCCGACGGTAATTCCTTTACTAATGGAAATCGAAGAGTCAGATTACCCGTGCGTTTGGCTTCGTAGTCGCTATTTAATCTTTTGAGCTCCTCATCGAGAATAGCCGCAAATTGTTCTAAATTTTCTGGAGGTTCGCTAAACTCAATCAACCACTCGTGACCGCCCGTACCTTCATCGCTCATATAAATGGGACCTGCGGTATAGTCGGTGATTGAACAGTTGCATTCGCTGCAGGCCTTCGCCAAGGCTTTTTCAGCATTGTCAATAATTAATTCTTCCCCGAAGGCATTGATGAAATGCTTGGTTCTGCCGGTCACTTGAATTCGAAAGGGGAATTTGGTAGTGAAACTCACCGTATCGCCTACCCGATACCGCCACAGACCTGCATTGGTGCTGATTACAAGTTCGTAATTTTCACCTATTTCAACTTCACTCAAACTTACAATGGGCGGATTCTCTTCATGCGCATCCGAAGCTCGAATAAATTCGTAGTAAATTCCATAGTCAAGCATTAGCAGCATGTCGGTAGCCTTACTGCGATCTTGTATACCAAAGTAACCTTCGCTGGCATTGTAGCTGTCGTAATAATTCATGTCCTTCGAGCCTATAATCCGATCGAACTGGGTGCGGTAAGGTCCGAAGTTCACTCCGCCATGGATGTAGAGTTCAAGGTTGGGCCATATTTCGTGAATTGTTTTTGCGCCGCGAAGCTCCAAAACGCGTTTCAGCAATACCAGCGTCCACGATGGAACTCCCGCCATATTGGTCACGTTCTCATCTTTTACGCTTTCGGCCATGCGCTCTATTTTTTCTTCCCATTTGTCCATCAAGGCTATCGACCGATCGGGAATGCGTTTCATTTCAACCCACAGCGGCAGGTTGTTGATAATAATGGCGGATAAATCGCCGTAATAAGAGTCTTTCCGAAATTGATTAATCTGGCTGCTGCCGCCTAAAACCAATGATTTTCCGTTGTACAGTCCGTTATTCGGATGGTTATTATTGTAAATGGCCAGTAAATCTTTTCCACCCTTATAATGACAGCCTTCCAGAGCCTCGCGACTTACCGGAATAAACTTGCTTTTATCGCTGGTGGTTCCCGATGATTTCGCAAACCAATTTATTTCGGTAGGCCAAAGCAGATTTTGCTCGCCCTCTTTCATTCGGGTTACGTAATGCTTTACATCTTCGTAGGTTTGCAGCGGAATTCGGTCTCGATAGGTTCTTTGTGAGCGGATACCCGCATAGTCGTATTTTCGACCCCATTCGGTATCTTTTGCCGTTGTAATCAGACGTTCAAATAATTCGTTTTGGACTTCAACCGGGTATTTCATAAAGAGTTCGATCTGGTGCAGACGTTTCTTCATGAACCAAGAGAAGACAGAGTTTAGAGCCATAATTGCAGGTTAAAGAACCAAATTAATAAAAAGGTAGATATCCAAAGGAATAATGATGGAAGCAAGCGGAATTTTAAGGAAGATGAAAGTCACCGCAGAAGATGGTTTACGGTATTATCTCAATTTGAATAAGGAAGTTGGGTCGAATATCTCTGATTGCATTGGTCAAAACCTGGTTATGAAATGGACGGGAAAAATTATTTGTACCAATTGCGGGAAGGAGATTAAAAAAACTTTCGGACAAGGCTTTTGCTATGATTGTTTCATGAATGCTCCGCAAGCTGCCCCGTGCATTATCCGACCGGAGCTTTGCGAAGCTCACTTAGGCAAAGGGCGGGATGTAGAATGGGAGCAGAATCATCACAACCAACCGCATGTAGTTTACTTAGCGCAAACTTCGGGGATCAAAGTTGGGGTGACACGCGCCACGAATATTCCGAGTCGATGGCTGGACCAAGGGGCGTGGCGTACCGTTAAACTGGCCAAGGTTCCCTATCGAAGATTGGCCGGAGAAATCGAAATTGAATTAAAACAGTACTTATCCGACAGAACGGACTGGCGTAAAATGTTGACGGATGTAAGAGATGACGATGATTTGAAAGAATTGAGTGAAACATTGATCTCCTTTTTGCCGGAGGATCTGAAAAAGTATGCCTTGAATGACCCCCGAATTCATGAATTCACGTATCCCGTAGAAAGTTATCCCGAAAAGGTGAAATCTTTGAATTTAGAAAAGGAAAAGACAATTTCAGGCAAGCTGACCGGAATTCGGGGGCAGTATCTTTATTTTGATCAGGAAAATGTGATCAATTTGCGAAAGTATAGTGGTTACGAGGTAGAGTTTCTATGTAAATAAAAAAAGTGCGACCTGTCGGCCGCACTTATCCATTTTCCTCATTTCACCAATCTAGTCGATTTTGAGAATGTAAGGCATTCGAGCTTGAATTCCTTTCATTTCTTTTATTTCCTGAATGGTTTTGTACTGTTCGATTAGTTCTGAATTTTCGACATCAAAACCGAGAGCCGTCTTGACCATGGCCATATTCAGATCTTCCAAAATTTGCTCAAACGGGTCCTTTCTCTTCGGCAGATTTTTAACGGTGTAGTCTTCCAATTCAGCCATTTCGGCTGCCGCAGCGATAGCGTCTTCCAGCCCTCCCAATTCATCTACAAGTCCCAATTCCAAGGCATCCACGCCTGACCATACGCGTCCTTGCCCGATGGAGTCGATAAAAGCGGGATCGAGGTTGCGCCCTTCGGCTACAACGTTTACAAAATTTCCATATGTGCGATCTACCGAAGCCTGCAGGATATTCATCTCTGCGTCGGTCAGCGGTCGAGTTACTCCACCGAAGTCGCCGTATTGATTGGTCTCCACATTGTCGAAAGTCAATCCGATTTTCTCATTAAAAAAGCCTTTCATATTTGGGATGATTCCAAATACTCCGATCGAACCGGTGATGGTAGTCGGCATGGCAAAAATCTTATCAGCGGGGGCGCTTATGTAGTAGCCTGCCGATGCAGCGACATCACCCATCGAAACGATCACGGGTTTTACCTTTTGAGCCTCTGACACTTCGTGCCAAATCATATCGCCTGCAATTGCTACCCCGCCGGGAGAATTCACACGTAGCACAATAGCTTTGACACTAGAATCCTGACGAGCTTCTCTCAAAGCTTCGGTGTAGGTTTCGCTGCCTATGGCATCATCTCCCGATTTTCCCATCATGATATTACCCTGAGCATAAACTACCGCAATTTTGTCCTTTTTATAAGAAAGCTTGAACTCCCCATCGGTATCTTTTTCAGGTTCAGGAGCTTTCAGATATTTTCTAAGGCTTACCAACTCCAAATCTTCGTCAGCCTCTCTGCCTGTCTTTTCTCTCAATAAATCGTACACATCATTTTCATACATCAGGGCAGTAGCCATTCCTGCGTCTACCGCATCCGAGGGAATTTGTAGCGTGTAATTTTCAGCAATTGAATTCAGCTCTTCTTCAGTTAACCCGTAACTAGTTCCCATTCCGTCCAGCATCGTGCCCCAAAGCGATTCAAGCCATTGTTTAGTCTGCACTCTGTTTGCCTGACTCATTTCTTCCAGGATGAAAGGCTCCACTGCACTTTTAAATTTATTGTTCGAACCCCGAATGATTTGCGGTTCAATTTCCAATTTGTCCAACAGATTTTTGAAAAAAGTCACCTCGGCGTTCAATCCTCGGAAGTCGATAAAACCTTCAGGATATAGATAGATCTCGTCGGCTACAGAACTCAGGTATAAAGCCTTTTGCGAATAAATTTCGTTGTAGCTAACGATCCACTTGCCGCTTTCTTTAAATTCCAGAAGTGCATTTCTTATTTCTTGTGTGGTAGCCAGCCCGGCAGGAACAAAATCAACATCGAAATAAATACCCTTGATGTTATCGTCTATTTTAGCTTTCTCAATATTCTCAAGTATCTCGTTCAGACCCATTGGAGTTGCTGACTGAAAACCACCGAAATCTATTTTGAAATGCTCTTCGGGACCTCGGTCAACAATGGGTTGCTCAAATTTCAGGTGTAAAATTGAGTTTTCTTTGACCTTTGTGAGTTGATTTGACTTGTCCAAATCACTAAACGCTGCGGATATAATTCCGCCGATTATTAACACCCCGATAAAAAACAAGACAAACAGAGAAATAAGTGTTCCCAGCATGCTTGCGAACATGAATTTGAAAAATTGCTTCATTCTTTTTTTTCCTTTGTGCAAAAATAAGGGCAAGTCCCGTTTTTCATTTCTTTTAATACACGACCGGTCGCAGAGACGTTTTAACGGGATTTTGCCGACTAAACTATATAGCAATTGACAACCGTTTTTTTGGGATTAGGTTCAAATTTGGGTGATCGACAGAAGTCATTGACTGATGCCATCGCATTGATCTCAGATTTAGGTGAACTGACCGACCTGTCAAGAATATACGAATCAAGGTCTTGGGGTTATGAAGATCCGAGGCCTTATCTGAATATGTGTTGTACGATTCAAACAGAATTGAGTGCTGAAGAATTACACGGAAGCACACTTGCTATAGAAAAATCCCTCGGACGAGAAGGCGCTAAACGAAAAAAAGGTGAGCCCTATCGATCACGAACCATAGACATCGACATTCTGTTTTATGGAAGTGACATTTTAGAAACGGATACGCTCAGCATACCTCATCCTCAACTTCACCTTCGTAAGTTTGTACTTCAACCATTGACGGATATAAATCCGAATTTCGTACATCCCGTCATCGGTCAAACCGTCGGGAGATTGAAGGAGCTGTGTCAAGATAATACGGAATTGAAAGAATTTGCTTGAATGGACTATAACTACATAGCGATAGAGGGAAATATCGGATCGGGAAAAACCACCTTAGCTACAAAACTAGCGGAGGAGTTTAGCGCGGAGTTGGTATTGGAGCAATTTGATGACAACGAGTTTCTGCCGAAGTTTTACGCCGATCCTTCTCGATTCGCTTTTACTCTCGAAATGTCATTTCTGGCAGAGAGATATAGTCAGCTTTCTTCACTCGGAAGCGATCGAAATTTATTTAGTTCTGTTCGGATTTCAGATTACTTGCTGAGCAAGTCTTTGATTTTTGCGGCATCCAATTTGAATCAGGATGAACTGCGACTGTTCAGAAAGGTTTTTGACATCATGTTTAAAACCGTACCGAGTCCCGATTTATTGGTATATCTCTATTCAAATACAGACAGATTACTGGAGAACATCAGAAACCGCGGCAGGAGGTATGAACAGAGCATTAAAGAAGAATACTTGAATACGGTCCAGTCAAAATATTTAGACTTTTTGAGGAAGCAATCGGACAACATGAGGATTTTGGTTCTCGATATTTCAGAGGTCGACTTTGTAAAAGATCAATTCGTCTATGAAAATCTATTGTCCATCATTAAAGAACCTCGATCAAAAGGTCTTCATCATCAGTTGGTTGGCTCAGAACGAAAAACAGTTTAAAACCGCGTTGCTCACTTCATTGTATTAAAAACTATATGTATGTTTGCACGCAATTAACAAGGAAAACAAAGACCTTTAACAAAAACCAAACGAATGAAGCATTCGAAATTTAAATTTCCGGCTCTTTTAATTATTGTCGGTTTTGCCTTAGCAGCCTGTGGTGGGTTGGGAAAGATGGCAAAATATGCTGAAACTATTGAATACAATGTTGATCCCGAACCGTTGATCGTTCGTGGTGATAGTGTTGAATTAAACATTAATGGAAAATTTCCGGGTAAATATTTTAGCAAGAAAGCTATGGTGACGTTGACGCCCGTGTTGACGTACGAGGGTGGATCGACACCTTATAAGTCCGTATCTTTTCAAGGTGAAGATGCTGCCGGTAATGCCACGGTTATTCCTTACGAGAATGGTAAAAATTTCTCTTACACCGATCGTATAGCTTACGATCCTTCTATGAAAGATTCCGAGTTGATGCTCAATGTTTTGGGTAAGCAAGGAAACAAGGAGAAGGAATTCGAGCCATATAAATTAGCGGATGGTGTAATCACTACGCCACTGTTGGTGATGAGTGATGATATGCCGATTATGGCTCCTGACGCCTTCGAGCGTATCACGTCTCATGATGCTTATGCGGTAATTCACTATTTAGTGAATTCAGCCTACGTGCGTCCTTCCGAGCTACGCGATCAGGATATTGAAGATCTTGAGGAATTTTTAGAAACATATGGCACAAACGAAAACTTCAATTTCAAAAACGCGGAGATTGTTTCATATGCCTCACCTGAAGGAGAATTAAGTTTCAATCAAAATTTGGCTCAAGAGAGAGCTGAGAGTGCTATGAAAGCCATTTCTCGTTTGATGAGTCGCGCCGATGTGGAATTCAATGAGGATGAGTTTTTTGAGCTAAAGCCTCAAGGTGAAGACTGGGAAGGTTTTAAAGAAAAAATGATTGCCTCTGATATTGCAGATAAAGAGCTTATTCTGCGAATTTTAGAGATGTACTCTGATGTAGCAAAGCGTGAGCGGGAAATAAGAAATCTCGCTGCAACCTATACTGAAGTTGCGGAAAAAATTCTTCCTGACTTGCGTCGTTCACAGATTACCGTGAATTATGAAATAGTAGGGAAAAGCGATGAAGAGATTCTTTCAATGGTTAGAGGTGAGAATGCCGATTCATTGAATGTTGAAGAAATGCTTTATGCAACTGCTCTTACGGATGATATGAATGAGCAATATTCAATCTTTGAGGCTACGGCTTCTGCTTATCCTGACGATTTCAGAGCTTACAACAATATGGGAGTAATCCACTTGCGTAAGAATGAACTATCTGATGCAAAAGCAATGTTTGAAAAAGCCATGAGCAAAGAAGAAAGTCCGATCGTAAAAAACAATATGGCTATCATTACTCGCCTGAATGGCGATCGTGATGCAGCTATGGAGATGCTTGAAGCTGCGGCCGGAGCAGGCGATGAAGTAAATTACAATATGGGTATCATCGATATTCAAAAGGGAGACTACAATTCCGCTATTCAGAATATGAAGGGTTACAATACTTTCAACAAAGCATTGGCTCAGGTCTTGGCAGGAAACACTGAAACTGCTTTGAAAACATTGAACGATTCAGATGATTCTGATACTGCCATGGGTTACTACCTGAAGGCTATTATCGGTGCCCGAATGAATGATTCGAATATGGTGAATAACAACTTGGAGAAAGCTTACGAAATAGATGCTTCTCTTGAAGAGAAAGCCGTTGACGATTTAGAGTTCAGAAATTTCCAAGGCGAAGCTACAGACTAAGCCTTGATTGAATAAGATGTGAAAGCCGTCTGCCTTTTGGTAGACGGCTTTTTTATTGGATTAATTCCAAACAGTAAGCTTTCGGAAAACTACGCAGTAATCCTTATTATCATCAGAACGGTGGAATTGGTGTTCCGATTTGTATGGGTGAGATTTTAAATCCGATCAAATCAATCGCCAAAAAGAATATCTCCGTGATGAATATTAGTAATGAAAATCCGTGTTGTGAGAATCGAGCTCAATACATTCGGATGTTTTAGTACTCAGATCGGACTATATAAGAATAAAGCATTCGGTAAAGGAATTTAAAGGCCGCAACTAAAGGAAAGAACAAGTTGTATGAGACGTCTTCTCAAGTGATCCTGAAATGGCCCTCTAAATTGATTTTCAAGAGAAAGTAAGAATGAGTTCTCTTTAGAATACAACTCGTCGTCGACGTCTCTTCGTGACGCGGCCTCTGCCTCGCTTGAATCTTTTCTGAGCGATTTTATAGTAAGCCGTAAAAGAGGCAAAGAAATAAGCATCATTATCGTCGGGGTCTCCTCGTTGATAGCCCGTCTCGGTGCTGTTTAATGGTACGCGAGTACCATTTTCATCAATATAAAAACCTAAACTTGGGTCGGCAAAATAAGCAGCCAGTTCACCTTGGTTATCGCTTATTACTTGATTGTCGTAGTAATCCGTACTTACATCATCCATGTAGTCCGTGAAGGTGAGGCGATGCATGACTTCAAATCCAACCGTCCACTCTTTGTTCAGTTGTAGCCTGTAGCCTAATCCAAACGGAATCACTACGGTGTACTGCGAGTATTGAGCAGGCCCGTCCTCCTGAAGTTGTCCTTCAGTGCCAAAATCTCTCAAATCATACCATGTACCTTCAAAATTTCCTTGGGGGTTAAATCTTGCCACGCCTACTCCCGCACTCAAATAAATTGCTGATCCTTCCAGTTTACTTTGCTTCACCTTTCCATAGCGACTTTTTGATGTGAAGTCGATTACATCAAATTCTGCCTGTACCGAAAATTCAAAAAGACTTGATCTGAAATGAAGGTTTCTGTTGCGTCTGAAGATTTCATCGGTGAGGTTGTCGTTTCCACCGATATAGGTAAATCCGAATTGCGCTTTCGCATAAAGCCTGCTGGCCAACTGATAACGATACATGAGTTGAAGGGCAGGTCTTGTTTCGGCAAATTCCAAATCATAAACGAAATCCGTTCCGATTTGATCACGACCACCGAGCTCTCCCAAGAAGAAAGAAGCGCCAAGACCGATACCGAAACTATGTCTTTGACCCTTCCAATATGAGGTCTGACCGCTGAAATATTGAGCATTCACGCTTGTGGCAGCGCAGATGCTCAAAGCAATCAAAACATACCGAAACAGTTTATTCACAGCGGTAATTATAAAGGCACGAATATAAGAATTCCAACTTCTTCAATCCATTATTTCCATTTGACGAAAAAATTCCCAAATGGTAATCCCGGCACATACGGAAATATTCAGCGAATGTTTGGTGCCTATCTGGGGTATTTCCAGACTCTTATGGCAAAGATTTACAACCTCTTGATCTACTCCTTCCACTTCATTTCCAAAAACGAGCGCGTATTTTTTAGCATATTCAGTTTTGAAGTTTCCTAGCTTTTCTGATTTCTCAGTTTGCTCAACGGCAATGCATTCGATGCCTTTATTTATTAGCTCTTTCAAACAATCTTTTGTTTCGCTGAAGTATTTCCACGCCACCGATTCCGTAGAGCCTAACGCCGTTTTATTCATTTCCCGCGAAGGCGGGGCGGGCGTTATTCCGCAAAGGAAAACTTTCTCCAACCTGAAGGCATCGCTTGTGCGAAAAACCGAGCCTACATTCTGTGCGCTCCTGACGTTATCCAATACCACAATCAGGGGTGTTTTCTTTGCTTGTTTAAATTCTTCCTCCGTCAATCGGTTCAGATCTTCGTTTGAAATTTTCTTGTTCATAAGAATTGATAACCGGTATTGCGCGATTTTTTAAGTGCAGAAAGGTATTGGTATTTTCGTAATTCGAGGAAAAGACAATCTGTGGAAACAACGAAGGCAAAAGAACCCAAACCCAAAAAGGCAGCTAAAACCAAGGAAACTCCATTGATGAAGCAATACCTCGGGGTAAAGTCGAAATATCCCGATGCTTTATTGCTCTTTCGCGTGGGCGATTTCTACGAGACCTTCGGCAAGGATGCCATTACGGTTTCCAATGTCTTGGGAATAGTTTTGACCAAAAGAAAAAACGGAGCGGCGGCTGAAATTGAGCTCGCAGGTTTTCCGCATCACTCTTTAGACACCTACCTGCCAAAATTAGTACGAGCCGGATACCGCGTAGCTATTTGCGATCAACTCGAAGATCCCAAGATGACCAAAACCATCGTGAAGCGTGGGGTTACGGAATTGGTCACTCCGGGGGTGGCGTACAACGATCAGGTACTGGACCACAAATCCAATAATTTTTTAGCGGCCGTTCACTTTGGCATGGAAAAGGCGGGTGTTAGTTTCCTGGATATTTCCACGGGCGAGTTCCTGACCACCGAAGGCTCCAATGCCTATATCGAGAAGCTGCTGCAAAGCTTCAAGCCAAGCGAAGTCTTGTTTCAACGCAATTGCGAAAAGCATTTCCTCAATGTTTTCGGTGGTAAGTTCCACACCTTTCGGCTGGATGATTGGGTCTTCACCCACGATTTTGCCAACGATAAACTCCTCGCGCATTTCAAAACCAAATCGCTAAAAGGCTTTGGGATAGAAGGAATGGAAGTGGCGATTATAGCGGCGGGTGCTGCCTTGCACTACCTTAGCGAAACCCATCACCACAAGCTGGGCCATCTCAGTCAGCTAAAGCGAATAGACGAAGATAAGTACGTGTGGCTCGACCGATTCACTATTCGCAATCTGGAACTGGTATACCCGATGAACGAGGGTGGTACTTCCCTGCAAATGGTGATTGACCGAACCATATCGCCCATGGGAAGCCGTATGATGAAGCGCTGGCTTATGCTTCCGCTAAAATCGGTGAAGGCCATCTCACAACGCCACGAGGCCGTTGAGTACTTAATCAAAGAAAAATCCGTCGCCGACTTTATCCGACGTCAAGTGGAGCAGATCGGCGATATTGAAAGGCTCATCTCCAAAGTTAGCGTTGGTCGGATTAATCCGCGAGAGGTATTGCAGCTCTGTCGCGCTTTGAAAGCCACCTTGCCGATCAAGGAAAAATTGGATTCATCCAAAAACACCTCTTTGACTCAATTAGCCGAGCAGCTCAATCCGTGCGTTAGCATGATCGAGCGAATTTCCAATGAAATTGACCCCGAGGCACCCGTGCAACTCAATAAAGGCGGCGTAATTGCAAAAGGGGTTAACGAAGAACTTGACGAGTTGCGCGCCATTAAAACCAATGGTAAAGATCATCTATTAAAAATTCAACAGCGCGAAACCGAGCGTACCGGGATTCAAAGTCTGAAGATTTCCTTCAACAATGTTTTTGGCTACTACCTCGAGGTTAGAAACTCGCACAAGGATAAAGTCCCTTCAGAGTGGGTTCGCAAGCAAACGCTTGTCAACGCTGAGCGCTACATCACGGAAGAGCTTAAGACTTACGAGCAGAAGATTCTGGGTGCCGAAGAGCGCATTTTTGAACTGGAAGCGAAACTTTACAACGACCTCATTGCCGATTTGGCGGCCTTCGTAGAGCCCATTCAGTTGAATGCGCGTC
Organism: uncultured Cryomorphaceae bacterium; assembly: GCA_964651785.1. Taxonomy (GTDB): domain Bacteria; phylum Bacteroidota; class Bacteroidia; order Flavobacteriales_D; family Cryomorphaceae; genus JAKVAV01. The sequence goes on from CAZYWJ010000004.1 coordinate 100,361, forward strand.
GTATTGCCGAAGTGGATTGCTACCTGTCTTTTGCCGAAACGGCGGTAGAGTTAAACTATGTGCGTCCACTGATGAACGACGGTCACGAATTAAAGATTCAAGGAGGTCGCCATCCGGTGATAGAACACCAACTACCGACCGGGGAAGCATACGTGGAAAACGACGTGGAGCTCGACAATGAGAACACTCAAATCATGATGATCACGGGTCCCAATATGTCGGGTAAATCGGCCCTGCTGCGGCAAACGGCCTTAATCGTATTGATGGCCCAAATCGGATCTTACGTTCCCGCAGCTTCTGCCGAAATAGGCGTGGTAGACAAAGTCTTTACGAGGGTGGGGGCAAGCGACAATATCTCTTCAGGCGAGTCTACTTTTATGGTGGAGATGAACGAAACGGCCAGCATCCTCAATAATTTATCGGATCGCAGCCTGGTGCTTCTCGATGAGATTGGTCGCGGAACCAGCACATATGACGGGGTTTCCATCGCTTGGGCTATCGCCGAATATCTACATGAACAAAAGAGTGCGAGGGCTAAAACACTTTTCGCTACGCACTACCACGAGTTAAACGAGATGGAGTCAATTTTCCCGCGGATTAAAAATTTCAACGTGAGCGTGAAGGAGTACAAAGACAAGATCATCTTTTTGCGAAAGCTCAAGCCCGGAGGGAGCGAGCACAGTTTTGGGATTCATGTGGCGCAATTAGCCGGTATGCCTGTATCTCTATTGGAACGAGCTAAATCAATCCTTTCTCGACTCGAAAAAACGCATTCAGGAGAAGCACTGGATAGCAAGGCAACTCTCGCGAAGGCGAAAAATGACGAAATGCAATTGAGCATTTTTCAATTGGATGATCCCGTTTTGCAACAGATCCGCGATGAAATTGTGTCTATCGATATCAATTCCTTAACGCCCGTAGAAGCGCTTATGAAGTTGAATGAGATTAAAAAGATTACGGGGAGTTAAAAATATTTTGCGAAAAGGAATTAATGGTTAATTTTGCCAACCCAAATGCGAGTCCCGATAGCGATCGGGACAGCTGGTAGAGCACGACCTTGCCAAGGTCGATAAAAAAATGCGAGAGTAGCTCAGCTGGTAGAGCACGACCTTGCCAAGGTCGGGGTCGCG
>CAZYWJ010000005.1:0-2414 GCA_964651785.1 uncultured Cryomorphaceae bacterium
GACCTGCAGGATCGGATGGTGCTGACGGAGAAGACGGAGCCGTAGGGCCAATGGGTCCACAAGGACCGCAAGGACCGCAAGGACCACAGGGTGAAACGGGAGCTACGGGGCCACAAGGACCGCAAGGACCGCAGGGTGAAACGGGTGCGACGGGACCACAAGGACCTGCAGGAACCTACACGGCAGGTGCAGGAATTTCAATATCAGAGGGAGTAATTAGTGCTACGGGAACGGGATCTTCTACCATGCCCGAGTATGCCTATGCTTACATCGGAAATTCCAGTGCTCTGGGTGCGCAATCATTGACAGCCATGTCTCCGCCCTCTACTTATGTAAACGGAGTGGTAATGAACGGATCATCCATCACTCTTCACGCTAATAAGATGTATGAAGTATCGGGAGCCTTTTACATTTACAATGCTATGGGCGGACACACCTACCGATTTAAAGACAGTACGAACGGCCAGTATCTGGGTACGGAAATTTACTTCGGACAAGGCGGCGCTGATATTTCATACAATATGTCAACGACGACCTTCTTGATCAAGCCTTCAACGGACATTAACTTGATCTTGGAGAAAACCCAAGGGTCGAGTGTAAACCTGGTTGGAAGAGTAGTGGTGAAGGAGCTCAAATAGAGCCTTTACCTTACCGGACTAAAAAAGAGACAAGTCATGCTTGTCTCTTTTTTTATTCCATTGATTGTGGCGGCTCGGGTGTTAAGGTCCCTCATTTTTATCTTGGCTGAGGATTCGGCGCGCATCGAGGAGCACTCGCCTCTCGGGATTCCGTAAAAATTACGGAATTATAAACCCGACCCCGCTCATCCTGAAACCAATTCAAACCAAAATTGAAAGCAATGAAATACTTTTGGCCATTCTAAAAAACCGAACAAACGATATGTCAACGCCGTTTTTTCTGACTTTAAAACGATTGTTATCATCGCACTCATACCCAACTCGGTCATTAGCTCCAACGTTATTGTCAACTCAAATTTAACGGACACCCGAATTTGTAAAATGATCGAAATAGGTATCGGCTACAATGCGGATATCGGAAAAGCTTTGAAAATAATGGAAGAAGAGGTGGTGAAGCATCCTTTGCACATTGATAACAGAACCGCAGAAAATATAGAAAACAAGGTTCCTGAACTTACTTCAAGGGTGGTAGCCTTGGGAAATTCGTCCGTTACCTTAAAGGTTTGGGCCTATTTGAATAATGCTTCAAACGGGTTTACGATGTACTGTGATTTGCTGCGCTCAATAAAAGACCGATTTGACCGGGAAGGCATAGAAATACCCTATAACTATCAGAACGTGATTCTCAAAGAAGCGAAGTGAGGAAATGACACCTCGCAGACGGGCTTCAGGGTTCGGAGTATGTGATCGCTTTCAATTACTTTACTCTCTATCCTTAAACGTAAAAAGGTATTTGGAGGGGTAGATGCGAATGGCATTGCCTTCCAAGGCATACTTCAGCGGCAGGTAAACGGTCGCGGCCACATTTTGCCCCTCTGCCTTTGCGGGGGTCCAATTGGTCATCCCTCCGAGTATTGATTTGATCTCGCTTTCCAAAAACCTGCAGTCATAGTGAAAACCGCCTGTTTGTGCAGCCGACTCATAGACATCCGCTTCCGTTACATTGCCCGCTTCATCGATTTTAATTTTAAAAAGTGAAGTGGCGCTGTTTGCACCGAATACCCTTCTGTCACGAGGGTAAACCCGTACATTTTCCGACAGGTAATAGTACAAGTCATTCTGACCTCGGTAGAATACGGTGGGAGCAGATAAGGCAGCGGGGTAGATCAGACCGTTTTCTTCGGCGAAGTTGGATTTCGGAGAAGGCGGAGGCAGTGCTTCTTCCTCCATAATATCGATTGAGCTGTCTTTGGAAACGAATTCAGCCACATCTTTTCTGGAAATGAACGTACTCTCGATTTTTTTCTTCTTCGGATTCCAGGTGTAGAAAATATTGTAATTATTCACCAGCGTTATCTTACAGCGTATCGTGTCCGAATCATTGGTGATAATAAGATCTTTAAAATCTTGTGCGCTAAGGCTAATTGAAAAGACGATAGCCGTCAATAGTAGAAATAGACCTCTTTTTTTCATTTATCCGGGATGGGATTCGGGCAAAGCAATGTTTTTAAAAGGAATTTTGAACGGAGGGTGGTCGGTGGTGCGAAGTGTGTGGTGCGTGGTGCGCATTCCGTGGTCAAATGAATAAAGCTTTTTGGAATGCACATTAGACTTTAAGTCGGGTTTTTGAATTTCAATCTACTATAGTATATTGCCTATTCACGCGACAGTGCGAGACAAACGAAAAATCATGAACAATCTAACCCGCATACTCTACTCGGCTCAGATTCTGCGGTTGCGTGTTGACAAGGTCGCCGTTTGGAAAGAGCGCAGAGA
>CAZYWJ010000005.1:2514-4628 GCA_964651785.1 uncultured Cryomorphaceae bacterium
AACAGACAGAGGAACGGATATGCCCTTCCCGGCATCTAACCAAAATCTTAACTATATTCGCTACCTAACCCATATGCTATGAAAGTATTTCATCGACTCATCCTCTTAACTACAGCTTTTCTTTTTACTCAAATATCCCTGGCTCAGCTTTTTGGTGAGCAGCAGGTTATCTCTACTGAGGCTGATGGGGCACAGTGTGTATATACGGCCGATTTGGATGGCGACGGCGATATGGATGTACTATCTGCTTCTAGCTGGGATGACAAAATCGCTTGGTATGAGAATCAAGGCGAAGGTCTCTTTAGTGATCAGCAGATCATCTCTACGGATGCTAATCATGCGCTGTCTGTACATTCTGCTGACTTGGATGACGATGGAGACATGGATGTGCTCTCGGCATCCATCAGTGACCAAAAGATTGCTTGGTATGAAAATCTCGGCGGAGGATTCTTCAGCAATCAGCAGATTATTTCCGTAGGTGAGAATTCTGCTCAATCTGTCTTCGCAGCCGATTTGGATTCCGATGGAGATTTGGATGTACTTGTAGGTTTTACCTTTTCTGTCTCTTGGTTCGAGAATATCGGCGGAGGCCTTTTCGGTGATCAGCAGATCATCTCTGTAGTACCCTATGGTGCCGTGTCTGTTTACTCGACTGACTTGGAAGGCGATGGTGACATGGATGTACTCACCGCATTCTCTGAGGAAGGACTGGACTTAATCTCATGGTATGAGAATGAAGGCGGAGGCATTTTCGATAATCAGCAAATCATCTTCGAGGAGACTATTGGCGCCAATTCTGTTTATGCGTCAGATTTGGACGGCGATGGTGACATGGATGTACTCTCTACTTCCGGCTGGGACGACACAATCGCTTGGTATGAGAATCAAGGTGGAGGCCTCTTTAGTGATCAGCAGATCATCACTACGGCAACTGATGGTCCTCGATCCGTTATTGCGGGCGACCTGGACGGCGATGGCGACCCGGATGTGATATCGGGCTCATCCGGAGACGACAAGATCGCATGGCATGAGAATCTTGGTGGGGGGAACTTCGGTGAACGGCAGATTATCACTTCGCAGGTTGATATTGCGACTAATGTAAACATAGCCGACTTGGATGGAGATGGTGATATGGATGTTCTCTCTGCTTCCGATGCAGACAATAAGATCGCCTGGTACGAGAACCTGAGCGGTGAGGGTTGCATGGATCCGGACGCCTGCAATTATGACCCGGAGGTTTGGATAGAGAACAATACTTGTTGCTACGAGTGCGGGTGCACGGTGATTGGCGCAGTAAATTATAGTTCAACAGCTTGTCTCAATGATGGCTCCTGCCAATTTGAGGTCATCGGTGCGGTATTCTTTGATGAGAATGAAAACGGCATCATGGATGGCGATGAATCCGGTCTTTCTCTCCAGGAAGTCGAACTCCTTCCTAATAATATGATATTAACCACCAATGATGACGGACATTTCTTAGTTGATGCTTCAGGGAGCGAGGAATACACTTTTACATTAGCTGAGAATCCCCTCTTTCCCTTTTTTATTACACCACAGACCTTAACTGTTGATGCAACTCAAGACAATTGGAATCAGGATACGCTCTACTTCGGTGTAAGCAATGAATTTCCCGCCTTCGACTTGGAGGCCGAGATGTATCAGGAGATGGGTGGCTTCCCATGCAATGATGAACGAGCATATTATCTCTGCTTCCGCAATACGAGCAATGTTTCAATGGATATTCAGCTCGAGTTTCAATACGATACCCTGTTTCAGGACATCATTGAAAGCGCCGAAATAGACTCCTTGGGAGAAAATCTGGCTTATCTGAGCTTTACGGATGTAGCTCCCATGGAACTGATTTGTGCCGAAGTGGAAGTGGTCAGTCCTACCGTGGAGTTTATCGGGGCGTATCTTGACACTTATTTTGAAGTCACCGCCTTTTACGATGGGGTAGAAGTGGCTTTCGGGGCAGATTCGCTTTCTGAAGAACTAACCTGTGCGTATGACCCCAACGACAAGCAAGTATATCCTGTGGGTTATGCCGAGGAGCATTACATCGCCAATGATACCTTGTTGGAATACCTCATCCGCTTTCAAAACACGGGTAACGC
>CAZYWJ010000005.1:4728-34483 GCA_964651785.1 uncultured Cryomorphaceae bacterium
TCGCCAATGATACCTTGTTGGAATACCTCATCCGCTTTCAAAACACGGGTAACGCTCCGGCCACCGATGTGACCATTCGGGATACCTTAGATCAAAACCTCAACATCTCAACATTCGAATTGGCGGTTAGTTCACACTCCGTATTCACTACTCTGAATCCCGAAACGCGCGAAGTGGAGTTTTACTTCCAAAACATTATGCTGCCCGATTCGGTCAACAATGAGCCCGAAAGCCACGGACTGGTATCCTTTACCATCCGTCCCGAAGCTGATCTGCCGCTCCTCACCGAACTGAAAAATACGGCGGCCATCTATTTTGACAATAACCCACCCATCATCACCAATACCACTTGGAGCACCATTTACGATTGCTCTTTGTTTGAGGTGAGCTTCAATGATGACGGGGCTCTGCTCACGGCCAGCGAAGGCGACAACTACCAATGGTTTCTCAATGATGAGCCGATTGAAGGCGCCACCGAGCAGGAATACACCGCCACTGAAAACGGAAACTACTCCGTGCAGGTAGATATTGACTTTCCGTGTTCGGAAATGAGCAGTTCTACCTTCATCGTGGTGACCTCCGTCGATGATTGGAAGGGGAAAGAAGTAAAGCTCTTTCCCAATCCGCTGACCACCTCAGCCATACTCGACGTGGGAGAACTGAGCGGCACCGCAAGAGTGGAAGTTTACGATATCAGCGGGAAGCTGCAACGCAGTGAATTGCTAAGCCTTGACTCAGGAAGCTTGATTCTCGAAAGAGGCGCGCTCTCAGCCGGCACTTACATCCTTCGCTTGACCCAAGGAGAAGAGGCGATGGAGTTGAAGTTTGTGGTGGGAGAATAATAGTATGTTTGCCTTCCTCAATTAATAGGACGGACGGTTTTGGAGTGTAGAAAAGACCGTACGCAATGAGAAGTGATAAATTATATAGATCACATTTGAAAAAATTGTATTCATAATTATCAATGGTATTCAGACGATGAATTCGATCAAACGGATCTTGCTTCTGCTATGCATGCTTCTTCTTTTCTCATCATGCGAAAAAAAGATACTGGAAATACTTCCGGTAATTGAAGTAGAAAAAGATATGTCGATTGCAGGAGCGAAAGACATAAAATATTTCTCATTTCCCTCCGATGCGGTAGGGTACGCGGCCTCAGATACCGGATTTATTTACAAAACCTCAAATGGTGGAAATAGCTGGGAGATCATTCCCATAGAAGACAACAGAAATTGCCGGGGGCTTGAATTTTTTGATGAGTCGATCGGAATGTGTCTGATGGGAAATTATTTGTATGTGACCGATGATGGCGGACAAACTTGGAATTACAGAGGCAACGTAGATTTCATAGGAAAAACCAAAGATGGAATTGGCGTAACGGGCGATTGCGGTTTCTTTTCTTGCGATGTTAGAATTTCCTCTGATAGTTTGCAGTCTTTCCAATCAATCGGGAGCGTGACAATGGAAGGTGGTCTCACGGCAAGTCGCGTGGTGGATAATAAGGTTATTGTGATTACCAACGATACTTACTACGATGACAGGGCATATGGCCTTGATCTGACTACGGGTGAGGATTTCGCCATCGGCTTTGATAACTTAATCTACAGTGAAAATCCGAACGATATTTATCTGTCAGGTGAAAACGGTACCGTAGTAGGTCCGAACGGCCTCATCATGCGTACTTCTTACTTCGGTTTTTCCAGAGCTTACTACGGGAATACCAATACTTATTATTCGGTAGACGGATATGAAGATTTTATGGTATGTGTTGGCGAAAGAACGATAGCTACCAATATGGATATCGGAAACGACGAAAGATGGAATGAAGTTTTTGATGACAATGGAAACGGGTTCCGATCTACTTTCTACAAAATTCGGTTTATAGACCAAAGTACGTTTTATGTTAGCGGAAGTAGCGGATTAATCTTTAAAGCCAAAATATGAAAAGGTCGATATTATTTTGTTTTCTGTTACTTGCCGTAAATATCTCCGAAACCATGGGACAGGGACCTGATTATTTTGGCGTACAGCTTGATGGATCCATCGGATTATTACCTATAGAACTATCAGGAACAACGGATGTAGGTAACGGGTCTTCGACTATTATTGATAATAACTTCGTTTCATCCGATCCTTCTTACAGGCGTGTGGATACCTTGGCGATAGTTTTCAATACCATTTTTCATTTAGGTATAAATGTTCCCGTATATAAAAATGGTGCTTGGAGCGTCGGGGTAAAACTAAATGCAGGTATTGGCTACCAAAAAGGAATTGTAGCATCTGAAGGCTTAACATCGATGGTATTTGATTTTCCACAATTCATCTATTACAGAAATTACAATAACTACCTTGATTATTCCATTCTCATAGGCTACAAGTACACCCACGCTGCACTTCCTTACCACTTAATGCTGGCTGCTTTTGACATCAATTTGGATGACATGAATAGTTTTAGATTTTATGGTTCACTTTTCAGGTATAATTATTACGTGCTTTATACGAACGGAACTATGGAACCTATGGCAAGAATAGGTGAATATGGCATTTCCTATACTTACACTTTCTGATAGTAAGATGTGGTGCACTTGTATCAGCCAAACTTGATCAAAACCGTCATTCGATGCATAGTTGCGACCATTTTTATGTCCTCCTTGCCATCATGCAAAACGCTCGATTCGACCGTAGATGCAAGTGACACCTGTCAGGTACATAATTGCGAGATGAAAGTCGCTCGTACGCGGATAAAATACGGGCGACGACCAATTCTTACGAGAGTTGATTCCGATCCTGACAACTATCCGAACACCAGGATTTATCATTACGGAGGCTGTTTGGTTTATGAAGATCGACCGAGGGTTTACAAGTATTATTATTGTAATGAATGCCAAAGGAGGGCGAAGCAGGCTCAGCGATGATCTTTCCGCATTGCAACCTTTCCTGACCCTTCACGTATTAAACTTGATTTTAATAATGTTCATAATTTGAAAACCCATTCCGCTCGTTCGGGATGGGTTTTTTCTTTTTGGTTCATTTAAACTTGGTCCCGACAATTCGGTTTTGATCACGATGATTGGTCCTGCGGCCAATCATCCCGCCAAAACCTTCCAGTCCTCTATTACACCCCGGGGTTGCTCCCCGGGCTGAAGAGATGGCGCCCTTTCAGGGCTAAGGAATATCGGTAAAGATCAGTGGTATTCCGTTCACCGGAGATGTGTCTTATTTTATAGTTTTGGAAAATTCAAGGGCGTTTACACAAAGCATTACAACATGAGTAAAGTATCCATCGAGTTGACCGAAAATGAAGCCATCGTCCTGTTTGACTATTTGAGCCGATTTAACAATAAGATGAATCCACAGGCCTTCGAAGATCAGTCGGAACAAAGAGTGTTGTGGGATATTGAGAGTACGTTGGAGCAAAAACTCAGCGTCCCGTTTGGAGCGGATTACACCGAGATTCTTAAAAAAGCGAGAGAAATCGTCAGAGATGCACAGAATTATTTAGATTCTTAATTTCATCCGCTTTAAAGCTACTCTTATCAAACCCAAAAACAAATCAAAACTCTTTATTCGATTAGCCCTGCTGATCGGTACGGTGGTATCGCTGTATTTCGTGCCATGGATTTTGGTAAAGGCGTGGATTCTGCCCCTGCCCGACACGGTCCGGGAACAACTCGACGAGGCCATAGATCTCGGTTTTGACGGAATGATAGTCTACGTAGACCAAGGCGGAAAGGCACCGCAGTATTATGCGGCGGGGTGGCACAACAGAGATACGAAAGAACCTGCGCGTCCCGATGCCTTGTTTAAAATAGCCAGCATCAGCAAGCTCTATGATGCAGTCGCGGTAACCAAATTAGTCAGCGCGGGACGGCTCTCGTTGGATAAGTCCATCGCCGATTACCTTCCCGAGTTATCGGGACGGATAGAGTACGCGGATGAAATCACTCTGCAAATGCTGATACAACACCGCAGCGGCATACCCAACTTTACCGACGCGCCCGACTTTTGGGGATCGCCGGCCATGACCTACGAAGAATGCCTGGCCCTGATCCTCGATGAGCCAGCCGACTTCGAACCGGGCGAAGACTATGCTTATTGCAATACCAACTACCTCCTGCTCAATAAAATCATGGATGAAGAGTTGGGGTACGGAAATTTCCAATTCGTCAAAGAAGAAGTGCTCATACCGTTGAATTTGACGCACACCTTCGAGAACCTCTCCGAGGTAAATCCCGACGAAGTGATGAGCGGCTACCACGTTGGATATCCCCACGATCTGAAAGGTGATGACCGAGGTATGATGGCTACGGCTGAAGATGTGGGTATTTTCCTGAGGGCCCTGAATGAAGGGACATTCTTCAGCGATGAAGAACGGAAAATCTACGCCTCCGTCTACGAGTACGAACACGGCGGATGGGTGCCCGGATACCAGAGTTTCGCAAAATACCATCCCGATATTGATGACGTAACCGTTGAGTTCTATAGCACCACCGACCCCGACCTTCTCTATTGGAATCTATCTGAGATCATTAATAGCAGGATTGTGAAGATTTTGGAGAGGGAGAGGGAGCTGTAGTTCATTGCCTCGGATGATGGACGGGAGTTTCTACCGACATACCAACATCGCTATAACTGCTGGAGTAAGGGTGCTGATCAGGGGTTAACTTTATATTCTAAAGGATAATACCCGAGACTGCAGGAATCACGTAAGGTTCATCTTTTTTCTTCGTCGCTTCATGCCATTCCACCCGAGCATAAAGGAAGTTCCGGTTGAAAGAGGCGGGGGACATTTGTAGCACAATACATCACAATTTCACTTAATTACATCTTTCCTTTCTCATGTGGTTTTCGCCCCCGTAGCGACCTGTTTTCCACCACCGAATGCCTTATCTTGCAAATCCAAAAAAATGGTTATGATTCGAATGGTGTTACTACTTGCCTCACTTGTACTTCCGCTATTGCTGTTTTGCCAGTCTAATACGTATACCGAGCTGGTGTGGAGCGATGAGTTCAATGGTAACGGTTCCATCAATACCTCCAAATGGCATCACCAAACTCAATTACCCAATGGCGATAGCTGGTTCAACGGTGAGTTGCAACATTACACCGATCGCATTGAAAATTCTTTCCAAGGCGGGGGAGCGCTTTACATCAATGCTATTAAGGAAACATTTGTCGACCAAGGTGTAACCAAGCAGTATACCTCGGCAAGACTTAATTCAAAATTTGCCTTTACATACGGCCGTGTAGTAGTCCGCGCAAAACTGCCTCAGGGTGCCGGTACCTGGCCTGCCATCTGGATGCTGGGCAAGAATATTTCTGAGCCGGGTGGTTATTTTTACGATCAATTCGGAACAACCGCGTGGCCTGCCTGTGGCGAAACAGACATCATGGAGCATTGGGGCGTAAACCCCAACTATATCTCCGCAGCCATTCATACACCATACTCATTTGGAGGAACCGTAAACGTGGGAGGCACCAACCTGCCCGATGTTTTTGACACCTGGCACATCTACGAGATGGAATGGAGTCCCGAACGCATCATCTTCAGTGTAGACGGCAATCCCTTCTACACCTACGAGCCTGCAGTTCAAAACGCCGATACATGGCCCTTTGACGGCGATCAATACCTCCTCTTAAATGTGGCCATTAATGGTGACATTACTCAAGAGTTTACCTCATCGGCTATGGAGATCGACTACGTACGCATATTCCAAGAGCCCGACACCGACCCCTCATTCAATCCAAGCTCTCAGGTTTTTGTAAACGGGGTATTACTCACATGGACTCCGCCCGATGATGCCATAGGATGTCAGGTAAAGGGCGGCCCCGTGGGCGGGAATGACGGTGGAAGCGTCACCGTAATCAACTCTCAGCCCGACTTTGTCTTTATCAATGCCAATGCCCTTAGCAATGGCGACTATCAATGGAAGGTGCGCTGCGCCACCTCTACCAATCCGCCGCAAGGCATCACCGACTTTTCAATTTACGATACGTTTACCTTTCCCCCGACGGGTAGGGCAGCGGAGGCTCCTGCCGAGATTCAAAAGAAAGGTTTGGAAAAGTGGTAGCCCTCTGTCAGAGTGACGCAAACACCCGCGGTGAGTGACAATTATTTCACTTTAAAACAGAAAGCACTTCAAAATTAAATACTAATTTTGTTTGCAACATTCTTTGTGTGGTTTGGAACAGGGCACCCTGTGCGGTTGACGTAATTTTGAAGTGATGAATGATTGGGTAAGAGAGAAGTTGAGCATACTATCAGATGCGGCGAAGTACGACGTGAGCTGCGCGTCGAGCGGAAGCAAACGCAAGAACACCAATAAGGGTTTGGGAAATGCTACCGGTATGGGCATTTGCCATAGTTATACGGAAGACGGTCGGTGCGTTTCCCTTCTCAAAATTCTTTTGACCAACCACTGCATTTTCGACTGTGCCTATTGCGTAAGCCGCAAGAGCAACGATGTAAAGCGAGCTGCCTTTACGGTAAAAGAGGTGGTAGACCTGACCATCAACTTCTACCGTCGCAACTACATCGAAGGTCTTTTTCTGAGCAGCGGAATCTTTAAGAATGCCGACTTTACCATGGAGCGTTTGGTGAGGATAGCTAAAGAACTTCGGACTGAACATAAGTTCAACGGATACATTCACCTCAAAGCCATCCCCGGTGCGAGCGAGGAGCTGCTTCACGAGGCGGGACTTTACGCCGACAGGTTGAGCGTAAATCTCGAACTTCCCTCAGAGAAAAGCTTGAAGCGCATAGCTCCCGAAAAGAACTACAAGGAGGTATACGACCCGATGAATTACCTCAGCGAGAAGATAGCAGACTACAAAACCGAAAAGCAAAGGACGAAATCAACTCCGCTGTTCAGCCCCGGGGGCCAAAGCACGCAATTGGTGGTGGGCGCCTCTCCCGAATCGGATTTTCACATTCTCAACCTCAGCAAATCGCTCTACCAAGACCAGAAGCTCAAGCGGGTGTACTACTCGGGCTACATTCCCGTGAGCAATGACAACCGCCTGCCCGCCTTGATCAGCCCGCCTCTGCAGCGGGAGCATCGCCTCTACCAAGCCGATTGGCTCATGCGGTTTTACGGCTTTGACGCCAATGAAATCGTAGACGAGACGAATCCCGACCTCGATCTCCAACTCGACCCGAAGGTGGGTTGGGCTTTGCGCAATCCTCAATTCTTTCCCGTGGATGTCAACGCGGCGCCTTATGAGTCCATCCTGCGCGTGCCCGGCATCGGCGTTAAATCGGCTATGATGATCGTGAAGAGTCGCCGACACGGCAGGTTGCGGCAGGAACACTTACGCAAAATGGGTTTGGTTTGGAAACGGGCCAAGTACTTCATCTCGGGTGTCGATCAGGGTTTGCGCATCAACGATTGGAAGCCCGAGCGGCTGCGCAGTCAGCTGATCTCGACCACCGTTTTACAAAACCAAGGACAACTCAACCTCTTCGGATGACCGAGACCATCTACGTGTACGACGGTACTTTCGAAGGCTTGCTCACCACCATCTTCGAGATTTACGAGAGTAAGCGGTTGCCGGAAGCCATTCAGCCTCACGATCGCAAATCTCCTCAGCTCTTTGCCGAGGTGACTGATGTGTTCACCGACGTTAAAAAGGCCAATCGGGTAGCTAAGAAATTGGAAGCAATAGATAAGAGCCTGTTCAAAAATCTCTTTCGCGTTTACCTTTCCGAGCACAATGAGCGCGAGTTGCTGATCTACCGCATCGTCAGGTTAATGCTGGAAGACAGCAGTCGGGCGAAGAGCGATTTTCGCCATCCCGACATCCTGCGCATGAAGCAAATTTTGAAAGAAATCTCGCGCGAGGTGCACCGCATGCACGCCTTCGTGCGCTTTCAGCGATTGGCAGATGATATTTGGTTTTCGGCGGTAGAACCCGACTTTGATGTGATGCCGCTTATCGGCAGCCACTTCAGGAAGCGCTACGCCGATCAGAAATGGTTGATCTACGATCTTCGTCGCGGATATGGCATTTATTACGATTTGCAAAAAACGGACTTCGTAGAGCTGGATGCCAAAAACTTAGGCAGCCTTTCAGAGGACCTCTTGCACGATGAGGAAAAGGATTACCAAGCCCTGTGGAAGGAGTATTTTGATTCGGTCAATATCAAGGCTCGACGCAATATGAAGTTGCACATCAGGCATGTACCGAAGCGGTATTGGAAGCATTTGTTTGAGAAGTTGTAGTGGATTTCGGGGTGTTTCGAAGGATTTCTCGGATTATCACTTGCGCTGTTTATTCTGAGTAGTCGGTTTGATTTAATCAGTTTTTAAAATGAGAATCAGACTCTACACGCTCATTTTTTCCGGCTCTATACTCCATGCGAGCGAAACCCTCTTGAAGGCTAAAGCTGCCCGTCTGTCCTGATTTATTCATCGCGATGTAGGCTACCTGAATATCCTTGTAATTGTTGGCCTTCTTCAGCGTTCGCTTGATCGCCTCTTCACAAGCTTCCTGCGGACTCATTCCACCTCGCATCAGTTCTATGATAAGAAAGCTTCCTACCTGTTTCATGATTTCCTCTCCGTAACCCGTAGCAGCTGCCGCACCTATTTCATTGTCTACATAAAGTCCGCTGCCGATAATGGCCGAGTCGCCCACTCTGCCCGCCATCTTGTATGCCAGGCCCGAAGTAGTGCAAGCTCCCGCCAAGTCGCCTTTCTGGTCCAGCGTCAGTATCGCTATGGTGTCGTGACTCTCGATGTTAATCACCGGATTATACTTCTTCTCTCTGAGCCATTCCCGGTATTTTGCTTCAGATTCAGGGGTGAGCAGATTTTCTTTCGCAAATCCATTCGCAAGAGCAAATTGCTCGGCGCCTTCAGCTGCGAGCATTACATGAGGCGTATCTTCCATCACCTTTCGCGCCAGTGATGCCACGTGCGTAATGTTGCGCACACAGACTACGCTGCCCGCATTTCCGTCAGGTGCCATCACACCCGCATCCAAGGTCACCCGCCCTTCGCGGTCAGGGGCGCCGCCTTTTCCCACGGTCGAATTCTTTATATCCGATTCCTCTACCGAAACTCCCGCAATGGCCGCATCCAGCGCAGATTTGCCCTCGTCCAATGCTTTTCCCGCCACTTGGTTTGCATTTACAAATCCCCAAGTGCAAATTGATACGGGACCCGAAGGAGTATTCTCTACTCTTATCGCCGCTTTTGCGCTTTCCGGTTTTAAGCCACAACCTGCCACAGCCAACCCGATTCCGAGCTGACCGGTCGAGCGAATGAATTTTCTTCTCTTCATTATTCTACGCTAATTTCGTCAATAAATACCCAAGCTTTCCCGTCGTAATCGTATCCGAGGTGCCATTCAGGCACGTCTCCGATTGTTTTAGCTATTAATCTTACGTGCTTTACTTCCCTTACGGGAAATTCGGCAACGACTACTTTTGTAGACACCGTTTCATCGGCTTCTACCGTTTCTGTTTTGGTCTCTTCTACCGTTTCCCAATTTGTACCATCTGCTGAAACTTCCATTTTTACTGAAATGGGGTGAAAAATCCAACTTTTTTGATCTTGTAAAAATGCAGTTTCAATACGGCTCACTTTTTTCGATCTACCCAAATCGATGGTGGCAAGGACATCTTGATCTTGATAGCCTTGCCATGAGCCCGTCCTGAAATCATTGGTTCCCCGAATTCCATCTATCAAGGCATCATTTCCTCCGGCGCTATATTCATTTGCGTAAGCGCTTCCAAGTTTGATGGATACATTCGGGTCAATTTTATAAAATTCCGTTTTCATATGAATGCTTTCCGCGTCTCCTTTTCTTGAGTATACGGTTAACACGCCCTTCTCAGAAACTTCGAAGGGTTTCTTGTATTTTTTAGGACTTTCTTCTTGCCAAGCGTACCATATCTCCGCGTCTTCATCGATATGTCCCAAAGTAATTTCAGTGGAATTCTTAAACGCCGATTCCCCATTAGCTATAAACGGGGGAGTTAGAATGAGATGTTCGCTAATGGATGTCTCCGGGGTACCGGCATCTTCCGTGGCCCAATCGCTTTGTTCAGCAGATAGCTCAAACTCCAATGTTCCTCCGGCCATTATTTCTTCATGAAACAAATAACTTCGGCTGAGCGCTTTTCCGTTCAATTCAGCAGATCGGATAAAGAAATTTCCATCGGAATAGCCATTTGCGACAATGGTGAAGGTATTTCCGTTTTCCAAATGAATGGTTGCTCTTTCGGCTCCCGGCGTACCTATGATGTACTGATTGCTTCCGGGGGTCACGGGATAAAATCCCAGAGCAGAGAAAACGTACCACGCACTCATCTGACCGCAGTCTTCGTTTCCCGATATTCCGTCAGGGGAGTTGGAGTAAAGTGTCGTTAAGATCTCGTGAACTTTCTCTTGTGTTTTGGCAGGTTTGTTTACAAAATTATAGAGATAAGCCATATGGTGACTCGGCTCATTTCCGTGTGCGTATTGACCTATCAGTCCCGTGATGTCGGCCTGATGCCTGCCCGCGGTTTCTTGCTTGGCGCTGAAAAGTTTGTCCAGATGAGCTTCATAGTTTTCTTTTCCGCCCATCAACTCAATGTGACCGCTGATGTCCTGTGGCACGTACAAGCTATATTGCCAGGCATTCGCTTCGGTATAGTTGAAGTTAACCTCGTAGGGATCGAAGGGGCCAAACCAGGCATTTCGAAATCGCCCTCTCATAAATCCCGTAGACGGATCAAAGTGATTTTTGTAAGATTGCGCTCTTTTTGTAAAACTTATATAATCTTCTTCCTTTGCCATTGCTTTCGCCATTTGCGCAATGCTCCAATCATCGTAAGCATATTCCAATGTTTTTGAAACGGACTCGCTTTCGTTCTCTACGGCAATAAATCCGTTGGCCGTATAATCATCCAAACCGAGATGATCGCGCGTGGCCGAGTGCTTCATGGCCTCGAGTGCAAGCTCCGCGTCGTACCCTCTTATTCCCTTGAGGTAAGCATCGGCAATAACGGGTATACCGTGATAGCCGATCATGCAACCCGTATAGCAAGCAGAGAGGTCCCAAATCGGTATGATCCCGCCTTCCCGGTATTTTGCCAGCATGGTGTTGATGAAATTATTGGTGCGCTCTTGCTCGATAATGGTGTAAAGCGGATGAGCTGCGCGATACGTGTCCCAAAGTGAAAAAACCGTATAATAATCGAAGGTGTCAGCATCGTGAATTTTCAGGTCCATCCCGCGGTAGCGACCGTCGACATCCTGATAGAGATTGGGGGCTATCATCGTGTGGTAGAGCGCCGTGTAGAAAACCGTCTTTCGATCCGGATTTTGCTCCTCAATTTCTATTTTTGAGAGTTGGGTGTTCCAGCTCTCGCGCGCTCGCTCACGGAGTTCATCGAAATCGGCATCACCGGCCTCCCTCTTCAAATTCAGTTTTGCGCCTTCTTCATCTACCGCCGATATCCCGACTTTGACGATTACCGGATCATTACTTGGATTATCCAAAGTAAAAGCGCCTTTCGTCGGCTCTTCGCTCTCATTGTATTCGGCTTTAGCAATGGTGTGCGAGAAATCGATATGGTAAAAGAGGCGTTGATCATCGGCCCAAGCTTTGGAGTGGCGGTAACCCGAAAGGGTAGTGGGAGAGGTCTGCTTAATTTGGTGATCCAAGAGCTTATCGCGATGCTCGAGGTCAAGGATTATGATTTGGTTTTCGGCCGAAGGAAACTGATAACGGTGGATGCCTGCACGCAGCGTTGCGGTAAGCTCTACCTCGATATCGGTATCAGCTAATTTTACGCGATAGTATCCCGCTTCGGCTTCTTCATTTTCATGAGAAAATTTGGAAGAGTATCCTTGCCCACCGTCCGCTCCGTTATTGAACACCACGGCATTTGTCGGCATGAGCAGGATGTCGCCGTAATCGCTCACACCCGTACCGCTGAGGTGGGTATGCGAGAAACCATAAATCACCGAATCGCTGTAGTGGTATCCGCCGCAGCCGTCCCAGCCATCGAGGCGCGTATCGGGACTGAGCTGAACCATTCCAAAGGGAAGGGTAGCTCCGGGAAAGGTGTGTCCGTGGCCGCCCGTGCCAATGAACGGATTGACCAAACGGGCGTAATTATTTTCGTGAGAAAGGGGTTGGATTTCAGTTCTCTCCTTTTCAGGGGAACAAAAAGTCAATAGAAACAGAATGCCAATGGTCGGCGTGAAACGAAACATAGGTGAAAGATAGGAAAACGGGAAATTCAGCGTTTTGACATTCGCAGATTATTCCGAATTCCTGCGGAATCGCGCATAATTAGTTTTCCTTTCCCATATTTGGACCTATGATGCACGGAACCCACAACGCCATTGCAGACCCTCGAAACGATCAGGTTAAGATTTACATCAACGGTGACTTATTGCCCCGACAGGAAGCCAAAATTTCGGTTTTCGATAGTGGCTATTTGGTCGGTGATGGTGTATGGGAAGGAATAAGACTCCACCATGGTAAACTCGTTTTCATCAATGATCATCTCAATCGATTATGGGATGGAGCGGCATCCATAGGAATGAATCTTCCGTTTTCGCGGGAAGAGTTGATTGAGAAAATTCAGGTAACGCTGGATGCAAACGAAATGGAAGACGAGGTACACGTGCGTGTGATGGTGACTCGTGGCATCAAAAAGACTCCTTCCCAAGATCCACGTTTAACCGTTTCAGGCCCCAATCCGGTGATCATTGCCGAACACAAAAAAGCTTCCGAAGAGACACGTGAAAAAGGGATCACCCTTTTTACTTCTACGATTCGTCGCGGCTCACCTGATTACCTCGATCCCCGACTGAATTGTCACAGCAAACTCCACGAAGTTCAAGCGCTGATACAAGCTTTGGAGGCGGGGGCAGATGAAGCATTGATGTTGGATGTTCGCGGATTTGTGTCGACTTGCAACGCCACAAATTTCTTTATCGTGAAAAAAGACGAAGTGTGGACTTCCACCGGTCAATATTGCATGAACGGTATAACCAGAGCCAAAGTCATCGAGGTTTGCGAGCAGAACGGAATCACATGTCGACAGAAGGACTTTTCGCTTTTTGATGTTTACGGCGCCGATGAAGCTTTCGTAACGGGAACTTTTGGCGGACTCACCCCGGTGACCAAAATTGACGGTAGAATAATCGGCGAGGGAATTTATGGATCAATGACGCGGAGACTACAACAGTTCTATCTTGCACTCATCAAAAAGGAAGCAAGCAATGACTGAAAATACGAAGCGAATCTGTCTTTGGTCGGGACCAAGAAATGTTTCCACGGCGCTGATGTACTCATTTGCTCAGCGCAGCGATACCAAGGTTTTTGATGAGCCATTGTATGCGCACTACCTCCGCCATACCAACGCACACGAGTACCACCCCGGTGCGGAGGAAATTCTCGCCACCATGGAGAACGACGGAGAAAAAGTAGTGGAGATGATGATGGGACCACATGAAAAACCCGTCGTTTTCTTCAAACACATGACGCACCACCTGTACGATATTAATCTCGACTTTTTAAAGGACTGTACCAATGTGGTCCTCACGCGTGATCCGCGAGAGATGTTGGTTTCATTCCATAAAGTCATACCCAATCCCACTATGGAGGATGTAGGCTACGAGGCTCACCTCATGCTTTTGGATCATTTGGAGCGAATCGGTGAAAAGGCCATCGTTTTAGATTCAAAAGAGATTCTCCTTGATCCGAAGAAAACGCTCACTGCTTTTTGCGAAGCAATCGGAATACCCTTTGAAGAGTCAATGCTTTCTTGGAAAGCGGGACCCTTGCCGGAAGACGGAATCTGGGCGAAGCACTGGTACGGAAACGTTCACAAGTCTCAAGGATTTCAGCCTCATCGCGAGAAAAACGAGGAATTTCCGGAAAGCCTGAAAAGCCTTCTGGAAAAATGTGAAATTCTGTATAATAAAATTCTCGAATCGTCTTCAATAAAAAATTAACCGTGGCGTAATTAAAATCGGCGGGTGATTCAATTAATCGACTTCGCTTACTTTCGTAAAAAATCACTTGGCATAAATGCTGACTAAGCTCATACTCTTTTCAGGCATCGCCGGAATAACCGTTTTTATCGGTGGTCTTCTGGCCAATTTCTTTGACCATCATACGGACGATACTCCGGTAAAGTATACCGTTATTCATACGTTGATGTCTTTCGGAGCGGGTATTCTTCTTTCAGCGGTAGCGTTGGTTCTCGTACCCAAAAGCATGGATGCACTGGACTGGCCCTTGCTGACCTTTGCCTTTGCTTCAGGTACGTTGCTTTTCATGTGGCTCGATAAGTACTTGTCAAAAACAGGGGGTCAGATGGCCACACTGGTAGCCATGCTTGCCGATTTTATTCCCGAGTCCATTGCTCTGGGTTCTTTATTTGCCGCTGACCAAAGCACCGCATATCTTCTTTCGGTTTTTATCGGATTGCAAAATCTCCCCGAATCCTTCAATTCTTTTCGTGACTTAGTGAGAAGTGGCTTTTCCGTAAAGAAGACTTTGGTGATCTTTTTCTTCCTGAGTTTTTTCGGAATCGGAGGGGCCTTGCTCGGTCACTTCTTCCTATCGGATAGTCCCGAAATTACCGCGGTCTTGATGAGTTTTGCCTCGGGTGGAATTCTGTACTTGTTAGTGCGAGATTTAATTCCCGAGAGTTTTGAGAAAAAGAGTCATTTCGCATCTACCGGCGCGTGTCTGGGTTTTTTGGTGGGAATTATCGGAGACAAACTGATTTGAATCCGGAAGTATCCGAAAATCATTAGGATTCCCACAAATCAAATCTTTCGTTTTTAGGACTCATCTTTGTAATTCTACCTTACGGAAAAACCTAATGAACCATGAAAAATCTCTACTTACTTTTTATCACTTTATTAATTACACCAATGCTCTTCGGACAGTTCGGCTCCGATCGGTTTTATCGCCATGCCAATAAGACCATCAATCTTTCCATGCAATCGGCTACATTTGACGGGGACTCTGTTTTTGTCCCTTATAATCATTGGCTTAAAGCCGGCGATGAATGTTTTCGCCCTGATGTAAGGTCGGTTCTCGGTTCGGAGATACGCGTTTCGCCTGAAGGGATCTACGAATTTGTGTTGTCAGACGAGGAATCAGTAATTATGGACTCTAATGGTGAATCGGATGCGACTTGGATAGCATGGGTTTCGGCATCAGGCGATTCGCTGGTAGAGGCCACGGTAACCGAAGTGATGGAAGATGATCCATTCGGTGAGCCGGAAACGATTCGAACCATTTCACTTCAGTTAATGGATGACGCGATGAATCCCCTCTCGGGAGAAGTGAATGCTTACACCTTTCAATTCGGAAGTCAATCAGGCTTGATTTCCTTCCCCGCATTGTTGAATTTCCCCGAATTTGTATTAACTCCTTTTCTTGAAGACTTTCAGCTTGAGTTGATAATCGAGGAAAACGATCAGGAATTCAAAGGCCTGACCAAATTTGATGTTTACGACTTTCAGCCCGGTGATCAGATTCATATTGAAGAAGGGTCAAATTCATTTGGCGAAACATCCATCAATCAATACAAGCATATTGTATTGAGTCGATTCGATTATCCCGATGAAGGCATGCCCGTAGATTCGATCGTTTATACCATTGAAGTTCAACGATGGACCTATTCGGGACCTCTTGGTGAGGCCGATCCGCAGCCTGCTGATACCAGCATCATCGACATGAGAATAGAACCTGATTCAATTTTTGATTTACCTGCCGGAACTGCTTTAGTGGAAGAAGGGACGGCAGGAGCATTTAATTGGCTGAGTGCATCGGAATTTGCCCTTTCAAAAAATCGCTATTATGCTGGACCAATTTTTTCTGCAAATTCACAAGCCGGAGAGAACTGTTTCGGAGAAATATTAGATTGGGGTTGCAATTTTGCCAAAGAAGTGTTTATAGAAAATCTAGGAGGACCCTATTATGATTGTCAATCTTCCATAACTGTCCGAAATTACCGAAAACTTCTCTACTACAACACCGATGCGGGTGAGTGGGGCGAGCCGCTTTCTACCCGCGATTTGCGCGTTTCTTCTTCGCAGTTTTCGCTGTATCCGAATCCAACAAAAAGCGAGTTTACCATACAAAGTGAGCTGAGCACCGCCATTCAGCGTATCGAAGTCTACGATTTACAAGGACGAATGATCAGGAGTTTTTCGCCTTCCGGCAATAGGTACTCCGTCGAAAATCTCAAAAGCGGAATGTATCGATTGCTGATTCGACTGGAAGACGATCGGTTCGGCAGTTTGCCTTTGATGGTAAACTAGAACTTCACAATAATGCAAAAGAAAAGCGTGAGGATTTTTCCTCACGCTTTTTTTAATGCCTTGATAAAAGGCGTGTTTTATTTTGTGAAGTGCTTCGTGGCGACTCCTTCTTCCGTCTGCACTTGAAGTGAATAAAAACCTGCAGGCAGATCAGACACGTCAAAACGAGTAACTTGAGCCATTCCCTGACGGAATTCTTTGATCACAGCTCCGCGAACATCAAAAATTCGAACCGTGGCTGCTCCCGTCGGGTTATCTCCCAGATCGAGATTTATGAAGTCAACGGCCGGAACGGGATACAGATTTATACCCTCAAGCGTGTTGTATTCAGCTATGGAAAGAGGAGCGCCTGATACGTATCTCGACCCTTCGTTTACCACTATACCTTGAACGGATTGTTCGAATGTGGTGAATACGGGAATCGGGTATCCATCTATGATCCATAGGTATGATTCGATTTGACTTACTGTTGTTATCGGCTCCCCAATACCAAGATCGATGGTAGATTCAGTAATTTCTACCGAATGAAGTCTGAGGGCATTTTCATAGGTGCCGGCGGGAGTTGCTACGGTGCCATAGCCATCAACGTCTACCGTAAAATCTGACTCATTGGTCGTAATAATCGGTCCTGAGTTATTGGTAAATACTGCTATATCTGAGTAAGTGTCCAAATAGGTTATCGGCGTAATCAAGTCTTGTCGAGGGTCGGAATATGGCTGAGAACCTACACCGGATATTTCAAGACCTAAAGTATATACACCATCGGATGCGAATTGATAATAAACGTAAGTAGTGCCTTGCGGATCTGGGATAACTCCTGCCAAGTCGGCTTCCGGATAATTACTGCCAAAAGGGGTGTTAGAAGGTTCTGCAAATGAAGTTTCTTGCGATTGAACGGGCACCACCGTTGAAAAGTCCCAGTATTGATTTTCCCCGCCGGCTCCTTCTTCGACTCCCTCGCCTATGTGAAATGTCGGAGTGTTGTTCAACAAAGTCGGATCATACTGAAAATTTAGAACAGGTTGAGCCATAAGGCCGGTAGTGGCTAACAAGCCAATGAAAAGTAGAGTTTTCTTCATAGTTAAATAGTTAAGTAGATAAATAAATTTCAGCCTTGCAGTTGAAGCTTTACCGAATAATTAGCTTTCATCGCAATTGAAGCGATAAATATACCATCAAAAATTAAATCTGACCATGATTTTTATCATTCTGAATTAGCTGTTTCAGACCTAAATTTAAATCAGATCCTTTAAAATAATAGTCATGAAAACTTCCGTCATTTCTTTAATGCTGATTGTTGTTGCAGGGGCTTTTTTCTCCTGTGGCAATAACCCGACTCCCGTTCAGGAAGAATACGAGTATTGGTTGGCAAAACACGACAGCAGCCATCGATATCACAAACTGGTGTACGACAGACATAAAACAATGCTCATTAATCACGAAGAATTGGAGAATTTCCTGCAATCGCAAGAAAACCCCGATACGGCTCTGCTGAATGATATCGCTCGCCACACGCAGTTTTATCGTGAGCACGAAAACATCATGCGCAATCACTCCAAGATTATGAAAGATCACGAGGCATTCAAAGCACGATACGACAAGGAAAAAATCTCAGAGGAGGAACTTCGAGCGAAGCTGGATTCCATGAAGCATGATCACGATCACATGGATATTGATCACGACTACGTCTTGGAGATGACCACTGAGATCAGATCGGAGCATAATGAGATGCGCCGACGGCTGAACGAGTCTTTACAGAAGAAGAAGCGCTAATTGATTCTCCAGCCTCCGCCGAGTGCTTTGTACAATCGGGCGTATTCTGCGAGGAGCTGCCGTTTGGTGCCTGCATAATTGAGTTGAGCGTCGAATTTTTGCCGCTGGGACTCCAGGTATTCTAAGTAGCTGGTTACTCCCTCGCTGTAGCGCGCCTGAGATAATCTTTGCGCATTCGTAGCTGCCTCCACGTGGGCGCGGCGTGCTTCCAACTCTTCTTCTAAAGTTTTGATGGCTATCAGTACATCCTCTACCTCACGCAAAGCTTCGAGCACCGTACGCTCATAGGCTAACTGCGCTTGAGTGCGACGGCTCTTTTCGATTTCGGCCACTCGCTTAAAGCGGTTGAAATAAAAGAGCGGGCCCAATAACGACGCTCCCAAATTCCAAGCGGGGCCGGTACTGCCCAATCCGTCGAGTTCGTTGGCGGCAACACCGAGCAGGCCCGTAATGCTAATGCCAGGCAATCTATTGGCTTGAGCTGCTCCAACCAAGGCATTTTGCGCAATCAAGGCTTGTTCGGCAGCGAGCACGTCCGGGCGTCGCGACAAGATGTCCAGAGGTAAACCTTCGGGTAGTTCTGCCGTGACTTCTATTTGGTGAAGTGGCTTACCGACCAATACTGCTTTCGGGTTTTGGCCCGTCAATACACTTAGCTGGTTTTCCGTTTGCGCCATGAATCGTTTCCAAATCGGGACTTGTGCCTGAGCAATGGCCAATTGAACTTGGGCCTGATTGACATCAATTTCGGGAATAATCCCCTTCTCAAATCGGAGGTTAATTATGCCCAGCATGCTATCTCTTAAGGCCACCGTTTGCTCTGATATGGCCAAGCGTGTTTGGTATTCCAATAGCTGAAAATAGAGATCTGCTACCGTAGAAGTCAAACTGATACGAGCTGCTCGGTATCCCTCGCTCGAAGCAATCAAATCTGCTCGCGCCGCTTCGTTCAGTCTTCTGAATTTCCCCCAAAAGTCCAATTCCCAATTTACGGCTCCAAAACCGTAAAAAACATTTTGCTCGGCAGGAAGCACTACCTGCTGAAAGTTTCCGCGGGAAGCTCCTGCCTGATAGCTGATTTCGGGTAGCATTTCCGTTTTTTGGTTTGATAATACCAATTGGGCCTGAATTACGTTTTCGGCCGCTATGGCCAAGTCCTGATTGTAGGTGAGCGACTTTACCACCAAGGAGTCCAGCACGGGATCGTTGAAGATGGAGAACCAGTCGTAGTCTGCGGTAGAATCAGCTTCAAGCGTATCCGTTTTTACCAAAAACTCCTCAGGAATATCATCGGTATCAGAAAAGCGATAGCCATCGGGAATTTCGATCTCTACACCTTGGTAGTTCTTACCCATTTTACAAGAGGCAATCACCAACACCACGAGTATTAAAGTAAGTCTTCTCATGACGCTCCTCCCGCTTTTAGCGTTTCTGCATCTCGCTTTTGCTCGTATTTGGCCACTTTTCCGACCAATACAAATAGCATCGGGTAGAATACCACGCCCAAGGCAGTAGCGATTCCCATTCCGCCCAGTAGGGCCACGCCCATAACCTTTCGCGCTTCGGCACCCGAACCGCTGGCCAAAATCAGCGGAAGTATTCCCAGTATGAATGAGAACACCGTCATCAAAATAGGGCGGAAGCGTAGGCGCGCCGCTTCTATGGCTGCTTCCATCAGCGTGAGCCCTTCGTCAAATTTCATCTTGGCAAACTCGACGATGAGAATGGCATTCTTGGCCGCCATTGCAATAAGCATCACCAAAGAAATCTGAGCGAAGATATTGGTCAGGTAGCTTTCGCTGAAAAGCCTGAAAAACCAGAGAAATAAGAAGGCTCCGAAGAGCGCGAACGGAGTACCCAGCAGAATGGCAAAGGGCATAGACCAACTCTCGTATTGCGCCGCCAGAATAAGGAATACGAACAACAGCGAAAAGGCGAAGACAATCCCCGCTTGTCCCGATGACTTCTTCTCCTGATAGCTCATGGCGTTCCAGGAATAAGTCATGTCGTCGGGCAGTGTTTCGGCGGCTATTTCTTCCAGCGCATCGAGGGCTTGCGTACTGCTGTACCCTTGAGCGGGCGAGCCCGTGATTTCGGTGCTTCGAAGCAAGTTGAAGCGGTTGGTGTAGTCGGGGCCCGAAGTATTTTTTACCGTAACGAAGGTGGAAACAGGAACCGATACGCCATCTCTGTTTTTCACATAGAAGAGCTCAAGACCGTGCTCGTTTTGTCGGTATTCAGGCTCAGCCTGCACGTAAGCTTTGTAGAGTCGTCCGAATCGATTGAAGTCATTCACGTAAGCCCCGCCCAAAAAAGCGGCGAAGGTGCTGTACACATCCCCGATGGCCACTCCCGATTTTAGGATCTTGTCTGAATTTACCTCCATGCTGCGCTGGGGGACCGTCGCTTGAAAGGTGGTAAAAGCCGAAGCTATCTCAGGTCTTTTTTGCGCTTCCGCGATAAAGCGGTAAGTGTTTTGGGCCAAATAGGCCGGATCATTTCCGCCGCGATCTTGCAAAATGAGGCTGAACCCCGAACCATTTCCCAGTCCGGGAATGGCAGGCGGACCGAAGGCCATCGCTTGGGCTTCATTTACATTTTGCGAAAGCATGATGTTGACCTCTCGCATAATCTCAGCCACCGTCTGTTCCCTGAGATCCCAATTTTTTAATTTGACGAACATAAATCCGGTATTCGGAATCATGGCTCCCGCCAATAAGCTGAATCCCGCCGCGGTGGTGACGTATTCTACGTCTTCGCGCTCCATAAGCATGTTCTCAACCTTCTTCGCTACGGCGTCGCTGCGCTGGAGAGAGGCTGCATTGGGGAGTTGCAAGTTCACATAGAAATAGCCCTGATCTTCTTCCGGAAGGAAACCACCCGGAACCAGCGAACCGAAAATACCTGCGGCAATAGCAGCAATGACAACGTAGATAATTCCCCTTCTGAATTTGCCCGTGACTACGCGGGCCAAGCTTGAATAAGACTCCGTGGTTTTATCAAAGCCGCGATTAAATTCGGCAAAGAATCGTCCGAGTAAACCTTTCTTCTTTCCTTCTTCGGGAGCCTTTAGCATAAGCGAGCAAAGGGCAGGAGAGAGGCTCAGGGCATTGATGGAAGAAAATACCACCGACACGGCAATGGTGATGGCAAACTGCTGGTAGAGCTTTCCCGTGATTCCCGCCATGGCAGCAACGGGTACAAATACGGCGATCATTACCAAGGTAGTGGCGATTACGGGAGCGGTAACTTCTCGCATGGCTGCAGTAGTGGCCTCTTTCACACCCATGCCTTTTTCCATATTTACCTGTACGGCCTCTACCACCACAATGGCATCATCTACCACGATACCGATGGCGAGAACGAGCCCGAGCAGGGAAAGGGTATTGATGGTAAATCCGAGTAAAGGAAAGAGCATAAACGCCGCAATGAGCGATACGGGAATGGCCAATGTCGGTATCAGCGTGGCACGCCAATCTTGGATGAATAGGAAGACCACCAAAATAACCAGTACCAACGCGATGATCAGCGTCTCGATGATTTCGTCGATTCCTGCAGTAATGGGTTCCGTCGCATCGAGTGATACGGTGTATTCTATTCCCTCGGGAAAGTTTTCGGACATTTTGTCCATTGCAGCAATGACATCCTCGGCGAGCAATACGGCATTAGATCCCGGTGCCTGATAGATGGATAGAATCGCGCATTGATTTCCATTGAGGCGTGTAAACGAGTTGTAACTCTCGACGCCGAGTTCTACCCGTGCTATGTCGCCGATCTTCACCTGACTTCCGTCTTTGGCGGATCTCACCACAATGTCTTCGAACTCTTGTTCGGTGACCAATCGCTCGGGCAAGCGCACGGTGTAGGTGAATTCCGTGCCTTTCGGGGCGGGCTCAGCGCCAAACTTACCACCGGGAGAAATGACATTTTGCTCTCGTATGGCGCTGGTTATTTCGGGAATGGTGATGCCCAGCTTTGCCAAGCGATCGGGCTTTACCCACACACGCATGGAGTAATCGCTGGCTCCCAAAACATCTACCCGCCCGATGCCCTTTATTCGCGCCAGCTCATCCTTTACATTGATGATGGCATAGTTTCCCAAGGTGTTCTGATCGTAGCGCCCATCGGGAGATGTAAGCGAAATCAGCATCAGAATATTGGGCATGGATTTTTGCGTTTTTACGCCTATTCGCTTTACCTCTTCGGGAAGTTTTGGCGTAGCCGCCGATGAGCGGGTTTGGGTAAAAACCGTATTCATATCGGGGTCGGTGCCCAAATCAAAAGTCACGTCCAAGGCCATGGTGCCGTCGTTGGCATTGGTAGACTTCATGTAGAGCATGTTTTCCACCCCGTTTATTTCCTGCTCAAGCGGCGAGGCTACCGATTGCTCAACGCTTACGGCATTCGCACCCGTGAAGGCAGTGCTCACCCTCACTACGGGCGGAGTGATGTTCGGGTATTGCTCTATCGGCAATCCCAATATCGAGATGCCACCGATGATCACCATAAAGATGGCAATCACGATAGCTACAATCGGGCGCCGAACGAAAAAAATGTGGTCCTTTTCTTCCATCTTTTTCAACGTTACCTTTCCGCGTATTGCGATTCAAACTCAATCAACTCAGGTTCGATCCTTTGACCTTCTTTGGCTTTTTGGAGTCCTTCGTAAATCACGAGTTCGCCGGGTGCCAATCCTTCAGAGATAATGTAGTAGTCGCGGTACGTGCCCAAAATATCCACGGGCTTTTGAGTTACCTTATTGCTATCGGCTACAGCCATAACGCTAAAGCGACCTTGAAACTCTGATACGGCTCTTTGCGGAACGAGAAGCCCGTCGTGCATTTCTTCTACCACGGCGCGTACTTTGGCAAACTGTCCCGGGCGGATAAGCCCGTCGGGATTGGGAAATGAGGCTTGAATCAAGAGTGCGCCCGTTGTGGCATCCACTTGTCTGTTTACGAAATCTACCTTTCCCGGATGTTCGAAAATGCTTCCGTCAGACAGAATCAATTTGAGGCCGAAAGGCTTGCGCTTATTGCCCTCGGCATCTTCTTGTTTGAGTTTTTTGGTCAAGAGTAAATAGTCGTTTTCGGTTATAAAAAACTCCACCCGAACCGAGTCTATTTTCGAGATTGTATTGAGGATGACGGGGTTCGGACTTCGTCCTACGAATTCGCCCACCTTGGCTTCCGTTTTACCTATCAGCCCGTCTATCGGTGATTTTATCTTGGTGTAACTCAGTTGTATTTCCTGAATGTCCACATTCGCTTGAGCCGCTTTTACGATTTCTTCCGAGGCGTCTTTTTCGGCCACGGATGCATCGCGGTCGCGCTCGCTCAGGGCTTTCATATCTGCCAGCGGCTGTACCCTGTTCAGGTCGTTAGTAGCGCGTATACGTCCTACTTTGGCTTCCGCCAATTGGCTCTGAGCCGCAGTCAGCGCAGCTTGAAACGGCTGAGGATCTATGGAGTAAAGAAGTTGTCCTTTCTTCACCCGCATGCCTTCATTGAAATGGATACCTTCCAAAAAACCTTCCACTCTGGCCCTGATGGGAATGTCCATAACTCCGTAGACCTGACCGACAAAGTCTTTTTCAATCTGAACCGTATCCTCTTTTACGGCTACTACCTGCACGGTAGGCGGCGGGGGTGGCGCTTGCCGTTCTTCCTGACATGAAATGAGCAGGAGAAGGCAGAGTGCGCTCCCGATAATTTGTCTCATGTTAAAATGATTTGGAAGCGTAAAGATAGTTGAATAGTTCATTGAACCTCAACTTAAAGGGTGGGGCGAAGGATGAAAAAGGGATGGACTAACGCCTGAGGTTAATTGATATCTCTTTTCAGGTCGGGATAGAGGTCCGAGTTTCCGATTACTTTTTCTTTTTCGGGGGCGTCTATCACTTCGCATTGACTGATAAAGATTTTGTCGAATTTCCACCCGGGATCAATATCCGAATCGCCTTCATAAAATTCGTACTGCACGTTGAAAGTGCCTTTAAAGTGAAATCTCGGCACGGGTTGATTGACCGTCAGCTCCGCCTCGGTTTCTATTTCGTAAAATTCATCGGAGGCATTGGCATCCGATACATCGAAGTATTTGATTTCTTTTAGCGAAGCGACATCCAGTTTGTGAACACTCTCGTAACACGGAATGATGACACCTTCAAAATTATAGTCCACGAATAAGGATCGAAGCTCTTCTTCGGTCGGTGTGGGTGGTGTTCGTCGGAGCGAATCGCGCAATGCCACTTTCTGCTCGCGCGTCATTTTCGAAAACTCCGTTTCGCTTCCTTGACGCGAAGTGATATCGTTTACCAAGGCTACAATTCCGATTGCGATCACAAACCCGATCAATCCGATCACCGAGTAGTAGAGCCCTTTGGCAAATACCCTTCGAAAAGGAGTGCCTTTCGGCGTAGTAATCTGTCCGATCAAAAGCGAAACCAGAAATATGATAATCAAACCGATAAAGAAAAAGCGCATATATTTTACTGTTTCCCTAAAGGTACAATGAAATTATTGCTCGGCGATTTTCATAAATTTTTGTCTGCTCTGTGCGTTTTCAGCAACTAAATCTATCAAGTAGATTCCTTCCGTAAGGGAACTGACGTCCAGACTTGTGAAGTTATCTGTCATTATGGATTGAGACTGAATCAATCTTCCGGAGATGTCATGAATTTCAATTCGCTCTACCTTTACATCATTTGGCCAAGAGAGGTGAATGCTTTTAGTGGCGGGATTTGGGAAAAGTTTCGCATCAAAAATTGGTTGCTCAGAAATACGCAAGGGATTCTGAAAACTCGTCACCACCGTATTCGTCACAATCGCTTCATTAAAATCAAAGTAGATGTACGCGGTATTCTCGATGGTTTCGCCTTCGCTGAAAGAGGGTAGTGGATCCATCTCGTAGCGTACGTGTCCGTTACTTCCTTCCAAGTCGGTAGCACTGTCGGGTAGGAAGATTTGGTCAAACTCAAAATAGAGCACATTGCCCTCTCTCGACAGTTGCATGTCATGCGAGGTAGAAATGATGTTCAGCGAATTGATGTCCAAATCGGTATCGATGGTATCGGCTATCACCACTCGTTCGGCGTAGAAGGTTCCCGTGTTTTGAAAGCGAATGGTGTATTTAAGTGGTAAGCCATCTTCCAAGAATTCGTCACCAATGTCTTCAAGGCTTACTTGCTTGTCATTGGGGTCGTAGGATCCGACTACTTCTACTGATGAGGTGAAGGTGTTGTTGGAAGGGTTCGGATCATCGGGAGTGACATTTGTGGAAATCGTGGCCTCGAGTATGGTGCCTAGACTTACCGTGTCGTCGAGAAGAATGGTCAGATTGAAATCAATAGGATTAAATGGACATACCTCCTCGACTGTGATTGTCGCCGTGTTATCGGTAATAATTAAATCAGGATCTGCTGAACTGACGATCTCGACATATTCAGGAAACTCAATTTCGACCTCCACATCCTCTTCGCAGATGGTTCCTACATTATTGACCTGCGCTGAATAACTTGCTTCAAAACCGGGACGGTTAGCCGACATGGACATTATATCTACATTGAAATCGACGACTTCGATTTCCGGTTGTACAAGAATCTCCAGCCCGTTAAGTTGGTCTCCTTCTTCCAATGAAAAATTCACTGGTATCGAAGTAAAATAATTTGGTTCATTTAATATGTTCAAGCTGGCATCTCCCGAAGAAGTACACTCGAAGAATTCGCCGGCGGAGTTAGCAAAGTATTCATTTCCGTTGATACCATTTTCTACAAGGGCATAAGGGAAATCATTTTCCGAATTTTCTTGAACGCCATTAGAGTTTAGATCAAAAAAGGTTTTTCCTTCATAAGAGGTCTCACACTCAATCGACAAGCACGCTCCGAAGACGTAGCCTATATTTGATTCAGCATTATCAATAACACGCAAGATCCAATCACCCTGAGCGGGAAGACCTGAAAATGAGGAGAGAGGTTCAGCCGGTAAAAATGTACCTCTTGGACCCATGTATTCGTTTAGATCTTCAGGCAATTCTGATGCATAATCGCTAAAAATTACACTAAAACCTGTTGTTCCGAAGGCTACGGTATCATAGTCGAGTAGAGATATGATTTGACCTGAAGGATGTTCTAATTCTATCGATAAATCAGAATTGTTTTCATGGCCTATATCTACAAAGACTTCGATATCTTCAACTATTCCATCTCCCTGCGGGTAATTAAGAATTGTTTCTACCATGAAGTCACTACCATCAGATACATATTGGATTGGCATAACCAAACTATCACAAGCTAAACTTTCGTCACTAATTAAAGAATGACTTGATATGTAGAATACGCTATATTGTGGAATTCCGTCATCGCAATCAACAGGACCTATACTACACTTTATATAATGATTGACATTTTCATTTAAAAAATAAAGATCTTCTAAATTGAACTCAAGAGAGTTAACACCGGGAGAGGCGTCAACACTATAGTTTATTGTTGTCTCTTCTGCATACTCACGTTCAAATACCAACTCATAAAAACCGCCCTCCGGCGAAAAAAAGACAATTTCAAAAATCCAATCATCAGTCGCTGTCCAATCAATAATTTCAGGAGCGTCACATGGTTGAGCTCTTAATCCGGCTGAAATAATTAGAAATAAAATGAGGATAGTCAGTCTCATATCGAATAAGTATTTTGGTTAGTTTTTGATGAAGATGGATGAGCTATTCAGTTCATTGGAGGTCGCTTTAAGCAAGTAAATCCCATTTGCAAGATTTGAAATGTCGACGATAGACTGTGAAGGACTATTTACGGTAAATCCATGAAGTAGCCTTCCGGAAATATCATAGATTTCAATTCGTTCAACTTTTGATTCCGTATTCCACGTAACGGTCAAAACATCATTGGCAGGATTAGGAAAGAGATTCGTTTCGAAATCATTTTGTTCTGAGAGATTAAGCGGATTCTGAAAACTCGTCACCACCGTATTCGTCTCAATCGCTTCATTAAAATCAAAGTAGATGTACGCGGTATTCTCGATGGTTTCGCCTTCGCTGAAAGAGGGTAGTGGATCCATCTCGTAGCGTACGTGTCCGTTACTTCCTTCCAAGTCGGTAGCACTGTCGGGTAGGAAGATTTGGTCAAACTCAAAATAGAGCACATTGCCCTCTCTCGACAGTTGCATGTCATGCGACGTAGAAATGATCTGCAGCGAATTGATGTCCAAATCGGCATCGATGGTATCGGCTATTACTACCCGCTCGGCGTAGAAGGTTCCCGTGTTTTGAAATCGGATGGTGTATTTAAGTGGTGAGCCATCTTCCAAGAATTCGTCACCAATGTTTTCAAGGCTTACTTGCTTGTCATTGGGGTCGTAAGCACCGATTACTTCTACAAATGAGGTGAAGTTGTTGTCGGATGGGTTGGCATCTGTTTGAGATGTGGCCAAATCTGCAGTGGCTTCGAGCAGGGTGCCTATGCTTACGGTATCATCCAAAAGTATTTCCACATTAAACTCTACTGATTCGAATGGGCACATCTCAATCATATCAAAAGTAGCGGTATTGCCTGAGATATCGAGATCTGAGTTTTCAGAATTAACGATGGTAACGTATTCGGGAAATCCCAGAGAAAGGGAAGCATTATTTTCACAAACAGTCCCAATATTTTGAATCGATATTTTATAGGTGGCTTGAAACCCCGGCCTATTTGCATCCAACGAAAATAAATCGACTGAGAGATCAAGAATATCTGATTCTGCAAAAAAGGGAATGTTAAGATTGTTTAGGTTTTCGCCCTCGGAGACAATGAAATTTACAGGTTCAGAGTAGAAGTTGTCAGGAAGATTTGTAAGAATCAGATCGCCACTACCTGATTCCGTACAGAAAAAATAGGAACCATTTTCATACGAATAGGTGTATTGATTCACTAGTGTGTTTTGAATTTCTGTGAATGGAATAGATTCTTCGTTGGCATCAAGTTCAGTATTACCATTTAAATCATAATATACAGTACCAACTATGGATGAGGTACACGGAGAGGAATTTACGATTAATCCGAATGCATAGAGCATTCCGTCAGGCGGAAAAGCGTACCCTGAAGTGAAACGAAGTTTCCATTCACCCCCGACCGGCAGTCCTTGAAGAATACTGAGAGATTCGTATGGTGAAAATAAACCTACCATTCCGTACTCATCTGCATAGGGAGACTGAGTTGCCGCATTAGAAAAAATTGCGCTCATACTTGTAGACTGAAAAAGCGAATCCAGAATATACACCGTGGTACCATTCGGATGAATTAGTTCTACCTCAAACAGATCCTGCCCTTGACTCAAGGACATATCGATGAATAAACTTATGTTTTCGATTGTTTCGCCGGAAGCTATGTTCAAGGTGAATTCTTGAATTTCATCAAAAAATGCAACTGAGGAAAGCGGTTCCGAAATATAATCAACGTCAAAATCCGGGTTTCCATTAAGAGACCGGTTCGAAACGTAGAACTCTTCGCTATATGGTGAAACTCCTTCAGAGCCACAGTTTATTCTTATTTGCGCACTTAGAAAGGTCAAATTCTGAGGACTTGACAGGATAAAGATGTCTTCGCCTTCCAGCAAAAATTCGACAGTATTGATTCCTTCTTGAATAGAGGCAGTGTATGGTTGTCCGAGGGGTGTCGATTGCCCGAAATCATTGTATAGGATCAACTCACATGAGCCTGCTGATGACGACGAAAGAGTGATGCTTACAGTCGAATCATTCACAGCAGTCCAATCAAGAATGGTTGGTGCTTCGCATTGTGCTTTCAGAATAGTACCGGTAAATAGAGCTAAAGAAAGAAGTAAAATCTGCTTCATGGTTTTATTGATTTGGTTAAGGCTTTGAAGATAAATAAAGAGGCCGTTTTGGCAAGTCACGGTTTTTGATAATATAGGATTCTAATCAATAGAATTAGCTTGCAAAAAATATTTGCATTAGGTAATTTTGACTTGAATTTTAAATGTGCGGTATGTATGAAGAATTATAAGAAGTTGGTGGTATGGGAGGAGGGGATGATTATCGTGGAGTTGACTTATTCGATTGTAAAGTTTTTGCCCGCCGATGAGCGGTTTGGACTTCGAGATCAAATGACTCGGACAGCTGTATCCATCGTCTCAAATATCGCGGAGGGATCGGCTTACGCCACTGATAAGCATTATGGAATGTATATACGGAGAGCCATGGGTTCTGTTTTTGAATTGTCGACTCAGCTCCAACTTTGCAAGAATATTTTCAAACTAAATGATTCAAAGGTTGATGATCTCGAGAAGATGCTCATCGACGAAGGCAAAATGTTGAATTCTTTTTTGGCAAAATTGACATGAATGAGCTATTAGCTTCTAGCCGCTAGCCATTAGCTGTGGTTCGCATTTGGAAGATTTGGATTTTGAAATTCAAAGTCCGTAGAATCTACACCCGTAATTCGTTTCGCTTCGTTGCCTTCCCACATTTCTTGATACACCCTATAAGTATTCGGGCCGCTCGAAGTAACACCACTCCAGTCCTAAATGAACACCACCCAAAAACGGCCAATAGAAAGTAATAATTGTCCAACAAGAAGATCAGCTAACAGCTAAAAGCTAGTAGCTAGCAGCTCGATTCCCAATGTTACTAATCCACACATACTACTCCTTCCGTTACGGAACCCTCTCACCCGAGGAAGTTCTCGA